>CALDWW010000044.1 GCA_937924335.1 uncultured Gammaproteobacteria bacterium
TTCTCCAGGGGACCCGTTGATGAGCGCGCGGCTTGACGCGATCAGGGCTGCCGGCGGCAACCCATTCCCCGACTACCAGTTGCCCCAGGCGGTCATTGCCCTGAAGCAGGGTGTGGGACGCCTCATCCGCGATCACGATGACCGTGGCGTCGTGGTCATCTGCGATCCTCGCGTCGTCGGCCGCAGCTACGGAAGAGTTTTCCTCGGTAGCCTTCCGGCGATGCCCGTGACCCGGCGTCTCGAAGACGTCCTGACCTTTTTCGGCGCTGACACTATCGAGGCCACAGCATGAAGTTGCTTGCCATCGAGACCGCGACTGACGCATGTTCCGTTGCGCTGCAGTCGGGTGGGACGCTTGCGGAGCGGTCCTCCAGTGAGCCGCGGGTCCATGCCGCCCTTGTCCTGGAGATGGTCTACGAGTGTCTGCGGGAGTCGGCGCTTGAGTTACCGGATCTCGATGTGCTGGTGTTCGGCTGCGGCCCCGGCTCTTTTACCGGGGTGCGGATTGCGACGGCTGTGACCCAGGGTCTGGCATTCGGGGCGGATCTCCCGGTTGTACCGGTCTCTACGCTCGCCGGGCACGCTGTCTCGTGCTGGCGGCAGACCGGTGCGACGCGGATCGCGGTCGCTGTCGATGCCCGCATGGACGAGTGTTACTGGGGACTCTTCTGCGTCGATGCCGGAGGCGTTGCTCAGGGCCTGGGCCAGGAACGGCTGACTGAGCCGGGTGCGATCCCCGTGCCCGATGGAAATGCATGGACGGGCGCGGGTTCAGGATGGCAGGAGTTCCCGTCTCTCGGCCAGGCCATGGAGGGGGTTGTCGACAGAGTCGAACCCGCAGTTCTGCCCCTGGCGCGCGACCTCCTGGCCACGGGTTGCCGATTGTTTTCTGACGGCGGGGGCGTGCCGGCGCACGAGGCGTTACCCGTTTACCTGCGGGAGTCGGTTGCCTGGAAAGGCGGCCGGTAGAGCCGGCCGTCACCAAAGTGCAACAAATCCCTGATCTAATTTCGCGCAGGTTACAATCGGGTTGCACCATGGGCAGCAAGCAGATTCTTATCGTCGAGGACGAAAAGCCTATCCGCGACATGATCGCCTTCGGCCTCAAACGGGCGGGTTTCGAGGTCCTGGAGGCGCCGGACTGCGCGACCGCGCGAGCCTGCGTCGCCGATCACTTCCCGGATCTCATGCTGGTGGATTGGATGCTACCCGACGCCAGCGGTCTGGAACTGACACGCTGGATGAAGAAGCAGTCCGATGCGCGCGAGATGCCGGTCATCATGTTGACCGCCAAAGCCGAGGAAGAAGACAAGATTCGCGGTCTCGAGGGAGGCGCGGATGACTACGTCACCAAGCCGTTTTCCCCGCGGGAGTTGCTCGCGAGGATCAACGCCGTCCTGCGCCGCACCAATGGCGACGACGAGGGGCAGCTCGTCGCCGAAGGCCTGATTCTTGATCCCTCCAGTCACCGCGTGCGTGCGGATGATGTCGATGTATCCCTCGGGCCTACCGAGTTCCGGTTGCTGAGCTTCTTCATGGCCCACCGGGAACGGGTCTATAGTCGCAGCCAGCTGCTCGACCGCGTCTGGGGCGGCAACGTCTATGTGGAGGAGCGCACGGTCGACGTACACATCCGCCGGCTACGCAAAGCGCTCGAGCCAAAAGGCTACGACAGATTCATCCAGACGGTGAGGGGCGCGGGCTACCGTTTCTCCACCCAGACGGGCTGATGTCCCGGTCGGCCTGGGGCCTGGTCATCGTCAGGCTGCTGGCCGCAGTCGGCGTCGCCGTCGCCGCCGGACTCGTATTCGGCCAGCCGGAACTCTGGGTCATAGGTGTACTGGCCGGCTACCTTGCCTGGAACCTTTATCATGTCTATCGGCTCGACCGCTGGCTGCGGCTCCGCGAAGGAACCCGGCCGCGCAAGGCGATCGGCGTCTGGGGCCAGATCTACGCGGAATTCCATCGTATCCGGCAGCTAAACCGGGACCGCAAGAAACGTCTCAACCGTCTCTTGAAAGAGTTCCGCAAATCCACGAGTGCGCTGCCCGATGCCAGCGTGGTGCTTAACGCGAAGAACGAGATCACCTGGCGGAACGACGTGGCCCAGCGTTTTCTCGGTATCGCCAAGAAGGACCGGGGTCAGAAGATAGATCTACTGCTGCGCGATCCGGATTTCATTGAATATCTTCGTCGCAAGCAATTTGACCGGCCCCTGTCATTGAGGTCGCCTGTCGATAGTCGCATCAAGCTGACGATCAGGATCATTCCCTATGGCACCGGGCAGCAGTTGCTGCTGGCAAAGGACGTCACACGGGAGGCACGTCTGGAAAAGATACGCAAGGACTTCGCTGGTAACGCTTCCCATGAACTGCGTTCTCCCCTGACCGTTATTAGCGGGTATCTGGACAACCTGGAAGCGGATCCTGAAAAGCCGGATAGCTGGAAGGAGCCGATCCGTGAAATGGTCGTGCAGTCGGCAAGGATGCGATCCCTTATCGAGGATCTGCTGACGCTGTCCCGCCTCGAGGCTTCCTCATCAGCGACCAACGACGAACCCGTGGATGTCCGTGGTCTCGCATGCCTTGTCAGGAAAGACGCCTTGGCAGCCGGCCCGCGCGAAGGCGCGGTCGAACTGAAGCTGGAATCGGAGGCCGCAATCAGGGGCGCGGAAACCGAGTTGTATTCTGCGTTCTGGAACCTGGTCCAGAACGCCGTCAAGTATTCGGCCCCGGAGGGCGTTATCGAAATTCGCTGGTGGGATGACGATGACGGCGGGTATTTCAGCGTCAAAGACACTGGTGCCGGCATCCCCGAGAGTGCCCTCCCGAGATTGACGGAACGTTTCTACCGGGTCCATAAAGGACGGGATCGGGCCCGCGGCGGGACCGGTCTAGGCCTCGCGATCGTCAAGCACGTTCTCCAGCGACACGATGCCTCTCTGGAAGTCACGAGTGAGCTCGGCAAGGGGAGCCTATTCACCTGTCACTTCCCCAGGTCCCGACTCGTCGAATAGGTTCGTTGTGTCGTCGCAACGCATGTCGCCTGCGAGCACTACAGCCGCATAGCTGATACTGCATGGCTGCATCATGCTGAACCCCCGTATAAACCTTCCTGACCGGCATTTCGGACGTCATATTTCTGCAACACGTCAACCCGTATCTGCGCTTCATGCTGAACTACGTTGCTACCGACGCCGATGATGCCAGCGGCAACTTCACCGACGCCAACGGCAACCGCGTCAATGACGAGCCCAACGCGATCGCGTTCCGTGTTGCGATGGACCTCACGTCGACCCTCGTCCACTTGAATCAACGAAGGCGGTCCCGGCTCCGGGGTCGCCTTTTCGTTTGCAGTGACGGCGCAGTGCGCACCGACATACAATTGCAGGAGACTCGGGAGATCGCATGACGACTGGAACCGAAGAACTGACCCACCATTATTCACGCCAGTTCAACGAAGAACTGGAGGCGATCAGGGCAAGATTGCTGGAGATGGGCGGCCTGGTGGAGAGGCAGCTGAAGCGATCCCTGCGGGCCCTGGTAAAGGGCGACAGCGAACTGGGCGAGAAGGTGGCTCATGACGACTATCAGGTGAATCACCTCGAGGTGTCTATCGACGAGGAATGCAGTCGCGTTATCGCGTTGCGCCAGCCGACGGCCAGTGATTTGCGATTCGTGATGGCCGTGATCAAGAGCATCACCGACCTCGAGCGGATCGGCGATGAGGCGGAAAAAATCGGCTTCCTGTCGTCGCGTCTCGCGGCGCAGGAGCGTCCCGAGAATCGCTACAAAGAGATCAAACACCTGGGACGACAGGTGCGCGAGATGCTGCACAACGCGCTGGATGCGCTGGCCAGACTCGACGCCGAGGCAGCCCTGACGATCGCCCAGGAGGACAGCAATGTCGACGACGAATATGAGGCTATCATGCGCCAGAGCATCACTGTGATGATGGAAGACCCTCGCTCGATCCGAAGGGTGCTGGATACCCTGTGGGTGGCGCGTGCACTGGAGCGCATCGGCGACCATGCAGTGAATATCTGCGAGTACGTGGTCTACATGGTCCACGGCAAGGATATCAGGCACGTATCCGTCGAGCAGGTCGTCGCCGAAGCGGGGGTCGATGTCTGAGATGTCAGCTACAACCAACTCGTTCAGGGCCGGACGCGGGTGACCCGTAGACAGCTTTGTCTGGCGGCGGCGCTGGCATGCGCGGCGATGATGGGTTTCGCGCTGGTCGCGCAGCACGGCCTGAAGCTCGAACCCTGTCCGCTGTGTGTCATGCAGCGCATCGCGGTGATCTCGCTTGGGATCATGTTCCTGCTGGCGGCGATCCATGACGCCGGGCCAGTCGGGGCGCGATTCTGGGGCATCGTGACCGCTTCCGTGGCAGCTGCAGGCGCTGTCGTCTCTGGCCGTCACGTCTGGCTGCAGAGCCTGCCGCCAGACCAGGTGCCCGAATGCGGCCCCGGTCTCGACTACATCATGGAAGTCTTTCCGCTGACGGAAGCGCTCTCGATGGTGTTCGCAGGGTCTGGAGAGTGCGCAGAGGTGGTCTGGCGCTTCCTCGGATTCAGTATGCCCACCTGGGTCCTCATCTGCCTGGTCTCGCTAGGGGTGTTCGGGCTTGTTATCAACTGGCGGGCAGCGAAGGGCTCACTCGTCTAGGATCAGTTCCAGCGCTCGACGATAGACGATTTTGAGCCGATCCAGGTCCGCCACCGGCGTCCGTTCATCTACCTGGTGGATCGTGGCGTTCAGCAAGCCGAACTCTATTACCTGGGCTCCGTGGGGCGAGATGAATCGTCCGTCCGAGGTGCCGCCACCGGTGGACATCTCCGGTTCGACGCCGAGTTCCTCGACGACGGCTCTTCTGATCGCCTCGGTGAGGACTCCGGGTGCCGTCAGGAATGGTCGACCGACGTCTCGCCACTGGATCCGGTAATCCAGGCCGTGCCGGTCCAGCACGCTCTCCACCTTCTCCTGCAGTCCTGCCATCGTCTGCTCAGTCGAATAGCGCAGATTGAAGCGTACCTGGCAGGAGCCCGGGATCACGTTCATGGCGCCCGTGCCTGCTTGGATGTTCGTCGCCTGGAAGCCGGTTGGCGGGAAAGCATCGTTACCCTCGTCCCAGCGGGTCCGGGAGAGTTCCGCCAGTGCCGGGGCGAGGTCGTGCAGGGGATTCCGTGCCAGGTCCGCGTAGGCCACATGGCCCTGCTTGCCCAACACGGTCAACTCGGCGCTCAGTGAGCCGCGCCGACCCACCCGGACCGTGTCTCCCAGAATTTCGTTGCAGGAAGGCTCGCCGATGAGGCACAGGTCGATACTTTCACCGCGATCTTCGAGGCACTCGATGACCGCCCGGGTGCCGTCGACGGCGATGCCCTCCTCGTCGCTGGTGATCAGGAAAGCCAGCGAGCCCGGATGATCCGGTCGTGCCTGCAGGAACTCCTCGCAGGCGACCAGCATGGCAGCAAGCGCGGACTTCATGTCCGCGCTACCCCGGCCGTAGAGCCACCCGCCATCCTCGGTCGGCTCGAATGGCGGATGGGTCCATTCTTCCTCGTGCCCGACAGGTACTACGTCCGTATGACCAGCGAGGCAGAGCAGCGGGGTATCCGACCCGCGCCGCGCCCACAGATTGGTTACGTCGCCGATCTGCATCGACTCGACTTCGAAACCCAGGTCGCGGAGGCGGTCAGCGATGATCTCCTGACAGCCGGCATCGTCCGGAGTGACTGAAGATCGGGCGATCAGTTCGCGGGCGAGCCGCAGCGTCTCGCTCACTTAGCCTCTTCCGGGAAGGTAGCGGCATACGATTCAGGGTCGAAACCGACTAACAGTGTCGCCCCGGAACTCAGAACCGGCCGCTTCACCAGTGTTGGAAACTCACGCATCAGGGCTATCGCCTGGGTGGCCGTGTCTATCTGTCGGTCCACATCCGGGACCTTGCGCCAGGTGGCGCTGCGCTTGTTGAGTATATTCTCCCATCCGGCCCGGCGGACCCACTCCCTGAGGGCCGTGACGGGCAACCCGTCGCGCCGGATATCGTGATAGCGATATTCCAGTCCATGTTCGTCTAGCCAGCGTCGGGCTTTCCGGCATGCATCGCATGAGGCAATACCGAACAGTGTTATGGCCATGGGGGACGGCATCCGTTCCAGTTGAACTCTGCTGCCGAGTGTATCAGGGGATCATGCAGACTGGAAAACCCAGAATCCCGTGACATATTTCCGTAACAAACGGTGCGTATAAAGCACGGAGTGGCGGAGAATATGCTCTGCCGGATCGCCTGTAAATTTGCGGCAAACCTGCCGCCCTTGAAGTGAACCAAGCTCTAACGGAGGCTATCGTGATTAAAAAGGGCCTGGCAGCGGCAGCCGTCGCAACGCTGGCAATCAGCGGTTCGGTCGGTGCTCAGTCCGCACGCGACTACATATTCATCGTAGGGTCCTCCACGGTTTACCCGTTCGCCACGGTGGTGGCCGAGAACTTCGGCCGCAGCACCGCGTTCAAGACACCCAAAATCGAGTCTACTGGTTCAGGTGGCGGCCTGAAGCTGTTCTGCGCCGGAGTCGGCGTCGAACACCCGGACGTGACCAACTCGTCGCGGCGGATCAAGGCCTCCGAAGTCGAGCTTTGCGCGAGCCACGGCGTCAAGGATGTCGTTGAGATCAAGATCGGCTACGACGGCATCGTGATGGCTAATGACAAGAAAGCCCCTGCCTACCAATTGACCAGAAGGGACATTTTCCTGGCGCTGGCCAAGACTGTGCCAAACGATGCTGCCACGGGTGTGGACTCCATGATCGCCAATCCGTACAAGACATGGAAAGACGTCAATCCGGAACTGCCGGCTGTCAAGATCGAAGTCCTCGGACCACCCCCGACTTCCGGCACGCGCGATGCGTTCGTAGAACTGGCCATGGAGGGCGGCTGCAAATCGTTCGACTGGATCAAGGCGCTTAAGAAAGCCGACAAGTCTGCCTACAAGTCTGTCTGTCACACCGTCCGAGAGGACGGTGCCTATATCGAGGCGGGCGAGAACGACAACCTGATCGTGCAGAAGCTGCAGGCGAATCCGAGTGCACTGGGCATCTTCGGCTTCAGCTTCCTTGACCAGAACGCCGACAAGATCAAAGGCAATGCCATCGACGGCGTCGTTCCGACCTTTGATGACATCGCCGACGGCAAGTACCCGGTATCCCGTCCGCTCTACTTCTATGTCAAGGCGGCGCACGCGGGTGTCATACCAGGGATCCCCGGGTATCTGGCCGAGTTCACCAGCAACAAGGCCTGGGGACCCGATGGATACCTGTCAGATCGCGGCCTGATCCCCATGCCCGAGACGGAGCGTGATCAGTTCGCCAAGGCGGCCAAGAGTCTGCAGCCGCTCAAGCTCGCCGCCAACTAGCGGGAGTTGTCCGAGCGGTCTAGTATCTGGCGGCGATGGCCGGTTGGCTGTCGCCGCCTTTTTTGACGGATATTCGACCAGGAAAACGACGACGATGTCTTTCGCCCGGATGATGCCGGCATGAAGGGGGGCTGGTGACAGCTTCGACGCTTCTGTTGTTTGTCGCCTTGCTTAGCGCGGCTGGGTTTCTACTTGGGCGCAAGCGAGCTCTTGGTATCGCTGACGCCCACGGCGGCGTGCGCTCGCTACACTCTTTGCCCGGTCACTATGGTCTGTACACTGCCATCTGGGTAGCGATCCCTGCGCTGATACTGCTGTTCGTCTGGCAGTCCCTGGAACCAGCGATCTTGTCTGAACTCGTGTCCCGGGAACTCACGGCCGAGATGCAGGAGCTGCCGCCGGAACGTGTCGGCTTGATCATGAACGACGTCAAGAACCTGGTGGCCGGCAACATCGTCAGTGGTGCCGTATCGCCGGAGATCAGCGAAGCCGCTGATCAATGGCTCTCCCTCGAGAACACATTCCGCTGGATAAGGACCCTGCTCATCGCCGGATTAACCGGTCTGGGATTCCTGTTTGCGTGGAGGCTGATTCACCCGGATCTGCGTGCCCGCAACCGGGTTGAACGGGTGGTGAGAGGGGTTCTCATCGCTTGCTCCACGATCGCCATTTTCACGACTGTCGGCATCGTTCTGTCTGTGCTTTTCGAGTCGATCCGGTTCTTCCAGTACGTGCCAGTGACGGAGTTCCTTTTTGGTCTCGAGTGGAGCCCTCAGACAGCCATCAGGGAGGACCAGGTGGGCGGATCCGGTGCGTTCGGTGCAGTGCCACTATTCGCGGGTACTCTCCTGATCGCAGGCATCGCAATGCTGGTCGCGGCGCCAATCGGCCTGATGACGGCTATCTTTCTTTCCGAGTATGCCCCGCGCGCCGTCAGAAGCGTCGCCAAACCGCTGCTCGAGATCCTCGCGGGAATCCCCACCGTAGTCTACGGGTTCTTCGCGGCTCTCGTGGTTGCACCGGAGATCAGGGGGTTCGGTGAGTCCCTTGGAATGAGTGTCGCTTCGGAGAGTGCGTTAGCCGCCGGACTGGTGATGGGGGTCATGATCATCCCGTTCGTGTCTTCTCTGTCTGATGACGTGATCAACGCCGTCCCTCAGGCGATGCGAGACGGAGCATATGCGCTCGGAGCGACGAAGTCGGAGACCACCCGCCAGGTGATTTTCCCGGCCGCGTTGCCCGGGATCGTCGGTGGCCTGCTGCTCGCCGTCTCGCGGGCCATCGGTGAGACCATGATCGTTGTTATGGCCGCGGGTTTATCTGCCAACCTGACCGCCAATCCGCTCCAGGCAGTGACGACGGTGACGGTGCAGATTGTCACGCTGCTGGTTGGAGACCAGGAATTCGACAGTCCCAAGACGCTCGCCGCCTTCGCATTGGGACTGGTCCTCTTCATAGTAACGCTCATCCTGAACGTGATAGCACTCACTGTAGTAAGGAAGTACCGTGAGCAATACGAATAGTACTGGCAGAGATGCCGGGACCGGCCTGAAGGCAACAAACCGGTCCATGGACAGGGTCCAGGCGAGTCTGCGGAGACGTTATCGGGCCGAGAAGCGTTTCCGGGCCTACGGGCTGATCTCGGTGGTCGTCGGAATCCTGTTCCTGTTTGTGCTGATGGCCAGTATCCTGGCTAAAGGTTACCCGGCTTTCCGCCAGACATTTGTCACCCTCGACGTCTATCTCGATTCGGCCGTGATCGATCCGGAGGGCAGCAGGGATCCCGCGGTTCTTCGTCTCGCTGATTACAAACGACTCATCCGGAACTCACTTCAAGAGATCTTCCCGGACGCATCGGGGCGATCCGAAAGGCGCAAACTCGTCGCCCTCATCAGCAACGGTGCGCCATTTCAGATCCAGGGCCTGGTGATGGATGAGCCCTCGCTGGTTGGCCAGACATTGACGCTGGAGTTCCCGGCCAGCGCGGATTTGGACATGCTGATGAAGGGGCACATTGATCGCTCACTCCCGGAGGCAGAACGACGGTTATCCGACGCTCAGATTGGCTGGGTGGACAAGTTGGTGGAGCAGGGGAGAGTCCACAAACGCTGGAACAAGGCGCTGTTGTCGAATGGCGATTCCCGGGATCCCGAAATGGCTGGAATTTGGGGGGCGGTCAAGGGTTCCTTCTACATGCTTGTCGTTACCCTGGTTCTGTCGTTTCCGATCGGCGTGGCAGCGGCTGTTTACCTGGAGGAATTTGCGCCCAGGAATCGATGGACCGACCTGATCGAGATCAACATCAACAATCTCGCTGCCGTACCGTCAATCGTTTTTGGCCTTCTCGGGCTCGCCGTGTTTCTGAATTTCTTCGGGATGCCGAGATCAGCCCCGTTAGTCGGCGGATTGGTCCTTACCGTCATGACTTTGCCGACCGTTATCATCAGTAGCCGTGCAGCATTGACCTCAGTGCCACCGTCGATCCGTGAGGCCGCGCTCGGCATGGGGGCGTCGAAGATGCAGGCCACGTTTCACCATGTGGTACCGCTGGCTGTCCCCGGGATGCTGACCGGAACCATCATCGGCATGGCGCGCGCTCTCGGGGAGAGCGCGCCTTTGTTGATGATAGGCATGGTCGCGTTCATCGTGGATGTGCCGCAGGGGTTTACGGATCCGGCGACGGCTCTGCCCGTGCAGATCTATCTCTGGGCAGATGCCCCGGAAAGGGCATTCGTCGAACGGACGTCTGCGGCGATTCTGGTGCTGCTCGCTTTCCTGATCGCCATGAATTCGTTGGCTATCTTTCTGCGTCGTCGTTTCGAGAGGCGTTGGTAATTGGATGACGTTAACATTGGTGGGTATCAGTTCATGGAAGCCACGACGATGAGCCGAGATCGGGAGACACGATCCGAGCAGGGGACGCAAGCGCTGTCGCGAAATTCAGCGGCGTCACTGTTCGGCAGCGAACGCGGTTCCGACGTGCCCGACAATACGGTGGGCGTGATCACGCATGATGACCCGATCTTCGCCTGCCGGTCCGTGGACGTTTTCTACGCGGACAAGCAGGCGATATTTGGTGTCGATCTGGATATCGGTCGTAATCAGGTGATCTCGATGATCGGACCGTCCGGTTGCGGCAAGTCGACGTTCCTGCGTTGCCTCAACCGGATGAATGACACCATCGATATCGCCCGGGTTACCGGGCGCATCGAGTTGGATGGACAGGATATCCTCGATTCGAAGATCGATGTTGTGCCTCTCCGTGCGCGAGTGGGCATGGTCTTCCAGAAACCCAATCCGTTTCCGAAGTCCATCTACGAAAACGTAGCTTATGGTCCGCGAATCCACGGCCTCGCACGAGACAGAGTAGAACTCGACGAGATCGTGCAAACCAGCCTCGAGCGGGCCGGCCTCCTGAAGGAGGTCAAGGATCGCATGGATCAGCCGGGTACCGGATTGTCGGGGGGGCAGCAGCAGCGCCTCTGTATCGCCAGGGCGATTGCGGTTTCTCCGGAAGTGATCCTGATGGATGAGCCATGTTCGGCGCTCGACCCGATTGCCACGGCGCGGATCGAGGATCTTATCGACGAGCTCAAGGAGAATTACACGATCTGTATCGTCACGCACTCGATGCAACAGGCAGCACGAGTGTCGCAACGGACAGCATACTTCCACCTGGGCTACCTCGTAGAGGTGGACGAAACAGACAAGATCTTTACGAATCCGAGTCACAAGTTGACAGAAGACTACATCACGGGACGATTCGGCTGATTCATCGCTGGTCGTACCGGGGAGCCTGATGTGACAGACCAGAAGTCAGAGTTTACGGAAGGACACATCGTCCGATCCTATGACGCTGAATTGGACCGACTGCGCACTCTCTTGCTCGAGATGGGCGGCTTGGTGGTTGATCAGATCGGGCAGGCCGTGAATGCCCTCACGGAGAAAGACCGCGAGAGGAGTGAGACGGTGGTCCGCCGCGAGGAGGACGTCAACCGTTACGATATCGAGGCGGAAGAGCTTGTGCTGCACGTTCTCGCCAAGCGCCAGCCGATGGGCATGGATCTGAGAGCGATCATGGCAATCACACGTGCGGTGACAGATCTGGAGCGTTGTGGGGACGAAGCCAAGAAGATCGCCAAGATAGCCAGGCGCCGTCTCGAAGACGACCCCACAGTTGTAGAGGCATTCTCCATTGCTGCAGACAACATGGGGGCCTTGGCGGCAGGCCTGCTGAAGTCAGCAGTGGAAGCATTGGATGAGGCAGATGAGGAGAAGGCGATTCAGTCTGCTCAGGCAGATGCCCATCTGGACGCGGAGTACAAGCTTGCGTTGCGCAACATACATAGTGCGCTGATCTCGAATCCCTCGCTGATCGAGGTTGCCACGGACCTGGTCATCGTAACCAAGGCGCTGGAGCGCATCGGCGACCACGCCAAGAACATCGCCAAATATGTGGTATTCATCGTCCAGGGCAAGGACGTGCGGCATGTGAAGACCAAGGCCCTGGATAAGGAGATCTAGCGGCTAGCGAGCGGACCGAAGCAGTTCGTTGATCCCCACCTTGGCGCGGGTCTTCTCGTCGACCCGTTTGACGATGACCGCGCAATAGAGGCTGTAGCGTCCGTCATCCGACGGCAGGTTGCCAGGCACGACCACGGCCCCGGCAGGCACTCGACCGAATACGATCTCGTCCTTCTCGCGGTCATAGATGCGCGTGCTCTGGCCGATAAAAACCCCCATCGAGATCACCGCGCCGCGCTCGACGATCACGCCCTCGACGATCTCCGAGCGGGCGCCGATAAAACAGCCATCCTCGACAATCGTCGGCGCCGCCTGTAACGGTTCCAGAACACCGCCGATGCCCGCGCCGCCAGAGATGTGCACGCCGGCGCCGATCTGGGCGCAGGATCCCACGGTGGCCCAGGTGTCGACCATCGTGCCCGGGCCAACCCAGGCGCCGATATTTACATAGCAGGGCATGAGGACCGCGTCCCGGGCAATGAAGGCGCCACGGCGGACCACAGCGGGTGGCACGATCCTGGCGCCATCACGGACGAAGTCCGTCTCGCTGTAGTCCGTATGTTTCAGAGGCACCTTGTCGAAGAACCGGGTGTAGCCGGCGTCGACCGGCTGATTGGGGTGCAGCCGGAAGTACAGCAGGACAGCCTTCTTCAACCACTCGTTTACCTGCCAGCCGTCAGTAACCGGTTCTGCGACGCGAGCTTCACCCCGGTCCAGCAGGGTGATGCAATGCTCGACAGCGACACGCACGTCGTGGGGTGCTGAGTCGGGTGACAGTGACGCCCGGTCTTCCCACGCAGCGTCAATGATCGGGTGGAGGTCGGTGTCTTTCATCAGAGTTCCTTGCAGAAGTCCCGGATGCGCTCAGCCGCCTCGACACACTCATCAGTGGTGGCGACCAGGGAGATCCGGACGCGATTCTTGCCGGGATCGATGCCGGCCACGGACCTGGACAGATATCGCCCGGGCAGGACCGTTACATTTCGGCTGGCGAACAAGTCTCTCGCGAACCGCTCGTCGTCCGCAGGGGTGGCTACCCAGAGATAGAAAGCGGCAGCAGGCCGGGCAACTGGCAACACGTCGCCGAGCAGCGGCAAAACTGCGTCGAACTTCTCCTGATAGAGACCGCGGCTGACGCGGACGTGGGCCTCATCCTGCCAGGCCGGAATACTGGCGCCCTGGATGGCGAGGGGCACTGCACAGCCGTGATAGGTACGATAGAGTCGAAACCCGGCCATGATCTTTGGATCGCCGGCGACGAAACCGGATCTTAGTCCGGGCACGCTTGAGCGCTTCGACAGACTATGGAAGACCACGCAGCGTCGCAGGTCATCTCTGCCCATGTCACGGCAGACTTCCAGCAGACCAACGGGCGCAGATGTCTCGTCCAGGTAGATATCGGAGTAGCATTCGTCCGATGCGATGACGAAGTCGTGCCGGTCGGCCAGCTCGATGGCGTGGGACAGGAATCCTGCATCCATCACCGCCCCGGTGGGATTGCCGGGGCTGCACAGGAAGAGGACGGCGCAACGATCCCAGGTTGACCCGGGAACCGATTCCAGGTCCGGCAGGTAGCCGTTCTCTTCCAGCGTTGGAAGATACACCGGTTCTGCTCCTGCGAGCAGCGCGGCGCCCTCGTAAATCTGGTAGAAGGGGTTGGGCATCAGAACGCACTGGGCAGCGGCGGGATCGACGACTGCCTGGACGAAGGAGAACAGACCTTCGCGCGTTCCGTTCACTGGCAATACCATCGTTGCCGGGTCGATGGCCGACTGGGGCAGGGCAAATCTTTGTGACAACCAGTTCGCGATCGCCACCCGCAGTTCTTCCAGACCGAGAGCCACGGGATAAGTGCCGAGTGTGTCCAGCGCGTGGCGGAGTGCATCACCGACGAACACGGGCGGGGCGTGCCTCGGTTCGCCGATCGACAGGGGTATATGGGTGAGTTCCGATGGCGGCTGCAGGCCTGCCTTGAGCGCCGTCAGGCGCTCGAATGGGTACGGATGTAGTCGCTGTAGCAGCGGATTCACGATCTGGGACCTCCGATATTCAGCGTGGACTGTCCAGCGCCGAATGCAGATGCTCGCGCAGTCTATCGCACGTCTCTTCGTCCAGCGGCTGCTCATGTACGTCGCTGATACAGAACACGTCCTCAGCGCGCTCGCCGATGGTCATGATCCTGGCCGTATGGACTTCTAGGTCGGCGTCCAGCAATACCTTGCCGACCTCCGACAAGAGGCCGGGTCTGTCGCCGGCGATCAACTCCATCAACGTCCGACCGCGGGCGTCCTTGCTGAAGGTGATCCGGGTCGGCGTAGAGAACATCCTGACCTGTCTGGGCGCCTGCCGGGTCACGGCAAGCGTGGCTCCTGCCGGAGCCAGCACCGTCTTCATGATCGCCCGCTCAATCTGTTTCATCCGGTCCTGATCGTCGATCGGCGTGCCGTCGTTCTCGAGGACCAGGTAGGTATCGAGACTGTGTCCGTCCGTCGTTGGAGTCACGCCTGCGTCAACGATGGTCAGCCCTAGCTCGTCGAGGACGGCGGTGACACCGGCGAAGTTCCGCTGGGAGTAGATTGTGTATACGAGTACCGCAGTGCCACCACGCGCTGTCTCCTGCTTGACGGCGACCGTGACCGGCGCGCTGGCGCCGCCATGCTTCACCAGTTGCTCCGTGTGCCAGGAGATCTCCTCGGGCGTATGTCTCAGGAAGTACTCTTCGGTCAGGTGCTGCCAGGTCTGGGCCACCTTGCGTTTGCGGATCCGGCGCGCGCGCAGGAGCCGGAGTGCAGCTTCTCGCGTCTCAGCGATCAGTTCCTCCTTGTCGATCGGGTTCTCCAGGCCGCGTCGCAATGCCCGCTTCGTCGACTCATAGAATTCCGCGAACAGGGACGCCTTCCACGAGTTCCAGAGTTTCGGATTCGTGGCGCGCACGTCAGCTACCGTCAATACGTATAGGTAGTCCAGGTGATTTTGGTCTCCCACAGTGCCGGCGAACTCGCTGACCACACCAGGATCATTTATGTCTTTCTTCTGTGCCGTAATGGACAAGATCAGATGATTGCGTACCAGCCAGGCGACGAGTCGCGCGTCGTAGCGAGACAGTCCTTGTTCGAGACAGAAGGCTTCAGCGTCGACTGCCCCAAGCTCAGAGTGATCGCCGCCACGGCCTTTGGCGATGTCGTGAAACAGCCCGGCGAGGTAGACCAGTTCCGGCTTGGGCAGCGACTGCATGATCTGGCTCAGGGCCGGGAGTTCATGGTCGAAGCGAGCGAGGGCGAGGCGCCGCAGGTTGCTGACCACGAACAGGGTATGGGCGTCGACCGTGTATGCGTGGAAGAGGTCGTACTGCATGCGCCCGACGACGCGGCCGAATGCGGGGATGTAGCGGCCCAGGATACCGTAGCGATTCATACGGCGGAGTTCGTGAGTGACGCCTGCCGGGGCGCCGATGATGTCCAGGAAGAGCCTATGGTGGCGCGGGTTCTGTCGGAATTCTTCATCGATAGAGTGGCGGCCCTTGCGGACCAGCCTGATGGTTGCGGCACTGACACCCCGAAGTTCCGGGCTCTCCTGGAGGATCTTGAAGATCTCCAGTAGCGCTGATGGGTTGCGTTCGAAGACGTCAGGGTGGGTGGCTTCGAGGAATCCGTTACGTACCTGGAAGCGTACGTTGATCGGTTCGGGCGTGGCCTGCGGGTCTAGCAGGATCGCTTCCTGGAACAGTTGCAGCAGCATCTCATTGAGACGACTGAGTTCCATTACCGTGCGGTAATACTTCTGCATGAACTGCTCTACGGCCAACGTGTAGGTCGCGTCCTCGTAGCCGATCATGCGGGCAATGGTGATCTGATGATCGAACAGCAGCCGGTCTTCCCGGCGGCCTGTGATTGAGTGCAGCGCCCAGCGGATCCGCCACAGAAACGACTGGCCTGCCAGAAGCTTCCGGTACTCGTAGTCAGTGAGGAATCCTTGCTGGGCAAGCTGATGAAAGTTCTCGGCGCCGAAATGACGCTTGGCCACCCAGCCCACCATCTGGATGTCGCGCAGCCCGCCAGGACTGCCCTTGACGTTGGGTTCCAGGTTGTAAGCCGTGTCGTGATAACGGTGATGACGTTCCGCCTGCTCCTTGAGTTTGGCTTCGAAGAAGTCACGGGTATTCCAGATCCGATCGGGCCCCACTGCTCCCCTCATCGTCTCGAATAGCGCCTCAGGACCGGCAAGCAAGCGTGCTTCCATAAGCGTCGTGGCGACCGTGATATCCGAGCTCCCCTGAGCCCGGCAGTCATCGACACTGCGAACGCTGTGACCCACCTCGAGCCCGATGTCCCACAGGAAGGTCAGGAAGCCCTCTATGGCTTCCTGCCAGCCTGCGCCGGCAGACTCCGGGAGCAGCACCATGATGTCGATATCCGAGCAGGGATGAAGCTCGCCGCGGCCGTAGCCGCCTACTGCGACCAGAGCCAGAGTGCTTGAGTGTTGACGTGCATGGACTTGCCAGGCGCGCAGCAGTACGTTGTCGACCAGCCGGGCGCGATCGCGGACGAGGTGTTCCACAGGCTCTTCGCTGTCGAAACGCTGTGATAAGGCGGCAGCACCATCGTCGAGCGCCTTGCGAAAGGCGGGTATCGAGGCGCCGACATCCGCAAGCTCATCCGGTGGCGGCAGAGGCTCGGTTGGCTGAAGGGTTTCCACTGGGTTGTCAGATGTCTCCGGACGCGCCGAGAGTCAGCACTTCATAGCCGTCCTCGGTCACCAGCACAGTATGCTCCCATTGCGCCGACAGGGAGTGGTCCTTGGTGATGACTGTCCAGCCGTCGGGCAGGAGCTTCACGTTACGGCGACCCGCATTCACCATCGGTTCGATAGTGAATGTCATGCCGGACTGCAGCTCCATGCCGGTCCCTGGCCGGCCGTAGTGCAGGACCTGAGGATCCTCGTGGAACTCACGTCCGATGCCGTGGCCGCAGTACTCGCGCACGACTGCGCATCGATGTGATTCGACATGTTGCTGGATCGCATGGCCAATATCGCCGAGCCGGACGCCTGGCGCGACCATTTCGATGCCGATCTTCATGGCCCCGTGAGAGACCCTGGCGACGCGTTGCCCTGCCACCGTTGGTTTGCCCACAAAGAACATCCGGCTGGTGTCGCCGTGGAACCCATCCTTTATCACCGTGATGTCGATGTTGAGGAAGTCGCCGTTCTTGAGAACCCGGTCTCCAGGAATGCCGTGGCAGACGACATGGTTAACAGAAGTACAGATGCTTTTCGGAAAGCCACGGTAGTCTAGCGGCGCCGGAATCGCGTGCTGATGGTTGACGATGTAGTCATGACAGATCGAATTCAATTCGTCCGTGGAAGTGCCGGGCAGCACGTGCTCGCCGATCATGTCGAGCACCTCCGCCGCCATCCTGCCTGACCTGCGCATGCAGTCCTGTTCTTCTTTGTTCTTGAACGTGACGGTCATCTGTCCACCGCTGACGGACCGCATCCGCGAGGACGCCGTTGTCCGCAATTACTTGATTTATAAAGTCAGGGGAGATTGTCCCGAGAAGGTCATTATGGTATAAAGGTCGCTTCTTTTTCGCAATAAACCACACATGCACCGTCACGTTCGGACGGGTGCCCCGGTCTAAGCCGGGGTCTCCGATCGGGGTGCATGGAGGCTCAACCCGAGGTAAAAACATGTCTAACGTTTCCATGCGCCAGATGCTGGAGGCGGGGGTGCACTTTGGGCACCAGACCCGCTATTGGGATCCCAAGATGGCTCCCTACATCTTCGGCGAGCGCAACAAGATCCACATTATCAATCTCGAGAGGACCCTGCCTCTGTACAACGAGGCGGCGGGATTCGTTCGCAAAGTCGTCGCGGACGGGGGACGAGTGCTGTTCGTCGGTACCAAGCGGGCAGCCCGCGACTGCATGCGAACGCAAGCCGACCGGTCCGGAATGCCCTATGTGACCCATCGCTGGCTTGGCGGCATGCTTACGAACTTCAAGACGGTCAAGCAGTCGATAAAGCGGCTCAAGGACCTGGAAGCCCAGGCTGAAGACGGCAGTTTCGAACAGCTCAACAAGAAAGAGGTTCTCCAACTCCGAAGGGAGATGGAGAAACTGGAGCGCAGTCTTGGCGGTATCAAGAACATGGGCTCTCTTCCCGACGTCCTGTTCGTGGTCGATGTCGGCCACGAAAAGATTGCACTTGCCGAAGCCCGGAAGCTTGGTATCCCGGTGGTGGCAGTGGTCGATACCAACTGCTCGCCGGCTGGGGTGGACTATCTGATCCCGGGTAATGATGATGCCATGCGCGCCATCGAGCTGTACGTCAGCGGCATCGCAGATGCGGTGCTCGACGGTAAATCCAGCATTCCTGCAGTGCCTGAGGGTGGCGATGAGTTCGTCGAGCTCGACGCCAGCGGTCGCCCGGCGGCTGATGATGGCACCAAGCCGGCGCGCAAGAAGAAGGTTGCCAAAAAGAAGGCGACTACCAAGAAAAAGGCGACGATCAAGAAGTCTGGCGAGGATGCACCGGCTGCGGAGAAGGCGACAGCCGAGGTAGCCGATGCTCCTGCGGAAGCGGCTGCTGCCAAGAAGCCCGCCGCCAAAGTAGCGCCGAAGGCAAAGGACAAGGACAAGGACAAGCCGGAAGAGAAGGTGAAGTCCGAGGCCAAGAAAGCCTCCGGGAAGAAAGCCTCCGGGAAGAAAGCCGAGTCTGCCGCGCCGACTGAAGCCGAGCCGGTTGAAAAGGCTGCAGACGCCACCGTGGCCGCCGAGCCTGAAGAGGCGAAGCCCGCTTCGGACAAAGGCTAGGGGCGCGGATGAGCCCGATAGCAACTCGGGCCAGCCTGATCATTCTATGACGCAAGAGTCGGCCCCCGAGCGGGGCCGCTCATCATTCGGATAAATTTTTGAGGTATTGACGCCATGACCATTTCTGCAGCTCTTGTGAAGCAGCTACGGGACCGTACCGGCGCAGGCATGATGGAGTGCAAGAAGGCACTCGTCGAAACAGACGGAGACCTAGAGGCCGCCGTCGAGCTCATGCGTAAGACGGGACTGGCAAAAGCAGACAAGAAGGCCAGCCGGGTAGCGGCGGAGGGCTTGATCAAGATCAGCGTGTCGGACGAGGGCCGCAGCGCGGCGATCGCCGAGGTTAACTGTGAGACAGATTTCGTCGCCGGCGGCGCTGATTTCAATGAGTTCGCGCAGTCGGTTGCCGACCTGGCCCTCGCGTGCTCGCCAGCCGGGCTGGACGAATTACTGGCGCTTGATCTGGGCGGGCAGACCGTTGAGGAGACGCGCCGGGCCCTCATCGCCAGAATCGGCGAGAACATGAACGTACGGCGTTTCGAGCGGGTCGAGTCCGATGACCGAATCGGTGCCTATGTCCATGGCCAGCGGATCGGCGTGCTGGTATGCATGAACGGCGGCGACGAGGAGCTTGCCAAGGACGTGGCCATGCATGTCGCGGCCAGCAGACCGATGTGCGTGTCCGACAAGGACGTTCCGGCCGAGACGCTCGGCAAGGAGCGGGAGATCCTGTTGGAGCAGGCGCGTAACGAGGGCAAGCCGGAGGCCATTGTAGAAAAGATGGTGGAAGGACGACTGCGCAAATATCTCGCCGAAGTAACCCTGGTTGGTCAGCCCTTCGTCAAGGATCCTGATGTCACGGTCGGAAAGCTGCTTGCCGGCAAAGGCGCCAGCGTGACGACATTCGTGCGCTACGAGGTCGGCGAGGGCATCGAGAAGAAATCCGAGAATTTCGCCGAGGAAGTCATGGCCCAGGTCCAGGGCGGCTGACGACTCCGGGAAACGTAATTTGCGGTAAACTTGTCTTAGGAGCCCCGCCTCTGTAGCGGGGTTCTTTTTGAGTCAATCCAACGGGCAGGTGTAATGAACAGGAAAGGCCGAATCCCCAAGCGCATTCTGCTGAAGCTCAGCGGAGAAGCTCTGCTCGGCGGTACCGACTATGGCGTTGACCCCGTTACGTTGACGAGGATCGCATCCGAGATTCGCGATGTGCGGGAGATGGGCGTGCAGGTCGCTGTCGTGATCGGCGGTGGCAATATCTTCCGCGGCGCTGGTCTCGCCGAGGCCGGCATCGACAGGGTGACCGGTGATCACATGGGCATGCTCGCGACCGTCATGAATTCGCTCGCGATGCAGGACTCGCTCGAAAAACTGGGAGTTCACGCGCGGGTGATGTCGGCGCTGACCATCAACGCGGTCTGTGAAGATTACATCCGACGCAGGGCAATCCGTCATCTGGAGAAGAGTCGGGTCGTTTTATTGGCCGCCGGAACAGGTAATCCCTTCTTTACAACTGACACCGCGGCCAGTCTCCGCGCGATCGAAATAGGGGCCGACTTGCTGCTCAAGGCAACCAAGGTCAGCGGCGTGTTTACGGCTGATCCGGTCAAGGATCCCGACGCCCGCCGTTATACCAGCCTATCCTATGATCAGGTTCTGACCGACAAGCTGGCCGTCATGGATGCCACCGCGGTCGTTATGTGCCGCGAGAATGATCTGCCGCTGCGTGTATTCAACGTGCATGACAAGGGCGACTTGTTGCGCATAGTTAACGGCGAAGATATCGGTACGCTGGTGACGGCGGAGGCGGAGTGCCGGGAAGCGTGAACAGGTAGAGGGAGCGGCAGATGCTGAAAGAAATCATGAAAGACGCCAGTGAGCGCATGAACAAGAGCGTTGCGGCATTCCAGGGCGAGCTGAAGAAGATTCGGACCGGCCGTGCTCATACCAGCCTGCTGGATCACGTCACCGTCGAATACTACGGTTCGGATGTTCCCTTGAACCAGGTGGCTAACGTGGGAGTCGAAGATGCCCGCACGCTGACGGTCGCGCCCTGGGAAAAGCAGATGGTCCCGGTCGTGGAGAAGGCCATCATGACCAGCGATCTCGGGCTCAGCCCGGCGACAGCGGGATCGGTAATTCGCGTGCCTTTGCCTCCTCTTACCGAGGAACGTCGCAAAGACCTGGTCAAGGTCGTCCGCCACGAAGCCGAGGGAGCGAGAGTAGCGATCCGCAATATCCGGCGAGACGCCATCCATCACATAAAGGATCTCCTCAAGGACAAGGGGATCACTGAGGACGAAGAACACCGTTCGGAGGACGAAGTCCAGGGCCTGACTGACAAGCACGTCGCGGAGGTAGACCAGATTCTGGCTGCCAAGGAAGACGAGCTCATGGAAGTCTGACGGGCGGCTCGAGACGATGACAGTCCCGTCAGGGCCACCCTCCGCTCAATCGGTGCCCGAACACGTCGCCGTCATCATGGACGGCAATGGTCGTTGGGCGCGGTCGCGTGGCATGCCGCGAGCGGCCGGGCATCGCGCGGGAGTCAAATCGGCCCGGGCAATGGTCGAGGCCTGCGGTGAGCGCGGTATCCGGGTCTTGACCCTGTTCGCATTCAGCAGCGAGAACTGGAGTCGGCCCCGATCCGAAGTCAGTGCCCTTATGAAGTTGATGCTGGAAGCCCTGGGCAGGGAAGTGAACGAGCTGGCGCGAAACGGAGTGCAGCTCAGATTCGTGGGGGCGAGGCAGCGGCTGTCTGCCGACATTCAGGAGCGGATGATAAGTGCCGAGAGGCAGACCTCGGACAACGACAAACTCATTCTCGTGATTGCTCTCGGCTACGGTGGGCGTTGGGACCTGGTCCAGGCAGCACAAGGCCTGGCGCGTGAGGTGCAGAACGGGATACTGGACCCCGAGGCTATCGACGAGGAGGCCATGAGCCGCTATTTGAGTCTGTCGACGCTGCCTGACCCGGATCTCTTGATCCGTACCGGTGGCGAGTCCCGGATCAGCAATTTTCTGCTCTGGAACCTGGCCTATTCCGAGCTGTATTTCACCGATTGCCTGTGGCCGGACTTTGACGCCGCCGGGCTGGACGAGGCTCTTGCGTTCTTTGGCGGTCGCGATCGGCGTTTTGGACGGGTGGCCGACAAGGTGGGGAGCGCCTGACTTGATCGTGCAGAGAGTCAAGACCGCGTTGATACTGGCAGCAGCACTGCTGCTTGTGCTTTTCGTGCTGCCAACGGTGTTCGCGGCAGTCGTGCTGGCCGTTCTCGTCGGCATCGGCGCCTGGGAATGGTCGGGGTTGATCACCGCCAGGTCGGCAAGCAGACGATGGGCATTTGTCGCTGCTGCCGTGTTGACGGGCATATTGTCGATCGAGCTGAGTCGCCGCGGGGGGCTGCCGTTCCTGCAATGGGCGGACGTGCTCCTGTGGATTGTCGCGCTTGTCTGGATGCTGCGGTTTCCGGTGCCTGTGCCGGCGAGCTTCGCCACCGCCGCTGGGCTGATCGCCCTGCCGATAGGCTGGTTGTTGCTGATAACGCTTCTGACCGGGTGGGGTCCCGAGTGGACGATCTTCCTGTTCGTTCTGGTCGCGGCCGCCGATGTGGGTGCGTTCTTCTGCGGCCGCAGCTTCGGTCGCAGAAAGCTGGCGCCAGCGGTGAGCCCCGGCAAGACATGGGAGGGCGTGGTCGGAGGTTTGGTTGCTGCCGTAGCCGTCGGTATTGCCGGAGCTTTCTGGTTTGGCGTCCCGCTGGTCCGGATGATGGTGACAGCCGCGGGCATAGCCGCATTCTCGGTGCTCGGCGATCTGACAGTCTCCATGCTGAAGCGCAACGTAGGCGTCAAGGACACCGGGTCGTTGTTCCCGGGTCATGGCGGCGTTCTGGACCGCATCGACAGCCTGCTGGCTGCGGTCCCACTGTATCTGCTCTCTCTCGGCTGGGTTGCCTCTTAGTGAGAGCGCTTTCAATCCTCGGCTCCACCGGTAGTGTCGGACTGAGCACCCTTGACGTTGTCAGGCGCAACCCGGATGGATTCCGGGTCGAGGCGCTGACGGCGCGGCGGAGTGTGACGGATCTCGCGGACCAATGCGCTGAATTCCGACCAGCGCTGGCGGTCGTTGCTGATCCGGATTGCGCCGGGCAGTTGCGTGATGAGTTGGACAAGAGAGACCTGAGCATGGCAATTGCATCAGGCGTCGATGGGCTTACCAGAGCCGCCGCATTGCCGCAGGCGGACACGGTGGTCGCAGCTATCGTGGGCTCGGCCGGACTACTGCCGACTCTCGCAGCCGCCGGGGCGGGTAAGAGGGTGCTGCTGGCCAACAAGGAGTCGGCGGTGATGGCCGGCGGATTGCTGATGGAGTCCGTCGCCGGAAGTGGGGCGACCCTGATCCCCATTGACAGTGAGCACAACGCGATATTTCAGTGCCTGCCGTCTGCCGGAGCCGTGGCCGATGCCGGCGTGAAACGCATCCTCCTGACGGCCTCCGGCGGGCCGTTCCTCGACCTCGCCGCGGAGGATCTCGCCAACGTCACACCCGAGCAGGCCTGCGCTCATCCCAACTGGGACATGGGTCGGAAGATCTCCGTGGATTCGGCGACGATGATGAACAAGGGGCTTGAGATCATAGAAGCGTGCAGGCTCTTTGGCGTGGAGCCGGAGCGCGTGCAGGTCGTCGTTCATCCCCAGAGCATCATCCACTCCCTGGTGCAGTATCGGGACGGTTCCGTCCTCGCCCAGCTGGGCAATCCCGATATGCGTACGCCGATTGCACATGCCCTGGCCTGGCCTGATCGGATTGAATCCGGAGCGGAGCCTCTGGACCTGTTCGAGGTGGGGCGACTGGACTTCAGAGAGCCGGATCTTGAGCGTTTCCCATGCCTGAGACTGGCCATGGATGCCGCTGTCGCCGGGGGAAATCGTCCGATCTGGCTAAACGCCGCCAACGAAATCGCGGTGCAGGCTTTTCTCGATGGCCAGATTCCGTTTTCGGCGATTGCGGCGCTGATCGCGTCCGTTCTGGCAGAATGTCGCGCATCGAATCCCGCCACGCTGGTGGAGATAATCGGGGCGGATGAAGAAGCCCGGGGAAAATCCCGGGAGAAATTGGCGGATTTTGCTATCTAAGCAGTCATGACTGAAATTATCACCTCCATTTTGGCGTTCATTGTTGCCCTGGGATTACTGGTGGCGATCCACGAATACGGGCATTTTTACGTCGCCAGGCGTCTGGGGGTGAAAGTGCTGCGATTCTGTATCGGTTTCGGCAAGCCGATCTGGAGTCGCGTAGCCGGTCGCGATCCGGTCGAATACGCGGTTGCCGCGATACCCCTGGGTGGGTACGTCAAGCTCCTCGATGAGCGCGAGGGTCCAGTATCTGATGAGGACCTGCCGCGCGCCTTCACGCAGCAGACTCCAGTCAGGCGCATCGCCATTCTCGCCGCCGGCCCGGCGTTCAATTTCCTGTTCGCCATAGCTGCCTATTGGCTCATGTTCGTCACCGGCGTGGTTGCGACAAAGCCGTTGATCGGTGTCGTTGAGCGGGGATCCCTGGCTGACAGAGGCGGAGTGCGAACCGGAGACGAGATTGTCAGCGTTGACGGGCGCAAGACACCGACGCTCATGGATGCGCAGCTCGGCATCGTCGATACGCTGGTGTCAGACGGCAGGGTGCCGATGACGTTGAGTGGCGAAGACGGTAGCCTGCGCCGCGTTGAGCTGATCATAGAGTCCGAACGTAGCGAGTACACGGAAGATCTGGCTCAATTGTTGCCAAAGCTTGGCATTCAGCCATGGCGACCAATCCTGCCCCCGGTCCTCGAGAGTCTGTCTCCGGACGGTACGGCAGCCAGTTCCGGGCTGTTGACCGGTGATCGCATTCTGGAAGCGGAAGGTGAGGCGATAGCCGATTGGTCAGGCTGGGTGGATTTCGTAAGACAGCGGCCTGGGCAGACCATTGACATCGTCTTAGATCGGGGTGGCGACCGGATGGAAATGCCGCTCGAGATCGGCCGAGTCGAGACGGATGATGGCGTCATCGGCCGCATTGGCGCCGGCGTGCATGTTCCTGAGGACCTCTATGAGCAGGTGTTGACCGAGCAGCACTATGGGCCTATCGAAGCCATCGGCCATGCGGGTAGAAAGACGTGGGAGATGTCAGCGGTCACATTACGTCTGATCTATCGGATGCTGACTGGTGATGTATCGCCCCGGAACCTGAGTGGGCCAATCAATATTGCGCAGGCAGCAGGATATACCGCCAGCGCCGGGTTAGCGGCCTTCCTGAATTTTCTCGCCATCGTCAGCGTCAGCCTGGGCATTCTCAATCTGCTGCCGATCCCGATGCTCGATGGCGGTCAGATCGCCTATCAGGTGGCCGAGATGATTAAAGGCAGTCCGGTCTCCGAACGGACCCAGTTGATCGGCCAACAGGTCGGGATCGTCTTGCTCTTGCTGTTGATGAGTTTTGCCTTTTACAACGATATCGTGCGGCTTTCAGGCTAGAAGCGGGCGACGTCTACACATGACCAGACTTAGAATCTTCAGCCTGATCCTGGCCTTGGCCGGGTTGCTGTCACCGGCATTCGCCGTTGCGCAATCCACGTTTGTCGTGCGTGACATGCGTGTTGAGGGCCTACAGAGGATCTCCGAGGGCACGGTCTACAACTACCTGCCGATCGCCATAGGTGATTCTATAGACCAGACACGCATCGACGAGGCGATGCGGGCCGTCTACGGAACTGGCCTGTTTAACGATATCGAGTTCCGCCGTGACGGCGGCACGCTCGTGATCGCGGTACGGGAACGGCCGTCGATCAAGTCATTCACGATTTCCGGTAACAAAGACATCGAGACCGAGGACCTGGAGGAGTCACTGCGTGACGTAGGTCTCGCTACCGGCAAGACTTTCGACCGATCAGTGCTGGAGAATGTCAGGCAACTGCTGACCGAGCAGTACTACAGCGCCGGAAAGTACAGCGTCATCGTCGACACGGATGTACAGGAAGAGGAAGACAACACGGTCAGCATCGCTATCGATATTACAGAAGGCGAGCGAGCGCGGATCCGGCAAATCAACATCGTTGGTAATACCACGTTCAGCGATGAAGAACTCCTTGACAGTTTCGCGCTGAAGACGCCGAACTGGCTGTCGTTCTATCGACAGGATGACCGTTATGCCCGCGAGAGTCTCCTCGGAGATCTGGAGTCACTAAGGTCCTTCTACATGGACCGCGGTTACGCGGCGTTCGAGGTCACATCGACCCAGGTCGCTATCTCTCCCGACAAGCAGAGCATGTATATCACTGTCAACGTCGATGAGGGGGCGCCTTTCGTAATCACCGACATCGAGTTGGCCGGTGATCTTGTTGTGTCCGAACAGCAATTGCGTGCCCTGATCCTTGCCAAGCCCGGCCAGACGTTCTCCAGACGGCTACTAACGCAGACCGCTGATCTAATCAGCTATCGACTTGGCGAGGAGGGTTACGCCTTTGCCAGGGTAGAGCCGGTACCTGAGATGGATCTCGAGAACAATGAAGTCTCGGTGACCTTCTACGTCGATCCCGGCAAACGTGCTTACGTCAGACGCATCAGTTTCCTCGGCGTCGACGCGATCCAGGATCAGGTCCTGCGCAGAGAGATGCGGCAGCTGGAAGGTGCGTTCCTGTCGAATCGGGCGGTCGAGAGATCGGAACAGCGTGTGCGTAGGTTACCGTTCATCGAGGAAGTCTCGGTAGACACGATCCCTGTCAGTGGCAGTGACGATCTGGTCGACATCGACGTGAGCATTACGGAGGGCCAGCCCGGGTCGTTCGGCGGCGGTCTCGGATACTCGGGTGGTCAGGGTGTCATCCTGAACGGCAACTTTGTCCACACGAATTTCATGGGCACAGGTAACCGGATTGAGGCAGACATCAACACCAGTCAGTACATCACGGTGTACCGGGCGTTGTATACCAATCCCTACGTCACACCGGATGGTGTGTCCCGGACGATCTCTCTGAGTTATCGAGACGTGACCCAGTTCACTTCCGGGTCGTCGGATTTCGACACCCAGACCTGGACGTTCGGCATGGAGTGGGGGTATCCCATTTCAGAGTATTCCAGAATCCGCTTCGGCTTCGCGGTCCAGGATGCGGAATTGTCCGCCGGAAGCGGCAGTTCTCTGCAGCAGAAAGAGTGGGTAGGTCGAAACGGCAACCCGGAGATCGAGATCATCGATCTGGCCGGCGGCAATGTCGTCGTATTCACGAAGTCGGATTTCTACAGCTATGAGCTGCTCGCCGGGTGGGTCTACGATAGCAGGAACCGGGCCCTGTTCGCCGACCGTGGCGCCCGTCAGAGTCTCGGTCTGGCCGTCACTGGTCCCGGCAGCGAGGTTGAATACTACACAGTCCGTTACGAGTGGCAGAAGTATTGGCCGATCCGTGGACCATGGGGTGTCCGCTGGGGAGGCGAGGCGGCCTACGCACAAGAGCTTGGTTCGACGACATCGGCACCGCCATACAAGCGGTATTTCGGTGGCGGCCCCAACTCTGTGCGGGGTTTCAAGGAGGGCCGGCTCGGGCCGACGGATAGCCTCGGCAATCCTTATGGAGGCAACGCCATATTGGCGAGCCAGTTCGAGCTCTTGTTGCCGACTCCGAAAAAATGGGAAGCCAAGACACGGGTCAGTTTGTTCTACGACGTCGGTAATGTATTCTCCACTGATAATACGCCGTTCTTCGAGGCAGACATGGAAGGCAACGTCGAGCGGGCGGATTACGATTTCAGTTTCGATGACCTGAGACAGTCGGTCGGGCTTGCAGCGGAGTGGCTCTCGCCCATGGGGATTTTCCGCTTCAGTTACGGCATACCTCTTAATGATGAAGAAGATGATGAGGTCGAGGAATTTCAGTTCTCGATTGGTTCGGCGTTCTGACCGAAAACATACAAACAAAAGGACGGACAAGGCATGAAGTCACATCGGCTGACAGCAGGTATCGGTTTGCTCGCTGTGATGTTTCTTGGATGCAACATCGCTGTTGCTCAGGGCATCAAGATCGGCGTCGTGAATTTCGGCCGACTATTGGATGAGGCGCCTCAGGCGCAGGCATCCCAGCGCGCGCTGCAGGAGGAATTCGCGCCGCGTCAGCGGCAGCTCCGGAGCCGGGAAGAAGAGCTGAAAGGATTGGAGGAACGCCTGCAGCAGAGCGAGGGCTTCATGGGCGAGGAGGAACGCCGGGATCTGGAACGCCAGGCGCGTGACTTGCAGAGGGATATGAATCGAGGGAAGACCGAGTTTGCGGAGGATCTCAGCCTGCGTCGCAATGAGGAGCTCGGCAAGCTTCAGCGCATGCTGATCGGCGAGGTGCAGAGTTACGGTCGTGAACAGAGTTACGATATCGTCATGAGCGAGGCGGCAGGCGTGGTGTATGCCAGCACGGCGGTGGACGTGACCGATAGCATCCTCGAGGCTCTGAAGTCCAGGTTCTCCGCTCAGGGCAGCGGCAACTGACCGCGGACCGGGGATGTCAGTCTCCCTAGGGGACCTGGCCGAGCGTTTCGGATGTGAGCTCCGAGGCGATCCTGAGACCCGGGTATCACGAGTAGCCACACTCGGTAATGCGGGGAATGGGAGCATCGCCTTCCTCGCCAACCCCACTTACAGGAAGTTCCTGGCGTCGACCAGGGCCTCGGCTGTCATCCTCGCCAGTGACGACGCGGATCACTGCCCGACACCTGCCTTGCTGACCGACAACCCCTACCTGATCTATGCCCGGGTTGCCACGCTGCTCAATCCTCCTGCCGCCTTCGAGCCCGGTATCAGTGAGCATGCTGTCGTGGAAGCTGGAGCCGAGATTGCGGCAGACGCCAGGGTGGAACACGGCGCGGTTGTCGGAGACGGCGCTATTGTCGGTGGCGGCAGTATCATCGGCCCCCGTTGCGTCGTCGGGGAAGGCGTCCGAATTGGCCGCGACTGCCATCTGGTGGCCAGCGTGACCCTCTGCCATCACGTGCAGATGGGCAATCGCTGTATCGTCCACCCGGGTGTGGTCATCGGGGCCGACGGCTTTGGCATCGCCCAGGACGGTGAGGCCTGGGAGAAAGTGCCGCAGCTGGGAACGGTGTGTATCGGTGACGACGTGGAGATTGGCGCCAACACGACAATTGATCGGGGCGCCATCGAGGATACTGTGATCGGCGCGGGTGTGAAGCTGGATAATCAGATTCAGATAGGACACAACGTGCGTATCGGGGAGCACACAGTCGTCGCAGGGTGTGCCGGCATCTCCGGCAGTACGTCGATCGGCAAGCGCTGTATGATCGCCGGAGCATCGGGCATCAGCGGTCACCTGGAGATAACTGATGACGTCATATTGCTGGCTGCCTCTGTGGTCCTCACTTCGATCCCGAAGCCTGGGGTCTATGCCAGCGCGCTGACCCATGACGATGCCCGGCGCTGGCGAAAGAACAGCGCTAGATTCAAGTATCTCGATGAGATGGCGAGGCGGACCAAGCGAATCGAACGTGATCTTGGTGAAGTGAAGAAGAAACTGGAGCAGGAAGATGACTGATGCGGCGCCCATTGATATCGAGAGAATCATGCAGTTCCTGCCGCATCGATACCCGTTTCTGTTAGTGGATCGGATCGTCGACTTTGAAGCGGGCCGCACATTGACTGCCATAAAGAACGTGACTGTCAACGAACCGTTTTTCCCCGGTCACTTCCCCCACCGCCCGGTCATGCCCGGGGTGATGATCCTCGAGGCGCTGGCGCAGGCCTCGGGCATCCTGGCTTTTCTGACCGTCGACGAAATGCCCGATGAAGACACGGCGCTGTATTTCGTCGGTATCGACAAGGCGCGATTCAGGCGACCGGTCGTGCCGGGTGACCAGATTTTCCTGCACACTACTTTCGATCGTCGTATCCGTGAGATCTGGCGTTTTCAGACGGAAGCCAGGGTTGCGGAAGAGGTGGCCGTCACGGCGACCATGATGGTCGCAACCAAGGGAATCTAGCCGTGATCCATCCCTCGGCGGTCATAGACTCGACTGCCAGTCTTGCGCCTGACGTGCAGGTCGGTGCCTATTCCGTCATTGGCCCTGAGGTCGACATCGACAGCGGGACGGTTGTCGGTCCCCACGTGGTGATCCACGGGACAACCCGTATCGGTCGGGACAATCGCATTTTCCAGTTCTCTTCCATCGGCGATGACCCACAGGATAAAAAGTATGGTGGGGAGCCCAGCCGACTGGAAATCGGTGACCGGAATACGATCCGTGAGGGCTGCACACTCAATCGTGGTACCCGGGACGGAGGAGGCGTCACCCGTATCGGCGACGACAACTGGATCATGGCATACACTCACGTCGCCCACGATTGCCTCATTGGGAATGACAACGTGATGGCCAATAATGCAACGCTGGCAGGCCATGTCCAGGTCGGTCATCACGTCACTTTTGGCGGCTTCTCGGGTGTCCACCAGTTCTGCCAGATCGGCTCTTATGCTTTTCTCGGAATGTTCAGCGCGGTGAATCGCGACATCCCGGCGTACTGTATGGTCTCGGGACAGCCGGCCGTTCCGAGGGGTGTTAATTCCGAGGGTCTGCGCCGCCACGGATTCGGTCCGGAGCAGATTAAAAATATCCGGCGGGCGTACCGGCTCGTCTATCGGGACGGGCTCAAACTGGACGAGGCCACCCAGCGTATCGCTGAGGATGTGGCCGGACAGCCGGAATTGCAGGAGTTCCTGGACTCAGTCCTCCGGTCCACCCGCAGCATCGTCCGATAAGGGCGCATCCATTGACAAGCGCATGACACTGAGGGTCGGTCTGGTCGCGGGTGAGGCGTCCGGGGATCAACTGGGGGCCGGCCTGATCACGGCGATCAGGCAACGCTGCCCGGAAGCCGAGTTCTACGGCGTGGGTGGGCCAGGGATGACAGCCGCCGGATTCCACGCCTGGTATGACGCGGAACAGCTGTCGGTCATCGGCCTGAGCGAGATAGTCCGGCATCTTCCGGAGCTGATCCGCATTCGACGCGATCTGCGCAGACGTTTTCTCCACAGGCGGCCCGATGTCGTGGTCGGTATCGATTCCCCGGACTTCAATCTAGGCCTGGAGCGCCGCCTGCGCCGTCAGGGCATCAAGACCGTGCACTATGTGAGCCCGTCCGTCTGGGCCTGGCGGGCGGGTCGCGTCCGGACCGTCCGCCGGTCGGCGAATCGCGTCTTGTGCCTGCTCCCCTTCGAGCCGCAGATCTATCAGTCATCCGGTGTCGACGCGGTCTTCGTCGGGCATCCACTGGCGGACCGGATCGAGCCCATATCGGACAAGCGACCGGTGCGAGAGGCTCTGGGGCTGGCCGCCGACGCGACCGTCGTGGCCGTACTGCCGGGCAGTCGGGGCAGCGAACTGGCGCATCTCGGCGCAGATTTTGCGGCCGCCATCGGGTGGCTGGCGAAACGGCGGCCAGATCTTGTTTTCGTTGCGCCGATGGCGTCTCCGACCCTGCGAGATTCATTCGACGGGCTTCTGCGCACCCATGCGCCGGATGCAGATATTCGTCTGACCGACGGTCAGTCACGCTCCGTGATGGCGGCTGCAGATGTCATCCTGATGGCCTCCGGGACGGCGACGCTCGAAGCCTGCTTGATCGGCAGGCCGATGGTAGTAGCCTATCGGGTAGCCCCGCTGACCCGATGGATTTTGCAGGACCTGGGTATGCTCAAGATTGACCGTTTCGCCCTTCCGAACCTGCTCTCCGATCGGCAGTTGGTCCCGGAGATACTGCAGGACGACGTCTCTCCGGAGGCCCTGGGTTCGGCAGTCCTCGGATGGCTGGACGACGCCGATCGGAGGTCTCGCCTGATGCAGGATTTCAGGGGTATCCGCGACTTGCTCCGCCAGGATGCGGATCAGGGAGCCGCAGAGGCCGTATTATCCGTTTGCAATGGATCCCCGGGAGTCGCCGGATGAGCCATCCGGGGGCTCAGTCAGCGCTGCCGCTGTTCGACCCGGGTCTTGTGGCCGGTGTTGACGAAGCCGGCAGAGGCCCGCTCGCGGGCCCTGTCGTGGCGGCGGCGGTAGTCCTGCCGGCAGACTATTTATTGCCAGGCCTCGGTGACTCCAAGGCAGTGCCTGAGAAGGCGCGAAACCGGCTGGAGACAGACATACGCAGAGTGGCGGTCAGTTGGGCCGTGGCGTGGGCCGATCCCGCCGAGATCGACTGTTTGAACATACTCAATGCCACTCTGCTGTCGATGCGCCGTGCGGTAGAAGGCCTTGGGGTCCCGCCGCGGCATGTTGTGGTGGACGGGAACCGTTGCCCGCGGCTCGACTGCACGGCCGAGGCGGTCGTCGGCGGAGACCGATTACATGCGGCGATCAGCGCGGCCTCGATCCTGGCCAAGGTTGCCCGTGACCGTATGATGCTGCGCCTCGCCGAGATCTACCCGGTTTACGGTCTGGCGAGGCACAAAGGCTATCCCACGCAGGCCCATGTCACCGCGCTGAGACAGCACGGGCCGTGCCCTGTCCACCGACGTAGCTTCCGTCCGGTAGCCGAGTTGCTGGGAGTTGCCTGATCATGTCGTCGTCATTCGTCCACCTGAGCCTGCACAGCGAATATTCGCTGGCGGACAGCGTAGTGAGGGTCAAACCCCTTATGAGCGCAGTCCGCGAACGCGGCATGCCGGCGGTGGCGGTGACGGATCTGGCCAACCTTTTCGCCATGGTCCGGTTCTACCGGTCAGCTCAGGCGGCCGGGATCAAACCGATCGTCGGTGCGGATGTCTGGATAGACGAGGGCGATGAGGCAGCGCCGTCCCTGCTCCGTCTCCTGTGTCAGAACAGAGACGGTTACCGGAGTCTGTGTGAGCTCATCAGTGCGGCCTATCAGAATCCCAGAAGCCATGGGCTACCGGTGATCACCCGGGACCAATTGCGGAAGGCAGGGACTGCGGGGCTGTTGGCGATCTCCGCGGGCATGGATGGTGATGTGGGTCGCTGCCTGGCCGCCGGGCATAAGCGCCAGGCTGGAGCCGCTCTGCGGCACTGGGTGAAGAAGTTTCCGGGACGCTATTACCTGGAGATTTCTCGCGTCGGAAGAGCGGGCGAGGAGAGCTACATCGAAGGCGCGCTAAGGCTGGCCGCGAAGGCGTCAATACCGGTCGTCGCCAGCAACGATGTGCGCTTCATCGACCGGGAGGATTTCGAGGCACACGAGGCAAGGGTCTGTATCCACCAAGGGCATACGCTGGACAACCCTGGACGTCCCAGGACGTACACCGAGCAACAGTACTTGAAGTCACCCGCAGAGATGGCTGAGTTGTTCGCAGATATTCCGGAGGCGCTGGAGAACACGGTCGAGGTCGCCAAGCGCTGCAGCCTGGATCTCACGTTTGGGCAGAGTGTGTTGCCCGACTTCCCGGTGCCTGACGGGATGACCGCCGATAGCTATCTGCGACAGACGTCCGCTGACAGCCTGGAGGAGAGGCTCTCGCAGCTCGTCGCCGAGGCTTCAGATGCGACCGCCCCGGCTGCCGCTGACTACCGTGACCGTCTGGCCGCAGAGCTCGATGTGATCTGTGGCATGGGCTTCCCCGGTTACTTCCTGATCGTGGCAGATTTCATCACGTGGGCGCGGGAGAATGGCGTGCCGGTTGGGCCGGGGCGAGGTTCGGGCGCCGGCTCTCTCGTTGCCTACGTCCTCGGAATTACTGATTTAGATCCAATACGTTACGAGCTGTTATTCGAGCGATTTCTTAATCCTGAGCGAGTCTCCATGCCGGACTTCGATATCGATTTCTGCATGGAGGGCCGTGACCGCGTTATCGACTATGTCGCTTCTCGCTACGGCCGCGGCAGCGTTTCCCAGATCATCACCTTCGGCACCATGGCGGCGCGGGCGGTGGTCCGCGATGTCGGCAGGGTGTTGGGGCAACCGTTCGGGTTCGTTGATCGGATCGCGAAACTCATCCCGTTCGAGATCGGCATGACCCTTGACAAGGCTCTGGCACAGGACGAGGAACTCAAGAGGACCTACGAGTCCGAGGAAGAGGTGCGCGCCATTATCGATCTCGCGCGCCAGCTTGAGGGACTGGCGCGAAACGCCGGCAAACATGCCGGCGGTGTCGTCATCGCGCCCGGACCGCTAACGGATTACACACCACTGTATTTCGAAGAAGCCGGCGGTAGCCCGGTCAGCCAGTTCGACAAGGATGATGTCGAGTCGATCGGGCTCGTCAAGTTCGACTTTCTGGGACTTCGGACCCTGACCATCATCGATAGGGCCGTAAAGACGATCAATCGGGGACGCCAGGAAACGGATGAGGAAGTCCTGGACATTGCGCACATCCCCCTGGAAGACAAGAAGACGTTTGCTCTTCTGAAACGCTGTGCGACTACGGCTGTCTTTCAGCTTGAATCGAGAGGCATGAAAGACCTCGTCAAGCGTCTGCAACCGGATCGCTTCGACGAAATCGTGGCCCTGGTGGCGTTGTTCCGCCCAGGGCCGCTCCAGTCTGGCATGGTCGACGACTTCATCAGCCGAAAACACGGCAAGAACGACGCTCCCATCGACTACTTCCATCCAAAGCTGAAATCTATCCTCAGGCCGACCTACGGCGTCATCCTGTACCAGGAACAGGTGATGCAGATCGCGCAGGTTCTCGCCGGTTACACGCTCGGCGCGGCGGACCTCCTGCGGCGGGCCATGGGCAAGAAGAAACCTGAGGAGATGGCCAAGCAGCGTGGCATCTTTGTCGAGGGCGCCACGTCTCTCGGCGTTGCCGAGCATACCGCCACCCACATATTCGATCTGATGGAGAAGTTCGCCGGTTACGGCTTCAACAAGAGTCACTCTGCCGCCTATGCGCTTCTTTCCTATCAGACCGCGTGGCTGAAGGCTCATTATCCGGCCGCCTTCATGTCGGCTGTGCTGTCCGCTGATATGGATCACACGGACAAAGTGGTCACCCTGGTGGACGAATGCAGCGAGATGGATCTGACGGTCGCGCCGCCGGATGTGAACGAGTCGCTGTACACATTCAGCGTATCCGGTGATCGATCGCTTCGCTACGGGCTGGGAGCCATAAAAGGGGTGGGCCAGGGCGCGGTACAGTCAATCATCGATGAGCGGGAGGCCGGTGGCCAGTTCGAGGATCTGGTGGATTTCTGTTCCCGCGTGGATCTTCAGAAAGCCAACAAGCGGGTGCTCGAGGCGTTGACAAAGGCAGGCGCGCTGGACCGCTTGGGTCCAAACCGCGCGACGCTGATGCAGCATCTGCCGCTGGCGATACGTCGCGCGGAACAGCATGCGCAGGCCGAGGCAGCCGGGCAGAGTGATCTGTTCGGCATGCCGTCCGTGGTGGAGCCCAAGGGCGAGCAGGAAGGCCTTCCCAACGAGACGCTACCGGACTGGAGCGACGCCGAGCGGCTCGCCGGCGAAAAGGAAACGCTGGGACTCTATCTGACCGGTCATCCCATCGAGGCTTTCGTCGATGACCTGGCGCACCTGACTTCAGGACGGATTGCGGATCTGTCGGCCGCAGAGCCACAGGGCGGCTACGGCGGGCGAAGAGACGTCATCGTGGCGGGCCTCGTATTACAGATGCGTCGGCGCGGCAATCGAGTCACGCTGGTGCTGGATGATCGCAGCGGAAGGATCGAGGTCACCCTGTTCGATGAGACATTCCAGGCTTGCCGGAATGTTGTCGCGACGGATGCCGTACTCGTGGTGGAAGGCAGCCTGCGGTTTGATGATTTCATCGGCGAGTGGCGGGTGACTGCGCGCCGGGTCGTCGACATTGATCAGGCGAGAGAGGAGCACGCTGCCCGCTTGTTGATCTGCTGGGACGTCAACGGAGAAGAATCAGACTTTATCGATCAGTTGCAGGGCACTCTCCAACCATTCCGCGAAGGCAAATGCCCCGTCTCTCTCGTGTACACCGGTCCCGCGGCCCGCGCCCGGATCGCCCTCGGGGAAGATTGGTGTGTGCGTCCCAGCCGGGAACTGATTCAAAGGCTCGGGAAACTGGTTGGCGGTGGCAACGTCCGGGTAGTCTATGGCCAACGCGGATTAGCCTAGCGCTTGCCACCTACAATCTAGACGGCTAGTGTGTGCGATCGGAGGGGCGGGACACCGATATGGACTTGAATTTCCTCGATTTCGAGCGTCCGATCGCGGAACTTGAGGCCAAGATTGACGAGCTTCGCTTTGTCGGCGATGACTCGGTCGTCAATCTAACTGAGGAAATCGCGCGACTCAGATCTAAAAGCGAGTCCCTGACGCGAAGTATCTTTTCGAATCTGAGCGCCTGGCAGATCGCACAGCTGGCCAGGCACCCGCAACGGCCACACAGCTCTGATTACATCCAGCGAATCTTCAGCAATTTCGAGGAGTTGCATGGCGATCGCACCTATGCGGACGATCCCGCTGTGATCGGCGGGCTGGCCCGGCTGGAGGGTCAGCCTGTTGTTGTCATCGGTCACGAGAAGGGCAGGGACACCAAGGCCAAGGTAAAGCACAACTTCGGCATGCCGAAGCCCGAGGGTTACCGGAAGGCGTTGCGACTGATGGAAATGGCCGCCCGATTCAGGCTTCCGGTTGTCACGCTCATCGATACTCCGGGGGCCTACCCTGGTGTCGGAGCGGAGGAACGTGGCCAAAGTGAGGCCATTGCCCGCAATCTCGCCGAGATGGCGGAGCTGCGCACCCCGATCGTCAGCGCCGTCATCGGTGAGGGTGGATCTGGTGGCGCACTCGCGATCGGCGTGGCTGATCGGCTGGTGATGCTCCAGTACAGTATTTACTCGGTCATCTCCCCCGAGGGCTGCGCATCCATCCTCTGGAAGAGCGCTGATCGGGCAGAGGATGCCGCGGAAGCGATGGGCATTACGGCAGACAGACTCAGGCAGCTGAAGCTGGTCGACGAGGTTCTGAAAGAGCCGCTTGGAGGCGCCCATCGCGACATTGACGCGACGGCGCAGGTGCTGAAGAACGCACTCATCGCTCATCTCGACGGCCTCACGCGATTGTCGTTGGACGAACTCCTTGACGCCCGCTACCAGAAGCTCATGTCTTTCGGGCGGTACAAGGAGGACTGACCCTGCCGGGATGAGATTCTCCGCAGAAGCATTCGCGGCGGTGCTGGAGAGTGCCGCCGGCAGCGGTGTGTCAGGACCCTTTTGCGTTGCACTCAGTGGGGGTCTGGACTCGACCGTCGCCCTGCACGCGCTGGTCGAGTCCAGACCGGCCGGGACCGTGCGCGCCATACATGTGGATCATGGCCTCCATCCGGACGCCTCGCTCTGGCGGGAGCACTGCCGCGATCTCTGCGGGACGCTCCGGGTGCCTGTTTCTGACGCAGTGATCGAGATTGCCAGACAGCCGGGGGAGAGTCCGGAAGCGGCGGCGCGAGAGGCCCGATATGCCTGTCTGGCTCAGGCGCTGCGAGACGGCGAGACGCTGGTCACGGGTCACCACGCAGACGATCAGCTCGAGACCGTGTTGCTGCAACTGTTCAGAGGAAGCGGACCGGCGGGGCTGGCAGGCATGCCGGCTGTCGCGGCATTTCCGCCAGGGCTACTTTTCCGGCCGCTGCTGTCATGGACGCGATCTGAATTGCGCGAGTGGGCTGAATCCCGGCGGGTCCGATGGCTGGAGGATCCCTCGAATAGCGACGCTGGTTTCGATCGCAACTATCTCCGTCTGGAAGTGATCCCACAGCTGCGCCAGCGCTGGCCTAGCGTGGCGCGCAGCGTCTCCCGCAGCGCCCGGCATTGCGGCGAGGCACGGCGCCTGCTCGAGTCTCTGGCGGACATGGATATGAGCGAGCAGGCAAGGCTCGACACTCTGGATATCGGTCTGCTGGAGTCACTCGCCCCGGAACGGGTACGAAATCTTCTCAGGCGATGGTTGGATCGGCGAGGTCTGCCGACGCCTGACAGCCGCCGGTTGGAAGCGATCCTGAAGAACGTGCTTACTGCGCGACGCGACGCGCAGCCCGAGGTCCGCTGGCCGGGCGGGGCTATCCGGCGTTTCGCGGGGCAGCTCCATGCCCTCGGGCGGGATGATCTCGAGCTACTGGATCGGCCGCCCGCCGACCGATGCTGGGCTGTCGGGGCTCCGCTAGATCTAGGACCTGGACTCGGCAGGCTGGAGATTGTGCCGGAGCCTGGCAGGGGTCTGGCGCCTGAGTGGCTGGAGGATGCTTCCCTGACAGTTCGCTTCAGGTCCGGCGGGGAACGTTTCCGGCCGGCAGGATACGGGAGCAGTAAGTCATTGAAGCAGCTACTCCAGGAAGCTGGCATCGCGCCTTGGTGGCGACCCCTGTTGCCGCTCATCTACCATGCTGACCGGCTGTTGGCCGTGGCGGATATTTGGGTCGCAGAGGATGCCTGCTCGGATGGCCCGGGATGCTGGCGAGTTCGATGGAAAAATCAGCCCGAATGCCGACATCCGCATTGTGGCTGAGGGGCTATTCTGGTAAGTTGTAGTCCCGTCTTGATCCGGCGCTTGCGCGCTCCCTCTAGAAGGCGGTAATCCTCTCATGACGCGTTTTATTTTCGTCACCGGCGGCGTGGTTTCGTCCCTTGGCAAGGGCATCACGGCTGCCTCCCTCGGCGCTATCCTGGAAGCGCGCGGGCTCAAGGTCAGCATGATCAAGTTGGACCCCTATATCAACGTTGATCCGGGAACCATGAGTCCTTTCCAGCACGGCGAGGTATTCGTGACTGCCGACGGCGCAGAGACCGATCTCGATCTTGGACACTACGAGCGATTTGTCCGTACGGTGACCTCAAGGGAGAGCAATTTCACAACTGGCAGGATCTACGGGAATGTCATCGCCAAGGAGCGCCGCGGGGAATACCTGGGCGCCACCGTACAGGTCATCCCCCACATCACCGACGAGATCAAGAATAGCGTGATAGTCGGAGCCGGCGACGCCGACGTATGCATGGTCGAGATCGGCGGCACTGTGGGCGACATCGAGTCACTGCCTTTCATGGAAGCCATCCGGCAGATGGGTACGGAACTCGGTAGACAGCGGGCCGTATTCGTGCACCTGACGCTGGTCCCTTATATCCCGGCTTCACGCGAGATCAAGACCAAGCCCACTCAGCACTCCGTCAAGGAGTTGAGATCCATCGGTATCCAGCCGGACGTCCTGGTATGTCGTGTCGACAGACCATTGCCGGAGGAGCAACGCCGCAAGATCTCCTTGTTCACCAATGTCAGGGAGAATGCGGTCATCGCGGCCGAGGACGTCGACGATCTTTACAAGATCCCCTTGATGCTAAACCAGCAGGGACTCGATGAGATTATCGTCGAGAAGCTCGGACTGGACGTCGGTGAGGCCGATCTGAGCGAATGGCACCGGGTTGTGGAAGCACGCGAGCACCCGGAGGCCGAGGTCAGTGTGGCAATGGTCGGTAAGTACGTCGATCTTCACGATGCCTATATCTCGCTGAATGAAGCGCTCAAGCATGCGGGCATCCACACCCGTACCAAGGTCAATATCGAGTTCGTAGACTCCGAGGAGCTTGAGAAAATTGGCGCCGACAGACTCGCCGGCATGGACGCAATCCTGGTCCCCGGTGGTTTCGGTGAACGCGGTATCGAGGGGAAGATCCTGGCGGCCCAGCATGCCCGTGAAAACCAGATTCCCTACCTGGGCATCTGCCTCGGCCTGCAGGTCGCTGTTATCGAATATGCCCGTAATCAGGCGGACTTGGATGCTGCGCACAGCACGGAATTCAATCCCAGGACGCCACATCCGGTGATCGCCCTGATCACGGAATGGCAGGATCGGACCGGGGCGATCGAGGAACGCGACGAGGATTCAGACCTCGGCGGCACTATGCGGCTCGGCGGACAGACCTGCCAGTTAGTCGGAGAGACGCTGGCACAACGCACTTACGGACAGCAATCGATAGTCGAACGTCACCGCCATCGTTACGAATTCAACAATGCCTATAGGTCCTTGCTGGAGCAGGCGGGTCTGGTCTTCTCAGGCTGGTCTGTGGACGGCCTTGCCGAGGTCATCGAACTGCCTTCGCATCCATGGTTCCTGGCATGTCAGTTTCATCCCGAGTTCACGTCGAATCCGCGTGACGGACACCCGTTGTTCACAGGCTTTGTCCAGGCGGCCAGAAGTTACGCCGAGCACCAGCTACCAGAGGCAGTTCAAGCATGAAAATCGCGGATTTCGAAGTTGGGCTGGACAGGCCTTTCTTCCTCATCGCCGGACCCTGCGTCATAGAGAGCAAGCAGCTGGCCTTCGACACGGCCGGGGCACTGAAGGAGATTGCCGAGCGGCTCGGGATACCCTTCGTCTACAAGTCGTCCTTCGACAAGGCAAATCGTTCCTCGATCGGCAGCTTTCGTGGCCCGGGCATGGAGGAGGGCCTTGCGATACTTGCAGACGTCCGCGATCAGTTACAGGTGCCAGTTCTGACAGACGTGCACGAGGACACTCCCATGGAGGAAGTCTCGGCAGTCGTCGACGTGCTGCAGACACCGGCGTTTCTCTGCCGGCAGACCAACTTCATACTGCGGGTCGCAAGTCAGGGCTTGCCGGTCAATATCAAGAAAGGGCAGTTCCTGTCTCCCTGGGAGATGGGCAACGTCGTCGACAAGGCCCGTTCGACGGGTAATGAGAAGATCATGGTCTGCGAGCGGGGTTTCAGCTTCGGTTACAACAATCTTGTTTCCGATATGCGTTCGCTGGCGGTGATGAGGGATACGGGTGCGCCCGTCGTGTTTGACGCGACTCACTCCGTCCAGCTGCCCGGCGGTAAGGGTTCCGCCTCTGGCGGCCAGCGCGAGTTTGTCCCCGTGCTGGCAAGAGCAGCCGTCGCTGTTGGAGTATCCGGTCTGTTCATGGAGACACACCCGGATCCGGAGAAGGCCTTGAGTGATGGTCCGAACGCTTGGCCCCTCGACGAGATCGAGTCCTTGCTTTCGACTCTCCAGGATCTCGATCGGGTGACAAAGTCCGGACCGCTGCACGAGGCGCGTCAGGAAGGCTAGTAAACAGCGCGGCGCTGGACGGGCCGCCGATTCGACCGTGCCCCGGGCGCGCCCCGTGGACGGCGTCTTCACAGGAGACCATCAAAATGCCGAAAATCGCCGAGATTCGCGCCAGGGAGATCATAGACTCCAGGGGCAACCCCACCGTCGAAGCGGATGTAATCGTGGAGGACGGGTACTTCGGCCGGGCGGCCGTCCCTTCCGGCGCATCGACGGGCAGTCGCGAAGCGGTGGAGCTGCGCGACGAAGATCCGTCACGTTACGGGGGCAAGGGCGTCCTGCGGGCTGTCGGCAACGTCAATGGCGAGATCCGCAATCTGGTTTTGGGGTACGAGTCGGAGGATCAGGAGGGCCTGGATCGAAGTCTGATCGAGCTGGACGGCACGGAGAACAAGGGCCGACTCGGGGCAAATGCCATCCTTGCCGTGTCCCTCGCCAACGCCAAGGCTACCGCCGCAGCCCGGGGTCAGTCGCTGTTCAGGTCCATAGGCTCTGATGAGTTCGAGATGCCCGTGCCGATGATGAACATCATCAATGGGGGAGAGCATGCGGACAACTCGGTAGACATTCAGGAATTCATGATCCTGCCCGTCGGGGCATCCAGTTTCTCCGAGTCCCTGCGTTACGGGGCGGAGATTTTTCATGCATTGAAGAAGGTGCTACACGATAAGGGCCTGTCAACGGCTGTCGGTGACGAGGGCGGATTCGCCCCGGATCTGCCGTCCAATGAGTCCGCGTTCGAGACCATTCTCGAGGCAATCGACCGGGCCGGTTACAGGGCCGGGGAAGACATCCTGCTGGGAATGGACGTGGCCAGTTCGGAGTTCTATTCGGAGGGCGTCTACAACCTGGCCTCCGAGGATCGGCAGTTCGATGCCGCCGGATTCTCCGAGTATCTGGAGGGACTCGTGTCTCGTTATCCCATCGTATCGATCGAAGACGGGATGGCAGAGAATGACTGGGACGGTTGGGCTCTCCACAGCGAGCGGCTGAGGGACCGGGTGCAGCTGGTCGGCGATGATCTGTTCGTGACCAATACACGCATCCTGGAGGAGGGGATCCGGCAGCGAGTTGGTAATTCCATCCTTATCAAGGTGAACCAGATTGGGACGCTGACCGAGACCCTTGAAGCGATCAGGATGGCCGCAGACTCAGGCTACAGCGCCGTCGTCTCACATCGGTCGGGAGAGACCGAGGATGCCACCATCGCGGACATCGCTGTCGGTACCAGCGCAACACAGATCAAGACGGGATCGATGTCCCGGTCGGACCGCATCGCGAAGTACAACCAGCTCCTGAGGATAGAGGAAGAGCTGGGAGAGGGCGCTCGATATCCGGGTCGTTCGGCCTTTCCGGTGGACATCTGAGGGTCGGCGGGACCGGACCCTCCATAGATCGTATTCGATGCGCCCATTACTGATTTTCGTGGTCTTGTTGTTTGTCGCGTTGCAGTACCGACTCTGGATATCGGAAGACGGTTGGCGTGAAGTTTGGGGACTGCGCGAGGCGGTCCGGCTCCAGGAGAGCGAGAACGATCAGCTTCGGGAGCGCAACCAACGGCTTCAGGCGGAAGTTGAAGACCTCAAGAGCGGCCTTGATGCGGCGGAAGAGATTGCCCGTACCGATCTGGGGATGATTGGCTCGGATGAGACGCTCTACCAGATCGCTGCGCCGGATACGGGAGATAGATCAGAGGCCCGCAGGTGAGTCGGGCTCGCCCGCTCTGGGCGGTCATCCCCGCTGCCGGAGCCGGGGAACGATTCGGCGGCGATGTGCCGAAGCAGTATCTGCCGCTGCTGGGGCGTACCGTGCTTGAGTGGGCGATACGGCCAATCCAGACTCGAGCAGACGTCGCGGGAATCGTTGTGGTCATCGCCGCGGCCGATGAATACTGGCCAGGTATCTGTCTGTCGTCGGGTCGCATCCAGGCTGTCCACGGGGGACCTCAACGTGCCGATTCCGTACTTGCCGGGTTGGATGCGTTATCCGGGAAGGCGGACGCCCGGGACTGGGTGCTTGTCCACGATGCGGCACGTCCGTGCCTTACCGATGAGGACCTGGACCGATTGGTCGAGACCGCAGCTGAGACATGCGGCGGTTTGTTGGCCGCGCCGGTCCAGGACACGCTGAAGGCTGCCGACAACGGCTCCGTCGCCCGAACCGTCGAGCGAGAAGGGCTGTGGCGGGCGTTGACGCCGCAGATGTTCCGTATTGGGGAGTTAGCGTCCGCCTTGCATCGCGCGAAGACGTCCGGATTTCTTGCGACGGACGAGGCAGCGGCGATGGAGCGGATGGGGCATCGACCGCGCATCGTTCCCGGACGAGCCGACAACATCAAGATCACGCGACCAGAGGATCTCGCTCTGGCTGAATTCATCATCTCTCAATCGGGGGTCGCCTGATGCGGATTGGCCAGGGATTTGACGTCCATGCTTTTGGCGAGGGTGACTTCATCACGCTGGGTGGCGTGAAGATTCCGTACCATCGGGGGCTACAGGCGCATTCGGATGGCGATGTCGTGCTACATGCGCTCTGTGATGCCCTGTTGGGGGCGATCGCCGAGGGCGATATAGGGCTGCACTTCCCTGACTCGGATCCGCAGTGGAATGGCGCGGACAGCCGGGTATTCCTTCAGCATGCCGCGGCAATGGTTCATGAAAAAGGCTACGGCGTGGCCAATGTCGACCTGACGGTGGTCGCCCAGACGCCGAGGATCAGGCCCTATGTCGATGACATGCGAGGCCACATCGCACGGGATCTCCAGATCGAGGAGAGCCAGGTGAATGTCAAAGCGACGACGACCGAGGGCCTGGGGTTCTCAGGCCGCTCCGAGGGCATCGCGGCTTTTGCGGTTGTGCTGTTGCTGAGGCGGTGAAGCACGACCCGAATCCGCACGGCGATGCCAATCTGGATGTCACCAGCAGGCAGAGCCGGGCCTGGGGAGATGCGGTTACGCGCGGAGTGGCGCGGTCGCGCCCGGCGGACTTCGTGGTGGAAGAAGATCTGGGGTTCAGCCCGGACGGCAGCGGTGCCCATACACTTGTTCACATAAGGAAAACGAGCGCGAATACCGATTGGGCGGCTCGCTGTATCGCGCGGGCGGCAGGTGTGCGTGTCCGCGATGTCGGGTTCTGCGGGCTGAAGGATCGAAACGCAGTCACCAGCCAGTGGTTCAGCATCCCGGGCGCGCCGTCGATAGACCTGGATGCCTTGGCAGGCATGGGTCTCGAGGTCCTCCAGCAAGCCCCCCACGGACGCAAGCTGCGCAGGGGCAGTCATCGTGGAAATCGATTCAGAATCGTCCTCGACGGCGTTGACGGGGATCCGGCGGCCATCGAACAACGTCTCACGGAGATTTCCGCGGGAGGCGTGCCGAACTATTTCGGCCCTCAGCGCTTCGGACGGCAAGGAAACAACCTGGCTCTTGCCAGCGCGTTGTCCGGCGGGGCACGCCTCGATCGCCGCAGGCGGGGGTTCGCCCTGTCGGCCGCCAGGGCCGCCATATTCAATGCTTTGCTATGCCGTCGCGTGGCGGCGGGAAACTGGAATTCGCTGGTGCCTGGCGACGTGGCGGTCCTGGATGGAACCGCAAGCTGGTTTCATGTGGATCAGCCGGACGAGGATATGGCGGACCGGATCATGTCCATGGATTTGCATCCGTCAGGGCCACTCTGGGGGCGTGGTGATCCAGCGACTTCCGGTACGCCGCGCGAACTCGAATTCGAAGTGGCCGGCGAGCTCCACGAATTGTGCACCTGCGTGGAACAAGCGGGCATGAAACAGGAGCGGCGCGCTCTCCGCCTGCCAGTACGCGACCTGGATTGGGCATTGTCGGATGATCGGCTCCGGATGTCGTTCTATTTGCCACGCGGCGCGTTTGCCACGGCGGTACTGGCCGAAATCCTGGCGGCCTGACGCGCACCTCCGACCAGCCGATCAGGGTACGATTCTGAGCAAGACATATACGGCGCCGGTGCCGCCGTCCACGGGTCGCGCGGAGCAGAACGCGAGAACTTCGTCACGACGTCTCAACCAGCGGCCGATGCGTCGCTTTATCACCGGCCCGCCCGGCCCGGATCGAAGCCCTTTCCCGTGGATGACACGGACGCAACGCTTCCGATCTGCTAACGCTTCGGACAGAAACTCGGCCAGCGCCGAGTGAGCCTCATCTGCGGTGAGGCCATGCAAATCTATCTCGTCAGCCACCGGTATGTGTCCCCGCCGAAGCTTGCGCAGGTCTCCGGGGCGCAAGTGCGGCCGCCGGAACAGTAATTCCTCGCCAGTCTCCAGATCATGCGGGTCCAGCGCGCCACCGAGGCTCTCTTCCATTACCTGGGCCTCGTCCAGGCGGCGGAAGCGAGCAGCTGGCCTGGGGCGTTGCCGCGCAGGCTCCGCCTTGTCTGACCGGACCCGCTTTACGTCGCCAAACATCCGTCTGAACAGGTCACGATCGTCATCGTCCGGGGGCATATCCAGTCTCCTGCTTGCGGTATAGTGTTTGCCAGCTTTGAGCGTTCCTGTCCAGTTGTGAAAATCCTTATCAGTAACGACGACGGCTACCGAGCCGACGGTATCGTGTGCCTGGCGCGACATCTGCGTCCCCTGGGTGAGGTTGTCGTCGTGGCGCCGGAACGAAATCGCAGCGGCGCGAGTAACTCCCTGACCCTGGATTCGCCATTGCGTGTCGTTGAAGCGGAGCCCGGTATCTATTTCGTCAGCGGCACACCAACAGATTGCGTCCACCTCGCGGTCACCGGTCTGCTGGAAGATGAGCCAGACATGGTGGTGTCGGGAATCAACGACGGAGCGAACCTCGGAGACGACGTGCTCTATTCGGGCACCGTCGCCGCGGCTACAGAAGGGCGGTTTCTCGGGCTGCCGGCGATCGCCGTATCCCTGGTGAGTCGCGGCGACCGGCACTTTGACACGGCCGGCCGGGTGGCACAGGCCATCGTCCGGCGGCTCATCGAGAAGTCATTGCCTCCCGATTTCATCCTTAACGTCAATGTCCCCGATCTGCCTTTCGAGGGTCTTGCCGGGACGCAGTCCACGCGGCTGGGAAACCGACACCGGGCTGAACCGGTCGTGAGGACCCGAGACCCGCGGGGGAAGCCCATCTACTGGGTCGGCCCCGCCGGCCCTGAAGCGGACGCAGGCCCGGGCACGGACTTCCATGCCGTGGCTAATGGATGGGTATCCGTGACACCATTACAGGTTGACCTGACCAGGCATCAGGCGATCGAAGATCTCGGGATCTGGCTGCGGGAGGATGATGAATGATCTCGGACCGGGATAAGTCCGGCATCGGCATGACGTCGGCGAGGACCCGCGAGCGGCTGATAAGGCGGCTCAAGGAGGAGGGGATTACCAATGAGGCAGTGCTCAACCGGATCCGCGAAGTGCCCCGACACCTCTTCGTCGATGAAGCCCTGTCCAGCCGGGCATACGAGGACACTGCGCTGCCCATTGGTCATGGGCAGACGATCTCTCAACCGTATGTTGTCGCAAGAATGACCGAGGCCGCAATAGCATCTGGCAGGCCAGGCAAGGTGTTGGAAATAGGTACCGGATGCGGTTATCAGACTGCAGTGCTGGCCGGTTTTGCAGGCACGGTGTATTCGGTGGAGCGCATCGCTCCACTGTTGAAGAAGGCGCGGGACCGGCTACGCCAGCTCGCCATCTACAATGTGCGCTTCCGTCACGGTGATGGTTGGGAAGGCTGGCGGGCTAACGCGCCGTACGATGTGATCCTGGTGACAGCGGCGCCGCCCGAGACCCCCAAGCCTCTCCTCGAGCAACTGGCCGATGGGGGTCGACTCGTGATACCTGTCGGGCCACGGACGCATCAGGAACTCCTTGAGATTACGCGTCGGGGGCATGATTACGAGGAACGCGTCCTCGGTCACGTTATCTTCGTTCCATTACTGCCGGGAGTGGATTGATGCGTCTTTTTGGACCCTTGTATGACCGGGTATTGTCCTGGGCGCGTCACCCTCACGCTCCCTGGTATCTCGGCGGCCTCAGTTTCGCTGAATCCTCCTTTTTCCCGATTCCGCCCGACGTGATGCTGGCGCCCATGACTCTGGCGCGTCCGGAAGCCGCCATGCGCCTGGCGCTGCTGACTACTCTCACTTCGGTCGCGGGAGGAATCGCCGGGTACGCGATCGGATATTTCGCTATTGATCTGGCGGAGCCGTGGATGCGCGAAGCCGGGTACTGGGACGGGTACACTCAGGTGCGGGTCTGGTTCGAGCGCTGGGGGTTCTGGGCCGTTCTGGCTGCTGGGTTCTCGCCTATTCCATACAAGCTGTTCACGATTGCAGCAGGGACTCTCGGCATGTTCGTGCCGGCCTTCGTGGCCGCGTCATTCCTGGGACGTGGTGCTCGATTCTTCCTCGTCGCATCCCTCATCCGGGCAGGCGGTCCCGCCATGGAGCGCCGCTTGCGGACGCACGTAGAGATCCTTGGCTGGGCCTTCGTGGTGATTCTGGTGATCGCTTACCTGCTCCTGAAGGAGTGATGGTCCGCAGCAAGGCATTAACCTGTGTTCTGGCCCTGATCGGCCTGCAGGGCTGTGCCGGCATGCTGAGCTGGGAACCGGACTCCTATGTCGTCCAGTCGGGCGACACACTCTACAAAATCGCCTGGCGGTACGGCCTGGACTACCGCGACATCGCGCAATGGAACGAGTTGGACTCGATGGATCTGATCCGGGCCGGCCAGACCCTGCGGCTCAGCCCGCCTGATGGCTGGTCGAGAGGCAGCCGGTCCAAGACGACCGTCGCATCAGGAAGCAGTACGCCAAAGCGCCAATCGAGGGCGCCCGTACGGTCCTCGGCACCGGCGCCATCGGCCTGGCGCTGGCCCACTGATGGCGAGCTCGTCAGCAAGTTCGGACAGGGGGCCCTGGGGGGGAACGGAATAGACATTGCGGGGCGTGCGGGCCAGCCAGTTGTGGCGGCTGCAGGGGGGCAGGTGGTGTATAGCGGAAGTGGACTTATAGGCTATGGACAGCTTATCATCGTAAAACACAACGATGCGTATCTGAGCGCATATGGCCACAACCGGGAGCTCAGCGTTAGCGAGGGCGATCGGGTCTCCGCAGGCCAGACCATAGCGCACATGGGTGACGGGCCCGGAAGACAGCCCGCCCTGCATTTCGAAATCCGGCGCAACGGAAAGCCCGTTGATCCGCTGGGTTATCTGCCGGGTAGGTAGTTCGGGAGTTCCCACGCTCTGAATTGCTGCATGGGGGCAGAGTTGGCCACTAAAAGGGTAGTGAAACCCGACGGCGGCGGCGCCAAGAAGGAAGGCAAGGTCGGCGACAAGCCAGGGCCGGACAGGAAGGTCGATGGCAACGCCGAGATGTCGGCCTATGTGAGCAGCCACACCCGTCAGCACGAACACGTCGACGCCACTCGTCTTTATCTGAGTGAGATCGGTTTTTCGCCGTTACTGACTGCCGAAGAGGAAGTCTATTACGCGCGACGAGCGCGGAAAGGTGACGAAGCGTCTCGCAAGCGGATGATCGAGAGCAATCTCCGTCTCGTGGTCAAGATCGCCAGACGTTACATGAACCGCGGTCTGCCCTTGCTCGACCTGATCGAGGAAGGCAATCTCGGTCTGATGCATGCGGTCAAGAAGTTCGATCCGGAGAGAGGTTTCCGGTTCTCGACCTATGCGACCTGGTGGATCCGTCAGACGATCGAGCGCGGCATCATGAACCAGACGCGTACCATCCGACTGCCCATCCACGTGGTCAAGGAGATCAACGTCTATCTCAGAGCTGCCAGGAGGCTCTCGCAGGAGCTCGACCGGGATCCGACGCCGGAAGAAATCGGGCGGGAACTCGACAAGCCAGCAGCGGACGTGGACAGATTGCTGGGTCTGAACGAGCGGGTCTCATCCATGACTACGGAATTCGCCAGGGATGGGGAGCGCAGTGTGCTGGACGCCATTCCTGATGAGCACGGCGTCGATCCGTCGAAGCTGGTCCAGGTCGAAGACGTACATGAAGTCCTCGAGAAGTGGCTTGGCAGACTCAGTGACAAACAGCGCGCAGTCGTGGAACGACGATTCGGGCTGCATGGTTTCGAGAAGTGCACCCTCGAGCAGGTCGGCGACGAAATCGGCGTTACCCGGGAGCGGGTGCGGCAGATCCAGATGGATGCGCTGAGTCGGCTGCGCACGATCATGGAGAGCCACGGGTTGTCCGAGGACGCCCTGTTCGACTGACTCATCCCATCAGCAAGGCTGCAGCCACCTGCCTGTCCTCGCCAACGAGGATATTGAAGGTCCGGCAGGCGGCGGCCGTATCCATGACCTCAAGTCCGATTCTCCGCGCCAGGATTCCGGCCATCAGCCTGCGATCGGGAAACCTGACTGAATCACCAGTTCCCAGCAGGATGATCTCCGGCTCCATGGCCAGGATCGGCGCGATCGATCTCTCGTCAATCTCGTCGATTGTGGTTACCGTCCAATCTGGGACAATCTCATGCGCGCTGACTATGATGCTGTCTTGGAAGATGCGATCACCAATTCGGACCTCACCCGGCCCGACTGCAGAGATGAAATTGATGCCGTTGACTCGATCGAGATGAAGTTGCATGCCCGCACCATAATGGTTTTGCGAATCGGGAAAAAGTCGGGAAACGACCTTCATGTCTTCGGCGACTGATTGCAGATGGATCCTTGTCGTCCCGGATGACTTCATCTCATCAGGCCGTGCCTGGCCACGTCGTTGGGCTCTTTCCAGGGTTCTTGACCGCGGCATCTCACGGGACCTGGGTATCCGACGGCCGATCGATGTCATCGGTTGGGCGATCACGGGACATGCATCGGCCTCGACCGAGTGGCCGCCTGGTCCGGTGTGCTGGCGTGCCGAGTTCGACAGCGAAGCCCCTCTCGGTGCACTGCGGATGGATCCGGTGAATCTCTCCGCCGGACCACGCGGGCTCTGCGTTTCGCCTCCTGCCACCCTGGGTGTGACGGAACACGAGGCAGTTCGTATCGTCCGAGCCGTTACGGAGTCGCTGGAGGGTGGGGCGCTTGGGCTTCGCATGGGGTCTGCGCAGCGTTGGTACGGGGCGTTGCCCGATGTGCCTGATGGCGCCTGGTGGGCGCCCCAGGAAATCGCCGGTCAGCCTGTGCTGGACTACTTGCCCGCAGGCGACAGCGGAGCCGGCGTACGCAAATTGCTGAACGAGATTCAGGTGATCCTTCATCAGGCGCCCGAGAATCTGTCGAGACGTGAACGGGGCGTCGCAGAAATCAACAGTGTCTGGCCGTGGGGCTGGGCTGCACGGGGCCTTACGCGAGTGGGCGCGCAGGTAGCCCACGCTCATTCCGAGGACCCTTATGCGGTCGGCCTGTCGACTCTGGCGGGTGTAGATCACCGTAGCGATGTCGGTGGACCGGGCGATCTGGATGGCGGGGGCGTCGTCGTTCCCGACCCTGCGCGGATGTCGGACCCAGCTTGGCTGGAGCATAGATGGTGCCGGCCGCTGGTCCGGGCACTGGCTCGGGGACGAATCGATCGTCTGGGCGTGGCCGTGGGGTCGGGATGCCTGTATGAACTCACTCGACGTAACCTGCGTCGCTTCTGGCGGACGTCGGGGCGGACAAGCGCATGACCGAATGGAAGATTTCATGCCGCGGCGCGAGCGGGGCCGAGGCGTTGCGTGACCTGGACCCGCTGTTGGCCCGCATATACGCGGGCCGCGGCATCGAAGCCACGGACAGTCTGGATCTCGGCTTACGACAAATGTTGCCGGTTCGAGAGTTAAAAGGCACCGGGAAGGCTGTCGAACGGCTAACCGAGCATATGCAGCGCGATAGCCGGATTCTGATCGTCGGGGACTTCGACGCTGATGGAGCGACCAGTACGGCGCTCGTGTGTAAAGCTCTCCGGAATCTGGGGCACCAAAACGTCGACTTTCTGGTCCCGAACCGGTTCGACTTCGGCTATGGACTCACGCCTCAGCTGGTCGCCGTCGCTATCGACTCCCGGCCGGATCTGATTATCACGGTAGACAACGGGATCTCGAGCATCGCCGGTTCGGCAGCGGCGCGTGAAGCGGGAATCGATGTCATCGTCACAGATCATCATCTGCCGCCGCAGGAATTGCCCGACGCGGTCGCAATCGTCAATCCGAATCTCGATGACGAGACGTTTCCCAGCAAGAATCTTGCCGGGGTCGGGGTCGCGTTCTACCTGATGGCGGCGCTGGCTGGCAGGCATGCTCCGCCGGACAAGGCGCGCGCACTGGTGGCCGATCTCCTCGATCTGGTCGCTGTCGGCACAGTGGCCGACCTCGTGCCTCTGGACCGCAATAACCGGATCCTCGTCGAACAGGGATTGAGACGCATCCGGGCCAGAAAGTGCTGTACGGGAATCATCGCCCTGATGGAACAGGCCGGACGCGACCCGCGCCGGGCCGTGGCCGCGGATCTGGGTTTCTACGTCGGGCCACGACTCAACGCTGCCGGCCGGCTTGACGATATCTCTGTCGGCATCCGTTGCCTCCTGGCCGACGATCCGTCGGCCGCCCGAGAGGCGGCTGATCTGCTCGGCGGCCTGAATCAGGAACGCAGGGAGATCGAGCAACGTATGCAAGATCAGGCGACGACAGCCGTCGACGCACTCGCCCTGGATGACTCGGGAAACCTGCCGGCGGTGCTTTGCCTCTTCGACCCTGACTGGCATCAGGGTGTAGTTGGCCTGGTCGCCAGCAGGATCAAGGAGAAAGTCCATCGTCCGGTTGTGGCCTTTGCAGCGGATGGTCCGGACCGCGTCAAGGGATCCGCCCGGTCCATCCCGGGCCTGCACATTCGCGACGTCCTGGCGGAGGTCGACTCAAGGAATCCAGAGCTCATCGAGCGTTTCGGCGGCCACGCGATGGCGGCCGGTCTATCCCTGTCACGAGCGGATCTTGGACGATTCAGGAGCTGCCTCTCCCAGGTCGTCGAGGATCACCTCGATCCGCTGGCTCTGACGAGGGAGATTCTCACCGACGGCAGCCTGGACGACGCCCAACTGTCTCTGGAGACAGCCGAGTTACTGCGCCAAGCCGGACCCTGGGGCCAGGGATTCCCGGAGCCGCTTTTTGTGGATGACTTCAGGATTCACGATTGCCGCGTGATGAAAGAGCGGCACCTCCGATTCAGGTTGAGCCGGCTGGAGGGGAGTCGGGAAATCTCGGCGGTCGCATTCAACCAGGCTGATCGCGTCGCCGGCCAGAGGCCGACCTGTCTCCGTCTGGTCTACAGACTCGAGGTCAACGAGTATCGCGGCGTCCGCAGTCCGCAACTCATCGCGCAGCACATAGAGCTCCTCTGACGGAGGATTGACGCAGGGCAGCGTGATAGTATTTGACCCTTTGACACGGGTGCGTATCGCCGCCAATGGAAATCAGCCAGATCAAGTCTCAGTTGAAAGACATGAGATCGCGGGTCCGCGATCTTAGGGGGTATCTTTGACTATGACGATCAGCGGGAACAGTTAGAGGAAACGCTCCGCGAGCTTGAGAATCCGGAGGTCTGGAGCGATCCACAGCGGGCCCAGGATCTGGGCCGGAGAAAAGCCGGTCTGGAGGCGGTCGTGCGGTCTCTGGACACTTTGACCCGTGGAGTTGACGAGAGTCTTGAGCTTCTCGAGATGGCGGCTGAAGAGAACGATGTCGGTGCACTCGACGAGATCGTAACCGACTCGCGACGCCTGGCGACCGAACTGGAACGACTCGAGTTTCGTCGCATGTTCTCCGGAGAGATGGACTCATCGAGTGCCTTCGTCGATATTCAGGCGGGTTCCGGCGGCACCGAGGCCCAGGACTGGGCTGAGATGCTGTTGCGCATGTATCTGCGCTGGGGCGAGACCCATGGGTTTAATACGGAAATCATCGAACTCTCGGCTGGCGAGGTTGCCGGCATCAAGAGCGCGACGATCAAGTTTGCGGGGGAGTATGCGTACGGATGGCTGCGCACAGAGACTGGCGTGCATAGACTCGTGCGTAAGTCCCCGTTTGATTCCGGTAATCGCAGACACACGTCCTTCGCGGCCGTGTTCGTGGCGCCCGAAATCGAGGACGAGGTCGACGTGGAGGTTAATCCGGCCGATCTGCGCATCGATGTCTACAGGGCCAGCGGCGCCGGTGGGCAGCACGTCAATCGAACGGAGTCCGCGGTGCGGATTACGCACGAACCTAGTGGGGTGGTCGTACAGTGTCAGAATGACCGCTCCCAGCACAAGAACAAGGCGACGGCAATGAAGCAGCTGCGCGCCAAGTTATTCGAACTGGAAATGCAGAGACGCCGAGCCGAGGCCCAGGTGGTCGAGGAGACCAAGGCAGATATCGGCTGGGGCAGCCAGATCCGGTCTTATGTTCTGGATCAGTCCCGTATCAAAGACCTCAGGACTGGCGTAGAGGTCGGCAATACTCAGGGTGTACTGGACGGCAATCTGGATCCGTTTATAGAGGAGAGCCTTAAGCAGGGCCTCTAGGCTTCTGTCGGGGAGACTCAATGTCCAAGGAACAGGAAAACCCGCTGATCGCGGAGCGCCGCCGCAAGCTGGACGGCTTGCGTGATGCCGGTCAGGCGTTTCCGAATGACTTCCGCAGGAGTCAGTTCGCACGCGCCCTGCACGAGGCCTATGACGAATGGGACGACACGCGCCTTGAGGAAGAGGGCATCCGGGTAGCCGTCGCCGGAAGGATGATGGCCAAGCGCGTCATGGGTAAAGCCAGTTTCGTACGGCTACAGGACGTCAGCGGCTCCATCCAGCTGTTCCTGGCCAGAGATGCGTTAGCGGACGGCCTGTACCAGGAGTTCAAGACCTGGGATGTGGGCGATATCGTCGGTGCCGAAGGCAGCATGTTCAAGACGCGCACCGGCGAGTTGTCCGTCAGGGTAGATAGCCTTCGATTGCTGACCAAGTCCCTGCGTCCGTTGCCGGAGAAATTTCACGGCCTCACAGACCAGGAGACTCGATACCGGCAACGTTATGTCGATCTGATCATGAACGCCGAGAGCCGCCAGGTGTTCCTCCTGCGTACCCGGATGATCGCCTTCATGCGCACGTATCTCGATACCCGGGGATTCGTCGAGGTCGAGACACCCATGATGCAGACGCTGCCGGGCGGCGCCAACGCCCGGCCTTTCGTGACCCATCACAATGCTCTGGGCCTCGATATGTATCTGAGGATCGCGCCGGAGTTGTTCCTCAAGCGACTGGTCGTCGGCGGGATGGAGAGGGTGTACGAGATAAATCGCAACTTTCGTAACGAAGGTCTCTCTACCCGGCACAACCCGGAATTCACGATGCTGGAGGTCTACCACGCCTACGCGGACTTTACCGACATGATGGCGCTGACAGAGGAACTGATCAGGACTATGGCGGAGTCGCTGCTGGGTGACACGCTACTAACCTATCAAGGCGAGTCACTCGACTTCGGCCCGGAGTTCCAACGACTGAGCATGGAGGATTCACTGCTGCGTCAGGATCCGGAATTGCGCAACGAGCAGCTAAGAGACGCCGGATTCCTGCGCCGGCGATTAGAGTCTCTCGATGTCTCTCCGGATTCTGAAGCGGGTGCCGGTCGCTTGCAGACCGAATTATTCGAGCAGCTGGTCGAGCAGAATCTGAGGCGGCCGACATTCATCACCGGATTCCCTGCAGAAGTCTCACCGCTGGCTCGGCTCAACGAGGCTGATCCGTTCATCACGGACCGTTTCGAACTGTTTATCGGCGGCCGCGAGATCGCCAACGGATTTTCAGAACTGAATGATCCGGAGGATCAGGCGGCGCGGTTTCTGGCCCAGGCGAATAGAAAGAGCCGGGGCGACGAGGAGGCGATGTTCTTCGACGCTGACTACATCCGCGCCCTGGAATACGGCATGCCTCCCACGGCGGGTCTTGGCGTCGGAGTCGATCGGCTTGCCATGTTCCTTACCGACAGTGCCTCGATCAGAGATGTGCTGCTATTCCCGCACATGCGGCCTGAAGACACGGCGATCGATGGAGATACCGGGGAAAGTCCGACCGACTAACCCGTGCCGGGATCGAATGGGAGGCTTACGGCTTCGAGTTCGTGCCCATGAACGCTGGCCGCCCCGATTACGTCATCCCGCATGACCACGAGCAGGAGCGATTGATTCGTGCCTGCAGCGACGCGCACAACGGTTCCGGCGGTTGCGTTGTCGATCGTCACCGCGTCGCCCGGGTTCACATCGCTGATCGGTAGCCTGAAGAGGCGAGCATGACGCTTTACGCGGCCAAGGTGATGCGCCCGTGCAATAACCTCCTGGCCGACATAGCATCCCTTGTCGAAGCTGATCGCGCCGAGACGATCCAGATGCAGCATCTGGGCCACGAATTTTCCGCCGGTAGCCGGATAGATTTCGGGAATGCCGGCGATTATCTCCGCGGTCTCCCAATCGATCGGATCGACCGCCATGGCGCTGGTAGCATCTGCATCATCCAGAGACCGAACGCCGACGGCGGTATGTGCGGGCATCCTGAGCACCGCATCCGCCGCAGAGGCAAGACTGTCGACCCCGTTTGCCCCCAATGCGCCCCAAACTGACAGGTCCTCGCAAACGTCCAGGGAGACCTTGGACCTGAGCACGAACAGGGCCAGGCGCCGGGCCGTTGCCTCGACAATAGTCCGGGGCGCTACAGCGATGTAGCCGTCGTCCAGCCGCAGCAGCCTGATGACAGCGATGACCCGGCCCTTGGGATCACTGAAACTCGATAGCTGTCCCCCTGGGGACGTGAGGGCAGAGACGTCGCTGCTGAATTGGCCCTGCAGGAAGCCCTCGGCGTCCGGCCCCGCTATCCTGAAGCAGCCATATTCGGGCAGTCGGGTGATCCCTGCTGTGCCATTTGCCGTCAAGTTTCGCAACTCCTGAAACTGTGAAAATCTCCGCAGCGAAGGATTGTATGAAGAGCGCGGTTCTGACGCCACACGGGGAGTGGAGTCGAGAGAGAGGGTCTGGCAAAATTGCACAGATGGAAAAGCATTCCGAGTTTCCGGGCCAGACGACCGGTCCTGTTGACGACAAGGACAAGGCCGAAGTCGCGGACCAGGCGCAGAGGCCTCGTGAAATCGGGGGCCGTGACGGCCCGGAGCCGACGCGCTATGGCGACTGGGAGAAGAACGGTCGCTGTATCGACTTCTAGGGTCCCATCGATGAAGAAACCACACACGACGAGGATGGCCTCGTCGGTTCCCGCGCTGTAAGTAGGAGGTTGCCAAAATGGCCGCCAACCAACGGCCTCTCTCGCCTCACCTGCAGGTATACAGGCCCCAGATTACGTCTGTCCTTTCGATCCTTCACCGGATCACTGGCGTCATTATGTCGGCGGGCATTGTTGCGCTGATCTACTGGCTGCTTGCGCTTGCCGGCGGAGACGCTTCCTACGCGACGGCCCTTGAAGTACTTGGATCGATCCCGGGCAAACTGCTCCTGTTCGGCTGGAGCCTGGCATTCTTCTATCACCTGTCCAATGGGGTCCGACATTTGTTCTGGGATACCGGACGGGGATTCGAACTCCCCCAGGTCTATCGTTCGGGCTGGGCCGCAATCGGCATGGCGACTCTGCTCACGATCGTCTTCTGGGCCGCCGTACTTTCGGGAGGCCAGTGATGAGTCTTCGGAGTCCTCTGGCCAGAGTTCTCGGCCTTGGCGCCGCCGGTGATGGTACGGGCCACTGGTGGGCTCAACGGATAACAGCCGTGGCCATGCTGATCCTTGGTGTCTGGTTCGCTGCCAGTCTTCCGGGCCTCGACCTTACGGACAGGGGGGCGGTGGCATCCTGGGTGGCGGCACCGATGAATTCGGTGTTACTGATCTTGCTAATCGCGGTTGGCGCATATCACTCCCAACTGGGCACCCGGGTTGTGATCGAAGACTACAGCCGCGGCTGGGCCAAGGTGGCTGGCCTCGTCGCAGTTCAGTTCATACATGTTGTTCTTGCTGGCGCGGGCATCCTGGCCGTTCTTAGAATCGGGACCGGAGGCTGATCCATGACGGGTGACTACACGATCGTCGACCACACTTACGATGTTTTGGTGGTCGGAGCCGGGGGTTCCGGACTGAGGGCCACGATGGGGATGGCCGAGGCGGGTCTGCGCACGGCCTGTATCACCAAGGTGTTCCCGACGCGCAGCCACACCGTCGCGGCCCAGGGTGGAATTAGCGCGGCCCTTGGCAACATGGGTGCTGACGACTGGCGCTGGCACATGTACGACACGGTCAAAGGCTCCGACTGGCTCGGTGACCAGGACGCGATCGAATACATGTGCAAGGAGGCGCCCGACGCCGTCATCGAACTCGAGCATTACGGCGTGCCTTTTTCGCGAACGGAGGAAGGCAAGATATACCAGCGGCCGTTCGGGGGGATGACCACGCACTTCGGTGAGGGTACCGCACAGAGGACATGTGCGGCGGCTGACCGGACCGGGCACGCGATGCTTCACACCCTGTATCAGCAGTCGTTGAAACATGACGCCGAGTTCTTCATCGAGTACTTCGCTCTCGACCTGATTATGGAAGATGGGGTTTGCCGGGGAGTCATGGCCTGGAATCTGGAGACCGGTGAGTTGCATCGATTCCGCTCGCAGATGACGGTGCTTGCCACCGGTGGCTATGGCAGGGCCTTCTTCTCATGCACATCGGCTCATACCTGCACCGGTGATGGCAATGGCATGGTGTCCAGGGCGGGCTTGCCTTTGCAGGATATGGAGTTCGTCCAGTTCCACCCCACAGGGATCTACGGCGCTGGCTGTCTGATCACCGAGGGTGTACGCGGAGAGGGTGGCTATCTGACCAACTCCGATGGCGAGCGTTTCATGGAGCGCTACGCGCCGAACGCGAAAGACCTGGCATCCCGAGATGTCGTGAGTCGGTCGATGACGATAGAGATCCGCGAGGGCCGTGGTGTCGGAGAGGACAACGACCATATCCATCTGCATCTCGAGCACCTGGGTCCAGAGGTGATCGAGGAACGCTTGCCCGGCATCGCCGAGACGGCACGAATTTTCGCGGGCGTTGATGTCACGAAGGCGCCTATACCGGTCTTGCCGACCGTGCACTACAACATGGGCGGGATTCCGGCGAACTATTACGGAGAGGTGGTCACCAAAGTAGGCGATGACGCAGAGGGCGTGGTCCCTGGATTGATGGCGGTGGGTGAGGCAGCCTGCGTCTCGGTTCACGGAGCCAACCGCCTTGGATCCAATTCGTTGCTCGACCTGGTGGTCTTCGGCAGAGCCGCTGCTCATCGTTGTGCCGAGACCGTCGAAGGCGGTGCCCGGCAGGCGCCGCTGCGCGAAGATGCAGGTGAGGAAACCGTCGCGAGACTGGACCGGCTGCGTCACGCCAGTGGCGCAACACCGACCGCAGAGATCCGGCTACGGATGCAGAAAACCATGCAGAATCATGCCGCAGTCTTCAGGACCGGCGATGTGCTACAGGAAGGCGTTGGCCTGATGAGAGAGGTTGCGAATAGTTTCGAGGACGTCAAAGTCAGCGATCGCTCGATGGTGTTTAATACGGATCTCATCGAAACCCTTGAGCTCGAGAATCTCCTGGGTCAGGCGATGTGTACCATCGTGTCCGCAGAGAACCGCAAGGAGAGTCGGGGTGCGCACGCCCGCGAAGACTATCCCGACCGTAACGATACAGAATGGATGAAGCACACGCTGTCCTGGTTCGAGCAGGGCAGTGTCAGGATCGATTATCGGCCGGTGCACTTGAGGACCCTGACCGACCAGGTCGAGGTGATCCCGCCCAAGGCGCGGGTCTACTAATGGATGCTGCGCCACCGCTGACCGGGGTATTGAGGGAACCTAGGAATGGCTGAGTTCAGACTGCCGGAAAATTCGAGAATCAAGCCTGGGCGAAAGTTCGCCGCGACAGATGGCGCGAAGAACACCCGGAGGTTTGTCGTCTACCGGTATGAGCCGGACAGCGGGGAGAATCCTCGCACCGACACTTATGAGGTGGACATGGACCGCTGCGGCCCAATGGTCCTGGATGCGCTGATCAAGATAAAGAACGAGATCGACCCGACACTGACATTCCGGCGGTCCTGCCGCGAGGGGATCTGCGGATCCTGCGCCATGAACATCGACGGCACCAACACCCTCGCATGTACGAAGGCGACCGAGGATGTCTCAGGCGACGTCAAGATCTATCCGCTACCGCACATGCCGGTCGTTAAGGATCTCGTTCCGGACCTGACCAACTTTTACGCGCAGTACGCCTCTATCAAGCCATGGCTCCAGTCCCGCACTCCGGCGCCGCCAGACCAGGAACGGCTGCAGTCCAGGGAAGATCAGCTCAAGATCAATGAACCGTCCGCATGCATCCTGTGCGCGTGCTGTTCCACCAGCTGCCCTAGCTATTGGTGGAATGGCGACAGGTATCTGGGACCCGCTGCACTGCTGGCGGCCTACCGCTGGATCGTGGACACCCGCGACGAGGCAACAGGAGAGCGGCTCGACGACCTGGAGGATCCGTTCCGTCTCTATCGCTGTCACACGATCATGAACTGCACGCGGACCTGCCCGAAGGGTCTCAACCCTGCGAAGGCGATCGCGGAAACCAAGAAGCTGCTGGCCGAACGTCGGCACTAGCATCGATTTCTTCCCGAAGTGCCGGATTTGACTGATGGTGAGGCCAGGAATGGTCGGCCACAATCCCGGATGACGCTGGAGCCGGACCAGTGAGTAGCCTGTCCAAACTGAGGTGGCGATGCAGGCGCGGCATGCGCGAGCTCGATGTCGTTTTGCTGCGTTTCCTGGATGAGAGTTACGCCAGCCTGGATGAGGAAGACAAGGTCGGTTTTCAGCAATTACTGGAATGCCAGGACCCGGACATCCTGGCTTATCTGACGGGACGCAGTATCCCGAGTGACGGTGCGATCCGCAATGTCATCGAGGGCATTCGATCGAGTCTTGGTGGTCAGGCCACCTGACCGCCGGATTCATCTCGCGGCGACGACGTTTGCATGGCTGACTGGGGCGGCAGCTGCGACCCTGGCCCAGGTCGATCCGGAGGTCCGTATGTCCATGATCGCCGGTCTGGCGCTGGCCGTATGTGGAGACCTGAGGGAGTGGCTCGGCAAACCCAGCAGGGCCGTCTGGCGGCCGCGAAAGGGCTGGATTCTGGAATGGGCAAACGGCGGGCGACACGCTGCGAGACTGGATTCAAGTTCGAGAATTTTCTGGCGATGCTTGATGCTCCACTGGCGGCTTGCCGACGGTCGCACCGCTCGTATGCTTGTGTTGCCGGCAGGTGGATCGAAGACGGCCATGCGGAGACTACGCGTTCTGATGCGAATGGGACGGTCCAATGGATGACCGCAGCGGCGGGGCCCTGCTAGAATCCTCGGAAGATCAAGCGTTTGTCAGTAGGTCCGGGCGGCAGAACTTTCTGTCTCCGTGCGTGTCTATCACAGTGGCAAACGGAATTGCCGTATTGCCGAGGGGTTAGCCCGGATGGGCGGGAAGAGCAGCGACCAGATTTTGGTCGAGCGCGTCCAGCAGGGCGACAAGTCGGCCTTCGATGTGCTGGTGGTCAAGTATCAGCACAAGGTGGTCAATCTGATCATGCGGTATGTAAAGGATCAGGCGGAGGCATTGGATGTGGCCCAGGAGGCGTTCCTCAAAGCTTACCGGGCCCTTCCCCGGTTTCGCGGAGACAGCGCTTTCTATACCTGGCTCTACCGGATATCGATCAATACGGCAAAGAATCACCTGGTAGCCGCTCGCCGGCGACCGCTGGACTATGACCTGGACCTGCAGAATCCCGAGCAATACGACATGCAGGCTCGACTGAAAGACGTGGATACCCCCGAGGGTGCACTACTCTCGGAAGAGATCCGCGAAACGGTCAATCAGGCAATCGAGAATCTCCCGGAGGATCTCCGCACTGCCATCATGCTCCGAGAACTGGAGGGCATGAGCTATGAGGAGATAGCGACCACGATGGAATGCCCCGTCGGCACTGTGCGCTCGCGGATATTCAGAGCTCGAGAGGCTATAGACAAGCGGCTGAGACCGCTGCTTGACTGAGGTAGAGATGAAGAACGTTAACAACGAGCAACTATCGGCCTTCGTCGACGACGAGCTTGGACCGGAAGAGACAGGGATGCTGGTCCGGCGACTCGGGACAAGCGAACGGTTGCGTAAGGCCGCCATGCGATACGCCGTCATCGGTGATGCTGTGCGCGGTGACCTGATCAGCAGTGATCCACGGCAGTTGCCGCGCAGAGTGTCACGTGCGCTGTCTTCGGAACCTGCCCGGTCGACCGCGGTGGCTAACGAATCCCGACGCAGATTTCTGCGCCCGTTGGGGGGAGCCGCGGTAGCGGCCTCGGTGGCGCTGGTCGCTGTTTTGAGTCTCAGTGATCGGGTCAGTCCCCCACCGGAGAGTGCGGCGGTCACCGTGCCGGAAATCGCCACGGCCAATACGCCGGTCGGCGGCTTTAGTTCGGCGATGATTTCGCGCCGTGCGGGTAGCCCGGATCAACTCAGCCGTTACTATCTGAATCATAGTCAGTATGCGACGATGCTCGGCGGTCAGGGGCCATTGATACGCATGGTGCGAGCACCCGACGAAGACGAGAATCCGGATGAGGCAGAGGTCGAGGCACGCTCGGAAGACTCTGTCGAATGATGAGATTCCTGGTCAAAGCGCTGATTGGAGTCGTGGCGCTGGCGCCCCTCGCCGGCTGGGCGGACCAGGACCCGCAGACCATGCTAAGGAAGACGGAGAGGGCGATAGAGACGCTCAACTACGAGGGCACGTTCGTGCATATCGTAGATGGGCAGGTAGACACGATGTACGTCGTGCATCGTGTCGAGGACGGTGTCGCCACAGAGCGTCTCGTCTCACTCGACGGGCCGGAGAGGGAAGTCATCAGGGATCAGGATGAAGTAACCTGCATCTTCTCGGACCAGAAATCCGTCCTGGTCTCACGACGTAAAGACGACGGGCCGCTGCGGGCGGCCGTGCCACGGTTCACTGACAATCTGGAAGACCACTATCGTTTTCGCAGTCTGCGCTCCGTGAACAAGCTGGGCCGGGATGCGGCCGTGATCGCCATCGAGCCTCAGGACGATCTGCGCTATGGCTATAAGTTGTGGATCGACAGGGAAAGCGGGATGTTGCTCAAAGCCCAGCTGGTGGATCGCTATGGAAAAGTTGTGGAGCAACTGATCTTCGTGAGTCTGGATTTGCCCGAGAGCATTCCGGCCGAGCGGTTAAAACCGTCGATCGCGGCGGAGGGATACGCGCGCTATGTCCAGGACGACACCGCTGATGGTGAGCAGAAACCAGGGCGTTCCGCGTGGCAGGCGGGCAACTTGCCGTCCGGTTTCAAACTGACGGCGAGCAATGTGCGGGTCATGGCGGGCGCCAGTTCTCCTACGGAACACCTCGTCTACACGGACGGGCTCGCATCCGTTTCCGTGTTCGTCGATCAGGGGGACGGTGATCAGGTTGCGCCGGACGGTGCGTCGAGGATCGGTGCAGCCAATGCTTTCACGACACGCGTGGGTCCTCATGTCGTAACCGCAATGGGTGAGGTTCCCGCGGTCACGGTTAAGATGATCGCCAGATCGGTAACACGGCAGCCGGGGACGCCGGTAGCGGCTCAGTGATCATCGAGTCCGGAACCATCGTGCGGGTATCGGGCAGGCAGGCATGGGTGCGCTGTGATGCCCAGACCGGCTGTCGGCGCTGCGCTGAAGGTCGCGGGTGTGGTGGTGGATTCATGGGCAGACTCCTTGGGGACAGGCTGCGTCTCGTGCGTGCCGCGATCGTAGACACCGTGCCCGAGGTAGGCGACAGAGTGTTGCTCTCCCTTTCGGAGACAGCGCTCCTCCAGGCATCTCTGATAATGTATCTGGGACCCATTGTGGCCATGCTCGTGGGTGCCGTCAGCGTAAGTATCATCGCCGGCCCGGGTGAGGCAGGGATCATCCTGGGGGGCATAGGCGGATTTCTTAGTGGTATTCTGAACGCCCGACGTTACGGGGCTCGGCATGACCGGGACGGTCGTTTTCAGCCAGTACTGCTTGGTCCGGCGCCGCAGTCCGAGTCGGCCGGTTTGTCTGTCCCCTCCTTCCGCAGGATGGCTCGCTGAGGGAACGCTCGGGATATGGAATTCACCATCTACAGCCGCCCGGGATGTCATCTCTGCGAGGATATGATCGCCGCGCTGGAAACCATGACCGAGGGCCGTGGCGTCACTCTGAGGATCGTCGATCTGGACCAGCGGCCTGACCTGATTGCGAGTCATGCATTGCGGATCCCGGTGCTGGAAGCGGACGGCGAAGAGGTCTGCAGCGGTCATCTCATCCCCGATCGCATCGCCCGTTTGCTCGACGGGGCACGCTGACGTACTCCACCCGGCCTGTGCGTTTATAATGCGCGCGGCTCTCCAGCACTGATTCCCACGTATATGGACCTGATCCGCAACTTCTGCATCATTGCGCACATCGACCATGGCAAGTCGACCCTGGCCGATCGTTTCATACATCTGTGCGGGGGGCTTACGGACCGGGAGATGTCGGAGCAGGTGCTTGATTCGATGGATATCGAACGCGAGCGCGGTATCACCATCAAGGCCCAGAGTGTCTCCCTGGTCTATACGGCAGGTGACGGCAGGATCTACCAGTTGAACCTGATCGACACGCCGGGCCACGTGGATTTCTCCTATGAGGTTTCCCGATCACTGGCGGCATGCGAGGGGGCTCTTCTGGTCGTTGATGCAGCTCAGGGGGTCGAGGCGCAGAGTGTGGCGAACTGCTATACCGCGATCGACCAGGGCCTGGAGGTTGTGCCCGTCATCAACAAGATCGATCTGCCTGCGGCAGAGCCGGATCGGGTCTGCCAGGAGATCGAGGAAGTCATCGGGATCGACGCATCCGGGGCGCTCGAGACCAGCGCGAAGACAGGCGCAGGGGTGCGTGAGGTGCTGGAGGCTATTGTCACGAGGATCCCGCCGCCGGCTGGCGACCCGGCCGGGCCCCTTCAGGCACTGATCATCGACTCATGGTTCGACAACTATGTTGGCGTCGTGTCACTGGTCCGGATCGTCAACGGCGAGCTGCCGCTGAGGTCGAAGGTGCGGGTGATGTCCACAGGCCGCAGCCACCAGGTTGATCGGGTAGGCTGTTTTACTCCGAAGATGACCGACCGCGATGTCCTGCGATCCGGGGAGGTCGGTTACATGATCGCCGGCATCAAAGACATCGACGGGGCGCCAGTGGGCGATACGCTGACCCTCGAGCAGCGTCCCTGCAGTCAGCCGCTCCCGGGGTTTGAACAGGTTCAGCCGCGGGTATTTGCTGGATTGTTTCCGGTCAGTTCGGACGACTATGAGGACTTCCGCGAGGCATTGCGGAAGCTGAAACTGAATGATTCGGCGTTGCACTATGAGCCGGAGACCTCCGGAGCCCTGGGGTTCGGGTTCCGCTGTGGATTTCTTGGGATGCTCCACATGGAGATCGTGCAGGAGCGGCTCGAGAGGGAGTACGGCCTTGAACTCATAACGACCGCACCGACGGTTGTTTATGAAGTACTGGCCACCAACGGTGAATTGAGCAAGATCGACAACCCCTCCAATCTACCGCCGCCCGACAAGCGGGAGGAGATCCGCGAGCCTATCATCACCGCCAGTATCCTGGTTCCGCAGGCCCATGTGGGTGCCGTCATCAAGTTGTGCATCGAGAAGCGTGGCGTCCAGAAGAAGATGCAGTATCTGGGCGCCCAGGTGGCGCTTGATTACGAGCTGCCATTGTCCGAAGTCGTACTGGACTTCTTCGATCGCCTCAAGTCAGTGAGCCGCGGTTTCGCATCCTTCGACTACCAATTCGAACGTCACCAGGTTGCGCCGCTGGTCAGGCTGGACATTCTCATCAACGGAGAAAAGGTCGACGCACTGTCCCTTATTATCCATCGAGAGACCGCCTACCGCCGAGGACGTGAGCTGGTCGAGAAGATGCGAGAGATTGTCCCCAGGCAGATGTTCGACGTGGCGATCCAGGCGGCCATCGGCGGTCAGATTATCGCCCGCAGCACCGTCAAGGCGCTGCGCAAGAATGTCACGGCGAAGTGCTATGGCGGTGACGTTTCCCGAAAGAGGAAGCTGCTGGAAAAACAGAAGGCGGGCAAGCGCCGGATGAAACAGGTTGGATCAGTGGAAATACCGCAGGAGGCGTTCCTGGCGGTGTTGCAGGTGGAGAAGAAATAGCCAATACTGCGGCGCCGTGGCGGAGGGTCCGGCTCAAGCGTCTAACCAGCCGGCAGACCGCTTGGGGCAGCGCCGGCGGATCTCGCCGCGCCAATCCAGCCGATGCGCACGCATCGCCGCCGAATTGGCAAGAAGGATGACTAAGTGTTTGATTTTGAAGTTGCTCTGGTAATTGCGACGGCTGTCACCGGTGGTGTGTGGCTGATCGATCGCCTCTTCTTCCGGGCCCGGCGGGCCGCGGCCGGCAACGGTTCCGAACCGATACTGGTCGAATATTCACGATCCTTTTTCCCCATCATCGTCCTGGTATTGCTGGTCAGGTCGTTCTTGTTCGAGCCGTTCAGGATCCCTTCCAGCTCGATGATGCCGACTCTGCTCGTCGGGGATTTCATTTTCGTCAACAAGTTTGTCTATGGGCTGAGGCTGCCGGTGATACGCAGCACCATCCTGGACGTCGATCAACCAGAGCGTGGCGACGTGGTCGTTTTCCGTCTGCCGTCGGATCCGAAGACGAATTACATCAAGAGAGTCATCGGATTGCCTGGCGACACGGTTGAGTACCGCGACAAGCAGCTCTCCATAAATGGTCGCCCGGCCGCCCTCGAGGTCAACGGACTCTTCGATGGTCACGGGAGGTCCGGGCTGCATCTGGGCACCGAGGTTCTTGACGATAACTCCCACCAGATCCTGATTTCTCCGGGACGACTCGGCAGGGAAGGCACTTTCCAGGTCCCTGAAGGCCACTACTTCCTGATGGGAGACAACCGCGACAACAGTCGCGACAGTCGTTACGATGGCGTAGGATTCGTGCCAGAAACAAACCTGGTAGGGAAAGCGGTCCGAATCTGGATGAATTGGGATTGGTCGAATTCCGGCCCGGAGTGGGGGCGGATCGGGGATAAGATCACCTAGGCTCGCATGGCAAGAGGAGTCCATCGATGATGCGAAACGAGAAGGGGATGACGTTAATCGGCTTTCTGGTAGTGGCCGTTTTCCTCGGGCTGTTTGCGTTGGCGGTCATCAAGCTGATACCTGTGTATCTCGAGTACGGCAAGGTCCAGTCTTCGCTTGAGAAAACGAAGACCGAGCTGGACGGGAAGAGCCCATCGGTGGAAGACATCTACCAGCAGCTGGAGAATCGCTGGAACATCGAGGACATACGGCGCGTTGATTTCAGGGACGTCAAGGTGACACGTGAACCTCGCTCCTACAAGGTGAACGCTGTGTATGAAGGGCGCGTCTACTTCATCGGCAACATCTATCTGGTGGCCGAGTTCGACAAAAGCGTCGACATATTACGTTGACCGCGGTCAGTCGCTGGCTACAGAAAAACCTCGCCTACCAGTTCCGCGTTGCCGCTCATCTCGAGCAGGCTCTCACTCATCGTAGCGCGGGAAGCGACCACAATGAACGGCTCGAGTTTCTCGGCGACGCGGTCCTCGGGATGCTCATCTCTGAGAGGCTGTACCTGGCTCTGCCAGAGGCTGACGAGGGCTACCTGAGCCGATTGCGGGCACATCTGGTTCGACGTGAAACGCTCGCAGAGGTCGGCAATGAGATCGGACTGGGTGAGTGGCTCAAGCTTGGCCCCGGGGAGTTGAAGAGCGGTGGGTATCGCCGCGCTTCGATCATCGCGAACGGACTCGAAGCCGTGCTGGGAGCAATCTACCTGGATGGCGGTGTCGAGTCGGTAGGGAAAGCCATAGATGTCCTGTTCGAGAGCCGTCTGCGGAACCTGCCATGCCAGGACGATCTGAAGGATCCCAAGACGCGGCTGCAGGAGATTCTCCAGGGCCGGGCAATTGATGTCCCGGTCTACGTCGTCGAAGAGATGTCCGGCGAAGCGCACAAGCGGCACTTCACCGTGTCCTGTTCGATTTCGGCGCTGGACAGGAGGACGACCGCGAATGGCCGCAGCCGCAGGTCGGCAGAACAGAGCGCCGCGGCCGAGATGATAGATTTGCTCGGTAATGACTGATAACGGGAAAAAAGCGTTTCGGTGCGGGTTCGTCGCGATCGTAGGGCGGCCCAACGTTGGCAAGTCGACCTTGCTGAATGCGCTCATCGGCGAGAAGGTCAGTATCGTCACTCCGAAGCCGCAGACGACGAGACATCGGATCCTCGGAATCGATACGAGACCGATGCACCAGGCAGTGTTCGTGGATACTCCGGGATTTCACAGATCTCAGCCCCGGGCAATCAATCGAGCGATGAATCGCACCGCCATGGGGTCGATATCGGAAGCGGATGTCGTGCTGTTGGTTGTAGAGGCGTTACGTTGGACCGGTGAAGACCAGGATGTCCTGGATCGTTGTGCGGAATCGGGTCTGCCCTTACTGGTCGCGGTCAACAAGGTCGACACCGTGAAGCCGATGACGCGTCTGCTCCCGTTTCTCGAATCCGTAGCAGCTAAGGCAGAAATTCAGGAAGTGATCCCTCTGTCAGCTACCCGAGGCACCAGTCTGGAACGATTGCGGGACGCGGTTTTCGCCAGGCTTCCCGAGGGGCCGGCACTGTTCCCCGGCGAGATGAGCAGCGATAAGGACGAGCGATTCAGAATCGCCGAGATTATTCGAGAGAAACTCATGTTGCGACTCCACCAGGAATTGCCCTATGGCCTCACCGTCGGGGTTGACGAGCTTGAGCGCGACTCTCGCCTCATGCGGATCAGTGCTGTGGTCTGGGTCGAGCGGTCGGGTCAGAAGGCGATCGTCATCGGTCAGGGCGGCAGTCAGCTCAAGGCCTGTGGGCAGGCAGCGCGGGAAGAAATCGAACACATCTGGGGAGTCAAAGTTCATCTGCAGTTGTGGGTCAAGGTCCGCAAGAGGTGGACCGATAGCGAGCGGGCGCTGCGGGACCTGGGGATCGATCTCCAGTGAGCCTGCCGGCTCGAGTCACGCTTGAAGCGGCATGGATACTCCATCGCCGGCCGTATCGTGACTCCAGCGAGATCATCGATCTGGTCACCCTGGGTCACGGACGGATCTCCGCCGTGTCGCGCGGTAGCCGTTCGCGGCGACCGAAGGTGCCGCTGGAGCCATTTCAGCCCATTCACGCGTCATGGGTCGGCCGGGGAGAACTGGTGACTCTGACCGGTGCGGAGCCAAGGGGGCCGGGTCTGCGCGTGACAGGCCGTCGGCTGCTCAGCATGTTCTACGTCAACGAGCTATTGCTGCGGCTGACCGTCAAACAGGATCATCAGCCAGACGTCTTCCGTCTCTACGAGAATACGATCAAGGGTGTTGCCAGCGCTCCTCAGGAAGCTGTCTGGTTGAGGAATTTCGAATCGGCGTTGCTGGATGCTCTGGGTTATGGCCTGTCCCTGGAGACCGACACCGATGGCTGCGCCGTCCAGGCAGATGCGTACTACCGCTACTATCTGGAAGAGGGCCCGCAGCGGGTCGAGGATCACGGTCATGGCGCGCTCACCGTATCGGGTGGGACTCTCCTTGCGATCAAGTCAGGGAGTTACGACAATCCTGAGCAGCTTAGTCAGGCGCGTCACTTGTTGACGGCCGCGATGGATCTCTACCTTGGCGGGCGACCGCTTAAGACACGACAGGTGCTCAATGAGATGAGGTCCCGAAGTTCGCGGCCGCGGGTTCTGGCAAAATAACTGCTACGGTCACAATGCCCGGCTCCGCGTGTCTCGAGGAAGGATATGAAAGACAGGATTCTCCTTGGCGTCAACATCGATCACGTAGCGACCATAAGACAGGCGCGCGGTACCCGCTATCCGGACCCTGTGTATGCAGCGTTGATGGCGGAGCAGGCGGGAGCCGACAGCATCACGCTGCACCTGCGTGAAGACCGCAGGCATATCCAGGATCGTGATCTCAAGGCTATGCATGGAGTACTGCAGACCCGCATGAATCTCGAGATGGCGGTTACCGAGGAGATGTTGCAGATCGCTCTCGCAACGGAGCCGGAAGATTGCTGTCTGGTGCCGGAACACCGTGAAGAACTGACCACTGAAGGCGGGCTCGATGTGGCAGGTCAGAAAGACCGGATTACGGAGGCATGCGGGCGGCTCCGCGACGTCGGGGTCCGGGTGTCGTTGTTCATTGATCCTGAAGAAACCCAGGTAGAGGCGGCCCGCGAGGTCGGGGCGCCCGTCATCGAACTCCACACGGGCGCCTACGCGGATGCTGATGATGAACCGGTCATGGCTCGCGAACTGGAGAGGATCAGGGTGGCGTCCGAGCACGCGGCCAACATCGGGCTGCGAGTGCATGCCGGACACGGCCTCCACTATCACAACGTGCAACCGGTTTCTCGGATTCCGCAGATCCAGGAGCTGAACATTGGCCACGCCATAGTCGCCCGCGCTATTTTCGATGGACTCTCAACCGCCGTCATCGAGATGAAGAGGTTGATGACCGAGGCTCGCCTGCGGTGATTTTCGGCATAGGGACGGATGTCGTTCAGCTCGATCGGATCGAACGTGCCTTCGAGCGATTCGGTGAGCACTTTGTGCGCCGATTGCTCCTGCCGGAGGAAGAGCAGGCCTTCCGCGCCAATCGGCGCCCGGCCCGTTTCCTGGCTATGCGATTCGCCGCGAAGGAGGCCGTGGTCAAAGCAATGGGCACGGGATTTCGTCACGGAATGTGGATACGCGATGTGGGCGTCGTGCAGAACGAATGGGGCAAGCCGGAGATCGTGTGGTCGGACCGTGGAGATAAAATGCGGCGCCGTCTGGGGATCGGCAGCGGGCATGTGTCGTTGACGGACGAGGCGGGTCTGGTGGTGGCAATTGCCGTGCTGTTACAGGAGCCGTCGGCCACGTGAATTGATCTTCTCAAACTCGTCGGCGCCGTATGCCCTTATCGTCCTGGCGGATCGGAACGATAAGGCTATAAAAAGAAACAATAATATATATATACGATTAAAACTTAATGTTAATTCTTAGATGTAGTCTCAACCGTCTCAGTCCGTACCCCATATCCCGGATAGTCCGGTGCGATCTCCACCTGCGCGGTATGTGTTGCGGAAGTGTCGGTCACGACGACTCACGAGGAGACGGCTGATCAACACCCTGGTTTTCGATATCGAGACGGTGCCCGACCTGGACTTTGGACGACGCTACTTCGGTCTCGAAGATATGGACGACGATTCGGTTGCTCAGGCCATGTTCCACCGCAGACGGCAGGCGAGCGGTTCCGAATTTCTGCCGCTGCATCAGCACCGGGTTGTTGCGATCTCCTGTCTGCTGCGCACTCGAGAGGAGCTTCGAGTCTGGTCACTCGGTGAGGAGGAAGCCGGCGAAGAGGATATCGTCCGGCGGTTCTTTGATGGCCTTGATCGATTTTCACCGGACCTGGTGTCCTGGAACGGGTCCGGGTTCGATCTGCCGGTCCTGCACTATCGGGCATTACGACATCGGATCGCGGCGCCTCGATATTGGGAAACGGGCGACAGTGATCAGAGCTTCCGATGGAACAACTATCTCAACCGTTTCCACTGGCGGCACCTGGATCTGATGGATGTTCTTGCTGGTCATCAGATGCGGGCAGTCGCGCGCCTCGATGAGGTGGCCGTGTTGCTTGGGTTGCCGGGCAAACTTGGTATGAGTGGTGACAAGGTCTGGCCGAAGTTTCAGGAAGGGCGCATCAGGGAAATTCGCGACTATTGTGAGACAGACGTGATTAATACTTATCTCGTCTATCTCCACTTTGAAGAGATGCGCGGACGTCTGGATGCGTCGGAACTGGAGCGTGAGCGACACCGGCTTCGCCAGACACTCCACGCTGACGGGCGGCCGCATGCCCAGGAATTCCTTGCCAACTGGACCGATGAAGCGGAATGAGCAGACGTACCGAGCGTGTTCCTGAGCGGGTCGAGATTGTCGATCTGACCCACGACGGCCGCGGCGTCGCCAAGACGCAGGGGAAGACTTTCTTCATCGACGGTGCACTACCCGGAGAGATCGTTGACGCGGTCAGAGTCCGGCGAAGACGCAACTTCGATGAGGGGCGGGTGACCAGTCTGATCGTTCCTGCGGCAGAACGGGTCGAGCCCATTTGTGCCCATTTCGGCGTGTGTGGCGGTTGTAGTCTTCAGCACCTGGCCGGTGAGGCGCAGCTCAAGGCAAAGCAGAAAACGCTACAGGAGAACCTGCGTCGGATCGGCAACGTGGAGCCGAATCAGTTCCTTGAGCCTATTGCCGGCCCCCCGGTAGGGTATCGCCGGCGAGCGCGTCTCGGCGTGCGTTTCGTAAAGGGCAAGGGCCGTGTCCTGGCAGGCTTCAGGGAGAGATTCTCATCATTCGTGGCGGACATCGAAAGATGTCCTGTTCTGGCCAGCCCGGCAGATGACCTGGTCAAACCGATCTCGGAGCTGATCGGAGCGCTCAGTCTCAGGCAGCGAGTCCCGCAGGTTGAGATCGCGATCGGCGATAACCGTGCCGCGCTCGTCTTCCGGGTCCTCGATGACCCGACGGATCCCGATCTGGACGAATTCCGCCTGTTCCGGGAACAGCACAATGTGGATGTCTATCTGCAACGGGGCGGGCTTGATACCGTGGAGGCTCTCGATGGCATCAGTACTCCGCTGGAGTACACGCTACCGGAGTTCGAGTTGACGTTCCGGTTTTTGCCGACGGATTTCATTCAGGTGAATGCGGACATCAACCGGCAGATGGTCAGAAAGGCGATCGAACTCCTTGCCCCGGGACCGGGTGACAAGCTGCTGGATCTGTTCTGCGGATTGGGCAACTTCACTTTGCCGATCGCGCGAAGCGGTGCCTCGGTCGTCGGTATCGAGGGCGACGAAACTCTGGTCGAGAGAGCGCGCCAGAATACAGCTGGCAACTCTGTCGGCGGTGTCGAATTTCATGTGGCTAATCTTTTTGCGGACTGCCAGGGTCTGGAGTGGGCAAACGGGAAGTATGACGCAGTGTTGCTCGATCCACCTCGCGCGGGCGCGCGGGACGTACTGCCGGTCATCGCGCGTTCCGAGGCGCGCCGTGTAGTGTATGTCTCGTGCAATCCCGGCACGTTGGCGAGGGATGTGGGCATCCTGGTCGACCAGTATGGATTTCAGCTCGAGGGTGCAGGAGTGATAGATATGTTTCCCCATACTGCCCATACCGAATCCATCGCCCAATTGACGAGACGCTGATCCGTGGGTACAGAGATAGAGCGAAAGTTCCTGATCGGCTCCGACGTATGGCGGGCTGACGCCACCGACCCTGTCGAGATCATTCAGGGGTATATCGCGGAGACCGGGTTGTGCTCGATCCGGGTAAGGATTGCGGGTGATCGGGCCTGGCTGAATCTCAAGGAGATGAAGCTCGGGGCGCGACGCGGCGAATTCGAATACGAGGTGCCGGCTGAAGAGGGTCGGGACATGCTGCGCCTTTTCTGCGACGGCGACCTGATCGAGAAGACCCGTCATCGGGTGCGGCATGGAGATCACGTATGGGAGATCGATGAGTTCGCCGGGTCGAATCTCGGCCTGACTGTCGCTGAGGTCGAGTTGGGAACGGAGGACGAGATTATCGACCTCCCTGCCTGGGTAGGTGAAGAAGTCACTGATGACTCGCGGTACTACAATATCAAGCTTGTCGAAACTCCATATTCAGAGTGGTGACGTGACTGGACGGAAAGCCTCCTGGCTTCGCATCGGACTGCAATCTCAACGGCTGGAATGTGGCCGGGGGAGGGCAATCATATGCGAGTATCAGGTGTCGACTGCCCGGCTTGGTGCCGGCGAGGAGAATGGTAGCCAGATGACGCCGCGAGGAATGCACGTTGTCAGGGCCCGGATCGGGGCCGGACTCCCGCTCGGTGCGGTGCTGGTAGGGCGGCGTCCGACTGGTGAGATTTGGAGCCCGCAGTTGATGAGAAGCCAACCTGATCGGGACTGGATTCTGTCGAGGATTCTATGGCTCAGCGGCACCGAAGTCGGCCACAATCGTTTGGGACGGGTCGATTCAATGCGCCGGTATATTTATATCCACGGTACTCCTGATACCGAGCCCATGGGCCAGCCCGCATCGCACGGCTGCATCAGGATGCGTAATGAGGATGTGGTCGATCTGTTCGATCGGGTGACCGCGGGTACGCCGGTGAATATCCTGGAGGACGCGTGACTCTCGGGCCCCTGATGCTGGATCTGGAGGGTCTGGAGATCACCCTGGAGGAGCGTGAAATCCTGCGGCATCCGCTGGTGGGCGGGGTGATCCTGTTTGCAAGAAACTATGAATCTCCGCAGCAGGTGTCCCGCCTGACAGCTCAGATACACGAGTTGCGCCAGCCGCCCCTGCTGGTGGCCGTGGATCAGGAGGGTGGACGGGTTCAGAGATTCCGCGAGGGTTTCAGTCAGTTGCCGCCGGCCCATCTGATCGGTCGGCAGCACGATCTCGATGCTGATGGCGCTCGCGCAGCCGCCGCGACCCTGGGTTGGTTGATGGCTGTCGAATTGCGCGCTGTCGGGGTAGATCTCAGTTTTGCACCCGTCCTCGATCTGGACTGGGGGGTGAGCGAGGTCATTGGTGACCGCGCATTCCATCGTTCACCTGAGGTGGTCGCTTCACTGGCGGGACACTATATGCGCGGCATGGCGCATGCCGGAATGATCGCGACCGGCAAACACTTTCCTGGTCACGGTGCGGTCACGGCAGACTCTCACAAGACGCTTCCGGAAGATCGTCGATCCTACGTCGACATCACGGAGGACATGCAACCGTACGCATCCCTTATCCCGCAGGGTCTGAACGCCGTCATGGCGGGTCATGTCGCCTACCAGAATGTCGATCCACTGCCGGCCAGTTTCTCGCGCTGGTGGTTGACCAACGAGCTACGTGAGCGCCTCGGGTTCCGCGGGGCGATTTTTTCTGACGACCTGGTGATGGTGGCGGCCGAATCCATCGGAGATATCGAATCCAGAGCAAGGGCGGCTTTGGAAGCCGGCTGCGACATGATCATCGTTTGCAACGATCGCGTGGCCGCCGTCCGGGTCATCGACGACCTGAGTGGCTACGAGGAGCCGGCCAGCCAGGTGAGACTGGCTCGCCTGCACGGGAGAAAGTCCCTCGAGAGGCGGGAATTGCTTGCGTCTGAGGACTGGGGCAGCGCGCGCGAGCGGGTCCGGCACCTGACTGATCCGCCGCCGCTGGAACTTGACGGATAGGCGGACGCACATTGCCGGCAGCAGGGAGATGCAGTTGAAACGTGACGATATGTCCCGACCACCCGACGCCGTACTGGCTGGGGCGGAAGTGATCCATACGGAGGTCGAGGTGCGCAACGCCATGGATCGCATGGCGCAGCAAGTCACGGCAGTACTCGAGCATGAGAATCCGATCGTTCTGGCGGTGATGACCGGTGGCATGGTGCCCGCGGTGTGGCTGTGTTCAAGACTGAGTTTTCCACATCAGCTCGACTACGTGCACGCGACACGCTACGTCGGCACCACGAGTGGTGGCGAACTTGAATGGCGCGTCGAGCCACGTCTGCAGATGTCCGGCAGGAGTGTGCTGATCGTTGACGACATTCTGGACGAGGGCATTACACTGGATGCGGTCGCGCAGCACTGTCGCGAACTCGGCGCGGTCGATGTGCGCGTCGCGGTCCTCGTCCGCAAGCAGCATTCGCGTAATCGAACAGGTGTGCGGCCCGACTTCGTCGGTCTCGAAGTTCCGGACAGGTATGTTTTCGGCTGTGGGATGGACTACGAAGAGTACTTCCGCAATGTGCCGGCCATCTATGCATTGCCTGCAGCGGAGAGTGAAAACGGATGAGCGCTAACGATATCGGCGTCATTGGCGGTACCGGCATGGGCCGGCTGGCAGATATGCAGGTCACCGGTCGACGGGTCGTGCCAACGCCCTTTGGCGAACCGTCTGCGCCCGTTATCCGAGGGCACTTCGGTGGTCGGGAGGCATACTTCCTCGCGCGTCATGGCAGTGGGCATACTATCCCTCCGCACCTGGTGAACTATCGAGCCAACCTCTGGGCGTTGAAACATCTTGGCGCCAGGCGGGTGATAGCGATCAGCAGCGTCGGGGGAATCAGCGACGATCTCCCCCCGGGTGCGATGGCGGTGCCGGATCAGATCATCGACTACACATGGGGCCGGCACAGCACTTTCTTCGACGGCGTCGAGGACCCTGTGGTGCATGTGGAATTTACCGAGCCATACACCGGCTCGCTCAGGGTTCTTATCCTGCAAGCGGCGACCGGCGCGGGTCTGCAAGTTCGAGACGGTGGCGTCTATGCTGCGACCCAGGGTCCGAGGCTTGAGACGCCAGCAGAAATCGAGCGCCTGTCTCGTGATGGCTGCCACATGGTTGGCATGACCGGCATGCCGGAGGCCGTGCTCGCGCGCGAACTGGAACTGGAGTACGCCAGTTTCGCCGTTGTGATCAACTGGGCAGCCGGTCGCGGAGACGGCGATATCCATGGGGAGATCGAACGCCACGTAGCGGATTGCATGGACAAGGTACGGGTGCTGCTGGCAGTCTTGCTTGGCGGTTGAAATCGATTCAGAGGAGATTCTCCTGGCGAGGCGTCTGAAAAACAGTCTGCTTGAGGCGATCGTCCGCTCGACCCGGGACGGCATCGTCGTCGTAGACGCCTCGGGTGACGATCTCCGTGTCCTGTTCGTCAATTCCGCCTTCGAGGCTATGACCGGATACTCCACCGAGGAACTGCAGGAGCATGGTCTCGGTACGCTTCAGGGTGACGGCAGGGACCAAGGACCGGTCAAGGAGATGGCCGAATCGATCCGTCGCGGTGAGTCATGCGAAGTCCTTGTACAGAACTATCGGAAGGACGGCACAAAGTTCTGGAACCAGTTGCGGCTGGTGCCGGTAGAGGAGAAGGGGCAGCTCGCCTGGTGGATCGGGATCGCGCGGGATGTTGGCGAAATCCGCAAGTTGGAGGATCGCCTGAAGAGCAGGCGTGAGCAGCTGAAAGAAGCACGCAGCCTGGCACCCGATGACCGGTTGACCGGACTGCGGAGCCGAATTTTCTTTGACGAATTATTAAAGAGAGAGTGGAGCGTCTGCAAGCGCGAGGAACGCAGCATTACGCTCTTTCTCTTCGACATGGACTTTTTTGCCTCCTATAACGAGACATTCGGCCGCAAGGCGGGCGATTCGTGTTTACGCTTGGCTGGTCAGGCGGTCCGTGCGGCTTTCCGGCGGGGCAGCGACGTCGTCGCGCGATACGAGGGCCAGAGGTTTGCCTGCATGGGCAGTGGCATGGAGCAGGGGCCGGCGCTCGAGTTTGCCGAGCGGATCTGCGCTCGGGTCCGTGAACTGAGTCTGCCGCATCCTCACTCGCCGGGCGGGCGATTTGTGACGGTTGGGTGCGGCGTGGTGACCCGGGTCCCCGGGGGCGGCGATACTCTCGAGGGACTCATCGAGGACTGCGTGGCGGCCTTGGCGAGAGCCAAGATGGTGGGAGGCAACCAGGCCTCGGAGTGATTAGGGCACTGCGTCCTGATGCGCGGTTGTATCGCCGACCGCGTTGGGCTCCCAGCGGACAATGATGGCGATCGCGCCGATGCGGGGCGAGTCGAAGTAGTGCATCTCCCCGATTCGCATCCTGCGGCTCTCGGCCATCTGGACGGTACGGCCGCCGGTATCCAGACCGGCATCCATGTCCAGGTGCAGATACCGGCCGACCCAGACAGTTCCGGTCGCGTGCCAGTCAGAAGTGTTCGAATCCTCGCGGTCCGCTAGCTCTTTTCTCAGCCGCAGTCTGCCGACTGTCCCGAGATCTACAGAAGGGGCGCTGTTACGAGGGAACCCAGCCTGTATCCAACTCTCATGGGCCAGGACACGATAGCCGGGCCGACGTCGCAAGGCGCGCGCGATACCGGCGAGATCCTCACGATCCGCCGACTCAAAGAGCAGGCTGACCGGTTCCACGGCTTCCGGTGGCTGCTCTTCAGCGCCGTCCTGGTCCGATCCGCCGGCCATCAGGCTCTCCTCAGGCCTGGATCCGCTGTCCTGCAGATTCAGATCAGCTGGATCGACAGGCCCCGGAGGCGCAGGGATGGGGCCGGGATCTTCGTTCCTCGCGCTCGCCTGGAGATTCTCGAACAGGACGACTTCGATCTTGTACTCCGGCGACGGCGGGGGAAACGTCTCGGGCGTCTGTGCCCGTGTTGCTGTCGGTGCTGCAAACAGCAACAGGATCATGCACAGCTGCGTCCCCGGGCATGCGGGTGACCGGCGACCAGGGTCGAGACTAGAGTCGGTCTCTGCCATCGAGACGGTCCAGGATGGAGTGGACATGGTTGAAGCGTTTCTCCGCGTCGCTCAGATCGAGCCTGAATCGTAACTTATGTTGGCCATCCAGGCTGAATCTGCGGGGGTCCTCCTGAATCAGGCGTATCAGAGCTAGCGGTTCGACGCGCGTGTCATCCCCGAACAGAAGATGACCGCCGGCCGGGCCGGCCTCGACTCGCTTGATCGCAAGTCCGGACGCCCGCAGCTTGATCTCGGTGGCCCTGAATAGCGTCTTCGCCGCGTCCGGCAGAAGTCCGAAGCGATCGATCAACTCGACCTGCATCTCTCTGAGGGCATCGGAATCTTCTGCTGACGCGATCCGCTTGTAGAGTACAAGACGCATGTGGACGTCGGGAACGTAGTCCTCGGGGAGCAGGGCGGCCACGCCCAGCTCGACCTCTGTGCCGTCGTGCAATGGCCGCAGGAGGTCGGGTTCCTTGCCTGACTTCAGCGCGCGCACTGCGCGATCCAGCATTTCTGTGTAGAGAGCGAATCCGACTTCGTGGATCTGACCGCTCTGATCCTCACCGAGTAATTCTCCCGCGCCCCTGATCTCCAGATCATGGGTCGCGAGCAGGAATCCAGCGCCGAGCTCTTCCAGCGATTCGATGGCCTCCAGTCGCTTGACCGCGTCCGGCGTCATGGCCGGCTTCGGGGGGACGATCAGGTAGGCATAGGCCCGGTGATGGGAGCGTCCTACCCGGCCGCGCAGCTGGTGAAGCTGGGCGAGGCCAAGGCGATCAGCGCGGTCGATAACGATGGTGTTCGCCGTAGGGACGTCGAGGCCACTCTCGATGATGGTCGTACAGACGAGTATGTTGAAGCGACGATGGTAGAAATCGAGCATCACGTGCTCTAGTTCACGTTCACTCAGTTGACCATGAGCTACCCGGATGCGCCCCTCGGGCACGAGTTCCTCAATCCTCCTGGCAGCCTGAGCGATGGTCTCGACCCGATTGTGCAAGAAGTAGATCTGGCCGCCACGGCGGATCTCGCGCAGACAGGCTTCGCGAAGGATCGGGTCCTTCCATTGTGTGACGAAGGTCTTTACCGCGAGTCGTTCAGAGGGTGGCGTTGTGATCAGCGACAGGTCCCGGACCCCGCCCATGGCCATATTCAAGGTGCGGGGGATGGGCGTCGCCGTGAGGGTCAGTACATCGACCTCGGCCCGAAGCTGTTTCAGCCGCTCCTTGTGACGGACGCCGAAGCGGTGCTCTTCGTCGATGATCACAAGCCCGAGTTTCTTGAAGCTGACATCCTTCTGCAGCAGCCGATGCGTCCCGATGACGATGTCCACACCGCCTTCTTTGACGGCTGCGAGAATTTTCTCGGCCTGTTTGCCGGTGCGGAATCGGGAAAGTGCCTCGATCCTGACTGGCCAATCGGCGAAGCGATCGGAAAAATTCTGAAGGTGCTGCTGAGCCAGCAGCGTGGTCGGCACGAGGACGGCGACCTGGCCGCCCCCCTGGACCGCCGCGAATGCGGCTCGCAGAGCGACTTCGGTCTTGCCGAATCCAACGTCGCCACAGACGACACGGTCCATGGGTTGGTCGGTCCTGAGATCAGCGATGACCGCATCGATCGCTTCGGCCTGGTCCGGCGTCTCCTCGAAGGGGAAACCCTCACAGAATGCGCGGTACTCGCGCTCATCGAAACTGTGGCGTATTCCCCGTTGAGCCGCCCTGCGGGCATAGATATCAAGCAACTCCGCTGCCACGTCGCGAACTCGTTTCGCAGCCCTCCGGCGAGCCCGATCCCACTGGTCGCTGCCCAGGCGGTGGAGCGGGGCGGTCTCGGGAGAGGCACCTGTGTAGCGGGTGATCCGCTCGAGAGACTGGACCGGCACGTAGAGCTTGTCGCCGCTTGCGTACTCAAGCGCAAGGAACTCCCCGTTGTGGCCACCCGCGGTCACCGATTCGAGACCGAGGAAGCGGCCTACGCCATGTTCCTCGTGTACCACCGGAGCGCCGGCGGACAGATCCGACAGCTGATTGATGATGACTTCCGGGTCTTTGTCACGCCGTCGCCTGCGGCGTTGCCTGCCGCGTTCGCCGAAGAGTTCCGACTCCGGCAGGATGGCGAGACCGGCCGGGACAAGCCTGAACCCCTGTTCAAGAGGGGCGACCGTCAGTCCCAGCGGGACATCCGATTCGAGAAAGTCATGCCAGCTGTCAACGGTGGCCGCGGACAGATCGTGATCGCGGAGTACCTGGCTGAGCATTTCCCGGCGACCCGGCGACTCCGCGGTGAACAGGATTCGGCCCGGAAATTTCGCTACGAAATTCTCCAGCATCCCGCCCGGCGATCCGGGTCTTATCGCGATCCGCACCGGCGGCAAACGCGCGCTGCCAGCATTCCACCCTTCGGTGGCTGTCTCGAAGCTCTCCAGCCGCGCGGTTGGATGGTCCGACAGATGATCCTGCAACTGCTCCGGGTCGATGTAGAGCGTATCTGGCGGGAGTCGAGGCTGCTCCAGGTCATGACGGAGTTGCTCGTAGCGCGCCTGTACGTCCCGCCAGACCTGTTCTGCGCCGGCCTTGAGATCTGTCGCCGCGATAACCCGGGTATCGTCCGGAAGATAGTCCGGCAAGGTCTCGAGGCGATCGAAGAACAGCGGCAGGTAGAACTCTACCCCTCCAGGCGCGATGCCGTCGGAAACGTCTCGATAGATACCGACGCGGCTAAGGTCGATGGGGAAACGCTGGCGGAAACGCTCCCGGAAAGTCTGGACGGCGTCGTCAGTGAATGGAAATTCCCTGGCCGGCAGAACGCTCACGCTCCCCATCCGATCGGTCGAGCGTTGGTTGTCCGGGTCGAAGGCACGTATGGACTCGATGTCGTCATCGAAGAGATCGATACGGAATGGTTGTTCCGAGCCCATGGGGAAGATATCAATGATGGAGCCGCGTATTGCGAATTCACCATGCTCGCTGACCTGGGTCACGGCCCGGTAGCCGCCGGCGTCCAGACGGGCCCGGAACGCCGCTCCGTCCAGTCGTCGTCCTACGGACAATTCGAGACTGCTGCCCAGTACCCAGGAACTGGGCGGCAGACGTTGTATCAGGGTCGGCAGGGCGACGATAACCACGCCGTTACGAAGTTCAGGAAGCCGCGCGAGTGTCCGCAGACGCTGAGAGGTGATGTCCGGGTGCGGAGAGAACGCATCGTAGGGCAGTGCCTCGCTATCCGGAAAGTGCAGGACCTCAAGATCAGGTGGCGCAAAAAAGCGAATCTCGTCCCTCATCCGGTCCGCTGCCTGTGGATCGGCGGTGATGACGATAATCGGGCCCGGACTGCGTTCGGCCAGCGAGGCGACCGCCAGAGCCCCGGCGCAGCCGTAGAGCTGGCCCCAGGTAGTGGGACCTTTGGCGGGAATCTCTGGGATACTAAAAGGGTCGCGGGTCAGCGGCATGGATTGAGGCGCGGGCAAAGCGGAAATTATCGCATAGCCTGTGCCGTCGACGCCGCGGGCGAGGGGTCGGTGTGCTGTTACCTGCAGGGAACGTGAAACACCCGCCTCCATAAGGAAGCGGGTGTAATTTAATTATATCGCTCAGTAAGTTACTGAGGCGGAACCGGTCAGCCTTCGCTCCGGGCAGGCTTGTTTACCGCGTGAAGCACCCGGTCGTACTCGAAAAACACGGTGAAATCCGCATACTCCCAACTCGAAATCGGCGGATCGCCGACCGCGCTACGGCGACTCATCGGGGCTCCGAATTTCGTTTCGACACGGGCCATTGTCATGCCGCGACCCGGCCGATCGACCCTGACGGCCGAGGCTGTGTCCAGCTTGTCGATGAGCAGCGTGTCCGCATGCACTGCACCGCAACCTAAAAGCGCAACTATAAATAAAGCGGCTAACTTCATGTTCATACAGAAATTCTCCGTCAACTACCGGGCCGACTATAACAACCTCGGGCCGGGTTTGTCAGCCCACTGGTTCTCCTTTTTGTGCTCAGCCCCCGATCGGGGACGACAGGGTGCCCCATGATCTTCTCCCAAACTCTGCAGGCCGGACGGTTATTGAGGCGTTACAAGCGTTTCCTTGCCGATATCGAACTCGAGTCCGGTGAAGTTATCACGGCACATTGCCCGAATACCGGCGCGATGCTTGGTTGTGACCACCCCGGGGCGCGGGTCTGGTTGTCGATTTCAGACAATCCGAAGCGTCGCTATCGACATACCTGGGAGATGGTCGAGGCCCGGGCCGGGGTCATCGTCGGTATTCATACAGGACGCAGCAACGCGATCGTGCTGGAGGCGCTGAACAGCGGATTGCTGCCGGAACTGGGCCCGTGGGGCAACATAAAGCGGGAGGTCGCGGTCAAGGACCTTGGTTCACGCGTCGATTTCAAGCTGGAGTCTGATGATCGGCCGGACCTCTTTCTGGAGGTCAAGAATGTTACGGCTGCAGCTAGCGACGGGATTGCGTTGTTTCCTGATGCCGTCAGCGAGAGGGCGGTTCGGCATCTGAGGACGCTGGTGGCGCTGGTCGAGCGCGGATTCGATGCCGCTCTGTGTTACTGCGTGCAACGGGCCGATGTCCGTATGGTCCGCCCGGCCGCCGAAATTCACCCTGAGTACGCTACAGCTCTTGCGGAGGCATGCGCGGCCGGGGTACTCGTCACCGGGATTGGATGTTCCGTGTCCCCGGCCGCGATCGTGCCCGAAGGGCGGGTCGGCGTCGAGGTGGATGTGGTTTAATTGCCGGACATGTTCCGGCCGCTGGAAATCTTCGTCGGGCTCAGATATCTGCGGGCCCGGCGCCGCAACCGATTCGTCTCATTCATCTCGCTCATGTCGCTGATCGGGGTGGCCGTGGGCGTAGCGGCGTTGATCGTTGTCATATCGGTCATGAACGGGTTCGAAAATGAACTGAGACAGCGACTTCTTTCCATGACATCGCACGCGACGATCCAGGGACGGGAAGGTCGCCTGGACGACTGGCCAGCGATCGTGGACCGCGTTTCGTCGATACCGAATATCGTTGCGGCGGCGCCATTCGTCGAAATTCAGGGCATGCTGGGCAATGGGACGAGACTCAAATCGGCACTGGTACGCGGCGTGTCTCCGCGGGAAGAGCCGTCTGTTTCGAGGATCGACGAACACCTGTTGATTGGTTCACTGGAACTGCTGCAGCCAGGATCCCACAGCGTCATCCTGGGACGGTTGCTGGCGGCTCAGCTCGGGGTTGTCGTCGGGGATCCGGTGACGCTCATGGTTCCGCGGGGTCAGTCTGCAGGCCTCGTGCCACTGCTCAGGCGATTTACAGTCGCTGGCGTCTTCGAAGTAGGCATGCAGGAGCACGACGGTGTGCTGGCGCTGATCAATCTGCGTGACGCGGCGGATATCCTCGGAATCGGTGACAGTGTTAGCGGGCTGCGTCTGGAGCTAGACAACATGTTCTCGGCACCATCCGTGGCTGCGCAGGTCGCCGACTCGCTGGGCACCGGGTACGAGGCGAGAGACTGGACGCAGGAGAATGCCAGCTATTTCCGTGCTGTCAGGATCGAGAAGACCATGATGACCATCATCCTCTTCCTGGTGGTCGCAGTCGCGGCATTCAATATCGTTGCGACACTCGTCATGGTAGTGAGCGACAAGCGGAGTGAGATCGCCATATTGCGCACCCTTGGCCTGTCCGCGGGCGGAGTCCTGCGGACGTTCCTGGTGCAGGGCGTGGCGATCGGTCTCGCGGGTACCCTGCTTGGTGCCCTGCTCGGTATCCCACTGGCGATCAATGTCGAGCAGATCGCTGCTGCGCTGGAGCGTGCAATCGGTCTCGAATTCATGCCTGCGGACGTCTATTACATAGCCCGATTGCCTTCAGATCTCCGCATCCCTGACGTGGTCCGTATCCTCTCCCTCGCGTTCGTGTTGTGCGCCGGTTCCACGCTCTACCCAGCCTACAGGGCAGCCCGGACCGAACCCGCCGAGGCCTTGCGTTATGACCACTAAGCAGCGAACGGAACGGATTCGCGGTCCGGCCCGGTTCGAGACATTCCTCGGCCTCAGGTACATATGGAGTCGCAGCGGCAATGGCTTTGTCTCGTTCATCTCCATCATCTCCATGTCGGGAATCGCGGTGGGTGTCGCGGTGCTCATCGTCGTACTATCCGTGGTCAATGGCTTCGAGACGGAGCTGCGCTCCCGGATTCTCAGCATGACATCCCACGCCGCGATCACCGGTTATGAGTCCGGGCTTGACGAGTGGCAACAGGCGAGCGTCAAGGCACTACAGAACCCGCGCGTGCTCGCCACGGCGCCGTTCGTGGAAGGCGAGGGTATGCTCGTAAACGGTGACCTCATCAGCGGGGTAGCGGTGCGTGGTGTGCTGCCTGACGAAGAGCTCGAGGTCTCGGGAATCGGGGACAAGATGACGGCGGGTCAGCTGATTGAGCTCCGTCGCGGGGACTTCGGCATCGTACTGGGTGCCGCGCTGGCCGATGCAATCGACTCCAAGGTAGGCGATCGGGTCATTCTCGCGATCAATCAGGGGACGATCACGCCCGCAGGGATCATGCCCCGATTGCGGCGCTTTACGGTCGTTGGCATTTTCCAGGCAGGGATGTACGAGTACGATCGCGGCGTGGCATTCATCCATATGAATGATGCCTTGAGGCTCTACCGACTCGGCGACGAGGTGACCGGCCTCCGGTTACGCATCGATGATTTGTTTCAGGCTCCCGTCGTGGTGCGCGAGGTCGCCGGCGAACTCGGTGGCGACTTTTACGTCACCGACTGGACGCGGCAGCACCGCAATTTCTTCCGCTCGATTGCCCTGAGCAAACGCATGTTGTTCACGGTATTGCTTCTGGTCGTAGCCGTCGCCGCATTCAATATCGTGTCTACGCTCGTCATGGTAGTGAAAGACAAGCAGTCTGACATCGCCATACTGCGAACGATCGGAGTCAGCCCGCGCAGTATCATGGCCATATTTACCGTTCAGGGGACGCTCATCGGTGTTCTGGGCATCCTCGCGGGCGTCGCGCTCGGAGTCGCGATTGGCGTAAACACCGAGACGCTTGTGCATGCCCTGGAGGCACTCCTGGACACCCGATTTCTCGCGCCAGATGTCTACTTCATAAGCGACCTGCCGTCAGAGATTCGTCTTTCCGACATCACGACGGTCTGCGTCACAGCAGTAGTCCTGTGCGTGCTGTCGACCATCTATCCGGCGTGGCGGGCCGCGCGGACCCAGCCGGCAGAGGCCCTGAGATATGAGTGAAGGCTGGACAAACCCAGTTGCCGGCCCGGTACTTGAGTGCCGGAATCTCGGCAAGACGTTCACCGAGGGCGGCGCCAATCTCAGCGTCCTCGACAAGGTCGATCTGCGTGTTGAGCAGGGCGAGCGCCTGGCTATCGTGGGGGCGTCCGGGTCCGGCAAGACCACGCTACTGCAGTTGCTCGGCGGACTGGACACACCGACCGAGGGATCAGTCCTTGTGCTGGGACAGAATGTGGCAGAACTCCGCGAGGAGGCCAGGGGGCAATTGCGTAACCGCGCGATGGGCTTCGTCTACCAGTTCCATCACCTGCTGCCTGAGTTCTCGGCATTGGAGAACGTCGCCATGCCCCTGCTCGTCCGCAGGACTCCAGTCACAGAGGCGGCGGAAGCGGCGAGGGACCTGCTGGAACGGGTCGGCCTGGGGGAGAGATTGGGTCACAGGCCGGCTCAGCTTTCCGGCGGTGAGCGCCAACGGGCGGCCGTTGCCCGCGCGCTGATCACCCGTCCCGCCCTGGTTCTCGCAGACGAACCGACCGGCAACCTTGATCGGCGCATCGGCTCGCAGGTGTTCGACTTGATGCTGGAACTCAATCGTGAGCTGGGAACCAGCCTGGTGGTCGTCACTCATGATGAGGCGATCGCTTCTCGCATGGGCCGCATTCTGGCCCTCGTCGATGGTTGCCTGGCGCCGCCTGACGATCAGGGCTGAGGGGTTCTCAGTAGGTTGCGACGGCGACTGAATCTGCGCCGCACATGCCATACCCAAAGGCGGTTGACCGACCAATAGGCAAGGCCGGCGATCGCCACTCCGGACACAAGGCAACCTAGGAGCAGCGGTTCGCCGACATCTTCCAGCAGATTGCCAAGATTGATGCTGAAGAAACCTTCACGATCCGTCGTCGCCTGTCTCCCCATGAGCAGAAGGCCGAGGCGGTAACAACCGTAATACAGCGGCCCGATCGTGATCGGATTCGTGATCCAGGAAGCCAGGATTGCCACGGCGACGTTGATCCTGAAGTAGATGGCGGTCACCCCGGCCAGGAACGTGTGCACGGGAAAAGGGATGAAAGCGATCAAAATGCCCAGTGCCATGGCACGCGTCGTATTCCTACGATGGGTCGACCAGAGAGAAGGATCGTGCAGCAGGGCATCAAATGGTCTCAGAAACCACCGCTGCCTCAAGGTGGCCTGACTCGGAAGTATTCTGTTCAGAATCCGCCTGGGCATGTCTCGTAACGCTCGGGTGAGGCCGACTGGTCACAGCCAGCCACCGCTATCGGTAACGGGCAGGAATGGAAACCAGGGCTGTAAGCTACATGGCCGGTATCCTAGCGGCGCTGGCCGTTCCAGTCATGCTCCCGCCGTTCATCGGGCTACTCGCCCTGATCACTGGCGCTATCGTCCGCGGCGTCCGCCTTCCAGTCTGGATCGCATCATCTCTGGCCGGATTCGGCATCGCCGTTCTCGTCACAAGCGCCGCTCTGGACCAGCAGCTGGACAGGGCCCGATCCGGTCATGACCAGGTCCTGGAGGGCCGCGTCAGCCGTGTCCTGTCAGCGCGGCAGGGACGCCCCGTTTTCCTGTTCGCCCCTGATCCGAAATCGACACCGGGCAGCATCCCCCGCCGGCTCCGACTCACATGGTATGACGCACCCGCAGTCCCGGTGGTGGGTGATCTGTGGCGGATCAAGGTCCGCCTCCGCGAACCACGTGGAACTTCGAACCCTGGCAGTTTCGACTATGAACGCTGGTTATTCGCGCAGCAAGTCGGAGCCGTCGGCTACGTGCGCCGAGACCGCCGGAACAGACGGATCGCCGGACCCGTAAGTCCTGTATCTCGCATGCGAGCGAGACTGGCGCAAGTCGTCGAAAAGGCGCTCGGAGACGCGCCCGCAGCGGGTGTCCTGATCGCCCTGATCAGCGGGCGTAGAGGTCATGTTCAGCCCGAGGAGAAAGAGCGGCTCAAGTTGAGCGGCACGGCTCATCTCCTGGCCATCTCGGGGCTTCACATCGGAGTGGCTGCGGGCGCCGGGGCCTTCCTCGGGCGTTTGCTGTGGCATCTGATGGCATGTATTCCGCGGTCCGGAGTGGCTATCTACGCCATCGGCGGCGCTTGGGTGGCTGCGAGCGGATACGCGTTGATATCTGGCATGTCCACGGCTACTCGCCGGGCGCTGGCGATGGTAATCGTGATTCTGCTCGCCGCAGTCATGCGGCGCTCGATACCGGCGTTCCGAGGGCTGGCGTTGGCCCTGATATCAGTCCTCTTGCTACAGCCGCTGGCGCCACTCGACGGCGGCTTCTGGCTGTCGTTTGCAGCCGTAGCGATCCTGACACTGCGGTTTCAGGGAAGGCTGTGCAGACCCTCTTGGCTTGCCGGCCTGTGCGAAGCGCAGCTATCCCTGTCCGTGGCGATGGTTGTGCCCTCCATGGTCCTGCTTGGCCTGGTGCCGGTGATCGGTCCGGTCGTCAATCTGCTGGCGGTGCCCCTGGTAGCCGTCATCGTTATCCCGGTGTCACTGGGCGCCGCACTTGTGGGGACCGCCATAGAGTCGTTCGCGGATCTTCCGCTAAGCTTGTGTGCAGGTCTTCTGAGCCACATGTTCGACGCCATCGACTGGCTACTGGCCCGGGGGCCGGATCCGCTCCGTGCGGCCGCGTTGCCGATTCCGGTTATCGCCGTCGCCGGATTGGGCAGCCTGTTGGCGATTCTGCCCGCCGGCGTTCCCGGGCGCCGGGTTGCTCCCGTCATGCTGTCGCTGTTGTTGTTCTGGAAGGGCAACGCGCTACCCGAGAAGAGTTTCGATCTGACTGTCCTCGATGTTGGTCAGGGATTGTCTGTCGTCGTACGCACCCGTGAGAAGGTACTTGTATACGATGGCGGGCCTGCATGGCCGGGTGGCGACTCCGGTATGACGACGGTGCGCCCATATCTCGATTGGCTGGGAATCAGAGGTATCGATACGCTCGTCGTCAGTCATGGTGATATGGATCATGCGGGCGGCGCCAGGTCATTGTTGCCGTTGGTTACGGGCTCTGTATGGGTGGGTCCTGGGACGGTACTCCCGGATAAGAGAACGCGGGAGTGCCACAGGGGGATCCGCTGGTCCTGGGACGGAGTCCTGTTTGAACTACTCCACCCGGATCGCCGCGACACCACAGAAGGCAACGACGCTTCCTGCGTGTTGCGGATAAGTTCTCAGCGAGGGTCTGCGTTGCTAACCGGTGATATCGAGTCTGATGGCGAGAGACGGCTTCTCGGAGCAGGTGATGATCTTCTCGCAGATGTGGTCATTGCGCCGCATCACGGCAGCGCCACATCGTCCCATGACGGTTTGGTCAACGCTACCAGACCTGACTGGGTGGTTTTCGCCGCCGGTTATGGGAACCGATGGGGATTTCCGCGTCCGGAGGTCGATCAGCGCTGGCGCGCGGGCGGCGCGCGGACACTGGTCTCGGGTGAGACCGGCGCGCTGACTTTCCGCTTCCGGCCCGCAGGAGCAGGGCCGGAACTGCTCGGGTGGCGGTGCGTCCAGCGTCGATTCTGGAGACCCGCCGATTGCGTTGCATCGGAACATTGATTCACACCGATTTTCGAGGTCGCCGGATTCGCAGTATCATTCGCCGCATCCGCGCGGAGGTTGGGCCGCGCACAGGGAGCGACTAGGAAAAGATGTTCGATATCGTCAAGGCCGGCGGCTGGCTCATGCTGCCTCTCATACTGTGTTCCGTCGTGGCGGCGGCCATTATCATCGAGAGACTCTGGTCTCTCCGGCGCAAGCAGGTATTGCCGGAGGACCTGACTACCCGGGTATGGTCGTGGGCGCACAGTCGCCAGCTCGACGATGGGCATCTGAGAGCGCTGTCCGAAAGCTCACCTCTCGGGATGATTCTGGCGGCCGGCCTGCAGAATCGGAATCGTAGCCGGGACATCATGAAAGAGGTCGTGGAGGATACGGGCCGGCATGTCGTCCATGAACTGGAGCGCTATCTGAACTCGCTCGGGACAATCGCTGCCATTACGCCTTTGCTCGGGTTGCTCGGCACCGTCATCGGCATGATCAAGGTCTTTACCGCCATCACTGACCACGGTGTCGGTAATCCTGCGATCCTGGCAGGAGGTATCTCCGAGGCGCTGATCACTACGGCCGCCGGCCTGTCCATTGCGATACCCAGCCTGATCGGCTATCGCTACCTGCGTGGCCGGGTCGACAGCCACGTGGTCGAAATGGAGAAAGAGGCCATGAAGCTGGTCGATGCGATGCACGTCGAGATCCCGGGGATCGAACAGTCGTGAACCTGCGCGGCCATTCCAAGGAAGAGCCGGAGGTCAATCTGACGTCGTTGATCGACGTCGTACTGCTACTCCTGATTTTCTTCATGATCACGACCAGTTTTGTCCGCGAGACCGAGATCAGGTTGCGTCTGCCAGAGGCGGAGACGGCACCACCTGCCAGCGTAGAGGAAGCGCTCGAGATCACGATCACGACAGACGGGGACTACCTGGTGAATGGTCGCCAGGTGATCAACCGTAGACCGGTGACCCTGCGTCGGGCGATGGCGAACGTGGCGGGTGATCGGCGCGACCAGACCGTGGTCATCCGAGCTGACGCCAGGGCCAGCCATCAGTCTGTTGTCACGGCGATGGATGTGGCCGGGCGCCTGGGTTTCATGAACATCAATATCGCCACAATGGAGCAGGGTTCCGGGGAGGAACGTTGACCTCTGCTCCCGCCGGATTGCAGGCGGGTGCGGTCTATTCACGATTGCTCCGCTACTCGATGGAGCACTGGCGTATGTTCGCGATGGCGATCGCGGGCATGGTCGTCTATGCGGCCACAGAGACCGGATTCGCGGCTATCATCAAGCCGCTGCTCGACCAGAGTTTCGTGCAGCGGGATCCGGACTATATACGTCTGATGCCGCTGGCTATCCTGGCGATCTTCGTCATCCGCGGGCTTGCGAGTTTCGTATCTGATATCTGCATGGCCAGCGTCGGTCGGCGCATCATCAAGAGACTGCGCAGGCAGGTCTTCGATCAATTTCTGAGACTTCCGACGGCCTACTACGATCGGAATTCTTCCGGTGTTCTGCTTTCCAAGCTCACCTACGATATCGAACAGGTGGCGCAGTGCACCTCCCAGGTGATCACCACTCTGGTCCGCGATGCGCTGACCATCCTCGGGCTGATCGGTTACATGTTCTGGATAAACCTGCGGCTGTCTCTGTTTATCCTCGTGGTCGGGCCCCTGATCGCCGGCATGATCAGGCTGGTGAGCCGGCATTTCCGGCGCTACAGCGCGCGCATTCAGCGATCCATGGGCGACGTCACACGTGCTGCCGAGCAGGTTTTAGAGTCGAACAAGGTCGTCAAGGTCTTCCTGGGTCAGGACAAGGAGGCCGATGAATTCGAAAAGGTGAACGAGTCCAATCGCCGCCTGCACATGAAACTGGTGGCGACGAAGGCCGGCAGCACGCCTGTCATCCAGTTGATCGCGGCATCCGGTCTTGCGGGAGTGATTTATGTGGCGACGCTTGAGAGCTCCGTTCACACCGTTACAGTAGGGGACTTCGGTTCGTTTCTCAGCGCCATGTTGCTGCTCATGACGCCGCTAAAACGTGTGACCAATATCAATGCACCGATCCAGCAAGGGATCGCTGCGGGGCAGAGTATTTTTACACTGCTCGATCAGCCCGCCGAGGATGCAGGCGGCAGCCGACGCATCGACAGGAGTCTCGGAGAGGTTAGCTATCGCGGAGTGACTTTTGTCTATAGCGCGGACAAGGGAGCGGTCCTCAGTAATATCGATCTCGACATTCCGGCGGGTGAGAGGCTGGCTGTAGTTGGGCGATCCGGCAGCGGCAAGTCGACGCTGGTGAGTCTGCTGCCTCGTTTCTACGACGCGAGTGCCGGCAGTATCCTGCTCGATGGTCACGACATCCGTGAGTACAGACTGGAGGACCTCCGCCGGCAGATAAGCCTCGTGACCCAGGACGTCATGCTGTTCAACGACACGATCCGCAACAATATTGCCTATGGCGAAATGTCCGGTGCTGAGGACGCCAGGGTGCGGGAGGCCGCCGAAAGTGCCCACGTCGACGAGTTTGCCGATAACCTGCCGGAAGGTCTCGACACCGTTGTCGGCGATCGTGGCGTATTGTTGTCCGGTGGCCAGAGGCAGAGGATCGCTATCGCCCGGGCGATCCTCAAGGATGCCCCGATCTTGATACTCGACGAGGCGACTTCGGCTCTCGACACGGAGGCGGAGAGGCACATACAGGCGGCTCTCGAGACCCTTATGCAGAATCGCACGACCATGGTGATCGCTCATCGGCTCTCGACGATCGAAAATGCAGACCGGATAGTCGTCATGGACCGTGCTCGTATCGTGGAGGAGGGCACTCATGCCGAATTGATGGCATCTGACGGACACTATGCCGGTCTGCACAGGATGCAATTTCAGGTCGCCTGAGGCGTTCCAGCCATGCACGATTGGCTTCAGCAAGTGTGGTACGGAGCGGGTCGCGGGGGGCTGGCCCTGGTACCCCTAAGCTGGGTGTACCGGGCGCTGGTGGCTATCCGACGCAATCTCTTCCGCATGGGTGTTATGGCGGTGACCCGCGTGGCATGCCCGGTGATCATTGTCGGCAATGTCACGGTCGGCGGGACTGGCAAGACGCCACTTGTTCTCTGGTTGACTGAGCGACTGCGCGAGAGAGGCCTGCGTGTCGGCGTCGCTAGCCGCGGCTATGGTGGCCGGCTCGGTTCGGAGCTCAGGGTCGTTGAGCGGACGGACGCCGCCGGGCTGGTGGGTGACGAACCGCTGCTCATGAGCAGGCGTGACAACGCTCTCATCGCCGTCTGCCGTGAGCGCTCGAAAGCGGCGCAGCGGTTGGTGGAAGAGGGCGCGGACATAGTCATCTGCGACGACGGGCTGCAGCACTATGGTCTGCATAGGGACATGGAGATCGCGGTCATCGATGGCGAGAGGCGCCTGGGTAACGGTCGAATGTTGCCGGCCGGGCCGCTGCGCGAAACGGCCACCAGGCTGCAATCCGTGAATTGGGTCATCTGCCATGGGGGCAGCGCCGAGTCAGGAGAGATCGGCATGCGGTTGGTGGGTGATAAGCTGACGAGCCCCGACGGTCGCATGACGGCGAGAATCGATGATTTCTCTGGCAGACGTTGTCACGCGGTTGCTGCGATTGGCAACCCCGACAGGTTTTTCGATACCCTGCGGAAAGCAGGGATCCACGTCATTCCGCATCCGCTTCCTGATCACTCGGACATCGAGGCGGCACTTGAGGCAATTACAGATGATGATCCGATTCTGATGACGGAGAAAGATGCCGTAAAATGTAGTGCCTCTGATCGCGATAACCTGTGGTATCTGCCAGTCGAGGCAGAACTGGATTCTTCCGCAGAGGCGCTCATAGAGGCTGCTGTGGGACTATCCGCGGAGCGTGGCCGCGGAAGGGAAAGCTGATGGATAAGAAATTGCTGGATATTCTCGCGTGCCCGGTCTGCAAGGGTCCGTTGCGGCTAAAGAAATCTCCCGAGGAACTGGTTTGTCGCGGCGACCGCCTGGCCTATCCTGTCCGCGATGGCATCCCGATCATGCTTGTCGAGGAAGCCAGGGAAGTCGCGGTCGAGGAACTCGAAGAGTAGGAACATGCGTTTTCGCGTCGTCATCCCGGCAAGATTCGGATCAACACGATTGCCAGGCAAGCCGCTGTTGGACATCGCCGGTGTCCCGATGATCCGTCATGTCTGGAAGCGAGCATCGGCCAGTGGAGCAGAGGAGGTTCTGATCGCCACGGATGACAAGCGGGTGCTCAGCGCTTGCGAGAGTTTCGGAGCAACCGCGATGATGACATCTGACTCCCATGTCTCGGGGACGGATCGAATCGCGGAAGTTGCGGCACTGTCCGGTTGGGAGGAGGACGAGCTCATCGTCAACGTACAGGGGGACGAGCCTCTAATACCCCCGGAGAATATCAGGCAGGTCGCAGAGCTGCTGCACCACCGACCTTCTGCAGAGATGGCCACGCTCTGCACAGGGATCTGCTCGCTGGACGAGTACATGGACACGAACGTGGTCAAAGTAGTCCGGGCCGAGGATGGGCGAGCGCTGTATTTCAGCCGGGCTCCCATCCCCTGGCACCGGGATGCGGCGCCTTCCGGCCTCAGCAGCCAGAGTTGTTATCGGGACAGCCTTCGCCACATAGGGATCTATGCCTACAGGGTCGGCGCTTTAATGCGACTATCCGACTCACCGCAATGTCCCCTGGAAGCGGCAGAAGCCCTGGAGCAACTTCGCGCTATGTGGCTGGGGTATACCATTCTCGCTGATGTGGCGGCAGAGGAGCCCGGACCGGGTGTGGACACACAGGAAGGGCTAGAGCAGGTCCGAAGTTTGATGGCGCCCTGAGTGCCGGTCAGTCAGATTCCGCCGGCTCCGCGACACAGATCTCACCCAACTCCGGGCTGACGCGGCCGTTGTCATCGAACACAGGCAGTTCCAGATAGCTGCGTCCCCGGCCCCAGGGATGGCCATAGCTATCGGCGATGATGTTCTGGCCCGGCTTGATTGACTGGAGCACGAGGCGGGCCGGATGCTCCAGTACTTCGATGACACGGAACCGGCCGCCGCGAAAGTCTGCCGACCGGCCGATGAAACCTCTCAGACGATCGAGTATTTGCTGGCTCTGTCGCATGACGTCCAGTGATGCCACGTTGGTGATTGGCGCGGTCGGCGGCTATCCGCACTCTGGCCGGCTAATAGTGAATGCGTTAGAGTTCTTCGCCGCACAACCCGAGTGTAACTCCCGGTCGTCAATCGAGGTCTGAGAATCAATGCGGATTCTGTTTGTATGCATGGGCAACATCTGCCGATCACCGACTGCAGAAGGCGTTGTGCGCCACCTTCTTGTTGATACAGGATTGAAGGTCGATGTGGATTCTGCGGGCACCCATGGTTATCACACGAACCACCCTCCGGATCGGCGCGCGACAGAGGCTGCGAAGTCCCGAGGCATAGACCTTACCGGCATACGGGCCCGGCGAGTCGTCGCTGGAGACTTCGATTCATTCGACCTGATCCTGGCGATGGACCAGGACAATCTAATGCATCTCGAAGAGATCTGTCCGACCGAGTACCACGACAAGCTGGCATTGTTCATGTCATACGCACCGGACTCTGGCATGGAGGAAGTCCCCGACCCCTACTACGGAGGTCGCAACGGATTCGAACGTGTTCTGGACCTGGTGGAGGATGCGGCGACGGGGCTCATAGAAGACCTCCGCCGCCGCGCGATCTCCGAAGGCTAGTCTCCGGCTTCCCGCCGTGGATCGGCCGTCCCGCTGGTCTTCTGCTTGGCGGCATCCGAGCCGGAAGGACGGGCAACAGTCTCAGGTGCCGCCGCTGCCTTCTTCTGGGTGCCCGCTGCCGGGGCCGGGGTGGAACCGGGCGGACTTGGTGGTTTAGCTGTGACCGGTGGCCGCGGACCCTCGATCTTGTTCGGCAGATTCTCTGGCGCTTTCATCGGCGGCCTGCCGGCGGGTGCCGGGGACGGCTGGCGCGCGGGAGAGGCGTCAGGGGCAACGCGTGCTGCGGGCCGATCCGCGCCGCCAGCGGTTCCCTGATCTGGCGGTGGCCCTGACGGGCGGCTCGCAGACATCGGCTGCGGAGCGCCGGGGGAATCGGCACCCGAGGAGCCCGTCCGGTGCGAAGCCTGCCCGGCCGTATTTGAGGCCGAGGGGGCGGCGGCCAGCGCGTTCTTTGGATGTGCCTTTGAAGGCGTTTTTTCAGAGGTCGCTGGCTCCCTGGAAGCAGAGGTCGCGGCGCGGTCCTCAGAGGAGGCGCGAGGCCGATCGTCCGGCTTTGAGGCAGGCGCTCTGTCCACCGGCTTACTGGCGGCCGGCTTCGAGGCTTTGGGGGTCGCGGCGGCCGGGCTGGTCTCCTGGCCCGGTCTGCGATCACGCTCACTCACCGGGTTGACCGGAGCAGCGGCTGCGGCGGTCTGCGGTGTGTCGGCCGCCGCGGCGTCCTTGCGCCTTCCTTCGGTAGCGACATCTCCCTTGCCACCCTGCATTCGCGGCCTAGGTTCAGAGGCCGCCACCTGACTCGCTTCTTTGCCAGGTGATCGTTGTGGATCAGGCTGACTCCCGGTCACTTCGGCCTTTCTCTGGGTTGGTTCCCTGCGCTGATCCCCGGTCGATGCGGCCTTGTTCTGAGCTGGTTCCCTGCGCCGATCATCGGTTGTTGCGGCCTTGTTCTGAGCTGGTTCCCTGCGCTGATCCCCGGTCGTTGCGGCCTTGTTCTGAGCTGGTTCCCTGCGCTGATCCCCGGTCGTTGCGGCCTTGTTCTGAGCTGGTTCCCTGCGCTGATTGTTGGTCGCATCCTGATTCTGCTGTTGAGAACCGGGCTCTTGTCTCTGCCGACCGCCGCCCCGACGCCGGCGCCGACCGCCTCGTCGGCCTCGACTGGAGCCACTGCCTTCTGCTTTGGAATCTGTTCCGGCTGAACGATTGCCACTGCTGTCGCTCTTGCTCTCGGAGGCCTTTTTCGAACCCTTCTTCTGCGCGTCCTGATCTCCAGCCTGACGTGCGGGCCTGCGGCCACCTCGTCCCGAGCGGCTATCACCCTGCTTGCCGCCGCCGCGGCCACCACGTCGTCTTCCGCCCGAGCGACCCTGACCTTTCTGCTCGGGTCGTTTCCTGTCGGACGAACGCGGCTTCTTGCTTGGCGGCGCCTTCTTCTTCGATTCCTGAGTTCCGCTTGACAGCCATGCGATCAGCCGCGCAAAGAGACCAGGCTTGGTTGCCTCGGGGCGTTTCTTCGGCGCTGGAGCGGGCGTGGCCGGCACGATGCCACTGACGGCCGGGGCCTGGCCGGCGGCCGGCTGGCCACCGGTAGTACCTTTAGTTGCCGACTCCTCTTCCTCAATCTCGGGCAGCTGATAGCTGGGGGGCGCATTCTCCGGCAGGCGCATCGCGTCATCACGGACTCGCCTGATGTTGAAGTGAGGCGACTCAAGACTGGTGCGCGGGACGATGATTACATGGACGGATTCCCGTTCTTCGATCGATGTCAGCCAGGACCGTTTCTCGTTGAGGAGATAAGTGCCGACATCCACGGGCAATTCGGCGATGACTTTCGCCGTACGCTCTTTGCGAGCTTCTTCGCCGAGGAGTCGAAGGACGGAAAGCGCCAGCGACTCCACGTCGCGGACGGTTCCACGGCCGAGACACCGGGGGCAGACCATGTGGGCGGATTCGCCCAGCGACGGACGCAGGCGCTGCCGCGACATTTCAAGCAGTCCAAATCGGGATATGCGGCCGATCTGCACTCGGGCCCGATCCATGCGGACCGCATCCCGCAGACGGTTCTCGACCTCGCGCTGATTCTTCTGTGGACCCATGTCGATGAAGTCAATGACGATCAATCCACCGATGTCCCGGATGCGCAATTGACGGGCGATTTCGTCGGCTGCCTCCAGGTTCGTGTTCAAGGCCGTCGCTTCGATATCCTCACCCTTGGTCGCGCGGGCCGAGTTGATGTCTATGGAGACCAGGGCTTCGGTATGATCGATGACCACGCTGCCCCCGGACGGCAACTCCACGGCGTGGGAGAAAGCGGATTCGATCTGGCTCTCGATCTGGAATCGAGTGAACAAGGGCACTGGGTCCACATAGTGTTTTAGCTTGCGCACGTTGTGCGGCATGACGCGCTCGATGAACTCGCGGGCCTCGCCAAATGCGATGTCGTCGTCGACGATGATCTCTCCGACCTCGTTGGAGAAATGGTCGCGCAATGCCCGCAGCATGGTGTTGCTCTCCTGATAGATCAGGAACGGGGCCGCGCGCTGCACGACTGAGGTCTTGATCGCTTCCCAGACCTGCAGGAGATAGTCCAGGTCCCACTGGAGTTCTTCCGCGGTCCGATCGACGCCCGCGGTTCTTACGATCGCCCCCATGCCCTGCGGTACTTCGAGATCTTTCATGGCGTCGCGTATTTCGTCCCGGTCCTGCCCGGTGATACGGCGCGATACGCCACCCGCGCGCGGGTTGTTCGGCATCAGGACCAGGAATCGCCCAGCCAGGCTAAGGAATGTGGTCAGGGCTGCGCCCTTGTTGCCACGCTCTTCCTTCTCTACCTGGATGACAATTTCCTGACCTTCACGAAGAACGTCCCGGATGTTGAGACGTCCGCCGCCCTGGGACTCCTTGACGAAGTATTCCCTGGAGATTTCCTTGAGCGGCAGGAAACCGTGCCGCTGCGCCCCGTAGTCTACGAAGGCGGCTTCAAGGCTGGGTTCGAGCCTCGTGATACGGCCCTTATAGATATTGGCCTTTTTCTGTTCCCGGCCCTGAGACTCGATGTCGAGGTCGTAGAGTTTCTGGCCATCGACCATGGCCACGCGCAACTCCTCTCTCTGAGTTGCGTTTACCAGCATTCTTCTCATTGTGTTCGGCTCTTCTTGACAGGAGAGCCGACATCCCGGGCACAGGGGTAATGGATAGGGTGGCCGGACGACCGTCACGGCGGCAGATGCCGTCGTCGACATTTTCGTCTACAAGGCCGGTGTATAGAACCGGCAATAGCCAGAACAAACCCATCATAAGTCAGATACCGCCCGCGAGTTCCGTCAGTTGACGAGGCGAACGCTGCAAAGCGTCGCGCCGGGGACATCGGCGTAGCGAAGGACTGAAAATTCAGTACCTACTAAAAACGGAGCCCGGCGACACATTCGCGGGCCACGCACGTGATTCGATCAAGCAACTGTCGCATCCGGGATCGAAGCCCGGCGACGTTTCGTCGCTCGTCCCGTACTATAACAACCGGTCAGGTTCCCGGCAATTGATAAATTCCAAGGCTAAGCCGCTGAAAAAAATGAGCAATTCTCAAGAGGGAGAGCCAAGGGCGCGGCCCACGGTACAGTACCGGGAGGTCGATGCGGATGAGGCCGGGCAGAGACTGGATAACTTCCTCATGGCCCGGCTCAAGGGCGTGCCGCGAACACGTATCTACCGTTTGCTCCGGAAAGGGGAGGTCAGGGTCAACAAGGGACGGGCCGCGCCCTCCTATCGAATCCAGGCAGGAGACATGATCCGGATCCCGCCGATCCGCATGGCCGGGCCGGCAGCTTCCGGTGCCGCGGCGGCCGCGGCCCGTACCCGACTGACCGCCCGTGTCATTTTCGAGGACGAACGCCTGTTGGTGCTCGACAAGCCATCGGGCATGGCCGTTCACGGCGGCAGCGGATTGAGTTTCGGTGTCATCGAGGCGTTGCGGGCCGAGCGGCCCGATTGTCGGTACCTTGAGCTCGCCCATCGCCTCGACAGGGAGACCAGCGGATGCCTGATGATCGCCAAGAGACGAAGCTACCTGCGGGCGCTCCACGGACTGCTTCGTAAGAGCGATGTCGACAAGCGCTATCTGACCCTGTTGCGGGGACAATGGCATCTCGGCACGAAAGTCATTGAAGATCGGGTGAAGACCCATCACCGCCGCGGCGGCGAGCGCCATGTGACCGTGGCCAATGCAGGCAAGAAGGCGTCGAGCCGATTTTCGCCCGTGGAAATCTACCGCGCAGCATCACTCGTTGAGGTCAGCCTGTTCACGGGGCGTACTCACCAGATCCGCGTCCAGGCAGCCGCCGCAGGTCACCCTGTCGCGGGCGACGATCGCTATGGTGACGAGGCGTTCAACGCCGTGATGCGTTCCCTGGGACTCCGCCGAATGTTTCTCCATGCCCATTCACTCGCATACGAAGACCCGGTGACCGGGAATTGGCGGTCCTTCAGCGCGCCCCTGCCCGACGAGCTGCGAGACGTCGTCAATGCCATCGAGAGTTCGAATGCCTAGGCACTGGGATCTGTTTGTTTTCGATTGGGACGGGACGGTCATGGACTCCACCGGCGCTATTGTTCGGGCAGCAGAGCGGGCCATTGCAGACACCGGGCTGCCGGAACGGCCTCCCGACAGGATCCGGGAAATCATCGGCCTGGGACTTAGAGAATCCTGGGACTGGCTGTTTCCCGACCAGGGCGTAGAGTCGTTTGGCGAGTTCGTCGAGAGCTACCGCACGCACTTTGTGGAACGGGAACGTCATACGATCCGGCCCTACCCGGGCGTCGAGCGAGTGCTCGGCGGGCTACGTGATGACGGAGCCATGCTGGCGGTCGCAACAGGCAAGAGCCGAATCGGCCTGGATCATGACTTCAAGCACAGTGGTCTGGGTGAGTTATTCGAGCACTCGGTGACTGTGGATGAAACCCGGTCCAAGCCGCACCCGGAGATGCTGGTATCGGTGATGTCCTACCTGGGAGTGGAACCGGCCAGGACGCTCATGATCGGTGATACCGAGTTCGATCTGCAGATGGCCCGCGCGGCCGGCGCCGGAGCCGTGGCCGTCGCCTGGGGTGCTCACGACAGACGCCGCCTTATCGACCAGATGCCTTTGACTTGCCTGGATCGCCTGACCGATCTGCCTGTCTGGCTAGAGCACTTCGAAGCCGAGATGGATCAGTGCCTTTGACAGCCATATGAGGGGCAGTCCGACCAGCCCCGTTGGATCTTGAGAATCTATCCTCTCGAATAGCGCGATACCCAGTCCCTCGCTGTGGAATCCGCCCGCGCAATCGATCGGCATTTCCCGCGCAACATATCGCTCGATCTCGTCTCGGCGAAGGCCGCGAAAGACCACGCGGGTGATGTCCATGTGAAGAGTGGCCTCCGCTCCGGGCCGCCGGCCATCGAGCAGGCACACACCAGTCAGGAACTCGACCGAATGCCCGGAGCAGGCGGCGAGTTGTTCGACGGCTTTCTCCGCGCTGCCGGGTTTGCCCAGCACCCTGCCTTCGAGAGAGGCCAGCTGATCGGAACCGATGACGACTTGATCAGGATGGGTAGCGGCGACCGCCATGGCCTTCTCGGAAGCCAGCCGTCTTACCAGTTCAGCGGGCTCCTCCGCCGGCCTCGGAGACTCGTCGATCTCCGGAGCGACGACCGTGAAAGGCACGCCGATTCGCTGCAGCAGTTGCTGTCGATATGGCGAGCTGGACGCTAGGATCAGCTGCGGGACCGGGCCGGACATTGGGACGACTCCTTGGGGGCGACCTGCTTGTCAACTTCTATCGCAAAAACAAGGGATTGCAGTGGACCAGATTTTGACAGTCAAATCAAACGGCGATATCCTTTGCCGATTATGCCGCTTGCCCTGACGGACCGGCTGGACCACGGCTCTGCAGCACAGGGGCGATTCCACCAGACGATATCAGCGAAATCATTTCCACGCTTTGCGGAAATGGTGCTGGAGTCGGATGGCTCGCTGGAAGTTGATGTCGAGGTCGAACGATCCAGCGCGGGTATCGCGTTGCTGAACGGACGCGTGAGAGGAAGGATCTCTCAGCAATGTCAGCGCTGTCTGCAAGCAGTGAACCTGGATCTGAATCTGGCGCTCAGGGTGGCGGTCGTGATGCCTGGCGGTGACGATCTGGCCCCGGCAGGATTCGAGCCCTGGCAGGCACCGGGCGAGGTGACCCTCGGTGGCCTCGTGGAGGAAGAGCTGGTTCTTTCGTTACCGATGATTGCGCGACATGCTGAATCGGAAGATTGCCCGGCTTTGATGGAGCAAACGGGTTCGGCGCAGGAAGAGATGCGCGCAGAGTCGGACGCTCCCGACAGTCCGTTTGCGGTACTGCGGAAGCTGAAGGATGACTGAAGAGTAAATTAGAGGATTCGTCCTCATTCGAACAACGCAGCGTTGAGCGAGGAAGATTGAGATGGCTGTTCAAAAGAATCGAAAATCACGGTCGAAGCGGGACACCCGCCGCGCCCATGACGGGCTGAAGAAGCCGGCCCTGTCGGTGGATTCGACGACCGGCGAGATCCATCGGCGGCATCATGTCAGTGCCGACGGTTTTTACCGCGGCCGTAAGGTCGTTGAGACCGAGATCGCAGAGGACGAAGACTAGCGCCTGTCCCGAAGCCCGGGGCGGCGAGGGCCGCCCCGGGCTTCCGCATTATTGGGGGAACGATGACGCAGCTGTCGGTCATCGCGATTGACGCGATGGGAGGGGACAAGGGAGCCGAGGTAATCGTCCCGGCCGTTTCGGGGATGCTCCTCCAGGAGCCAGGCCTGTCGGTCATGCTGGTCGGCGCCGAACAACAGCTCACCGCGTTGTTGGCAGAGCAGGGTTCGCTCGATCGGGATCGGATCGAAGTTGTTCCGGCCACGCAGGTCGTCGCCATGGACGAACCGCCTGCAGATGCGATGCGCAAGAAGAAGGACTCCTCCATGCGGGTGGCGCTTGATCTGGTCAGATCAGGGCGCGCCGATGCATGCGTAAGCGCCGGTAACACGGGTGCGCTGATGGCGACCGCTCGTTATGTCCTCAAGACACTCCCCGGCATCGACCGCCCCGCCATAATCTCTGCAATCCCCGCCAAGGGTGGTCACACGCACATGCTGGATCTCGGTGCCAACGCTGAGTGCTCAGCCCGGCAACTGATGCAGTTCGCCATCATGGGTACTGTTGTGGCTGCGGATATCCATGATCTCGAGCGTCCCCGCGTCGGTCTGCTGAACATCGGCACAGAGGAGATCAAAGGGAACGAGACGATACGTCTGGCCGGCCAGATGTTGACTGGCAGCGATCTGAACTACATCGGATTCGTAGAGGGTTATGACATCATGTCGGGGCGGGTGGATGTCGTTGTGACTGATGGTTTCACGGGCAACGTTTCACTAAAGACAATGGAGGGGCTGGCCCGGATGCTGTTCGAGACGGCCAGGGAGGAGAGCCGGGCGAGTTGGTTCCGGCGCGCGGGGGCCCTGGCTGCTGCGCCAATATTCCGCGCCCTGGGGCGCCGGCTCGATCCGCGTCGTTACAACGGTGCTAGTCTGGTAGGCCTGAACGGTATCGTGATCAAGAGTCACGGTGGCGCCGATGCGGTGGCGTTCCAGAACGCTGTCCGGACGGCCCTCGTGGAGGCGCAGAAGGGTGTGCCGACACAGATCGGGGAACTGCTGGAAAAACAAGCAATACTGGAGCAGGCAAACTGATGTATTCGCGAATCATTGGTACCGGGCGGTACCTGCCTGAGCGCGTGCTCACCAACGCCGACCTGGAGAAGATGGTGGATACCACCGACGAGTGGATTCGCACGCGTACCGGGATTGAGCGTCGCCACATCGCAGCCGACGATCAGACGACATGTGATCTCGCCGAAGGCGCGGTCAGGGAAGCGATGTCGGCAGCCGGGATCGGCCCGGACGACGTCGACATGCTCGTGGTCGGCACGACGACGCCCGACCAGATTTTTCCGAACGTCGGTTGCCTGTTGCAAAAACGTCTGGGTATCCACGGCTGCGCCGCGTTCAGTGTCGAGGCTGCGTGTACCGGTTTCATCTACGCGCTGGGTGTGGCTGACAAGTTCATCCGCTGCGGCGATGTGAAGACGGCGGTGGTCGTCGGTGCAGAGACATTGTCACGGATTGTCGACTGGACCGATCGATCAAGCTGCGTACTGTTCGGGGACGGGGCTGGCGCCGTGGTCCTGCAAGCGGCCGATGAGCCGGGCATCGTCTCGACTCATCTGCATGCGGATGGCAAATACAAGGACTTGCTTTTTTACCCCACCGGCGTCTCGAAGAAGACGCCTGACCGGGAAGATATGCAGGACGTACTGACTATGCGCGGCAACGAGGTCTTCAAGGTGGCGGTTAGTACTCTCGGCAGGATCGTGGATGAGACTCTCGAGGCGAACGATCTGGACAAGCATGACATCGACTGGCTGATCCCGCATCAGGCCAACATGCGCATCATCAAGGCCACGGCTCGCAAGCTGGATATGCCGATGGAGAGAGTGATCGTCACCGTCCAGGAACACGGCAATACATCCGCGGCGTCGGTGCCGATGGCGCTCGACCTGGCCGTCCGCGACGGCAGGATCAAGCGTGGCGAGCGGTTGTTGCTCGAGGCATTCGGCGGTGGGTTTACCTGGGGCTCGGCCCTGATCACCTACTAGGCCTTCGCAGATCTCTCCAGCACACGGTAAGTGGCCGGCAACGTCAGTGCCCAGACCACGCCTATCAACGGAATGACTGTCGATGCAGGCCAATGGAGGCGTACCGCCCCCAGCCTGGCGCCGGCCCAGTAGGAGAGCGCTCCCCCAATGCCGCCGAACAGGGCCGCCAGAAGGTAGCGCCGACGCAGCCACGCCAGGGAGTGATTCAGCGTCAGCGCGAGATTAAGCCACATGAGAGCGAGCCATGCCGGGGCGAAGGCTTGAGACGGCCACGGTGACGAGTAGCTCAGGCTGCCGAGCAGCGGATAGAGACTGTCTATGATCAGGCCGGCGATGCCCAGAGTGATCAGAGCCCTGAGGTCGTAACCCGGGTCACTACTGCTACGCAGCTGCCATGCCAGAAACGGTACGAAGGCCAGGGCGCCGAGCCATGGGCGGCCGTGGGCGGCTCCCAACACGCTCGTGAACCAGACGCCCTGAAACGCCACAATGTTGATAAGGTTCTTCATCCGCATCCTGTACTGTTTGCCGAATTGTTTTCGCCGGCTCGCTGGCGGTTGGATTCGACCAGTGTCTGGTTGACAGAGTCCGGGCTTGCGAGCAGGGTGGGCGTCGAATTTATCTGCATACCAAGTCGAGAGGTGGTCGATGTGTCTGATCGCACGGAAAAACTCGAATATCACGGTTGGCGTCCGCATCCGTGGCACGGGCTGTCACCGGGCAAAAACCCGCCGACTCATGTGCGTGCTTTCATTGAGATCACGCCATTCGACCTCGTGAAGTACGAGGTCGACAAGGAAACCGGATATATCGTGGTAGATCGGCCCCAGCGTACCTCGGCCCAGCCGCCCGCGCTGTACGGCTTCATCCCCCGGACCTATTGCGCCGATGGCGTCCAGGCGCTGACTCCGGAGGCAGAGGAGGCTGACGGCGACCCGCTGGATATCTGCGTGATCAGCGAAAGGAGAATCGATCGAGGCGCGATCCTGATCGACGCCCGGGTGATCGGCGGGATCCAGATGCTGGATGGGGGCGAGGCGGATGACAAGATCATCGCGGTTCTCAGCAACGACTACATCTGGAGCGAAGTTGAAGACATCCGCGATCTCCCCGACGTACTCGTCCAGCGTCTCAAGCACTATTTCAGCACTTACAAGATGAGCGACGACATGGACTCGGAGATCCGTATCACCGGGACCTACGGCCCTGAGCACGCCGGCAAGGTGATCACCGCCGCACTAAACGACTACGAGCGTTATTTCGGAGCCCAGCGTGTGGCCTGGGAGCGGGCCGAGAGGAGGGTCGTAGCCGACGCCGAAGTCGTCAGCGGTGACTGACGCGCTCGATCAGACCAGTTCTTCCAGCTCTTCGTAGAGCGTCAAAAACTGTTCCGTCAGTTTGTGCCTGGGGGCGAAATGCACCAGCGGCGTAGCTTGCTCGTGCGACTCACGCATCTTCACGGATGAGGATAAGTGGGTGTTAAGGACCGGGAGCCCCTCGTTGCAAAGTTCCTCGACCAGCCGTCTGGGAAGATTGGCCCGCGCCATGAACTGGTTGATCACGATCCCTTCCACGTGCAACTCGGGATTGTGATCGCCTCGTGTCTCGTCGACATTCTCCATCAGTCGGTAAAGGGCGCGCCGCGAGAAGTCGTCACAATCGAACGGGATCAGGCAGCCCTGTGCGGCGATCAGAGCGGAGAGGGTGAAAAAGTTGAATGCCGGTGGCGTATCGATATATATAGCCTCGAATTCGTCCTGTAGTGACACGAGTGCGTCCCGAAGCTTGAATATTTTGTATTTCGCCTGCAGCTTGGCTTCGAGTTCGGTCATCTCCGGTGCCGAAGCTATGATGGCCAGATCCTCGAAAGGCGTATCCGTCACGTAACCCAGCGGTTCATCGCCGAGGATCCGGAAGCTCAGGCAGTCGCGGAAAAACTCTCCGATACCGGTCTCGACTTCCTCGTATTGGTCACCGAGCAGGTATTGAGACGAATTGGCCTGCGGATCGAGATCCACAAGGAGAGTAGGGACTCCGCGCTCGGCGCTTATTGCGGCCAGGTTGGACGCAATACTGGACTTGCCGACGCCCCCCTTCTGATTGAAAACGACGCGTCGCATCGAATGGATCCCAAACGGTTGCTGCAAAGCAGCGAAGTCTCAACCAGTCGCGAATGTGAGTCAAGGACCGGACCCGGTCCAGGAAGTCAGAACAGGTGGGGTGTCTTACCCTTCGCCCTTGCTTCCTCGTCCTTTTGCTTCCGCCTCTTCACCCGTTCCAGCAGTTTTTCCCGCTTGGAGCCGACCCTTTTGTCCCTCGCGGCCGGGTCCTTTCCAATCCTGAAACGATTGTCGGACGCGGTCCGCCACTCAACGAAGTCGTCGTAGGCCTCGATCTCGTGGCGGAGTTCGCGGAAGACGAGCTCGATCATGATTGCGTCGTCGAGATATCCCAGGCCGGGGATGCTATCCGGAATCAGATCGTCGGGGTCGCAAAAGTAGACCAAGGCACACAGAACTCGATCCCGCAGAGCTCCGGCGAGGGCCCACTCTTCGTCCTGGACCATCTTGACCATGGCTTCAAGACGGTGGAGTCTTTCATTTACGAAGGTGGGCGCATTCGCGTCACGAATCTCCTCGAACATCTCGCGGGCAGCCTCAACGATCTCCGACTCCTCCGCGTCCTTAACGGCCGCGCGGGCCTTATGCATGCACTCACGGAAATGTGAAAGGTCTCTATCGCTGATCTCGAAGCTGACGCGCATTGTCATCTCGTTGTCCCCGACGATGCTTGGCAAGCCTACGGAGTAGGGGCCAAGGGGTCAATAGTAGACGCGGGTTGGATTGTCGGTGGCAATTGGCAGGCCCGGAAAAAAAAGAGCCGCGACCCGGGTCGCGGCTCCTCACCGTATAAGGCTGTTGCCTTACTTGGACATGGACTTCTTGAACATCCGGTCCAGCTTTTCGGTGTTGGCGTTGCAGCAGCTCTGAGCACCGGCAGCGGCCTGGGCGGCGCTGTTGGCGGTGTTCTGGGCGTTCGCAGCCATACGCTTGGCGTCAGCGGCAGCGGCGTTGGCAGCGTCAGCGGTACCCTTGGCGGCAGATGCGTCACTGGCAGCCTGCTGAGCGAGGGACTTCGCCTCGTCGGCAGTAGCCTGGGCGCGCTTGACGCTATCGGTGCTGGCGCAGCCAGACAGACCGACAACCATCATCAGAGCGGCAGTGAGAGCGACTTTCTTATTCATCGAGATATCTCCAATCATTGGATTAAAATGAGGAAACGACCATTAATGCCGGCCGGCTCGAGGCCGTTTCGACGCGCCAAACCTAACCGATAGCTAGGGTGTTATCAAGAAAAAAACGCGGCTGGGTCGCACTGCGCGTAACCTGTCCGCTGCGGGGGCGTCCCCGGCATGCCCGCTGAGAAGTGGTGTGGGCGGCCAACTTGACGGTCAGCGTCCGGAAACGGGTTCTCCAGAAGGTGGCCGTTTGACGTAGTCTTGAGATAGCGAGTCATCGACGCCGGGCCGCACGCACTCGTATCTTCGACACGCGCAATCAGTGCACATTCGGTACCATGACGATGTGCGTAACGCCGGGTGGCGGTTCCTGAAAGCCCGGCAAACAGAATGAAAACGGCCTGCTTGGAGGCGACGATGAAAATAGGCTCGGGCCCGGCACCATTGCCTGCTCCACGTATCGCGCTTCTGCTGTGTGCGAGTCTCGCATCTGGTTGCATCACGGTAGGCCCTGACTACGAGACCCCTGAGACGAAGGTCCCCGACAAGTGGCAACAGGCGATCGTCGAGGAAATGAAATCCGGCGAGCCGGACATCATGCGCTGGTGGGAGTCGTTCGGCGATCCTCAGCTGACCGGCTACATGGAGAGGGCGCGCGAAGGGAATCCGGGTCTCCAAGAAGCGGTGGCCCGACTCCGTGAAGCAAGAGCGATACGCGCCATTGCTGCCGGCGAGCGGATGCCGGATATCAATGGTCTGGGTGCCGCCGAACGGACTCGCACAAGCGAGGACTTTTTCCCACCGACGGGTGACCGGACGGACAACATCTACGATTACGGAGTGAACGCCAGATGGGAGGCAGACGTCTGGGGGCGCGTCCGTCGGCTGGTTGAATCTGCCGACGCCAATCTGCAGGCGTCGCTCGAATCTTATCGTGATGTCCTGGTCCTGCTCTACGCACAGGTTGCACTTGCCTATACGGACGTCCGCACGTCCCAGGAACGTATCAATTACATCCGGGGGAACATCAAGACGCAGCGAGACGCTCTCGGCCTGGTACAGGATCGGAACAAGGCGGGTCTGGCATCCGACCTCGAAGTCCGTCAGGCAGAACTCAACCTGTATCGTACCGAGGCGTTCCTTCCGACACTGCAGGCCCGTTTGACTGCAGCCATAAACCAGCTGGGTGTCCTTCTCGGTGAGCCACCCAGCGCATTGCACGGCGAGCTGGCCGAGCGCAAGCAGGTGCCGAAGGCGCGAGGGGACTTCAAGGTCGGAGCCCCCGGCGATCTCGTGCGCCGCCGACCGGATATACGGGCCGCAGAGCGCGCGCTGGCTGCCCAGACGGCAAGGATCGGCGTCGCGACTGCCGAGCTCTATCCCCGCTTCAATATCAACGGCAACTTCTCGATCCTGACGTCCAACTTTGATGATGGCGCCGACTGGGATAATCGCAATTGGGCATTCGGCGGATTCTTTACCTGGAATCTGTTCGACGGAGGCCGGATCCGGGGACTGATCGAGGTGGAAGACGCGCGTACGGAGCAGGCCCTCGAACGGTATGAACAGACCGTTCTGGAAGCGCTCGAGGATGTCGAGACTTCTATTTCCGATTACGCGCGGGAACAGCAGCGCCGCGATTCACTATCAAAGTCGGTTTTCGCCGCGGAGGAGTCGGTGCGGCTGGTCCTGATCCTGTATCGGACGGGCCTGACTGATTTTCAGAATGTCCTGGACATGCAGCGATCGCTGTTCGAGCAGCAGGACCAGTACGCCGACAGTGACGGCATCGTGACCGTCAATCTGATCCGGATCTACACCGCGCTTGGCGGAGGATGGGACCCGGCCGATCTTCCCGAGATGGAATAGACATGAGAATCACCGCCGCTAACAATCGTTTGGACAGGCCACGGACTATGAACAAGAAATCAACGATCAAGAGGGTCTTTGCCGCCATGGGCCTTGCGGTCGCCACTGCGTTGTCTGGCGGCTGTTCAGAGCCAGTGGAACCGGTCGAGATAGTCCGTCCGGTGCGTGTGTTGCGCGTGGCAGCTCCCGCGGAGCTGACAGGCCGCTCGCTCCCGGGTCGAGCCCGCGCCGCGGAAGAGACCAACCTGTCGTTCGACGTCTCCGGCACGATCCTGGAACGTCCGGTCAGCGTCGGTGACTTTGTCGAGCCGGGCCAATTACTTGCCCGCCTCGATCAGCGCGATTTCAAGAACGAGCGCGATGCCGCCATCGCCGCCAGGAACCGGATGCGCGCCAACTTCGAGCGCGTCAAGATCGCCGCGGAATCCGGCGCGGTGGCAAGGCAGGACCTTGACGATGCCCGCGCCCAGCTGGATGTCGCGCAGGCCCAGCTGAACATCGCGGAGAAGGCGATCGAGGACTCCACCATCATCGCGCCCAGGGCGGGCACCATTTCGGCCACCTACGTAGAAGCGTTCACAAGCGTACGGGCGAAAGAGGCGATCGTCCGTCTCCTCGATACCTCGGCGATCGAGATGGTCGTGCAGGTGCCCGAAGGGCTGATTTCGTTCGTACCCCATGTGGAAAACATCAGCATCGAGTTCGATGCCTTCCCCGGTAGAACGGTGCCTGCCGAGGTCAAGGAGATAAGCAACGAGGCGAGCCAGACGACACGCACATTTCCCGTCACGCTGATCATGGAGCAACCGGAAGACTTCAAGGTTCTCCCCGGCATGGCCGGCAGGGCGCGCGGCAATCTGCCGGAATCGGCCGCCCCCGGGATGACGACACTGCAGGTCCCGGTATCTGCCGTGTTCTCTCCGGACGAGCAGGAGGATGGCGATGACACTTTCGTGTGGGTCGTCGACGAGTCCACCAATACCGTCAGCAGGCGGGGCGTAATGACCGGCGAGCTGGACCGCACCGGCATCCAGGTTCGGGAGGGCATAGGCGCCGGGGATTTGATCGTCATCAGCGGCGTCCATTTCCTCGAAGAAGGCCAGGTCATCCGTCCGGTCGAACTGGGATCCTAGGCCATGAATCTCACCGCGTTGGCGATCGAGAAGAGGGCAGTTACCTATTTCGCACTGTTCCTGCTGCTGACAGCTGGCACCGCCAGTTTCTTTGCCTTGGGACAGCTTGAGGACCCGGAGTTCTCCGTCAAGACAGCGGTGATCACGACGAGTTACCCGGGAGCCAGTCCGGCAGAGGTCGAGCTGGAGGTGACCGACCGTATAGAGATTGCCGTCCAGGAGTTGCCGAGCGTCGACGAGATCTACTCGATCTCCCGCGCTGGACTGTCGATTGTCCGGGTCGATATCAAGAGCGAGTACTGGTCGGATCGATTGCCCCAGGTCTGGGACCAGATGCGAGCGAAGATTCGCGACATAGAGACGCGATTGCCTCCCGGTGCCGGCCGCCCCGACATCGGTGACGACTTCGGTTTCGTCTACGGATTCCTGCTGGCCTTGACGGGCGACGGGTACAGCTATTCGGAACTGGAGGACTTTGCGGAAGCGGTGCGTAAAGAGCTGGGCGTCGTGGATGGCGTCTCCCGGGCCGAATTGTGGGGCATCCAGCAAAGGGTGATCTTCGTCGACATTTCGGAGCAGCAGCTCGCGGCTATCGGGCTCTCTGGAGACAGTATCGCCCAGACTCTGCGCATCCAGAACGAGGTCGTTGATGCTGGCGGTGTCGACGTCGGCGAGCGGAGGCTGCGGGTCGCGCCGACCGGCGAGTTCACGTCGCCCGAGGATATAGGCGACATGTTCGTCCGTCCGACCTTACTCGACGCTCTTCAGCAACAGCAGCAGCCAGAGTCGGCATCCGGTGAACTGCTCCGGATCCGGGACGTCGCCACCGTCTCCCAGGGCTACCTCGATCCGCCGATGACATTAATGCGGTTCAATGGCCAGCCTGCCATCGGGCTGGCTCTCGCGAATATCGCCGGCGGCAATGTTGTGCACACCGGCCGCAATATTGAAAAACGCATGGCGGAACTGCTGCCCTCGATACCGGTGGGCCTGGAGATGCATAAGGTCTCCTGGCAAGCGGACGAGGTCACCAACGCAATCGATAGTTTCATGATCAGCCTCATCCAGGCTATCGCCATCGTGCTGGCCGTCCTGACAATCGCGATGGGTTGGCGGATGGGCGTGATTATCGGCACCGGGCTGATCCTGACCATCCTGGCAACTTTTCTCGTTATGGCGATCTTCGGTATCGACCTGCAGCGGATGTCCCTGGGGGCACTGATCATTGCGCTGGGGATGATGGTGGACAACTCCATTGTGGTGGCCGATGGCATGTATACGCGCCTGGCCCAGGGGATGGAACGGAAGCAGGCAGCGATAGAGGCGGCAAAGTCTCCTTCGATGCCACTTCTGGGTGCGACCGTGGTGGCGGTCATGGCTTTCTACCCGATATTCGCATCACCTGATGATGCCGGCGAGTATTGCCGCACCTTATTTACGGTGGTGGCCATCGCTTTGCTGTCGAGCTGGCTGATCGGCATGACGATGACGCCGCTCCAGTGCATCGACATGTTGCCGGGGCCCAAGGAAGGGGAGTCGGACGCGGACCCGTACAACACACCATTCTTCAACAAATATCGGGCGTTCCTCGAGTGGGCGTTGCACAGGCGCGTGCTCTTCGTGGGGGCCATGGTGGGACTGCTGGTTGTCTCCATGATGGGGTTCCAGCTGGTCACGCAGATGTTCTTTCCCAACGCCGCCCGTCCACAAATGATGGTCGACTTTTGGTTCCCGGAGGGTACGCGGGTCCAGGAGGTATCCGAGCAGATGCGGATCGCCGAGGCGCGGGTCGCCAAGGAACCCATGGTGGTTTCTACCGCCAGTTTCGTCGGTCAGGGGCCGCCCCGCTTCTATCTGCCGGTCGACTCGGAATTTCCTACCCAGTCCTACGGGCAGATCATTATTAATGTGGATGACTTCCGTACGCTGGAGGAATTACAGCTGACCATGCAGTCATGGGCCGCCGAACAACCCTTCGACAGCATGATCCGGGCCCGCCTATACGGCGTTGGTCCGTCGGACACGTGGGAGTTCGAGGCGCGCTTCAGCGGGCCGGCCGAGGCGGACATGAACTACCTCAGAGAACTCGGTCGGCGCGGGATGGACCAGCTTGCCTCGTCACCGCTTGCCGATGACGTCCGAACCGATATGCGGGAACAGGTCAAAAAGGTGATCCCCCAGTTCAACCAGCAGCGCGGCCGCTGGGCCTCTGTCGACCGGCGTGACCTGGCTAACGCCACGAAGCGCACATTCGACGGTCTGCAGGTCGGGCTCTACCGGGAGGGGAGAGACCTTTACCCCATCCTCTTGCGGAGCACCGACGACCAACGTGACGCGGGCGGCTTGTCCACCTTGCAGATTCAGCCACAGGGCAAAACGGAGACTGTTCCGCTCGCCCAGGTTGTGGATGCGGTGGAGACCACCTGGGAGGATCCGATCATTATCCGTTACAACCGGAGACGGGCGATCACGGTCCAGGGTTCGCCCGTTGACGGACACACGTTCCCCCAGCTGCAGGCTACGGTCATCGAGCAGTTCGATGAGATGGCGAAGGATCTGCGGCCGGGGTATGAACTCTACTGGGACGGCGAATACTCGAGTACCCGGGATGCGCAGGCGTCTCTGGTGCCCGGCGTATTGCCGGCGGTGGTCATCATCCTGTTCATCATCGTCATGCTGTTCAACGCGTTCAGGCCGCCGATCATCATCGTCCTGACTATTCCTTTCGTGCTGATCGGTATCACCTGGGGCCTTGTGTTCACTGGCGCTGCCTTCGGCTTCGTAGCACTACTCGGTGCAATGAGCCTTGCCGGCATGATGATCAAGAACTCTATCGTGCTGCTCGATCAGGTAAACATCGAGCTTGAAGCCGGGCGTTCGCCCTATGAGGCGATCGTGACCGCAGGGGTCTCCCGCGTCAGGCCCGTGGCATTAGCGGCCGCCACCACCGTGCTGGGTGTGATCCCGCTGCTGCCGGACACGTTCTGGGTGGGTATGGCGGTCACGATCATGGCCGGCCTAACCTTCGGCACCATTCTGACTATGGTGCTGGTGCCGACCCTGTACGCGCTTCTCTATAGGGTGCCGTCTCCCGCGAAACAGGCAGGCTAGCGCACAAGAGCCGACTTGTAATGACCTCCTGGTGGCGACATCAGGAGGTTTTTTGTTCCTCATAAAACGAGTTAAACATAGTTATTAATTTATTGAAATTGAGAGAATATAAAGGAATAAAGATATTTAAATGTTGCGGCATATCGCCCAATGCCGGCGTTTCGTTAACCGATCATCCAGGATCACGTCTTCGTCCACCTGTTCATGTTGGGTGAACGCTACAGCGTGGCCGGCAACGCCACCTGGCTGCCGGTGTTGCCGGGCTAGCGAGGGTCGGCGGAGCTATGACATCGGCTCAGAAGTTCGTCGAGCTGGAGATCGAGCGCGCGCACTGAAATCTGGATTTCGATGACCGAGAGGATCAGCGAGATGCTCAAAAGGACCAGGCTGGCAGCGAACAGGACCTGGCCTGCGGCCAGCCATCCTGCGAACAGGACGAACATGCAGACCACACACAACAGCAGGCTGAGTACCCCGGACGCCTGCATGCGGCGGATCAGGACGACTCGCCTCCGGAGTTCAAGGATCTGGCGTTCAAGGAGTACATCGCTATTTTCCTGGTAACGCTGGTGGAGGCTGCGGATCAGGGTGCCGAGCGTCAGGAAGCGGTTTGTGTAGGCCAGCAGCAGAAGAGACACCGCCGGGAAAAGCAGTGCCGGTGTGGTGAGGTTCAGCTCCATGACTTTGACCTAGGAGGCGGGGTCTTCCAGAAGTTTGGTGATGGCAAGCCCGACCCCCTTGGCGGATGCCGGATTCTGGCCGGTGACGATTCGGGCTGAGGTCACTACCTGGGGCTGAAATGCTGTGGCCGGGATGACCGTTGCTCCACGCTCTCTCAGGCGATCTTCCAGCAGGAAGGGGACCACATCGTCAAGCGCCACTGCTGCCTCTTCCTCGTTAGTGAAGCAAGCGACAGTCTTGCCGTCGACGAGGTAGTCGTCTCCTACCCTGATGTTGATCAGTCCGGCCGGACCATGACAGACCGCGGCGACGACACCTCCGCGCTCATAGATGGATGCGGCGATTCCGGCGAGCCGTTCGTTGTCCGGTAGGTCCCACATGGTGCCATGACCACCGGCGTAGAAGATGGCGCGATAGCGTTGCGGATCCACCTGGTCTGGCCGCAGGCTGTTGTCCAGCGCCTCCGCCCAGGCCTCTGTGTCGACGAAACTCCGGCTGATCTCGTCCATCTGCTCGGTGCTGCCCGGATCCACGGGCGGTTTACCGCCCCGCGGGCTGACGAAATCCACCGTACAGCCCTGGTTTATCAGCACCCTGTGCGGGTGACTGACCTCGGGGAGGTAGTAGCCGGTCTTGCGTCCGGTGTCTCCGAGCTCAGCGTGGCTCGTCACGACGAATAACACCAGGGCCTTGTCTCCGGCCGACACCGCGTCAATCCTCAGGCGCGGGACGTGATCTCGACCACGTGGAAACCGAACTGGGTCTTCACGGGGCCGAGGGGCTTGCCGAGCTCACCCTCGAATACAACTTTGTCAAACTCCGGCACCATCATTCCACGACCGAAACTGCCGAGATCTCCGCCACTACGGCCGGAGGGGCATTTGGAGTGTTTTGCCGCAAGTTCAGCAAAGTCCCCGCCGGATTCGATCTGATCGATCAGCTCCTGGCATTCGGTCTCTGTCTCGACAAGAATGTGGCGTGCGCTGGCAGTCGTCATGCGTGTCTCCCCCAGGGAATCATCCAAATCCGTATTCTATCAAGGCCGGTCGATTGTGGCTCAGCCCGGCAGATGCCGCGCCTTCCTGCGGCGGAAGTCCTTCAAGATCTCCCTGGCGGCATTGTGTCCCGGCGCTCCGGTCACTCCGCCCCCAGGGTGCGTTCCCGAGCCGCACATATAGAGCCCCTTGAGCGGACCCCGGTAATCGCCATATCCCAGCATGGGTCGGGCGCTGAACAATTGATCCAGTCCCAGGGCGCCATGAAAGATGTCGCCGCCGACGAGGCCGAACTCGTGTTCAAGGTTGGCCGGAGTGAGGGCAATCATACCGAGGATGCTGTCGCGGAAATTCGGTGCATACTCGGTCACTTTGTCGATCACCGTTTCCACCGCCGCGTCCCGGGCGGTGTCCCAGTTCTGACCTTCCGGAAGCTCTGGCGCGAATTGCTGGCAGAACAGGCTCGCGACGTGTTGACCTTCTGGAGCAAGCGAGTCGTCCAGTGTGCTGGGGATCAGCATCTCGATCACCGGGCTGCGTGACCAGCCGTAGGTGCGGGCATCGAGCCAGGCCTGCTCCATGTAGCCGAGACTGGGTCCGATGATGATGCCCGACTGATGACCCGGCTGAGGGCCGGTTCCCGACATGCAGTCGAATTTCGGCAGTTCCGACAAGGCGACGTTCATCCGCAGCGTGCCGGACCCGCATCGGTACCGGCGCATCCTGCCGAGAAATTCCTGGTCGAGAGCCCCAGGTTCGATGAGTTGCAGATAAAGCAGTTTCGGATTGACGTTAGCGATCACGCTGCGGGCGCTGAATTCACGGCCGTCGTCCAGAGAGACACCGACGGCCCGATCCGCGTCAGTGTTCACGCGGGCGACCGAAGCGTTCGTCTCGATGTCCACTCCCAGTCGGAGGGCTTCGGCGGCCATCGCCTGTGTGATAGACCCCATGCCGCCGACGGCATGGCCCCAGACGCCACGTCGACCATTGACCTCGCCGAAGGCATGGTGCATCAGAACGTAGGCCGAGCCTTCGGCGTAAGGTCCTGCGTAATTGCCGACGACGGCATCGAAACCGTAGAGGGCTTTGATGGGATTGGACTCGAACCAGTCATCCAGGATTGCGCCGGCGCTGCGGGTGAAGAATTCATGCAGATCCCGCTGGCCGTCCTGACCCAACCGCCGCATGTCCAGTCCCATCCGCATCGCGCGCCACAGATCGCTGACGCCTCCCGAAGGCGAGGGCGGCGTCTCCAGGAGTAACGCGCGAATCTGGTCGGCGACCCGGGTGATACGGTCCTGGAAGTCGTTCAGCCGGCCGGCGTCGGCCTCGGAGAATCGCGCCACTTCGCGGCGAAATGCATTGTTGTCGGGCGAGACCGTAAACATGTCGCCGTTAGGCAGCGGTAGGAAGTTTGACAAGGGTCGTTCGAGGATGCGCAGACCGTGCTCGGCCAGTCGCAGGTCGCGGATGACCTTCGGGTTGAGGAGGCTGACGGTGTAACTGGCCGTCGAGTTACGGAAGCCCGGGTGGAACTCTTCCGTGACGGCAGCCCCGCCGACGATGCTTCGGCGTTCGAGTACCTTCACCTTGAGCCCGCCGGCAGCGAGATAACAGGCGCAGGTCAGCCCGTTGTGGCCGCCGCCGACAATGATCGCGTCGTAGGTGCCAGGTGATGTCATGGTGATCCTCTGAGTCAGGAACGAATTATAGTGCGGGACGGCAACGATTGGCTCCTGTCATGTGCCCCGTCATGACCGGCAGCTTGACCGGCCTCCGTCCCGCTCCGTGCTCACCAGGTCAACTAAACTATTTCTGGTGATGCGGCTGACTTCGTATGTAGATGACTCCTGACAGAAGACGGAGATGGAGACGATCATGACAGACGCCCCCAACCCCAAGGGTGGCTTCTCACTGCTAGGCAACGTCGAGGGTGCCGAGAAACTCTTCCTCAAGGGCAGGCGCAGCCGGGAGGCAGACCTGGAGAGCGCGGTCACGTTTTTCCTGGAGTTCCTGCGTGGTTTCGAGAGCTTCGATTTCGAATTGCCCTGCGTGACGGTGTTCGGGTCGGCTCGGTTCGAGGAGGACCACCGGTACTATCGCCTGGCTCGGGAGACGGGTGCCGCGCTCGCAACAGCCGGGTACGCGGTGATGACCGGTGGCGGACCCGGGATCATGGAAGCCGCGAACCGCGGCGCGAGAGAAGCCGGGGGCCTCAGCCTGGGTTGCAACATCACCCTGCCGATGGAGCAGAGACCGAACCCCTATCTCGACAAGTTCATCGAGTTCGAGCACTTCTTCATCCGAAAGGTCATGCTGGTGAAGTACTCGAACGCGTTCGTCGTCATGCCTGGTGGTTTCGGTACGCTCGATGAGACATTCGAGGTGATCACCCTGGTCCAGACCGGTAAGCTCGAACGCTTTCCTATCGTCGGCATGGGCGGAGATTTCTGGCGGGACCTGCGCAGCTTCAGCCGAGGCACGATGCTGTCCGAGGGCACGATCAGTGCGGAAGATCTCGACCTCATACAGCCTGCTGTCGACGCCGACGAAGCCGTCAGGATCATTCAGGCGCTATAGTAGCCGGGACACGGCCGGGTGAACCGGGCCCGCCTGGGCGGTGTCGGCGCGTCCGGCGGCCTCATACCCTTGCGTGGCATGGAAAGTTAGCCCCGGCAGGGCCGGGGCACAGAGCGTGGAAGCTCCGGGTCAGGTCAGCTCTTGCGAGCGAGCTTCAGTTCTTCGGCAGATGCCGCCTCGTCACGTGCCACCATCACCTGCTGTCCAGTACGCAGTCGTTCGGCGCCACGGACGACGACGGGGTCGCCGCCGCGAATCTCACCGCGTATCTCGATGTGTGTGCCGTTGCCGACACCGGTGGTTACGACGACCTGCTGAACCGTGTCGTCATCATTCACCTTGAAGACGTAGATGGCGTTCTGGCGCAGCACCAGGGCATCCCTGGGAACGGCTACGACCTCTACCGGCTTGTCTTCCGGCAGGGCGACTCGAACGGGGGTACCGATGAGCCATTCTGATCCGTCCAGCGCGATGCGCACCTCGATCATCCTGGAACGCTCGTCCCCCACCGGTATGACCGCCCGCACCAGGCTGCGCACTTCACGATCCCCGTCGCGGATGCTGACATCCATGCCTTCTGTTAGGTGGCTTGCCACGCTGATCGGTGCCTGGGCCCGGACCTCGATGTTGCGGGTGTCTACGAGTCGGGCCACTTCGCCACCGATGGCGATGTACTCGCCGCGATCGCGGTAGCGTTCCACGATGCGACCGCCGAATGGCGCCCGGATGACGGAGTTCTCAAGCAGATAGAGCGTCTGGTCTCTTGCCACTCTGGCCTGTACGAGTTCCTGGGCCGTCATGTCGCGCTCGGCCTCGCTCTCCTCGAGCGCGTTCCTGGCCGCGATATTCTGGCTGGCCAGTTGCCGTTGCCGGTCGAGTTGCTTGTTGGAAAACAACAGCGATGCTTCCAGCCGGCGGATAGTGGCCTCGTCATTCTTGAGCTGAAGCTGCAGGCGATGATCTTCGATGCGGGCGATCGCGACCCCGGCTTCAACTTCGTCGCCGACCTCTGCGACCCAGGTCAGCCGGCCAGGCACTTCCGCTGCCACTGCGGCATCCTGGCGGCTGACGACCGTGCCGGGGGCCAGCACAGTCGACGCCATGCTACGTACCTCCGCCAGCGAGACCTTTACCGGTGCCGGAGGTGGCTCCTGGGCATCTGCGGCCAGCGTCCACAGCATCAGCAGGCTGCCGGTCGCTGCCAGCAGGATCTGAGGAATGAGTCTGTATCTCGACATGATGGCCTCCCGGCTCACGCGGCGTCCTGAACGCAAATACGCTTGGATGGATTAGGGGCCTCTTGGGTCGAGGCCATTCGGTTTTCACCGACGCGCAGCAGACTGGGCAGCAACACGAGGGTAAACAGGGTACTGACGGACATGCCGCCGACGATAACTGTAGCGAGGCCGCGATAGATGACGCTGCCGGTGCCCGGCATCAGCACCAGCGGCAGCATGCCGAAGATGCTGGTGAGGGTGCTCATGAATATTGGCCGGAGCCGCAGGCGTAATGCCTGATGGACAGCGTCCGCCCGGGACAGCCCTTCGTCCTCTGCGATGCGAGTCTGGTGGACGAGCAGGATGGCGTTGTTGACCACCAGGCCCATGAGGATGATGAAGCCGATCATGGACAACAGATCCAGCGGCTGGAAGGTCACGATATTCAGGCCCTGGATCGCGACGACGCCGCCGACCGCGGCTAGCGGCAGGCACAGTATGACCAGCAGGCTGTCTTTCATGGACCTGAACAATGCGCTCATCAGCATGAACAGCACGACCAGCGCCAGCAGGAAGTTCTCGGACATATTGGAGATGGCGCTCTTCAGGCTGTCGGCGCTGCCTCCGTAAAGGATCGTGCCGTCCCGGGGCAGGGCGTCGCGTAACGCTGGCTCGACCTGCTCCTGGATAACATTCAGGGCCGTCTCGAGTGAGACACGTTCCGGTGGGTTGACGTTGAGTCTCAGTGTCCGGCGGCGATCGACCCGATGGATACGGTTGGGTCCCACGGTCCTCTGGATGTCGACGAGTTCACCGAGCGGCAGCACAGCGCCGGAAGGCGTCGCCAGCGGCACGTTGGCCAATTCCTCCGGATCGTTCCAGCTTTCGGCGCGCAGGATCACGTCCATGCGTTTCTCACCGTCGAAGTGTTCGCCGACCCAGACGCCGTCGCCGAGGGCGCGCATCACGGCAGCGATATCGCCGCGGCTCCAGCCGGACTCCAGGATTCGCTGATCGTTGGGTGTCAGTAGCAGTTCCGGCTCGGCCATCTCCAGTCCGGGCCACGGCTGGATCTGGGCGCCAGGCAGGGCCTGTTGCACGAGTCCCATGCCCAGACGGCCAGCCTCCATCAACGCATCGGTGTCACGGGACTGCAGCATGATCGAAATGTTGCGCGCGCCGCCGAAGCCGCCGAAGAGATTACCCTGCCCGGCAAAGACGCGTGTGTCCGGGAAACCGACGGTGATTTCCTCACGTATCAGAGTCTCCAGCTCACTGACCTTGCCCTGATCCAGGGCGCGGATACCGAGCGTACCGCCGCCGGGCCAGGTCAGGATGTAATAGTTCTTCAGCGCCGGTTCCTTCTCGCCGTCCATGTAGGGCTGCAGGCGCTGTACGACGACATCGACAATCTCGTCCTCGATGAGATCCGTGTTGGCGCCGGGCGGGAAATTGAAAAAGGCGTCTACCGCGTCCCTTTTGACCGGGGGCAGGTAGTCGAGCTGGGGCATCAGGATCCAGGAGACGGCTATCGGAACCGTCATCAGACCGCCGATCAACGACCAGCGCCGCCCGGGCGTTCCGGTGAGTGCCACCAGCCTGCCGGCGAGCCGGTTCCAGATATCGGCATGATCGTCTTTCAGACGGATGTCGCTGAGCCAGCGCTTGGCGGCCGCGGGCAATACCGTGACGGCGACCAGCAGCGAAATGGAGACGGCGATGGCGATGGTGAGCGCCAGGTCGGCGAACAGCTGGCCTGCATCGTCCTTGAGGAAGATGACCGGCAGGAAGATCGCAACGGTCGTGGCGGTTGAGGCCAGCAGCGCACCCCAGACCTGCGCCGCACCCTTCGCCGACGCTTCGTCGGGTGTCTCACCACTTTCGCGGAGTCGGACGATGTTCTCAAGTACGACGATCGCCGCGTCCAGCACCATACCCACTGCAAAGGCCAGTCCAGCCAGGGAGATGACGTTCAGCGATCGGCCGGTCAGTTTCAGCACCATGAAGGTGGCCAGCAGGGAGACCGGGATGGCGATCGCCACCAGCAGAGTCGCGCGGCCCTTGCGCAGGAACCACCACAGCACGCCGATGGCGAGGAACATGCCGATGAACAGATTGGTGGTGACCAGATTCACCGCCCGATAGATAAAAACAGAAGCGTCGAAGGACTGGTGCATGGACAGCCCGTATTCCTGTAGCGGGCCGCTGCGAAGCTCGTCGACCGCGGCTTTCACGCCGTTGAGCGCCTCCAGGACATTGGCGCCATTTTCCCGGTCGACCCTGATGGCGAGCGCAGGGTTGCCGTTCTGGATTGAAAGGTCCGCCCGGTCGGCGAGATCAACCCGGACGTCCGCGACATCGCCGAGCCGTATCGGCCGCCCGCCGCGCCATTCGAGGATGAGTTCGCGAAGCTGCTCAGGCGTATATCGGCCGGCGAAACGCAGCGTGTACTGCCGGCGGCCGACGTCGACGAATCCACCAGAGGCGTCATTGGCGCGCCCGACGATGCCTGCGACGGTCGGTATGTCGATGCCCAGTTCGGCGGCCCGGTAGGGGTCGAACACTACTTGCAGCTGCTCGCGTCCGCCGGTGGTGATGGTCACTCCGGCGACGCCTTCGATACTCTCGAGCTTCGGCTTCACCAGCTCTTCGATGACCGGACGGAAGTTTTCCACCGGGCCGGGTGTGCCCGGTAGCAGCTGCACGAAGAAGAACGACAGCGCCTGGTTGGCGCCGCCACCCCCTCCGTCGCCCATGTTGATCACGGGCGGATCCGCGTCGGCGGGCAGGGGAGGGAGCCGATTCAGACGGCTGATCACCTCGATCAACATCTGTTGCATGTCCGTTTCCATGTCGAACTGCAGGCTGACCCAGCTGACGCCCGGGTTGGCATTGCTGTCCAGGGCCTGGAGTCCTGGCAATCCCTGGAACACTTCCTCCTGCGGCTCGAGAATCTCCGACTCAACTTCACGTGGTGAGGCCGCCCGCCAGCGCGTCTCGATGTTGATCTGCGGTTCCTGGGTCTCCGGGAACAGCTGGATCGGCAGCTTCGACAGGCTGTAGAGGCCGAATATGGCGATGACCGCGACGGCTACCGCGAGCCCGGCCGGATTATTCAGTGCGGTCTTGGTCAGATTCATGAGTCGCCCCGTTTGTTTCCTGCGTCACCGCCGCCGATGGAGGCCGCGAAAGAGTGCATGAGAATTGTGAATCTATTTCGTCCGCAAGAGGGGTTACCTGCCGCAGCAAGTCATCGTTTCATCGCATCGGATCAAATAAATGGGGGTCGTCTTGTGATCGGCTGTTTCTCCTATGACGCGGCGACGTCACGAATGGTTGCAAAACGGCGATCGGTTCGTCGTGGTGAGCACTCGTTTCGTCGTGCCAGAGAACCATCAGTGCGGGGAGGTCCCGGATGACTTTTGCCGCAGGAGACTCAGGAGCCGGCGGAACTCAGACGGGGTTGGGCAAGGCTCCCGGGATCGGCGCGCCTGTCGTGACTTCGACGATCCAGCCGAGGGCATCGTCGATCTCGTCACGGAACCCGTCTGCGGCGGCTTTCTGTTCAGCCCTGCGCTGATCGATGTCGAACCGCACCGTGCGCTGCTTTGCGTCCCGGGACAGGACCCCCGCCTCCAGGTGTGAGCGCAGGCGGTCCTCGCCGATACCGAGGTTGAAGAATGCGTCCACCGATCCGACGGTCTCCAGTGGCGAAGAGAAAAGCACGTCGGACTTCAGCGAGCGGACACGTCGCGGCACCGAGGCCAGCAGTCTGAGGAACGGGTACATGAAGCTTAGCCAGATCAGCGCGATGCATCGGCCGTCGCCCGGATCCTCATCCGTGACCAGCCGTCCCATGCCGACAGCAGTGAGGTCGAGGCGCGAGCGGGTCAGCATATTGCGCGCGAACTCGCGCCGCCCGGGACTCCTCAGCATGGCCACAAGAAAGCTCTCCAGGTCGCTGTACATCAGCAGTATCCGCGAGTCCGGATAGCGGCCGAGCAGCGTCGGCAGCAGACTGGTGCAGCTGTCGGTCAGTTTGATCACGGCCTGCTCGGCGGCGCCATAGCTGCGATTTGTCAGTGCAAGTGAAAGGTCCATGATGGACGGCTCCGTGGCCGGAAGGCTGGCCTGCAATTTGTCCTGCAGGCCCAGCCGCCAGATACCACTCAGCTTGTGCAGCAGATACGGTTCCTTGTAAGGCAGACACAGGCCCGGCAGGTCGAGACAGCGGCACAGGAGGGTAGATCCGCACAAGGCGGTGTGGGCGATGATGCGCAGCGGCCCGGGGGAAGGGGACTGGTCTGCATAGGCTCGCATCAGGTCGGCGATCGGTAGTGTCAGGGGGCGATCGTCGGCCGGTAGCGCCCGATGGTCGAGGAAACTGGATGCCGCATAAGTCTCCCGGGACATGCGCAGACAGGACGCTTCGCCGGACTGCCAGTCGATATCCCTGACGTAGATGTCCGGCAAATCGAAGAGATGCGGGATCTCTTCTCGTGAGGGCGAAGTAGTGTCGTCCCTTTGTCTCATTCTCTGTTTGATCGCCTTTTTGATGGAAGCCCGAATCTGTCTGGGTCGCTATGCTAACCGGCGGGGGCGGAGCGAGGAAGGCGGTCGTGCCGGGCTTTGCCTGAATCCGGCATATGATTCATCCTGTAGGCGGGCAGGCCGTAAGAAAAACAAACATGGCGCTCTTCGGGGAACTCAAACGCCGCCACGTCATCCGCGTACTCGTGGCCTACGCCATCGCCGGCTGGGTCGCCGTGGAGGTGGCCGATGTCATGTTTCCCCGTCTTGGCCTGCCGGAGTGGGCGGTCAATGCAATCACGTGGTCTTATGTCGGCGGCTTCCTGCCGGTTGCCATCCTCGCCTGGATTTTCAAGTGGACGCCCGAGGGACTGAAACGCGATCTGGGCCTGGCCGGGCCGCAGGCGCCGGAGCGCTCCATCGCCGTACTGCCTTTCGCCAATATGAGTGCCGACGTGGAGCAGGAGTACTTCGCCGACGGCCTCGCTGAAGAACTATTGAACCTCCTGGCAAGAGTGCCGGATCTTCAGGTGGCGGCGCGAACCTCTGCGTTTGCGTTCAAGGGCAAGGATATGCCGGTCAGGGAGATTGCCCAGGCGCTCCATGTGGCCCAGGTGCTCGAAGGCAGTGTCCGCAAGTCCGGCGATCAGGTGAGGATTACGGCACAACTCATTCACGCCAGTGACGGTTATCACATGTGGTCGGAGACCTGGGATCGCACGCTGGAAGACATCTTCGCCGTCCAGGACGAGATTGCGCACGCAGTGCTGAAGAAGCTGAAGATGGACATTGCGCCGGCGGAGAAGCCGACGACTCGCCCGATGGATACCGAGGCTTACAATCTGGTGCTACTGGGACGGTATCTGGTCGAGCAAAGGACCCGACCATCCGTAAAGAAGGCTATCGCGGCGCTGAGCCAGGCTGTCAAACTCGCGCCTGATCACGCGGACGGCTGGACCATGCTGGCACGGGCCATCTGGCAGGAAGCATCAGGTGGTTGGATCCACGGGGCCCAGCACCGCGAGGCCATGCGCGCGAGCCGTGAGGCGCTCGATCGGGCTCTTTCGGCGGACCCGGACTCACCTGAGGCGTATGAATTCCTCGGCTGGCTGACCTGGAGCTATGACTGGGATTGGTCAACGGCAGATCACGCGATCAGGCGGTCCCTGCAGGTCAAACCCGACAATCCACGCGCACTCAATACGGCCGCGTGCCTGGCGCTTACGCTCGGACGCCTGGATGAGAGTCTGGAGATTTTCGGGCGTGCACTGGGTCTGGATCCGCTGAATACGCCAGTACTCAACAATTTGGCACTGGCGTATCTGTACGCAGACCGCTTCGATGAAGCGGAGTCGGCGATAAAGAGGGCGATCGCGATTCTGCCTGATGCAGCGGTCCATCGATATATCCTCGGGCGGATATACCTTGCCATGGGAGACCTGGTGAAGGCGCGCCGTGCGTTCGAAGACGAAGTGGACGAGGAGGCCCGCGAGTCCGGGGAGGTCCTGCTGCTGACTGCCGAAGGGCATCCGGACAAGGCGGACCAGATGCTCGACAAGATGATGGTTCTTGATGCAACCCCGGCATTGGACATCGCTTCCGTCTACGCCATGAGTGGGGATGCGGACCAGGCCTTCCAGTGGCTAGAGCTGGCCCGTGAGCAGCGCGACGGTAATCTATGCGACATCCGGCATCTGCCGGAGTTTCGTAATCTGCACAGTGACTCCCGCTGGAATGACTTCCTGGGGACGATCGGCCTGTCGGATCACCAGATTGCCGACCTGGCTCTGAAACCGTTTCCTCTCGACTGACAGGGCCGAATGCCTGGCAAGGCGTTATTGCATGCCAGATCGTTGGGATGGACGTTTGGCAATCCGATTCGTGGACCGGGCCTGGATTCTGCAGATGCGGAGCCTGCCGGCAGGAATTTGCGGTTCGACGGGTCGAGGTTTATCGTGGCGATCAAAGAAATGACAACAACAGGGGGAGGGCTCACATGAATCTGTACGCAATTTTTCGTCGTGACGGTTTTGCCGACGGGCCGACGCTTCAGGAAGCAGCTGCACGTTCGACCACGGTGGGTGACGGCATGCCGGACGACATCCGCTGGATCCGTTCCTATGTGCTCGGGGAGAGCAGTGGCTCCCTGGGTACTTTCTGTATTTATGAGGCCAGCAGTGAAGAAGCCATCCGGCGGCATGCGGCAGCCGCGAATCTTCCGGTGTCGGAAATAGTCCCGATCGCGGATACTGTGGTGGTCAGACCCGATCCGGCCTGAAGCGGGGCGGATAAGACAAGGGGTCCCTCGAGGCGGCCTAAGTTGAACCGCTTGGAGGCGCCGGGATCTCGCCCAGCTCTTCCATTTCGACCATCTTTGCGCGAGCGGCCTCACGCCGTTCCCGGAAGCGGGTCTTCCAGTCTTCGAACTGCGGGTTGCCGTCCAGTTCCGACAGGACGATGCCGTCGTCGGGCAGACGTCGGAATGAGTCCCAGGGGACGAACCCCTGGTCGTCCAGCAGCGACTCTTCCAGTGCATGCAGGGCCAGTGTTTCCTTGCCCTGCAGGACAAATGCTTCCGCGTCCATGTAATAGGACCCCTGCCCGGACATTCCTGCCCTGGGTAATGTGCTGGTGATCTCGATCACGGCCTGTGCCGGCTCATCCGGGATCTCCCTGGTCCGGGCGGCGACGACCGCCAGGAACAGCTGCTGCGTCGCGCGGGCAACCGGCCATGCCCGACCGCGCGCCTCGAACTGGTCAAGTGACTGGCCGAAACCGATGGCCGCGCTGTAGGCGCACCCGTAGTCAGCCTCCACGATACAGAGGCGCGCCTTGTTCTCGAGGTCGGGTCCCCCCATTTTCCCCCGGCCGCTGCTGATCGCCTGCAGCGCTTCCGTTGCGGCAGCCGTATCGCCCTGGGCGATGGCCAGATTGACTCGATAGAAGTTAACCGAGTCGGACGATCTGCCTGTCTCGGTAACAGCAGCCAGCCATCGGGTTGCCCGGTCGAGGTCACCCACCGCTATCCACACCCGCACCATGGCGATGGCGCCGCGGATGCTGTCGTTTTGCAGCGCGATCAACTTCGCCGCCCAGCGGACCGCCTCATCAGGACGGCCGAGGGCGAAGAGATAAATGTCCGCCAGGTCGTCGTAGATCATCTGGTCCAGACCCGACATTCCGGTCAGGTCGGACTTCAGCAATTCGATTGCTTCCTCATTCCGACCCAGGGTAGCCAGGGCAAGGACGGTCGGCCGGTTGAAGGGATTCTCCGGATCGAGTTCGCGGGCGATTCGCATGTGCTCGATGGTTACGAGCGGTTCCTGATTGGCTGCCACGGCGAGCCCCTGGTGGGCTTGCGCATCGTTTGGATTCAGGGCGATTGCCTTTCGGTATGCAGCGATCGCCTCGTCAGTGTT
>CALDWW010000045.1 GCA_937924335.1 uncultured Gammaproteobacteria bacterium
CCGTCGAGATCATCACCTCGGAAGCGGCACGGCCCAGCCGCGACTGGCTGATACCGCAGCGGGGGTATCTCGCCTCGCCGCGCAGCCGGAGCAAGGTGCGTGGCTGGTTCCGCCGCCAGGATCAGGCGGTCAACCAGCGTCAGGGTCGCTCCTTGCTCGAGAAGGAACTGCAGCGCCTGGACCTGCACCCCGACCTCTCCTCGATAGCCGACGCTTTCAATTACCCGACGGTGGATCAGCTATACCTCGCACTCGGTGCGGGAGACATCACTCTGGCCGCGGTCATCCACACGATCGAGCGCACCCAGCGCAAGCACTTGCCGGAAGCACTGCCCGAACTGTCGGAAACCCGCAGGCGGGCTCACAAACAGAGTGCATCCAGGGGCGGGATCGTCGTCTCGGGTATTGGCGACATGATGACTAACATGGCGCGCTGCTGCCGGCCGGTGCCGCCGGAAGCCATCACGGGCTATATCACCCTGGGTCGCGGGGTCAGCATCCATCGCAGCGATTGTCGAAATCTGCTCCGGCTCCGCGACACGAATCCGGAACGCACCATCGAAGTGGCTTGGGGCCAGGCTCCGGAGACCGGTTTCCCGGTCGCTGTCCATGTCGAGGCATTCGATCGCCGCGGATTACTACGCGACATTTCGACAGTCCTTACGGAGGAGCGGACGGACATCCTGGAAAGTTCGACGCGGACCGATCGCGCAACGCATGCGGCCCGGATCGACCTGGTCGTCTCTGTCACCAGCCTGGAGCAACTGAGCCGGCTGATGCATCGGCTCAGCGGCCTGCCGAACGTCCTTAACGTCAGTCGAAAGTCCTGAGCACGGCGGTTGCCCTATTTGTTGATGGCGTGGATCGCGCGCTTGTCCACCGCCAGCGCCGCCTCGTGGATGGCTTCTGACAAGGTGGGATGCGCGTGGATGATCCGTTGAATGTCCTCGGCACTGGAGGAGAACTCCATCGCCACAACCATCTCGCCGATCAGCTCTCCCGCCATCGGGCCGATGATGTGAACCCCGACGATCTCATCGTCATCCCTGGAAGCGATCATCTTGACCGTCCCGACGGCCTGCTCCATTCCTTTCGCACGGCCGTTGGCAGCGAACGAGAACGTCCCGACTTTGACGTCCATCCCGGCCTCCCTGGCCTCCTCTTCGGTCTTGCCGACCCAGGCAATCTCCGGTGCCGTATAGATGACGGACGGGATGACATCGTAGTTGACCTCGGACACGTCTCCGGCGATCAGATCCGCGACCATCACGCCCTCTTCCGACCCCTTGTGCGCCAGCATCGGCCCACGAACCACATCACCGACCGCCCATACGTTGGCGACACCGGTACGGCACTCGTCATCAACCTTGATGAATCCCCGCTCATCGAGTTCGACCCCCGTGCCTTCGGCAAGCAGCCCATCCGTATAGGGCCTGCGACCCACGGCGACCACGACCTTGTCCACGGTCAGGCTCTGCTCGCCCTTGCCGTCGGTGTAGGTCAGGGCGATGCCATCTTCGGTCCGATCCGCCTGTTGCACCATTGCGCCGAGCCGGATATCCAATCCCTGCCGCTTGAATAGGCGCTGGGCTTCCTTGGCGATCTGCCTGTCTGCCATGAACAGAAAATCATCCATCGCTTCCAGGATCGTCACTTCTGAACCCAGCCGGCTCCAGACGCTACCGAGTTCCAGCCCGATTACGCCGCCGCCGATAACGCCCAGCCGGCCCGGAACGGCGTCAAACTCCAGGGCGCCCCATGAATCGACGATGTTTTCACCGTCAAACGGCATGCCGGGAAGTTCGAAGGGTTGCGAACCCGTCGCCAGCACGACATGGTCCGCCGCAAGGATCTCCTGCTCCCCTTGCTCGGGAGTAAACTCGACCTTGCCATCACCCAGGTATCGACCGGTGCCCTGCAGGGCATGCACCTTGTTGGCCTTGAACAAGGCCGTGATGCCTCCCGTGAGCTGCTTGACGATGCCGGCTTTGCGTTTCTGCATTGCCGCAATATCTATCGTGACTTCGCCGGTTCCAATGCCGTGGACCGCAAACTCCGCGTTGGCCCGATGGAAGAGTTCGGAGCTCTCCAGCAGCGCTTTCGAAGGTATGCAGCCTGCGTTCAGGCAGGTCCCACCGAACGCCATGGTGCCGTCATAGTTCTTCCAGTTGTCCAGGCACGCGGTCTTCAGGCCATTCTGAGCGGCCCTGATTGCGGCCACGTACCCGGCCGGTCCTGCACCGATAACAATTACGTCGAAACTATCGCTCATTTCTTCACCCACACTGTCACGTTTCGTGATCGCGGCATCATGCCGGACCAGACGGGGTTAAATCGGATCAGACCCTCAACAACAACCTGGCCGGATCCTCCAGAGAATCCTTGATCTTGACCAGAAACTGTACCGCCTCGCGGCCATCGATGATCCTGTGATCATAGGTCAGTGCGATATACATCATCGGCCTGACCTTGATCTCGCCGTCGACGACCATGGGGCGCTCCTGGATCTTGTGCATGCCGAGAATCGCGCTCTGCGGTGGGTTAATGATCGGCGTGGACATCAGCGAGCCGAATACGCCACCGTTCGTGATGGTAAACGTGCCACCCGTCAGATCGTCGATCCCGATCTGCCCTTCCCGCGCACGAGTCGCGTAGTCCATGATGCTGGTCTCGATATCGGCGAAACTCATCGCATCGGTATTGCGGAGGACCGGCACCATCAGGCCCCGTTCCGTCGACACTGCGATACCGATGTCATGATGCTCGTGGTAGACGATGTCCGAGCCTTCGACCGACGCATTGACGACCGGGAACGCTTTCAACGCCTCGATCGCTGCCTTGACAAAAAAAGACATGAAGCCGATGCGCACTCCGTAATCTTTCTCGAACTGCTCCCGATACTGTTTGCGTAACCGCATCACTTCAAACAGGTCGACTTCATTGAACGAAGTCAGCATGGCGGCGGTCGCCTGGACCTCGACCATCCGTTCCGCTATGCGGGATCGCAATCGGGTCATCGGCACACGCCGCTCGCCACGACCACCCGAGGCCGCGGGTGCCGGGGCGGCTACTGGCGCGGGCGCGGGCGCGGGCTCCGCTGTCGTCTCCTGCTTGCCCGCGATGAAGTCCATGACATCGCTCTTCGTGAGCCTGCCGTCACGTCCACTGCCCTTGATGCGGGACGGGTCGACATCGTGCTGCTCTAGCAGCCTGCGTACCGCAGGACTCAGCCGGGTGTCGCTGCTCTGGGCAGCCACAGCATTCGCCGTGCCGGCAGCAGCGGCCGCCGTCGCTTCCGGCGCAGCGGTCGTAGGCGGCTCTGCCGGGGCCGCCTCTCCCTCCTCCAATACGGCCAATACCTCACCGCTGGTGACGGTCGTACCATCCTCGATGCGGATCTCCTTGAGCGTGCCGGACACTGGCGCAGGAACTTCAAGCACCACCTTGTCGGTCTCGAGGTCGACCAGATTTTCGTCGCGGCTAACTGCGTCACCAACGGCCTTGTGCCATGAGACCAGCGTTGCGTCGGTAACAGACTCCGGCAACTGTGGGACCTTGACTTCGATACTCATGCCTTTTTCCTGACAAGTTCTGATTCGGTTGTCGTTCGATCACTCTCCAGCGCGGCATTGACCAGGCCTTGCTGCTGACTGACATGTAACTGGTAATACCCCGCCGCAGGCGCTGCCGCGCCCATGCGGCCAGCGTAGAAGATCGATTGCCGGTCCGACAGCGGTTCCTGAAGCCGGTGACGAATCTGATACCAGGCACCCTGGTTCTGGGGCTCCTCCTGGCACCAGACGATCTCCTGCGCATTCGGATAATGAGCGATGACGCCCGCGTATTCCTCGATCGGGAAAGGATAGAGTTGCTCGATCCGGATGATCGCGACGTCGCTCAGTGCTTTCTCGCGACGCGTCTCCAGCAAATCGTAGAATACTTTGCCACTACAGAAGACCAGGCGCCGGACACCGCCGGGTTCCAGTTCGTCCACCTCCGGGATCACCGAGCGGAAACCTCCGGACGACAGCTCTTCGAGGCCTGATACCGAAAGTTTGTGTCGCAACAGACTTTTCGGCGTCATCACGATCAGCGGGACCCTAAAGTCGCGGCACATCTGGCGTCTGATCATGTGGAACATCTGTGCGGGCGTCGACGGGACGACGACCTGCATGTTGTTCTCCGCACAGAGCTGCAGGAAGCGCTCGAGTCGGGCGGAGGAATGCTCGGGACCCTGACCCTCATAACCATGCGGCAGGAAGAGCGACAGCCCGCAATAGCGGCCCCACTTGGTCTCACCGGAGCTGATGAACTGGTCGATGACCACCTGTGCGCCATTGACGAAGTCACCGAACTGGCCCTCCCAGATGACGAGAGTCTCGGGGTCAGTCGTGGCGAATCCGTACTCGAATCCGAGCACTGCCTCCTCGGAAAGCAACGAATCCGTCACCAGAAATCCCGCCTGATCGTCATGTAGATTGCGCAACGGCAGGTAAGGATCGCCACCATTTTGGTCATGCAGGACGGCGTGTCTGTGGAAGAACGTGCCCCGCCCGCTATCCTGACCCGTCAGCCTGATGGGATAGCCTTCGGTCAGCAGACTCGCATAGGCCATGGTCTCAGCGAATCCCCAGTCCATGGCCATGTCGCCACCGGCCATCCGTTTCCGATCCGACATGATGCGCGCCACCCGCGGATGCAATTTGACTTCATCCGGTACGCGGGTAATCGCGTCACTCAATTCCGCGACCCGTTTCGTCGAAAGTGCGGTAGCGACTTCCTCGTCCCAGTCGACATTCGAGTACTTGGTCCAGTCTACGGTGAATTTATTACCCACCATGCCGATCGTAGAGGTGGACACGACACGACCTTCATCCAGGCCCTGGCGGTAACCGTCCACCATCGCCTTAACCTCCTCCTCCGAGACTACCCCCTGGGATACCAACTGCTCCGCATACAAGCGGCGGACCGTGGGATGACTGCGGATGATCTTGTACATGGCCGGTTGCGTAGCCGCGGGCTCATCGGCTTCGTTGTGTCCGTGGCGCCGATAGCAGACGAGGTCGATAACGACATCCTTACGGAATCGCATCCGGTAGTCTGCTGCGAGCCGGGTAACCAGGACGACCGCCTCCGGATCATCAGCATTTACGTGGAAGATCGGGGCCTCGATCATCTTCGCCACGTCACTGCAATAGAGTGTCGACCGTGCGTCCGCCGGGTCACTGATCGTGAACCCGATCTGGTTGTTGCACACGACATGCACGGTGCCGCCGGTGACGAACCCTCTTGCCTGTGACATCTGCAGCGTTTCCATCACCACACCCTGGCCCGCGAATGCGGCGTCGCCATGGATCAGGACCGGCATGACCATGAGACCAAGGTCGTCTCTACGGCGCTGCTGCCGAGCCTTTACGGATCCTTCGACGACCGGGTTGACGATCTCGAGATGTGACGGATTGAATGCCAGGGCCAGATGAAGGTCGCCGCCGGGCGTGCGCATGTCGGATGAAAATCCGAGATGGTATTTGACGTCACCCGAACCCGTCCTCAGATTCGGGTCATAGGCGCCCTCGAACTCGGAAAACAGTTCCCGCGGCGACTTACCCATGATATTGACAAGCAGATTAATGCGGCCCCGATGGGCCATGCCGATGACCACTTCTTCGAGGCCGGCTTGCCCGCCCCGCTGAATCAGGTTGTAGACAAGCGGAATCAAGCTGTCTCCGCCCTCCAGGGAGAATCGTTTCTGACCTACATAGCGCGTGTGCAGGTAGCGCTCGATGCCCTCAGCGGCGGTGAGCTTGAAGAGTATGTTCCGGCGATCCTCAGCGGACATATCGGGATCGGCCACTGCTGACTCAAAACGCTCCTGGAGCCACTGTCGCTCCTCCGCCGAGGTGATGTGCGCCAACTCGGCACCGATCGTGCCGCCGTAGACCATCTCAAGGTGCTCGACAATATTTTTCAGCCGCATCACCGGCCGGCCTTTGACACCGGCTGTGGCGAACCGTGTCTCCATGTCCGCGCCGCCGAGCCCGTAGGTAGCGGGATCGAGCTCCGCCGGCCGCCCGCGCCTGATCTGGCTCAGGGGATCCAGATCGGCAAGAAGATGCCCTCGAAGTCGATAGGCTTCGACCAGGAGATTGACCGAAACCTGTTTCTCCAGAAGATCCGGGGGGACGTCCGCCGCCGCCCGATGTTGGGCTTGCCGGAGCTCAGCTTCAATCGGCGCCCGCGCGACCTCTGCGACAAGCGGGTCAGAGAAACTCTCGAAATAATCTCTCCAGGATTCCGGCACAGCCCCGGGATCGACCAGGAAGAGCTCGTAATAATGCTCCACGAACGGTGCGTTGCCGCCAGAAAGCGGGGTCGTTTTGTACCGTTCCTCGATAGACTTGCTCATCAGACAGTCCGCAAAGATGCCGCTCGGATACGATCATGCCTCGCCGGGCTCAGGCAGCGCCCGCACGGCAAGGGCCGGCCAGTCACGCTCGGCTGGCCAAGTCATCGATCCGATCAGGCTGGGTTGGCCGCAGATCCAGAGGCGGAATTCTAGCGGATGACAGTACGCTAGGAAACGAAATCCTGCAGTAGTCGCCACCGCATCGGTGGACGACCTGGCAATAGCGGCAGGCCGTGGCTCAACGAGCCATACTCAGGTTGAGACCATGAGCATCCATGGCCGGGACGGAAACACGTGAGGAGGAAACGTCATGACACAGATCCTGATACCCGTGTCGCTTGGCGATCTGATCGACAGAATCACTGTCCTCGAGATAAAGGCCGAGCGGATCAGCGACGAGTCGAAGCTCGGGCACGTACGAGCCGAGCTGGCGGCGCTGGAGAGTTGCTGGCATGGCAGCCCACTCGCCGACATCGACGTGCAGTCCTACAAGACTGAACTCAAGAAGGTCAACGAGACGCTGTGGGAGATAGAGGACTATCTCCGTGTCAAGGAGGATGAGGCATCATTCGATGAGCAGTTCATCGAATTGGCCCGCGCTCAGTACAGAACCAGTGATCGCCGAGCCGAAATCAAACGGACGCTGGATGAGAGATTCGGATCGAAGTTCGTGGACGAGAAGTCGTACCCCGATTACCGCGCGGCGTAACCGATTCTCGAGTCAGGCCGTTCCCGCGGTACTCACTTGGCGATAGCCTGTATCGCCGTCTGAATGCCCGGTAGAAGCTATCCGGAGTCGAAAAGCCGACTCTTCGGCTGATCTCGTGCACGCTAAGCGCACCCTCTTCCAGCAATCGCCGTGCTTTCCGCAGTCGGATCCTGATCAACATCTGGTAAGGCGTCTGGCCGTAAGCGACACGGAATTGCCTGACGAAGTGAAATGGTGAGACACACGCGCATGACGCCATGTCCTTGACTGTCAGCGGGACCGTGTACTGCTCCTCAAGCATGCGCCTTACCCTGCTAAGGCGGGTCGCCAGCAAACGGGCCCGTGGACTCCGGGTGCCCCTGGCGGGACTGGTCACCGTCAATGCAGCGCTATAGATCAGCCGTTCCCACACGAGTCGTCCGAACCGCTGCAGCCAGCCGGCCTCAATCGGCCCGCTGCCAACCACGGTCTCGATCTCGGTGAGCGCTGCAACCATCCAGTCTGGTTGCGATCTGCGGCTGGCCAGTCCGAATCCGGCGGCCAGGAGTTCCGGCAATATCTCGCCGAGTCCCAGCTTGCTGACCGAGCGCAGCTCGGACACGATGGTCTGCAGCATCAAGGGGTTGGCCCCCAGCGAAAAGAAGTCGGCCGGCTGCCCGGCTGGCTGGACAAAGATCTCCGCCCCGGATGGCACAACAACGTACTCATGCTCCTGCAGGGAACGCCGGGCGCGATTCGCTACGCTGATCCGGCCGCCTCGAGGTGCCCATACCAGGAGAGTTGCATCGTCACTGGCCAACTTCGTGTCGAAACATACCTTTCGGATATCCAGGAATATCCCGCTATCCGCGCGCACCGGCGGCTGCTCGATCGGCGCCCCATGTGTGCCCATATACGAATTCATCGTCGTTCTCCCGGGATGACAAACTCTTCTCCTGCGCAAGAGTTGACCCGGCATGCCGGCCATAAGTGTCTGAAGATGTAGGAAAAATATCGTAAAGAACGGCAAAGCCCTGGTGAATGTCACGGTGATGAGGCGGACCTGAACGCTCTACCCGCGTATTCAATCGGGTCGGCGCCGGCCGCCCGTCACGGGCGTGTAATCAATCTCCGGAGCAGGCGGGCTGAACGAAGGGAAAGGCGTCGCTACCCGGCACATCCATGTTCACGCTGTTTCGGCCACTATCTGCCGTCATCGTCACCGTCATCGCCGTCGCCTCGACCGATACAGAGTCGGGATTCACGGCGTCGGATCCCAACAGACTCAGCAGGACGAATGCCGCAAGAAGAGAACGCTTGCGGCCGATCTCCGTTGACGTGCCAACGATCCTCCGCAGCCGGCTGGAGAGACCACCGACCCAGCCCCCCTGCCCTGGCACTGCCGGCGGGATAAGGCGATAACCGCGGCAGCGGACCGTCGCAATATATCGAGGCTTGCGGGGATCGTCGTGGAGAGACTCCCGCAACAGTTTCACCCTTTGCTTTACGGTATCGGGTGCGACTACGACGCCTTGCCAGACGCTGCCGAGCAATTCGTCGTGACTGACCACGTCAGGAGCGCGACGTACGAGGTGCAACAACATCTCGAATGACAGGGGCGGCAATTGCAGATCGAGCCCGGACCGGGACACGATCATCGAGCCGACGTCGACTTTGAGGTCGGCTATCTGGTAGGTCTCTCTTCTCTCGCCCTGTGAGGCCACTCGAATGCGTCTCCCTGAATACCTGTGGCGCAGGGATCAATGTCCAGGCCGCCTGAAAAACGAAGCGCACTTTATACCTAGACCCGTCAACTTACGATAAGTTTCGTACAAAGAGACCTCGACCTGAGACCCGCAATGGCGATGGCCCGCCAAAGCGGGCCATCGCAGGTCTTCAGACCTTGGGTCGTACGACTCGGATCAGAGATCCTGCTCGTAACGGAGGTAGGGCACGCGGCCATAGACGTCGTGGAGCTGGTTCGAGTAGTACGGGCTGGTGATATTGACGCTGGTCGGCGGATCTTCGTCGAAGATGTTCCGCGCACCAATGGTCACCTGGCCATTCCATGGCGTTGCGTACCCCAGTGACAGGTCAACGGTCTGGTAGTCGTCCAGGTCGTAGCCGAGCGAGTCGATACTCGTCGAAGACATGTAGTTCCAGATCGCATTGGCGTTGAAATCGCCGAGTGCCCAGTTGAGCGACGTAGTCCCACGCAGATCCGGATCGAAGAAGTCCGGATCGTCCAGGCCGTTGCCATCGCCCTCGTCTCGCTCATATTCGTTGACGTATGTCCACTGCGCGGACAGGCGGAAATCACCGACGCCTCCGAATGAGAATCCGTATTGGGCATCCACGTCCAGACCGTCCGTCTCGCGCTTGGCGATGTTTGACGAACGCCGATCGAGCGAGAACACCCGGCCACCGGCCTGGCGCGCGACTCTGCCCACAACACCCGGAGCGGGGGCGCTGGAATCCAGAGCGAACTCCTCGTCAAAAATCGCCTGCATGGAACTCAGGCCGATCTCGTCTTCGATCTCCACGTTAAACCAGTCCAGCGCGACGGACATGTCATCCAGCGGATTCCAGACCAGGCCGACGTTCCAGCTGGTGGACGTCTCGGCATCCAGGTCGCGGTTACCACCCTGGAAGTTCTGGTACTGAGTCGATAGACACGGGTTGCCCGGCGGCACGTTGTTGATATTTATGCCGGACTGAAGGCGGCCGGTGTTCGGGTCGCCAAGAGCGTCATTGGCACAGGCGCGAGAATCGATGCCGTTATCGAATGACTGTGCCGCACCGCTGTAGAGCTCCGACATGCTGGGGGCCCGGAAGCCTTCCCCATAGGACGCTCGTAACAGCAAGCTGTCCAACGGACGCAACGATGCACTGATCTTCGGATTGATGGTGGTACCGAAGTCGTTGTAGTCGTCGTATCGTCCTGCCAGGTTGATGTCGAGCATGCTGAGCACCGGAATGGTGGTCTCCGCAAACAGCGACTTGACGACCCGGGCACCGGTGACGTCCTGACCGCCCGCGGATCCCTGCACGTTGCCGGCATTCTGTTGCTCGTCGTACTCCTGCTGAAAATCCTCGTCGCGATACTCGAAGCCCAGAGCCACCGGCACAGGACCGTGATTCATCTGGAAAGCATCGAACGTGGCCTGGCCGTCGAAACTGACGATGCGCGTCTTCGCGTCGAAGGTACCTGTTAGCGCTGCCGCCTGCTGCAGGGCTGCCTGATCAGGTCCCCATGGAATGTTGACCGCGTGCGGGTCGAAGTTGCCCGCGTCGATATCGGCCTGGATATTGGGTGCCAGTCCCAGACCCGGCGACACCGAGTTCGAGGTCTGCTGACTCCACTGTCCTCCCAGTTCCCAGTCCAAGCCGCCGAGCCAGTCGACGGTGCCCTGGACACCCGCGAGATAATCGATCAGCGTATCTTCGATGAGCGTGTCCCGGAAACCGCCCGGTACATTGCGGTAGAGCAAGGAGAGATCGAAGGGACCATCGATCGTCGTGTCCGCCGCCCCATCTCCATCGGTATCCACCGGCGCGGTCTGGCCTGAGAACGTTTTTCCGTTCTCGGCGCTTGTTTCACCCGGGATGGTGGGGTTGTTGGCGTTGCCCTGTGAGAGCAGGGGTAACGGTGTGGTGAACGGACTCGGCGCATAGCGACCGAAGCTCTCATTGAACGAGAACGTGCCCCGCGTGAAGAACGTCGTCGTCTCGTTGACGTCGTAGTTGGCGTTGATGAAGAAGCTGTGAGTGTCGTTGTCCGCTTCATTCGCAGACACCCCCGCATAGTTGTACTGGCAGAGACCCTGACCATCGGGTGTGCCGTTGAGCTGGATCTGCGACGCGGGAAATCGTGGATCGGTACCCAGGCTGGTCGGACAGCGTGGGTCCGGGAATGTACCGATCGAAAGGAAGGTCGGACCGAGGTTCGAATCGGCCGTGCCGTCCTCGTCGGTGTCATCCTGGAACGCCATCGCCGGGTTGCGCGGATCGTTGGTGGTCAGGTAGGCGAAGTAGCTGCCCGGGAAACCGAACGCAGACAGTCCGGTAGCAGAGAAACTGCGTTCTCCCAGGAAGATCATCTCCTTCTTCTGCCAGTCGAAGCCGAAGGTGATATTGCCCTTGGCACCGCTGACACCGCCGACGATGCTGGCGCTGTCTTCGTCACCACCGGTCTGGGTCGGTCGACCGATGCCGTAGGCAAGGTGCATGCCCTCGTAGTCCTTACGCAGGATGATGTTGATCACACCACCGACCGCGTCTGAACCGTAGATGGCCGAGGCGCCGTCGCGCAGCACTTCGATGCGCTCCACCGCAGCCAGCGGGATCGTGTTCAGGTTGGT
>CALDWW010000046.1 GCA_937924335.1 uncultured Gammaproteobacteria bacterium
GACGGAAAAAAGCATATTGGCGCCGTCGCTGGCGACCCGCCTGCACTCTCGCAGCATCTCCCTCTTTTCTGGCAGACAGCACAGAACATCCGAGTGATTGATGGCTCCGAAGGAGCAGTCGCGGAATGGCAGTGTCGCACCGCTGCCGGCCACGGTGTCGACGCGGCCCTCTATACCGTCGCGGCATGCCCGTTGCTGCGCCCTGACAAGAGCGTTCGCGGGCAGATCGACGAGGGTCACATGACAGTCAGCATTGTCCGCCAGCCACAGGCCAGGCCAGCCCGAGCCGGCGCCGATGTCTAGCAGTCGGGTGCCAGGGCCAAGTTCAATTGACCCGGTGATCTGCTCCGCCTGCCGGCGTGTCGTCCAACTCGTTCCGCCGTAGTCGCACCCGAGGACCGTGCGTTCAACTGCCAGCATGGCGGGCAGGTTGCTGGTTTCAAAACTCTCGGCGAATACCTGACAACAGTCCTCGAATCCTGTTTGGTTGCTCATGATGGCTCTTGTTCTCCGGTGCCCACGCAAGCCGAAGCCGCAGCCGGCGTCATTCAGCCCAGGCGGCGGTAGAAGCGGACCATGGCTTCTTCCGCGACCAGCATCACGACGACGACAACGATGAATGCCACGATGCCGTGGAAGGGTCCGCCGAATGACACATCGTCGCCGAAGGCCAGGTTGATTGCCGCCAGAATCACGAACTTGGATCCGAAAAGCACCAGCCACGCGCTGAAGATTCGCATGAACTTCGCCATCGCGCTCTTCTTCGACTTGAAGTAATTGCCGATACGGTGCTCGATCGCCAGCGTCAGTTTGAGAAGAGCCTGCAGCAACACGGCCGCCAGGAGCGATATCGTAAACGAGTCAATCTCGACGTGGCGCCAGTATTCGACGAACAGGTTCAGCACCACGAGATCTATCAAGATCGCCGTGAAATAACGCATGAAGACTCTCTGTTTTGTCGCGAGTACCTCTGTAGAGGCAACGCCAGCTACGTCGTCAGTCATAGATCGATATTCCTTTGGTGAAACAGGGACATGGCCGACCGTCAGTTTTCCCCCGACCGGTAGCGAGGGTCAAGGGTGATCGCTCCCGGGCATCCAGTGGGTACTGGTGTTGAGGCCTCGGCGCCCCGGGGGCGGGTTATGGTCTGCCCGTCAAAGACATCCTATGCGCACCTGGTCGGAAGCAAACACCCGACCCTGAACCAGGGGGCACCTTTGTCAATCCTGTGATCGCCGCTGGCGGCTGCATCGCTAATGCCGACTGCCCAGGTAACCCCTTACCGCCGCAATCTCCAGCACTGAACGAAGTTGCAGCCCCGTCCGCCAGAGTCCCCCGTGGACAGCCTCATCCATAAACAGTGTCAGCGGGTGTGTCAGCTCTACCGCAGGATTGGCCGTACAATCTTCGTTGCGCAGGTCGTGGATAAGTAGCGCAGCCATAATCGCATTGGTGGTCGCCGGCTCGAAGATCTCTATACCGTAGTGCCTCGCCCCGGCATACGCGGCCGCGAAATCCCGGCGAGTCAGTACCGACTGGGTGGAGGTTGACGGGGCCACGTTGGCCGACACTCGATGGCCTGCCGCACGTGCTGCCAGTGCCCGCCACTTCTGTATGCGCTTGGCCAGGGCATAGTTCGGGCCCTGCTGAGGCACCACGCCATCGTAGAGGCCGAAGCGGTTCCCGGCCGGATCCGATATATCGAGGCTGGCATTCGGAGCGTACAGCCGGCCGCGGCTGAGTGTCTTCAGCGGCCCGCGCCAGAGCCGGCTGACGCCCGCTGCCGCATTGCCACGTCGTGCGGCAGCCGCTGCCTCTTCGGGTATTGCGAACACGTCGGTCGGCGTCAGCAGGAAGGCGAGTGCGGTCTCCGGACGCTTGGCCGCGAGATCTTCCATGATGGCGTCCATCGCGACCTCGACGCGTACGTGATCCTGGCCATGGAGGTAGGCATACCCACCGATGCAGAACGGATGGTCGTAGGACTCGAGCCAGGTGCGGATCTCGGGAGCTGCGGTTAACAGGTCGGCGCCGGCGGCAGCAACCAACCGCTCGTCGCCCACGCTGTCCGTCAGGGGTTCCCGCAGCGGGAAAGACAGGGTGCCGGCGCCCCGCCTGGCGACGTGCAGGAGCTTCCTCCAGATTTCCGGTCGGTCCAGGTCGACAGCAACTAGATTCGCGCCCATCCGGCTCAAAATCGCGACCGGCCCTATCTCGGCTGCGGCCCCAAGGAGCACAAAATGCAGATCCCGCAGATCGAGCCAGTCGTCGTTGACGCAGAGCCGCTCCAGGGCTGCGCCGGCAGACGGCTCCATGATTCCCGCTCCTGTCCAGGCGTCGATCTGTCTGCGGAGGGAATCACCCGCGAGCACGTCGCCCAGGTAAGGTATCTGAAGTCTCTCAAGACGAATTCCGCTGCCGCGGACAAGGCCGCTGTGATAGCGCGGCGAGTGGAAGCGTTGCATCGCTTCGCGCGGCGTCATTCTCTCACCATCCCGGAAGAACCGGAAACACTCATGCACCGCCGTCAGGCCATTGTCGATGATGCTCGCCGCGGCCTCGCCCCGCTTCACGGCCAGCTTCACCAGGTCAACCAGGTAGCCGCCGTAGCGTTTGCGCCAGTTGCGTTCAGACTCTATGGCGTCGGCGAACTCGGAATCGAGCTCTCTGACGGCGGCTGCCAGTATCGCCTCGCTGGCGGCTGTCGAACTCCGGCGACCGCCCTCTGTGGACGGAAATTGTATCCCTGAAAGTGCATCCTGGTCGGTCATTGGCTCGTCCGGTGACACATCGCGTGGCCGCTTTCGACAGACATCTCCGGCCATTCTGTTGCGAAATGCTGCAGGACATGGCGCAGCACAATAACTTTAGTATAGGTAACGCTCCGCGGTTGCGAATGACGACGGTCCTTTCATGGGGCATCTGCCAAGTGAGCATCTGCCGCAACAGTAAGGATAAGAGTGACGATGGTAGCGCCGACGGAGTTTCCGCAGCAATTCGCAGACGAGCGACATCGTAATCGAAGGCGCCCAACTGCTCACCAATGCCCGCGAGGCGTATGATCCTTCCAATCAGTCGATCAAGGGGTTGCCGAAGTGTCGTGGATGATTAAAGGGGAGTTTGTCGAGAGCTGCAGTTGCAACATGCTTTGCCCGTGCTGGTATGGAGTAAGAGAACTGATGGTTATGGATCAGGGATGGTGCGCCAGCCCGTGGCTGATCCGGATCTCGGAAGGGAGCTCGGACGGCGTGGACTTGAGCGGTTGCAATGTTGTCCTCGCGATGTTTTTCCCCGGGCCCACTTTGCTAGATGGAGACGGTACCGGGCGGCTGTACCTCGATTACCGCAACGGCAGCGAACAGCGGCGGGAGCTGGAGGAAATCTTCATGGCTCGCAAGGGCGGTCCGATGGATGTTGTCGGGAATCTTCTGAGCACCTGGCTGTCGCCGCAAGTGACCAGAATAGACGTCTCAGATTCGAATGGGTCCATCGAGGCTTCGGTGGGAGAGTTTGGAAGGATCATTTCAAACCGGCTGGTCAATGAAGAAGGTGACAAGGTGACGATGCGAAACGCGGGTTTCTCTCTGGTCTGGCGTTTTGCCGACAACACGGCGGAGCTCGCGCCCAGCGAGGGGAGTACCTGGCAGGATCCCGACATGCCCGTCGCCTGGAGAGGCAGCTCCGGCGCAGTCGGGCAGATCCATTGGGAGGAAGGCTAAACGGATCGGAATCGCCAGTGCCGGCAGATGGGCGAACCACGCTTTGTGATACTCATGCCGAGTCGGAGACTGTTCATTCCAGTAGCGCGACGTTCCTGAGACCGCTCCGCAGCAACGGCTCCGGCCCGGGATGGAGTCGACGCCCGCTGCGGCCGCTCCAGGAGCACCAGCCTGGCGGGTAGGTTGAAGGGCTTGAGACGGCTTCAATACGCGAGCCCCGGCCGAGTGTTCACCACCATGAATCCCGACGTCGTTATTCTCGCGGCAGGCCAGGGGTCGAGTCGTGAGACATCATCGTGGCGCGCGATTTTTGATACTAAGCTTACGTTAGGGCTGGTAACAAGGCTTCTCAATGGGAGGCACGGCCAACAGCCGTATGCCCTGGATCTCGGAGCTGGGCAAACGCGGCGTTTTTCATGTCGCCGGGCTGTATGTACTCGCGGCGTGGGTACTTGTGCAGGTCGCAGATATGGCATCGGGCCCGTTTCCACTGCCCAACGAGGCGCTGCGACTGATCTGGGACGCCGCCCTCTGGGGGTTTCCCATCGCGCTGATTTTTGGCTGGCGTTACGACTTCACACGCGATGGCATCGTTCGTACAGACCCGCACGCAGAGGATGATAGAGACCAGCCGCTTCGCCGTGTCGACTATGTGTTGATAATTTTGTTGAGCCTGGTCGGCACCGCAATTTTCGCTGCCACGGGCATCGGGGTCGCGAAGATCGTCAGGTCAGGGCCGGAGACTTTAGAAGAAGCTGGCCCTCATCCACCACTGGCTCCGAACTCCGTGGCGGTCCTGCCGTTTGCCGACATGTCACCTGCCGGGGATCAGGAATACTTCTCGGATGGATTGTCGGAAGAATTGCTCAACCTGCTGGCGCGTATCCCGCAACTGCGCGTCGCGGCAAGGACGTCATGCTTCTCATTCAAGGGCCAGGTGCTGGACGTCACGGAGATAGCCCGCCGACTGCGGGTAGCACACGTGCTCGAGGGTTCGATACGAAGAAGCGGCGATCGAGTGCGCGTGTCGGCCCAGCTGATCCATGCAGGAAGCGGCTACCAGATGTGGTCCCAGATCTATGATCGCGAGATGGAGGACATTTTTGCGATTCAGAATGAGATCGCCGCAGAAGTGGTCGCGCAGATGAAGGTGAAACTGTTGGGAGAAGCGCCGAAGGCCTCACAGGCAGATCCCGAGGCCTACGCATTGTTTCTCCAGGCCCGCCACATGGCGCATCGAGTCACGGCCGACGCATACGAGCAGGCCATCGAGCTGTATCGTGAGTCCCTGAGCATAGATCCGGAATATGCGGCCGCGTGGGCAGGACTGGCACGGGTCTATGGAAACCAGGTCGAGAAGGGACTTCGGGCCAAAGCTGACGGCCGCAGGCTGGCGCTGGAGGCGGTCAACCGCGCCCTTGCTATCGATCCGGACTATGCTGAGGCGCACGCCGAACTCGCCTGGATCGCGATGTATCTTGAGGGGGACCTGGCGGAGGCAGCCCGGCTGTTCGAGCGCGCGATAAACCTGGCACCCAATGATGCCGAGATTCTGTACGACTCTGCCACGCTGATTCAGGACCTCGGCCGAATGAAAGAGGCGATAGAGATGAAGGAACTTTCTATCGCTCGGGATCCCGTCAACCCACGGCGGCACTACAATTTGGGCAACGCTTACCTGTTCGGTCGTCGTTTCGAGGCTGCTATCGATTCGTATCGAACTGCGCTGACGTTGAGCCCGGAGCTGCTTGGCGCGCACTATCATATCGGCAGGGCGCTGCTTCTCATGGGGGAGCCGGCCGCCGCCCTGGAGGAGATCGAAACGGAAAGTTTCATCGCCTGGCGGCTGGTTGGATTGCCCGCCGCGTACCATGCTCTGGGCAGGTTCGAGGAGGCCGAGGCGGTGCTCGCGGAGCTGATTGAAAAGTACGAACGGGATGCCGCCTTCAATATCGCTTACATTCAGGCTTTCCGCGGCGAGACGAACCTGGCTTTTGCATGGCTGGAAAAGGCCGACCGGTACGGTGACCCGGGCCTGTCCGAGATCTCTGTCACCCCCGAGTTCGATAGCATCCGGGACGATCCGAGGTGGGAGCTATTTCTTGAGAAGATCGGCAAGTCGCCCAAGCGACTGGCAGCAATAGAGTTCCACCCGTCGCTGCTCGATCGGGAATAACGCCCGTCTGTTCTACCGCTAGCCGGGCAGGTCGCGGGTATCCACACGGGCGAATGGATCCTTCTCGAACAGCACGGGGACGTATCCGAGGGGGCATTCTGAGTCTGCCCTCGATCCGTCCTTCGGGCCCGGACGCGCACAGGTGGGTCGGGTGGCCCGAGACGGATACAATACGGCTGCCGCAGCCTCACCTGGACTTGCATGAATCTCGACGTCGTCATTCTCGCAGCAGGCCAGGGGACGCGAATGCGTTCCCGCTTGCCGAAAGTTCTCCAGCCGCTGGCCGGCAGGCCGCTGCTCGCCCACGTGATGGACATGGCCGCTGGCCTGGACGATGCCCGGCTGCACGTGGTCTACGGGCATGGTGGTGACCAGGTGCCGGCCAGATTCGCGGATCGCCAGGTGAGCTGGGTGGAGCAGGCGGAGCAGCTGGGCACCGGGCACGCCGTCGAGCAGGCCATGCCGGGGATTGCCGACGATGCTACCGTACTGGTCCTCTATGGCGACGTACCGCTGGTCAGGCCGGAGACGGCCGATAGCCTGATCGAGGCCGCTACCAGAGGCGTCGCTCTGTTGACGGTGCGGATGGACGATCCGACGGGTTACGGCCGGATAGTCCGGGACCGTGACGGGCGGGTGACCAGCATCGTGGAGCAGAAAGACGCAGACGCGGAAGAGCGCTCCATCGACGAGGTCAACACCGGGCTCATGGCCGTGCCGGCAGATCGGCTTCGTGACTGGCTCTCACGGCTGGACAATGCCAATGCCCAGGGCGAGTTCTACCTGACCGACATCGTGGCGCTGGCGGTGGCTGACCGTGTTCCCGTGGCGGCCGTGCAAGCCGGAGATCCAGAGGAGGTGATGGGCGTGAATGACAAAGTGCAACTGGCAGAGGCCGAGGCGGCAGTCCGTCGCCGCCGGGTCGATGAGTTGATGGAGCAGGGCGCGACCGTCGCGGATCCTGCCCGTGTAGACGTGCGTGGCAAAGTCACCTGCGGGCAGGACGTATTCCTGGATGTCGGCGTGGTGCTGGAGGGAGACGTCCGGTTGGGTGACCGGGCGCGTGTCGGGCCCTATTGTGTCGTGCGCGACAGCCACATCGGCGAGGGCGCCGAGATCCATCCGTACAGCCTGGTAGAGGGGGCAGAGGTCGGTACCGGTTGCAGCGTGGGCCCCTTTGCCCGGCTTCGTCCGGGGGCGCAGCTGGAGACGGGCGCCAAGGTCGGCAATTTCGTTGAGGTCAAGAACAGCCGTCTCGGTGAGGGCAGCAAGGCCAACCACCTGAGCTATGTGGGCGACACCACCGTAGGGCGCGACACCAATATCGGCGCGGGCACCATCACCTGCAACTATGACGGCGCCAACAAGCACCGGACGGTCATCGGAGATCGTGTGTTCATAGGGTCGGGGGTGGAGCTTGTGGCCCCCGTGGAGATCGAGGAGGGTGCTACGATCGGCGCAGGTTCCACCATCAGCAAACGCGCGCCGGCGGAAACGCTGACCGTGGCGAGGAGTCGCCAGGTCTCGATCCGCGGCTGGCAACGCCCGGTCAAGAAGAAACCCTGAATCGTTAACCAGTTCAACGTCTGCCGACAGGACGTCTGCTACTAATGTCTCTTTGTCGGGCGGGAGGAACCCTCAGATGTGCGGGATCGTAGGAGCAGTCTCGGAACGCAACGTCGTCCCCATCCTGATGGAGGGGCTGCGGCGACTCGAATACCGCGGCTACGATTCCGCCGGTATCGCTGTCCTGGCCGCAGATGGCGAGATCCGCCGGCAGCGGACCGAGGGCAAGGTGCATAAGCTTCAGGAGGCGCTCGATGCGGAGCCACTGGCCGGACTCTGCGGCATCGCGCACACTCGCTGGGCGACCCACGGCGTTCCCAGCGAGCGCAATGCGCATCCCCATATGGCTGGTCAGGATCTGGCCATCGTCCACAATGGCATCATCGAAAATTTCGAATCGCTGCGGGCGGAACTC
>CALDWW010000047.1 GCA_937924335.1 uncultured Gammaproteobacteria bacterium
CTGTTCCTCGCATCCGGCTATCTGGCGTTCGCGGAAACCGGTCACGCCTATTTTTCGTGGCGACCGGCGAGTCTCTCCTGGTGGATCACCGTGGCCAATCTCTTCGGCTGCGTCGGCTTCATGATCTCGGCCGTTTTCGCCGTCGTCCTGCCGACTCCGCCCGTATTCGATGCGGTCACGATATCGGTGTTTTTCACGCTCCTCGGCGCGACTGGCTTTCTGGTCGGGTCGCTGCTAATGCTGCCGGAGACGGCTGCGACTGGCGAAGCCTGAGGAGGACGGGGCTCGACATGCTGGGCGATCGACGACGTATGTATCGTTATTGGCAATCTGGCGTTGGATTCGCGGCGGCCCTGCGGGCAGAAACGGTTACACTATCCGGGACTTAGACGCATGGCCTGCCATGGTCCTGACGAGAAAAACGAAAGAGTCCCTGAAGACCGCCCTGGCGATGACCATCGCCTATGGGATCGCCCTGCATATGGATTGGGACAAGCCCTACTGGGCCGGGTTTGCCGTCGCCATGGTCAGCCTTGCGACGATCGGTCAGTCCATGAACAAGGCCGCCCTGCGTATGCTCGGCACGTTCCTGGCGATTCTCGTCGCGTTCGTCCTCATTGCATTATTCGCCCAGCAGCGCTGGCTGTTCATACTGTTTCTCTCCGTCTGGTTGGGCTTCTGTACCTACATGATGGGCGGGGCAAAAAACCAGTATGTCTGGCACGTCAGTGGATTCGTCTGCACCATCGTCGCTATTGATGCGGGGCCTGACGCCGTCAATGCCTTCACTATCGCGACGCTGCGCGCCCAGGAAACCGCTCTCGGTATCCTGGTCTACTCTCTGGTTTCCATTTTCCTCTGGCCGACCAGCAGCGGTGCCCAATTGGGCGTCGCCGTTGCCAAACTGGCGTCGACACAGCATCGGTTGTTCGCGCTCTATCTCGATCTCCTGCACGGCAAGACGGATGCCGGGGAGGCGCAGCCGCACAGGGCCGATGAGGTCGCGGCCAGGTCCAGGTTCGACCTGCTCCTGGCCGCAGCGGTGACGGATGATGCCGAAGTCGGGGAGCTGCGCCGACAGTGGCGGCGCTATCAGCGTCTGGCGACGGAACTGAGCGAGACCCTGGAGCGCTGGCGCGAGTGTTTCGGGGAGGTTCAGGCTCTGGATCTGCGGGGTTTACTTCCTGACTTTGCCGCCTGTGGCGCTGAACTCGACACGCGCCTGGCGCAGGTCGAACGCATGCTGACGGATCAGGCGCCCGAGCGGCGCCCGGTCGCCGTCGAGCTGAGGCTCGATCGATCCCGGCTCGGGAGCCTGTCCCACTTTCAGAAGGCGGCGCTGACGGTCGCCCGTACTCACCTGGAACGACTCGAGAGCTTGACCCGTGATCTGTATGACTGTGTCAGCGGCATCAAGGGTTTCGAACAAGTGGCGATCCCGGCCGCCACACGGCGGGCCCCGGCGGCGACGTTCGTGCTCGATCGAGACCGCGCCGCGGGTGTGGTCCGCCAGATGGTGACTGTCTGGTTGGCCTGGCTAGCCCTTATCTATATTGACGGCCTGCCATCTGGCACCGCAATTGTGATGATGACTGCGCCCATCGGGATGGCACTGGCAACGATGCCGCAGGTGCGAGTAGCGCAACTATTCGTGCCGGCAACGGTGGGTGTCCTTGTCGGCGCCGTCCCGTATATCTTCGTGATGCCGCAGCTCTCGAGCTTTGTCGGTCTCGGTCTGCTGATCTTCGGAGTGACCTTCGCCCTGTGCTATCTGTTCGCGGCCCCCCAGCAGATGCTGGGCAGGGCGCTCGGGCTGGCGCTATTCATAACGATCGCCGGTATCGACAACGACCAAACGTACAGCTTCCTGAGTGTCGCCAACACGGCACTGATGTTTGCGCTGCTGTTCCTGCTCCTCTCCATGACTGCTCACATCCCGGTGTCGTCGCGTCCGGAAAAGGCATTCGTGCGCCTGATCGGACGGTTCTTCCGGAGCTGCGAATATCTGACCGCAAATATGGGCAGGGACTCGCAGCAGCCGGAGAGTCGGCTCGACGTTCGGAGACGGGCGTTCCACAGGCACGAAATCTCGACGCTACCCGGCAAACTCGCTGCCTGGGGAAAATTCATCGACCCCAAGGCGTTGCCGGGCACATCGCCAGAGCAGATCCAGGCACTGGTCGCCGCCCTGCAGGCGCTGGCCCGATGCATGCAGGAACTCCTCGGACAACGCGATCGTCCACAGGCGCAGGTTCTGGTCGAGGCCCTGAGCGCCGACATCCGCGCATGGCGACTGGAGGTGAAGGAAGGCCTTCGGCAACTGTCGCAGGAACCTGCCGCAGGGCTGCGGGAGGCGTTCCGCAGCAGGCTGGCCGAGATCATGGATCACCTGGAAAAGCGCATAATGGAGACCCTGGACAAGACGCCGACGGGACAATTCGGTGAGCGGGACGGCGAGAACTTTTATCGGCTGCTGGGCGCTTATCGAAGTGTGTCAGAGGCACTGGTCGATTGTGCGGGCAATGCTGGCGCCATCGATTGGACGCGTTGGCAGGAAGAGCGGTTTGCCTGACAGTCAGCTTCAGTCAACATTGGCACGCTGTGCCTGATGAAATCGTGATGAACGGTGCCTGTCCGAGGCCATCGGTCGCATCATATAATCGACGTCGGTAGGGTCCTTATGCCGCCATGGATCGGACGCGACTGGTGCGAGGAGTGATGAAATCCATGCCTCATGAATTCGCCATCGGCGGCGTGTACTTCCCGCCATTATTGATCGCAGGGATTTTCGCCGTCATCGCAGCGCTGTTGACGGCGCGGTTGCTCGATCGGGTTCGGCTGTCGAAGCATTTCTTCTATCCACCGCTTGTATTGTTGTCATTGATGATTGTCTATACGGTTTTCATCGGCACTTTCATTATCAAGACATAGCGAATGACGATACCAAGAAAATATTTGCTCACCGGTGCCGTGGTGCTCATTGCCGTCGCCGCCGTGTTGTTGAAGTACCGGCACTACGTAACGAATCCCTGGACCCGGGATGGCCAGGTCCGGGCTGAAGTCATCCAAATCACCCCGCGGGTCTCCGGGCCCATTGTCAAACTGCCGATCAGGGACAACGAGTTCGTCAGAGCCGGGGATCTGCTCTATGAGATCGATCCGCGCACGTTTCAGGCGGATCTGGACAAGGCACGCGCGGAGCTGGATCAGACGGGCGACAATGTCCTGTCGCTGGAGAAGCAGGTTGAGGCGGCCGAGGCGGCGGTTGAGGTCGCCCGCGGCAACATCGCGCAGGCAGAGAGTTCGATCGCGCAGATGGTTGCTACCATCGAGAAGAATCAGGCCGAGTACGTACGCCAGCAGAATCTGCTGCCGAAAAAGGCCACTTCCGAGAAGGCGGTGGAGCGTGCCAAGGCCAACTACGAGGTTGCGGTGCAGGAGAAACACGCCGCCGATGCGGGTTTGCTGCAAGCTCGCGCCTCGCTATTGGAGTCGGAGGCCGATCTGGCCAAGGCCAGGGCTAATCTCGGTGCGCTTGGCGATTCGAACCCCCAGTTGCGGGCTGCCCTGGCTGCGCTTCGACAGGCCGAGCTGAACCTGGAGTTTACGCAGGTCCGGGCGCCCGTGGATGGCTATGTGACGAACCTCAACCTCAGGCTCGGCAGCCAGGCCGTCGCCAACCAGCCGGCGCTGGCATTAGTAGACAGCGCGAGCTACTGGATCGCTGGATTCTTCCGGGAGAACATGATCGCGGACATCCGCTCCGGCGACAGGGCAGTGGTCACGCTGATGACCTATCCGGACACGCCTCTCGAGGGTCGCGTGGACAGCGTCGGCTGGGGCATTGCGCAGACCGACGGCAGCACCGGGTTCGAGTTGCTGCCCACCATTGACCCCACGTTCGAGTGGATCCGGCTCGCCCAACGAGTGCCGATACGCATCCACCTCGCGGAAGTCCCCGATGACATAGAGCTTAGAGTCGGCACCACCGCTTCCGTGCTGGTGATGACTGGAACGGCGGACGATGACAGCGAGACGACAGTGGCTGCGGCCCCGGCCTGGCTGCAATAGCGACTGGTCGATGCGACGCTCACTTTCCGTGCTCCTGACCGTCGGCCTCACGGCGCTTATCGCGCCCGCTTGCACGATGCTGGGGCCCGACTACGAGACGCCGACGACGCCGGTCGAGACCGACTGGCTGGAGTACGAGGATCCGCGGTTGGACAGCGCCTCGCCGACGGCACCGGAATGGTGGAAGGAGGCTTTTGGTGATCCCGTCCTCGACGCACTCATCCAGAAGGCGCTGGCCGACAATCTGACGCTGCGGTCGGCGGGCCTCAGAGTCCTGCAGGCTCGTCAGCAGCTCGCCATTGCGATCGGCAATCAGTATCCGCAGCAGCAAGACGTCACCGGCACGGCGGAAACAGCGCGGAACAACGACCGGACCGACGAGACCTACGACACCGGCTTCAACGTCACCTGGGAAGCGGATGTCTGGGGTCGTTTCCGGCGTCAGATCGAGGCGGCGGAGGCCTCTCTGGATGCATCGGTTGCGGACTACGACGGCATCCTGATCTCATTGATCGCCGACGTCGCCCAGACCTACCTGCTGATCCGAACGACCGAGACGAGGCTCGATGTCGCGCGCTACAACGTAGGTCTTCAGAGACAGAGCGTCGACATTACGAAGGCCAAGTTCGACGCCGGAGAGACCAGCTCCCTCGACGTCGACCAGGCCCAGACCTTGCTCTACAACACGATCGCTTCGGTGTCCGACCTGGAGATCTCGCTGCAGCAAATCAAGAACGCTCTGGCCGTGCTGCTCGGCCGCCCACCGCAGGACCTGAGCGGGCTGCTGGGCGAGAAGCAGCCGATCCCGGCCGTGACGCCGGAAGTCGCCGTCGGCATGCCGCAGGATCTGATCCGACGACGGCCGGACATCAGGGTGGCGGAGCGACAGCTGGCCGCGCAGAGCGCCCAGGTCGGCTTCGCGATCACCGATCTCTATCCGCACTTCGGCCTGGCCGGTTCGATCGGGACGACCGCCGAGACGATCCGGAATCAGGACGCCGACGATCTTTTCACCGATGATACGTTCCGCTACTCGCTATCGGCCGGGTTCCGCTGGGACATCCTGAACTACGGCCGGCTGAGGAGTAACGTCCGACTGCAGGACGCCTTCTTCCAGCAGCTCCTGGAGGACTATCGCCAGACTGTGCTCCAGGCCCAGGCCGACGTCGAGAACTCGATCGTCGCCTTCCTGCGCTCCCAGGAACAGCTCCAGGCCTACCAGTCGGCCGCGGACGCTGCCCAGCGCGCGGTCGACATATCGACGCTGCAGTACAAAGAGGGGCTGGTGAACTTCAACACCGTCATCAACACGCTGGACACGCTTTCCTCCCAGCAGGACACGCTCGCGGCGACCCAGGGCACGGTGGCCACCAATCTCGTCGATGTCTACCTGGCCATCGGGGGCGGCTGGGAGGTCAGGGCAAGTTCGGATGCAGCGGAGCTGGTGCCAGAAGAGACACGCGATGAGATGCGGAAGCGGATTAAGTACTGGGACAAGACCTTCGAAGACTGACGCCAGACTGTCGGCAGGTCTGCTTCGGAATCCTCAATAATCCAGAGCTGGACATACCGCCCGCCGAGGATCTTCAGCCCCGGGCGGACTTGATCTGATATTCTGGCTGGATTGGCTGAAGTACAAACCGCCTGCCGACGGAGTGACCGGGATGAATGATGTAACGACGATGAAGATCGACACTGCAGACCTGATGGCCGTCTACCAGGCTCTTGATCGGGTGCAGGCGATCATCGAGTTCAATCTTGACGGAACGATTGTCTCCGCCAACAAGAACTTCCTGGATATTTTCGGGTACGAGCTCGACGAAGTCGTCGGGCAGCACCACAGGATCTTCTGTGAGGCGAGTTTCGCGAATTCCCCTGCATATCGGGAACTTTGGAAGAGGCTCGGCGAGGGTGAGTTCCTGTGCGATGTGTTCAAGCGCATAGGCAAGGACGGCGAGGGTATCTGGTTGCGTGCGTCTTACAACCCGGTACTCGATAAAGACGGCAACCCGGTCAAGATTGTTAAATTCGCGACTGACGTCACCGCGGACAAACTGCGGACTGCCGAATACGAGGGCAAGGTCGAGGCCATCAACCGGGCCCAGGCCGTTATCGAATTCGGGCTCGACGGTACCGTGATCACCGCGAACGAAAACTTCCTCAGTATCTTCGGATACGGCCTCGACGAAGTTGTCGGCAAGCACCATCGGATCTTTTGTGAGCGCAGCTATTCCGAGTCGCCCGACTACGCGGAGTTCTGGCGCAATCTTGCCCAGGGGGAGTACAAAGCAGACGAGTTCAAAAGAGTCCGCAAGAACGGCACGGATGTCTGGCTGCAAGCCAACTATAACCCCATCTTCGATATGGACGGCAAACCCATCAAGGTCGTGAAATTTGCGACCGACATCACCGATGAGGTCAACAAGAGGAGCCTCGCTCTCCTGGAGATGTCCACACCGGTGACCAAGATCTGGGACGGCGTGTTATTCGCGCCCATCGTCGGCATCGTCGATTCGAAACGGGCCGTGGACATCATGGACAAGGCTCTGACCAGTATCGTCGAGAACCGGGCGCACACGCTGATGTTGGACATCGGCGGCGTCGGCGTGGTCGATACGGCGGTGGCCAACCACCTGATGAAGATTGCCCAGGCGGCGACCCTGATGGGCTGCAAGACCACGATCTCGGGTATCTCTCCGGCGATCGCGCAGACGGTGGCAGAACTCGGCATCGACCTGGGTGCGATCCATACGACTTCGACCATCGAGTCAGCTTTGCGGGAAGCGATATCCCGAGCTTGACGGCCCGGTCAACGTTCGACTCAAGTCTCGGACTCAGGGCGGAAAATGCATCTGAGCGAGGGTCGCCTGGAAACGAGGATCGTCTGGCAGATCCTCCCAATGGACAGCGATGCGCAGGAAGATGATGTTCCAAGAGCGTCGATGCACCGCGTCCGCGAGTGCCTCGATAGCGCCATCGTGATCGCCAAAGGCAGGCAGGGCCGGTCAGCCAGGCCGGATCGTCGCAGAAACCCGCCGGCGGGTGCCGCAGGTACTCCAGACGTTCGCTGGCACGGTCAGTCTGTCCTGTCTTGCGGCTAATCCGAGCCACGGCTACTCAACCCCATCGGACCGAGCCGTGTCCCGATTTTCTCCAATGATGTTGTCGCTGTAGCGACGCCAGGCCGCGAAAGGGAGTCTCCCGGAGCGTATGGCCGTTCCCCGGGCTCAAATCTGATTGCAGCGCGTTGCGCCAATACACAGACAAATTCTGGCAGGCCCGCGTCGTTGTCGGAGGGCCAATCCCGGATGGAGGTCAGACGGATTCGGGGCCGGTACACCTGGGAGCTGATGGCTCTGTGTTGAGGCGACGCAGACGGACAGCCTGTCACCCCATGGCAAAGATGGACGCTCCCGTGAGCGGCAGAGGGCGAGAGACGGCAATTGAGTAAACTGTCATCAGAATCGTCTTTGGAGAACGCATGAGCTCAATACCGTACGGGACAGTTGCCGGCCTGGCTGTGCACGTTCTTATCGTGCTGGCACTGATTGTGCGAGTGCTGCTACGACCGCATCGAGATCCGGCCTCACGTATCGCATGGGTCGTTGTTCTCCTCTCCCTGCCGGTGATTGGCATCCTTGCCTATGTTCTGTTTGGCGAGGTCAACATCGGACGCCGCCGGGTGGCCCGGATGCGCGCTGTGCTGGCGAGAATGCCTGAATTTCCGGCCAGCGTGCCCGGTGACGAGTCGAATCTCGCGGGGCAGGTGCCCGAGCGTTACTTGCCGCTGTTTCGCACCGGTCAGTCGATCAGCGGGTTCGAACCGGTCGGGGGCAACTCGGCACGGCTGCTCGAGGATTCCAACACCGCCATCGACGCCATGGTGGCGGACATCGATGCCGCCGAGCAGCATGTGCATCTTCTTTTCTACATCTGGTTGCCCGACACCAACGGCTGCAAGGTCGTCGAAGCACTAAAGCGCGCGGCCAGCCGCGGAGTGACCTGCCGGGCCATGGCGGATGACCTGGGCTCGCGCATCATGATCCGCTCTGATCACTGGACTGCCATGCGAGACGTCGGCGTCCATGTGGCGGCCGTGCTGCCGATCGGCAATCCATTGCTGCGACCCCTCAGGGGGCGCATCGACCTGCGGAACCACCGCAAAGTCCTCGTCATCGACGGGCGTATCACTTATTGCGGCAGCCAGAACTGCGCCGATCCGGAGTTCAGAATCAAACCGAAGTTCGCGCCCTGGGTGGACATCATGACGCGCTTCGAGGGGCCCATCGCGGCCCAGAACCAGAGACTATTCGCCAGTGACTGGATGGCTTGTGTTGACGAGGACCTGGATGAGTTGCTTCAAGAGCCGGTTTCCGCTCCCCGGCCGGGTATCCCGGCGCAGGTCATCGGCACCGGACCCACGGCACGTTACTCCGCCATGCCAGAGATGTTCGAGGCTCTGCTCCATGCGGCCCGGCGCGAACTCTTCATCACCACACCTTACTTCGTGCCCGACGAAGCCATGCTGGGCGCCCTGTGCGCTGCTGCCTATCGGGGTGTGGATACGACCATCATATTCCCGCAGCGAAATGACTCATGGATCGTCAGTGCGGCGAGTCGCAGCTACTATGCCGACCTGCTTGCTGCCGGCGTTAATATCCACGAGTTCCGGGACGGCCTGTTGCATGCGAAGACACTGACGCTGGACGGCGAGGTGGCGCTGATCGGCTCCGCCAATATGGACCGCCGCAGCTTCGAACTCAATTACGAGAACAACATCCTGTTCTGCGATGGCCCGTTTGCGGCCACGATCAGGCAACGCCAGCAATCCTATCTGGACCGGGCGCGACCGGTAACCGCGGATGAGGTGGCCCAATGGCCGGCGCGGCAGCGCCTTTGGAATAACTCGATTGCGATCCTTGGGCCGCTGCTTTAGGCAGTGACTAATACCGGCTTCAATTCATGGGGTGGATCGGCAAGAATTCGCGCTCTTTCCCAGGGGTCAAGCCACCAAGCGGGGTCGACCTTGCCCGCGCAAGCGATCGCGCCACGTTAACTCCGGAACCTCGGCGGCGCGTGGGGCGGTTGCCATTGGGCTAGCCGGGCGCTGGCGCAGGTTGGCCAAGCCTGTCTCTTCTCTCCTTGAGCGCGGCGGCCAATCGTTCTTCCGTCTCGGGGCCATCGACGAGCGCTCTCAGGAAGACCCCAGTGTAGCTCTTGTCGACGATTGCGCCTTTGGCCTTTATGGCCGGCTCCATCAGGCGATGCAGCTCAACCAGGTTGTACCAGGGGACGGCGGGGTAGACGTGATGGCCGATGTGCCAGTTGATGTTGTTCCAGAAGAAGCGATTGACCGGATTCGAAATCGTCGTCCGCGAGCCGGCCAGCTGGCCTTCGTTCCACGGGGTCCCGTAGTGCTCGGCGATAAACCGGACCGAATTAAACAGGGTGAAGATATAGACCGGGATCAGCCATAGCTCGAGTGTCTTGGCCAGCACGCCGTTGTCGATCGCCCACACGATCAATGCCCAGTAACAGGCTATTTTTACGACGGTCTCGAAGATGTGGATCGCCCACTCCTTTGGGCCGAATTGCATAAAGGGGTAGAGCAGATTGAAGTGAATGAAGCTCAGTACGATGCCGGCGACTGCGTAGGCGTAGAAGAGCACGAAATCCAGGACGCCCCGCTTGCCCATGGTGAAGGCATCCGGATCGTCAGGCGAGCGATTGTGACGATGGTGTTCGAGGTGGTCTTCCTTGAAGCCGACGAAGGTGGCCATCAGCGGCATCATGCAGGCGATGCCGAAAACCCAGTTGGCCCAGCGCGTCTTGAACAGGGTGAAGTGGCCGGCATCGTGCATGAAGGTGACCATGGCCATCCACATGTACCCGATACCCACGTACGCGGTCCATTTGACCCAGGTGGCGTCCGTCGTCCAGGCGAGCCAGTTGAGGAACACCATGATGCCAACAAACAAAGGGATCTTGGTGAGATTTGGCAGCAGTCGCAGTTCGGTAAGACGCTTGACGTCTTCCCGAGAAAGCGGTTTGTCGGTATTCGTTGTCATGAGCCCGGGTTCTCGTGCGTGAGAGGCATTTGTCTGTAGGTAGTCTGCTCTGCAAAGGAATCGCTCAGATTCAGCGCGGGTTGGCGAGCCCAGGGAAAGCTTGCGTATTGTACCCGGAATTGCCAGTCCGGGGCCCGAGCGGGTCTGGCGCCGGGCGACGTCGACGGCGTCGATACAACGGCGGCAGCAGATTGTTATTCACTCGCGGTGGCGATTAGCTAAGCTAGGAAGGTGACGACCCGGTGGGCAGGACGTTTCGGGATTATCTCAGGATGGACGAGCGACTCAGCGGATACGATGGCATCCTCTTCGATCTGGACGGCGTGCTGACGGATACGGCCGAGCTTCACGCAAATTGCTGGAAGGAGATGTTTGATGAGTATCTCCGGACCCGCTCGGAGCGGTCCGGTGAGCGCTTCCGGCCGTTCAACATCGAAGACGACTACTTCCCCTACGTAGACGGCAAACCGCGTTACGACGGGGTGCGCAGTTTCCTGTCATCTCGTGGCATCAGCTTACCCGACGGCGAAGCTGCCGATCCGCCTGAGGCCGAGACGATATGCGGCCTGGGCAATCGGAAAAATGTCCTGATCCATGAGTTGCTGAGGCGCGACGGGGTGACGCCGTATGCGGGCAGCTTACGTCTGCTCGATGAATTGGCCGCGGCGGGGATACGGATGGCGGTGGTCTCCTCCAGCAAAAATGCCCCGGTCATCCTGGAGGCGGCGGGCATCACCGACTACTTCGAGTCGATCGTGGACGGATCGGTTGCCGCACACCTGGGTATTCCGGGGAAACCGGCGCCCGATACATTCCTGGAGGCCGCACGCCGGCTCGGCATCGACAAGTCGAAGGCCGTCGTGGTCGAAGACGCGATCTCCGGCGTCGAATCGGGTCGCAACGGTGATTTCGGCCTGGTGATCGGCGTGGCGCGGAAAGGCAACGACGCGGCCCTGTGGACGGCGGGTGCCGATCTGGTCGTCCGCGATCTCGATGAGCTGGTCGGCTGAACTCGATGACTACAACGAGTGTTTTCTTCCCACCGCCCATGGATCTCCCTGTTTCCAGACATCTCGCGGCCGGTCCTGATGCCACTGGAATGCCGCCAGTGAGGTCAGCCGCGACGCTTGGGAGCCGAAGTGTGTGAAATCCGCTTGGTGATTATGCGATAGCGGGCGAAAATTGCGGTGGCGCCAGTAATGGACCCCGGGAAGTGTGTCCGTGCCGCACGTACCGCGGACCGCTAGCGATGCGAACAGCGACCGGCTGGAGTTTTTGAGTGAACAACAACGCGGAATCGATGTTGCGATCCCCCGAACAACAGGCAGACGACATCCTGCGGTCCCTCCACGGCCGCAAGCTCATGGTCTTGCTGGACTATGACGGCACGCTGTCGCCGATCGCACCGCGTCCCGAGGACGCCGTGTTGCCGGAGGCCATGCGACCGGTCCTGAATGAGCTCAGCAAGCGCTGGAGCACCGCAGTGATCAGCGGACGAGCGCTGGCCGATGTTCGTGACATGGTCGGTGTCGATGACATCGTCTACGCTGGCAATCATGGTCTCGAGATCGAAGGACCCACGGGCACCGGTATCAGCCGTTCCCTGGGCGAGTCATATGTGCAGGACGTCGCGCAGGCCTCTGCCGAGCTGCAGAGCGCGCTGGGATCCGTGGAAGGCGCCCTGGTAGAGGACAAGCAGTTCTCACTGTCGGTCCACTATCGGCTGGTGGCTTCAGCGGACATCCGCCAGGTAGAAGCGGCCGTCGACACCGCCATCAAGCAGCACCCCCGCCTGAGAAAGCGGCCTGGCAAGAAGGTGTTCGAACTGCGCCCGGATCTGGACTGGGACAAGGGCAGGGCTGTGACCTGGCTACTCGAAGTCGTCAATCGGCGCGAGACTGAGGCACTGCCCATCTACGTCGGCGATGACGACACCGACGAGGACGCTTTCCGCGCTCTGGAGACTGCAGGGATCGGCGTCCTGGTCAGCGAGGAGGATCGACCGACCGCGGCGACGCACCGACTGCGCGATACCGATGGGGTACGTCGATTCCTGGCGCGCCTGGCCGAGGGAGCCGCGGCGTGAGGCAGTGGGATCTGCAATACGACGACTACGTGCCGGCCGGGGAAGGCCACCGGGAGGCGTTGTTCACGCTCGGCAATGGCTACATTGCGACACGTGGCGCTGCACTCGAGTGCAGCGCGGACGGCATTCACTATCCCGGAACCTACCTGGCGGGCGGCTACAATCGGCTGCAGACGGAGATGGGCGGGCGCCTGATAGAGAACGAAGACCTGGTTAACCTGCCCAACTGGTTGCCGCTCCAGGTCCGCGTCGAAGACGGCGACTGGTTCGCTGTCGATGGTGCGAAGCTGCTCGACTACCGTCAATTGCTGGACCTCCAGCAGGGTCTGCTGGTTCGCATAATCACTTTCGAGGATAGCCGGGGTCGGCGGACACGCCTGGCGGAACGCCGGCTGGTCCACATGCGCACTCCGCATCTGGCAGCCATCGAATTCGCGGTCACGGCGCAGAACTGGTCGGGGTCGCTCGAGATTCAATCGGCGCTGGACGGCACCGTCGTCAACGGCAATGTGGAGAGATACCGGCAACTGGCCAACCGTCACCTCGTGGCTCTGGCCAGTGAGTCGAAGGACGAATGCCTGTATCTGAAAATGAAGACCAGCCAGTCCGGTCTGGAGGTGGCAGAGGCGGCCAGGACCCGGATCTACGGCAGCGAGAATCAGATAGAAGCGGACTGGCAAGTTGATACCCGAGCCGACTTTGTGGCCGGCAGGACCAGACTGTCAGTCAGCGAGAACGACACCGTGTGGATCGAGAAGATCGTCGCGCTCTACACATCCAGGGATGCCGGCATCAGCGAATGCGGCCTGGCCGCTCGGGAGGCCGTGGACAGCGCTCCGAGGTTCCGGCAATTGCTCGCGGGGCATACACTCGCCTGGCAACAGCTGTGGCGGCGCTTCGGTACCAACTGGCGGCTCACGGACCACGGAGAGGACAAGGATGTGCAGCTGAATGTCCGTCTGCATATCTTCCACCTGCTGCAGACTGTCTCGATGCATACCGAGGATCTGGATGTGGGTGTGCCGGCGCGCGGCTGGCACGGCGAAGCTTACCGCGGGCATGTGTTCTGGGACGAACTGTTCATCTTTCCGCTTCTGAATCTTCGTATTCCGGAGATCACGCGCTCACTGCTCAAGTACCGTTATAGGCGCCTGCAGCGGGCCCGCCAGAATGCGAAGCATGCAGGCTTCCAGGGCGCCATGTACCCGTGGCAGAGTGGCAGTGACGGCCGGGAGGAAACCCAGCAGGTCCATCTCAACCCTCAGTCCGGTCGCTGGCTGCCTGACCACAGTAGTCTGCAGCGGCACGTCAATATCGCTATCGCCTACAACATCTGGCAATACCACGAGGTCACCTACGATGAGGAGTTCCTCGCTTATCAGGGTGCCGAGATGTTCCTGGAGATCGCCCGCTTCCTGGTGAGCCTTACCAGCTTCAATTCCCGGCTCGATCGATACGAGATCTGTGGCGTAATGGGTCCGGACGAGTATCACGAGGCCTATCCCGATCGCGAGCAGCCGGGTCTGGACAACAACACCTATACCAACGTGATGACGGTCTGGGTGCTGGAACGTGCGCAGGCTCTGCTAGAACACCTGTCGCGCCACCGCCGCGAGGAATTGTGCGCGACCATCGGCCTGTCCGGCGAGGAACTGGACGAATGGGACAGGATCTCGAGGAAGATGCGCGTCGTCTTCCACCGGGACGGACTCCTCAGCCAGTTCGAGGGATACGAGGACCTGCAGGAGTTCGACTGGCAGGCTTACCGGGCCAGGTACGGAGACATCCACCGCCTGGACCGTATCCTCGAGGCGGAGAACGACACGCCGAACCGCTACAAGCTGTCCAAGCAGTCGGATCTGTTGATGCTGTTCTACCTGCTCTCGGCGGAGGAATTGACGGGCTTGTTCCAGCGTCTCGGCTATGAGTTCAATCCCGAGCGCATCGTCGACAACGTCAACTACTATCTCCAGCGGACATCCCACGGATCGACCCTCAGCCGGGTCGTCCATGCCTGGGTGCTGGCACGCTGCGATCGGATTCGTTCCTGGAAACTCTTCCGGCAGGCCTTGATAGCGGACCTGGCGGATTCGCAGAAGGGTACGACGGCCGAGGGCATCCACGTGGGGGCGATGGCCGGCAGTGTCGACATGCTGCAGCGTGGCTACACCGGTATCGAAGTCCGCAACGGCGCGTTGTGGCTGAATCCGGCGCTGCCTGCGGAAATCGAGCACTTCACCATGCGGCTCAGATATCGGCGCCACCTCCTGATCCTCGAGATCAGCCAGGGCAAGCTGGTCCTGCAGAGCGTCAAGCCCACCGCGGCCCCGATCACGGTCCATGTTGACGGACAGGCCCATAGCCTCGAGGGCGGCAAGACGCTCGAGCGTGATCTTGTGGCGGCGTGACAGATGCCCGCGTGGCATCGACCCGTTTTGCTGCTTCGGGGTGATATCGGGGTCATGGCCCCGCTGACGGGAGCCACGAACCGGTCATTGGCGCCGGCAATCATTGGCTGCCGGGAGGCGCGATTTCTTTATTAGTGCCTGAAGGCAGTGCCGCTTCTCGCAGCCGCAGTCCAGGTGGGAGTGACGCCTCGTCATGGGGATTGAGGCGAACCACCGGGGGCGCTAGGCTTCGACCTTCGTATCGATCCATACCCGCTCCTGAGGAATTCAATCGTCATGTCCGAATCCGGCAGCTTCCATACTCTGTGGCCGACGATCCTCCTGGAACGCGAGATACCGGGTCATGAATCTGCCGATGTCGCGCTTGCCCAGTTGATCGAGGAACTGGAGCAGACGAATCGGGACCTGACTACCGATTACCTGGAAGGCAATCTGCTGACCCGGCCCCATCCCGCCGTGCAATGGCTGCGTGACTGCGTAAACAAGACAGTGATCGACTACTTCGATCATCTGGAGATGGGTTACCCGATCAACTGGAGCTTGCAGGGATGGCCGAACGTCAACCGGATGGGCGACTATCACGACCCCCACAATCACCCTCATTCATATCTGAGCGGTACTTATTACGTCCGCGTGCCGGACACGCCGGCAATCATCGGTAGCCGTAAGGATCTGCGGTCGGGGTGTATCAGTTTCTATGATCCGCGTGGCGCGGCCAACATGACCGCGATCCGCAATGATCCCAACATCGAGGCCGAGTTCACCGTCCGGCCGCGTGCCGGCCTGATATTGCTTTGGCCGGCCTTCCTCAAGCACTTCGTGCATCCGAACCTGAGCGACGAGTCGCGTATCAGCATCTCGTTCAACGTGGTGCTGAAGTGGTCGGATGACTATCTGCCGACCCAGCTCTGAACTTCCCGCCAGCCGGTCACCGCTGGTGTCAAAAGAGAAAACCCGGCGCGGAGCCGGGTCTTGAACTGGTGCAGGGTCACGGCTGGGGTCCATGGGTGGGGTCGGACCAAGATAACCTGTTGATCAGACTCCCATTGCCCTCCAGAATCAGCCTGATTATCCACTTTGATACGTTTTTTTCGGCCCTGAATGGGGGCTCTAAGGATTCGATACACGCAAGTGGGGTCGGCACCACCATCAACGGTCCTTCTTGGAATGGAGTTGTCAGGGTCGAGAAGCGGCTTCTGGGAGAGAAAATCCGGCCTCTTGGCAGGAGGGTCCAGCGTATCTGGCAGCAAGCACTATCGAACCAATGTACGTTCCTGCGTACATCAACCTTGCGGACCTCTATCGCAGCACGGGTGACGAGGCAGCGGCGGAAAAGGTATTGCGTCAGGCAGCACGCTTAAGTTCTGAAAACGGCGACCTGCATTATGCCCTGGGGCTTTCTCTTATCCGCCAGAAGCGTGCCCCGGCGGCCGTCGAAGAGTTGCGGCTGGCGGCCAGACTTGACCCGGACAACCCACGTTACACCTACGTGTACGCTGTTGCCCTCAACTCAACGGATCAACCTGAACAGGCAATCATGGAGTTAAAGCGGGCCCACAATTCACACCCCAATGACGTCGATATCCTGAACGCACTGACTGCCTTCCTTCGTGATGCCGGGGAGCATGAGCAGGCAAAAAGCTATTCGCAGGAGCTGAGACGTCTGTCTCCTTAGGTACGGCATTTTTGTGGGGAACGCTGACCGCCTAGCGCATTCAGCGGGCCTCCGCTCGGGTTTGGCCCGGGCTTGACTCGACGCTGCCGGCGCAGTCACCTTAGTAGACGAAGCGGGCGCAAGATCCGCTTTCCGGACGCAAAGTCGATCATGAAGTGGGTACTCAGGCCGAGTTCAGCTCAGAAATAGAACAAGTCCGCCATCGTGAAGTAGACCAGTACACCGACCACGTCGTTGCTGGTCGTGATGAACACACCGGTGGCTGCCGCAGGATCAATGCCAAATCGATGTAGTCCGAAAGGAACCGAGGCACCGACCAGCGCAGCGATCGTCGTGACGGTCATGAGAGAGAACGACGTGGCGAGGGCCAGACGCGGAGCGTTCTCGATGTCGAAGAGGCCGGACATGACCATCACCAGCATCGCGAGAATGATTCCGGCGATGGCGCCATTGCTGAGGGCTCCGGCCAGTTCGCGCAGCAGTCGGGTGGCCAGCCGGTCTCCGGGCCACATTGATCCCGAGGCCAACACCTGGACGGAGACCCCCGAGGCTTGCAGACCGGAGTTCCCGGCCATCGACATGACGACCGGGATGAAAGCGGCGAGGATGGCAGCCTTCTCGAGCTCTTCCTCGAATGAGCCGATGATGAACGCGGCGATCGTCGCGCCGATCAGTCCGGCCAGGAGCCAGGGCAGGCGGCCCCGGACAATCTGCAGAAACCCGTCTGTAGCACGGGCCTCCGGTGAGACCTGACTCATCCGCAGCAGGTCCTTGCGCTGCTCTTCGGCAAGGATCCGTTCACGCAGCTTCGGCGTAATTCTCCCCAGGAGGCGGCCATCGGCGTCTACGACGGGCAGGCTCATATAGCCTTCACCCTCGGTGATGTGCGCCACATCGTCCTGTCTGGCGTGGGCATGGATGACCGGAAAGTCTGCCAGCATGATGTCCCGGATCGGCGTGTCGGGCGCGGCAACCATCAGATCGCGGGGACGGAAAATGCCGACGAGTGTTCTGTCGGCGTCCACGACGAAGACCGTTCCGGCAGTTCCCTGTAGCTCGAAGGCCTGTTTGATCGCCTCCATCGCTTCCGACACAGTACATTCCAGCGGAACCATCACGACCCGGCGATCCATGATGGCGCCGGCAGTACTGTCCGGGTATTTGTGTGCGTTTTGCACGGATTCCAGATCCGTCAGCAATCGCGCCACCCGGCCGCGCATCCGTTTCGGCAAGGATCTGAAAGTCTCAAGTGCCGCTTCGGGAGGCATCGCCCCGAGCAGTTCCGACAGTTCTCCTTCCGACTTGGTTCGCGAGAGCGCGGCACGGTAGTTCCAGTGCATGTCCGCCAGCACACGACTGGCTTTCTGCTTCGGCAGCCAATCGAGAAAGGTGCGCGCATGAGTGAGTGGCATGTGGACGATCAGATCGGCCAGGTCTTCCGGCGACCAGTCTTCGACTACCGTGTTCGCGCTGGCGGGGTCATCGGCATGGATGCAACGCAAGACCTCCTCGATCGAAGCTTCCATCTCTCCGGACGACCGGGAAGAAACATGGCGACTGCCACTGTTCCCCTCATTGGCAGGCCTCTGCGACAACGTCGTTATCTCCTTTCGGGCGCCGAGCGCAAGCTGAGTCTGCCCGCAACGATCCGAGCGCTGCGGCTCAGCGTTTCTCGTGAGACCCGCAATCCGATTCTATGGTCAAACGTCACCATCTGTCCCGTGCACGGCTCAGCGGTAATTGCCTATTCGACCCACCCCAGGACGTCCCGTATTACGGACCAGCGCGGGGGATCTACCTGTTCGGTCTTGCCTTCGACCCAGTAGTCGTAGAGCTCGTCGATCCCGCCGGTCGCCTTCTCCAACGCCAGCCAGTCATTCATCGCGCGAAGCAGGCTGTGGTTGCCGGGCGCGACCTGATACACGATGGGCAGCTCGACGACCGGGCGCGGGACGACGACGGCGAACAAAGGATAGAGGATCGTCCAGGCAGCGCCCTCTTCGGCCGAATCCATCATGGCAACGGCGCCTTCCCCACCGCTCTCGAAGAACCGGATTTGCTGCTCGTATGACCATAAGCGGGCGATGTCGGCCTGCGGTATGCGTCTAGTGACTTCGGGCGGGACGGATTGGAATGCGGACGCGGCAAGGTTGATCTCGCCCTGCGCGCTGATGGCATTCCAGGTCTTGAACTGGTCGCGCCGCTTGTGGGGCACGACGAATGCGACCGTAATCTGGTTGAATGGGGTGGTGGACACAGAGAATTCGGCCCGGTCCGGGTTCACAGCGAGCGAGTTGAAGAATACGTCGCAGTAGCCGCTCAGTAGATCCTGCGAACTTCTGATGTGCACGAATTCGAGACTGGCGCCCAGGCGTGTTGCGAATCGATGGGCCATCTCGATATCGAAGCCAACGAGTTTCTCGTCCAAGTTGAAAAAAGTGAGGGGGTAGTTCCCGCTGGCATAACACGCCCTGAGAACGCCGCTGTCTCTGATCTCGGCGAGGAGACGTGGCCCCGTGCGCGTCACGTCCCTTTCAGATTCCGAATCAAGTCGATAGACCGTCGATGGCTGGGGCGCACGCAGGTTGTGCAAGCCCCTGAGGTGCTGGTCCATCGTATAAGGTACGACGACCACGTGCGTATAGAACGCGCGAATGCCTACAAAAGCGACGCTGAACAGGAGCAGCGTGATCATGGCGACGCGAACAAGGCGCCACGGGCGAACGCGCACGAGGCTGTCGATCGCGAATGTACCGATCAGTGCGATGGTCGCGTAATGCATGACAGACACGAATGTCCCGAAACGGCTGACGATGACGTCGGTCGACAGGAAGAGCTGGAAGAGATCGCCGGGCAGTTCGGCGAGGCCGAGCGTGAAGGGGATCGCCAGTGCCGTGCCGCCGAAGAGACTGGCGAGGCCACCCGAGAGTACGCCCGGATAGGCCTGCTTAGAGATCGGCGAGCCGATGTACCAACCGGCGAACAGCACGAAGCCCAGCGATATCACGGCGCCGATGGTCGGGAAGCTGAAGAAGGTCGGGATGAGCACGTCGACCGATGAGGCAGTTTCCTCATCTTCTTCTGCGATGGGTCCAAGCGGGCCCTGTGGGCGGGTCTCGTCGATCAGCTCCTTGCAGATCTGAGCCAGCATCGGCAGCACAACGAGGGAACTTCCGGTCGCGAACGCGGTAACCAGGGGGATGCGGAGTCGCTTCAAGATGTCGCTGTGGCGCAGAGGCGTCAATGACGACACCAGTCCCGGGAGCAGCCACAGGCCGATGATCGATAGGATCGTGACCGCAATCACGATGTAGACTTGTAGCCGGGCCAGGTCACCGAAGCTCATGGTGCCCGTTGTGTACGCGATCAGCGCGAAGATGCCATACGGTGCGAGTCTGGCCACGAAGCCGGTGATCTTTGAAAGGACTTCTGCCACCAGCGAGAGAGGTTCAATCAGGACCTCCTTTTTCGTCGCCCCTGTCAGGGCCAGCCCTATCATCACGCTGAACACGACAATAGCGGGAACAACGCCGTTGGCCAGCGAGAAATAAGGATTGGACGGGATATAGAGCTGCAAGAAATCCGGGGCGGCGACCGTTTCGATCGAGCTCTTTCGGAAGAGGGAGCGCGATGGCCAGTCGGGGAAGGCGAGCGGCAGCAGCAGGACCAGGGTAATGGCGATCCCCCACAACAACACCAGGATGGCCCCGCCTTTGGCGGCGAGCCGCTTCACCTCGGCGAAGCTCAGGCGCCCGAGCCCCGTGATCAGGGCCACGCTGATGTAGGGAAGAACCGTGATCTGCAGCAGCCGGATGAATGCGTCGCCGACGATCTTCAGGGGCGCGACGATGGGGCCAAGGAACAGACCGGTCAATGCGCCGATCGCCAGGGCCAGCAGAACCTGCGTGGCCAACGGGATCCCGGGGCCATCGCGAGTCGGCTTCGGAGTCTCGTTTTCCGGCAAAGACTTCATCTATGACGAATGTATCACCGTAGCATGGTGCCGGTCATAGCTTTATAGCTTATTGCGACGATCCCTCAGTCTGCACATTGCGCGCGACAATGTCGGTTGGGCACGACCGAAGCGTCGCGCTACCTCGCTGATGCTGGCTATGCCGTTTGTTGTTGCGGCCAGCGCTATCTCAGCACGAATAGCGGCCAGATGTCTGGCGCGGGATGGGCTGGCCAGTTGAGGTTCGTCAATGCCATGGCTGGCGCAGGTATCGCTGACCAGTTCGTCCAAGCTCCTTTGTTCTAGTGGATCGGCTACGTCACCGAGCACTTGTGTCAGCCATTGGTCTGTACCCAACACCCTGTCGTCGGTCTTGCTGCCGGATTGCAGCCGGCGAACCATATCTGGATCCGGTGTCTGCCCCATGAAGCGGGCGTAGCGGCGACGTGCGCGGGCCTCGTCACTGGCAAACAGACTAAGGGCTGTACCGGTCGTCAGCCAGTGCGGACGCGGGCCGCCCATGTACGCGTGGTGACTGCTCCAGCGATAGCCGGCCGGCATATCGACCATGCCCGCACGTATGGGGTTCAGGTGGATGTAGCGAATCAGCGGCAGCAGATAGCTGTCTTCCTGCACCAGTATTGCCCGGTAACGCCGTTCGAACAGGTGGCCTGATCTTCGCTTGCGCAGGTTTGTTTTTCGAGCATAGTTGCTGGCAAGAAGCGACATGAAGCCGGCTAACGGTTCCGCACCCGCCTGAATGGCGAGGTGCACGTGATTTGTCATCCAGCAGTATGCGTGGAGCCTATGCCCGCAACGTTCAATCGAGTGGCTTATGAGCGACTCCCAGAGGTGCCGATCACTGTCACAGTCGAAGACATCCTGTCGGGAGTTGCCTCTCAATATGGTGTGGTAAAAGCCACCAGGGACATGAACCCGGGGTTTGCGTGCCACGCGTGATCTCCGTTTCGTGACGGTGCGTCGCTTGCAACAAAGGCTACGGCAGCGGATGTCGAGACTGAATACGAATATCTGGCTCAATAAGCTATAAAGCTATGACCGGCACCATTTCTCATTTCTTCATTAACCGCCTTTTTGCGGCCGCCCTGCGGACGAAGCTCATCCACATGGCACCGCCAAAAAGGAAAGGGCCCCGCGAGGTGGCCCTTTATGTTTGGTGGAGGCGGCGGGAATCGAACCCGCGTCCGCGAGCCCTCCGCCCCAGGATCTACATGCTTAGCCGCGTCTTTGTTTTAACTGTTTGCTACCCGACGGGCAGGGAAGACAGACAGCTGTCCCAGATAAGTTTTAACTGATCCACCCTGGGAGAGCTTCACAGCGATCTTGTGAGAGTCGACGCCTGAAATCTGAACGCACAAGCACGGCTTCAGTCAGACGGCACCTTACTGGTTTTTAAGCAGCGAGTGCGTAGTTGTCGTCGTTGGCAACTATGAGTTTGCAGACGGTTTTACGAGGTACCTGCACCTCGACATGCACCTGGAGTTTCGTGACACACGTCGAAACCATGTCGCCCCCAGATCGAGTGATTGTAAGAGAAAGTAGGGGCAGGGAAGAGGAATTCAATAGGAAGGAACGAGAGTCGACCAGAAGATCTGTCTCTTCTCATTCTAGAAAGATGTTCTAACTTTATGATTAATATATTGTTAACAATGACGAGACCCCGTAGTGAGTATTTGATTACAACAGGATCGGCATTCCCATCCAGCCCCAGATCCAGACCGAGAACAGCGCGATGACGACCAGCAGCAGCAGGCTGGCGGGGAGCCCGGCCATGAAGAATTCGCTCGCGCTGAATTGCTTGCTCTGGTAAGCGATGGCGTTGGGAGCCGCTCCGACGAGCAGCAGGAAGGGCATGCCGGCGGCCGTGAGTGACACGTACAGCACGACATCCGGTGCGACCCCCAGGTAGGGCGCCATGACGAGGGCGACCGGCAGCGATATCGCGATGGCGGCCACGTTCATGATGACGTTCGTCATGATAAGCACGAACACACTGAGGCCCAGGATAAAAGCCAGCGCCTTGCTGTCGCCGAAATAGGACAGCCAGGCGATGGCAAGCCACTCGGCCGCTCCGGTCTGCCAGAGACACAGGCCGAGGCTCATGGCGCCGCCAAACAGGAGCACGATATTCCACGGGATGGTCTCGAGATCGGCACGACGCAAGATCCGGAACACGAAGAACAGCACGGCCGCGCCGGCGATGATGGCACTCTTGTCTACCGATGCGAGCGCAGGGATGAACGAGCGCAGGCTCATCAGGCCGACAGCGGTCAGGGTGATCACCAGGGCGGTGATCTCCTTGCGGCTCATGGGTCCAAGCCTCTTGTGAAGCTTTCGCGCGCGCTCACTCAAGCCCGGGATCACGGCCCGCTCGGGACGAAACATAACGACGACATAGACCCACAGAGCCGCCACCATCAGGGCGCCCACCGGAAACAGATAGTAGCTGACCTCGAAGAAGTCGATCTCACGCCCGACCAGCTCTCGATAGAAACCGATGGCGACGACGCCCCGGGCAGCGCCCAGCAGGGTGATGATGCTGCCGGCGCCGGCCGTGAATGCCATGCCGATGAACAATCCCTTGCCAAACCGGGTCGGGTGCTGGTCCTCCTCATAGAGGGCATAGATCGTCATGAGCAGTGGATAGACAGCGGCCGCTACCGCCGTTTGAGCCATCAGCAGAGTCATCCCGGCAGTCATGATGAATGCGCCGAGATAGATGCGGCTGGTGCGGTCGCCCACCAGCGTCAACATCCGGTAGGCCATCCTGTTCGTGAGGCCCGTCCTGGTGAACACCAGCCCGATGATTATGGATCCGAGGATGAACCAGACGGCTGGATCCATGAAGTCCGTATACGCGACCCGCGGATCACGGATCGCGAACAGCACCTGCAGTACGCCGATGGCGATCGCGGTGACGCCGATTGGGATGACTTCGAACACCCACCAGGTCGCCGCCAGCAGAAACAGCGCGATGGCCAGCTGACCCTCGCGGGTCAGAACCACAAGGCGACCGGCCGGATCCACCGCGTCGGGGATCGAAGGCAGCAGGGCAGTGACGGTGAATAGCGTGACGCCCAGCATCATCCAGGCGAGCCGTCGCAGGTCAAACACGGCCGGCAGTTCACCGATGACCACCGTGGCACCGTGGACCGGTGACTCGGACTTGTTCTTCCTCGCTGCGGGGTCCTGATCGCTCAATCGCTGACGTCCACTTCCGCCAGGCCCTCGGATACTTCCTGCAGGACCTCGACCGACCGAACGACTCCTATGACGCGCCCTTCCTCGAGAACCGGCACCATGGACAGGTCGTGACTCACCATCACCTGGATCACCCTGATCAGCGGGTCATCGGCGACAACATGAGCCGGAATGGGGTGGGCGATCTCGGAGACCCGCGTCTCCGCCTTGGCACGGAGCTTCTCAGCAGCTCGGTCGGACAGGAGCTCGGTCAGGTTGGGATCGACGTCGACGTCGAACATGGCTTCGGGATGATCGCTGATCGATGCGACAAGGAAGGATGGCGCAAGTCCGCGGAGAATGTCACGCCGCCGCACCATGCTGATCAACTGACCCTCGTCATCGAGCAGCAGCAGAATACGTGGCATCGACACCGAGCCGTCCATATCTATGTGCCACTCACTCAGGAGTCGAGCAGCCTCGCGCAGACTGCAGTCACCGGTCGCCGAGGGATACTTATCCGCCGGCACCATCACATCCCTGGCGAGTGACGTTGCCTGTATGTCTGGACTGTTGTGCACCGGGCCTCCGCTCAATAGTGGCTGTCCCCTGAGAATAGCCTCGTCGGGCAGTGAGGCAAATCGGGAGAGAGATCTGGCCGGGAGTCGGCTGACCCGGAGCATCGCGTTTTGCCGGATCGCACCCGGCCAGCGCAGGCGATCTCGCTGCGTCCGACGGCCGGCGTGATCGAGTCCGTCCCCGGGCGCCTGAATAACAAATTAGAATATAAAGAAGAGGTAATGCACTGAATAATCAATGTTTAAGGATGCGTTCTTTCTGGCGCTTCCAGTCGCGGTCTTTCTCTACAGCGCGCTTGTCGTACTTCTTCTTGCCGCGGCCGAGGCCGATTTCCAGCTTGGCCTTGCCCTTGGAAAAGTAGAGCGATAACGGCACGAGGGTATAGCCCTTGCGTTCGACGAGGCCGACCAGGTGGTCGATCTGGCGGCGATGCAGTAGCAATTTCCGCGTGCGGACCGGGTCCGGGTTTACATGGGTAGAGGCAGAGGGCAGCGGAGAGATGTGAGCCCCGAACAACCATGCTTCACCGTCTTTCAGAAGGACATAGCCCTCCTTGAGTTGGGCGCGGCCCGAGCGCATCGCCTTGACCTCCCAGCCATCCAGCATCAGACCTGCTTCGTAAGTCTCATCGATGAAGTACTCATGCCGGGCCTTCTTGTTCAGGACGATGAGCTTCTTGCCCCCAGTAATCTTCGATGGCTTGTTGTCTGTCTTACTCATAGTGCACGTAGGAGGCGCGGGGTTTCCGTGTCGATGCCAGCTTGACGGCACACTATGACACAGCACGATCCGGCCGTCGGTTGTCTGTGGCAGGGATTTAATCCAAAATCGCGGCCGGTTAAAAGGTCAATGGCCCGCCATATTCAAATGGTCAAGAGAACTTCTCTCCACGGCATGTGGTCTTCCCGGTTCGCTTTCGTGCTGGCGGTCGCCGGTTCGGCCGTCGGGCTGGGCAACATCTGGAAGTTCCCTTACATGGCGGGGCAGAACGGCGGCGGCGCCTTCGTCCTGTTCTACCTGGTCTGCGTTGTCGCCATCGGATTGCCGATCATGATTTCCGAGATCATGATCGGCCGGCGCGGCCGTCGGAACCCCATCGCCACGATGCGCATCGTGGGCGAGGAGGAGGGCAGCAGCCCTTCGTGGGGTCTGGTCGGTGTGCTCGGTATCCTGGCCGGCTTTCTGATCCTTTCCTTCTACAGCGTCATCGCCGGCTGGGCGGTGTCTTATTTCGTCTTCAGTCTTGGCGGGCGCTTCACCGGGGCCACCCCGGAGAGCATCGGCGGGCTGTTCGGCGGACTGCTGGGCAACTGGCAGCTTATGGCCGCATGGCACACGCTCTTCATGTTCCTCACGATCGCAATCGTTGCCCGCGGCGTGGAAAGGGGGCTCGAGAAGTTTGTCCGGCTGGCCATGCCCGGCCTGCTGATCCTGCTGCTGGTCCTGCTGGTATACGCGGTGGTCGCCGCCGATTTTGCGGCGGGCTGGAACTTCCTCTTCCGGGCGGATTTCGAGGCCCTGACCCCCAACGCCATGCTGGAGGCGATGGGGCAGGCATTCTTCACTCTGAGCGTGGGGATGGGGGCCATCATGGCCTACGGGGCATACTTGCCGGAAGGGACGTCGATTCTGCGGACGTCCGCCTGGGTGGTCGTGGCGGACACGTCCATCGCGCTTCTTTCCGGGCTGATTATCTTCCCGATCGTGTTCGCGAACGGATTGGATCCTGCTTCCGGGCCGGGACTGATTTTCGAGACCCTGCCGCTGGCGTTCGGAAACATGCCGGGAGGCACGTTCCTGGCGCCGATCTTTTTCGGGCTGCTGGTGTTTGCCGCCTGGACCTCGGCGATCGGCCTGCTGGAGCCGGCGGTCGCCTGGAGTGTCGAGACCCATGGCCGTAGTCGCCGTGTTGCAGGGCTGGTTATCGGCACGATCATCTGGGCCCTGGGATTCCTGACGATCCTGTCGTTCAACGTGCTGGCGGATTTCCGAATCTTCGGTGGCACCATCTTCGACAATATCGATCACCTGGCCAGCAACATCTTCCTGCCGCTGGGAGGGCTGTTTATCACGATCTTCGGTGGCTGGGTCATGTGCAAGAATTCGTCAGCTGACGAACTCGACATCAGCCCGGGACTTGCCTACAGCACCTGGCGGTTCCTGGCCCGCTGGCTGGCCCCGGCCGCCGTGCTGGTCGTGTTCCTGCACGCCACCGGCATACTCGCTCGACTCGGACTGGTCTGAACTGGTGAAACGCGTGCGGCGATCGGCGCTCGTGCCCTTCCCGGCGTCGGCGATGTACGACCTGGTCAATGACGTTCCCGCCTACCCGGATTTCCTTCCCTGGTGCAGATCCAGCGCGGTCAATGTACAGCGCGACGACTTCATGGAGGCCCGCCTCGAACTCGTCAAGGGTGCCATGTCCAGGACTTTCACGACGCGCAATCAACTGGACCCGGGGCGACGCATCGAGATTGGCCTCTTGGAGGGGCCCTTCAGCCACCTGCACGGTCTCTGGCAGTTCGACGGATTCGATGATCGCGGCAGCGAAGTGTCGTTGCGGATGGAGTTCGAGTTCCGCAATCCTGTGACGGGCGTACTATTCGGTCCCATGTTCGAAGACATCGCCAATTCGCTGGTGGATGCGTTCACCCGAAGAGCCAGAGACGTCTATGGAGAAAGCTGAATTCCTGGCGGTGGAGGTGGCCTATGCGACACCCGAGCAGCAGTTGATAGTACCGGTGGAGGTCCCCCTCGGCACCACGGCCGCGGAAGCCGTACGACTCTCGGGCATCGAGGAGCACTTCCCGGAGATCGATCTCGAGCTGAATCGGATCGGTATCTTCGGCAAGAAGATCAAGGGGGATAGGGAACTGCTGGCCGGCGACCGTGTAGAGATCTATCGGCCTCTGAAAGCTGACCCGAAGGTAGTGCGGCGGGAACTGGCGAAGCTCGGCAAGACGATGGGGCGGAACAAGGCGGATCCCGGCGGTTAGCTGATTTCGAGCTCTGCCGCTCCCAGCCGCTTTTCGACCCGCGTTGTCTCTTCACCCTCGAAGAATACGATGAAGTGGCGACGGTAGATCTCACCGGTGCGCCCGATCTTCAGGTAATAGTAGTAGTCCCACCGATCGGAGTTAAACAGGTCCGCGACCATGGGCGTGCCCAGCAGGAAGCGTACCTGGCTGCGGGTCATGCCCGGCTCGATCATGTCGATCTCGTCTTCTTCCAGGAAATTGCCCTGCTGGATGTTGATCTTGTAGGGTTTGAGACTGAAGTTTCGCATGCGTGCGCAGCCCGACAGGCTGGCAAGCAGGCATGCCAGGGCGACGATCAGCGTCAGAGTCCGGATTATATTCGAGGTCGATGTCATCAGCAGTGGTGGCCGGCGAGGAACTCCGTAATAATAACAGGAAGCACGAGTCAGAATAATTCTCGCTTACTCTCGAAAGGATGTCAGTGGAAAGCAAAGATCTCAGGAAAGTCGGTCTCAAGGTGACCCTGCCGCGGGTCAAGATTCTCGACATCCTGGAAAACAACACCGACCTGCACATGACCGCCGAGGAAGTGTACCGGTCGCTTCTGGAGTCGGGCGAGGACATCGGGCTGGCGACCGTCTACCGGGTGTTGACGCAGTTCGAGGCGGCCGGTCTGGTCAAGCGGCATAACTTCGAGGGCGGCAGTGCGGTATTCGAACTGGATGACGGGGGTCATCACGACCACATCGTGTGCCTGGAGTGCGGACGGGTGGAGGAGTTCGTCGACGAGGTCATAGAAGATCGGCAGAAGGCGATTGCCGATAACCTCGGGTACAAGATCTCCGACCACTCCCTGATCCTGTACGGATCCTGTGCGCGACACGAATGTCCCCACAAGGAGGGTGACGACTAACCGCTTCTGCACGCGGTGGCGATCATCTCTTCTGCGTGACGACGGCTGGTCGCCGTGATCTTCACACCGCCCAACATTCGGGCCAGTTCCTCTACACGCTCGTCAGGTCCAAGAGCCGTCAGCGTCGTTCGGGTCCTCTGTCCATCAGTCAGCTTGGCCACGCGGACGTGCTGGTGACTCTGACTGGCAACCTGCGGCAGATGGGTGACGCACAGGGCCTGCCGTCCCTCGCCAAGTTGCCTCAATCTGCGGCCGACGATCTCGGCGGTCGCGCCGCCGACACCGGCATCCACCTCGTCGAAAACCAGGCACGGGTGTTGCGAAGATGTGGAAGCAGTGACCTGGACGGCCAGGCTGATCCGTGAAAGCTCGCCGCCGGAAGCCACCTTGGCAAGTGACGCCGGCGGCTGGCCGGGATTGGCCGAAACCAGGAACTGGATATTATCCAGCCCGTGGCGGGATAGCGCACCGTCCTCCAGCGTCTCGACCTCGACCTCGAAGCAGCCTCCGGGCATCCCCAGTTGATGCAGGGCGGCAGTGATGGCCTCGGACAGTTTTACAGCGGCCGCCTGCCTGCTGCAGGTCAGCTTCTGACAAGCCTCGAGACAGGCCTGTTTTGCGCTGGCCAGGGCCGTCTCGAGCGCTTCCAGAGTGAGGCCTTGTTGCTCGAGTTTGTCCAGTTCGGCCTGCAGTGACGCCAGTCGGGCGCCGAGCAGCGCAGGCTCGACCTGGTGTTTCCTGGACAGCTCCCGTACCACGTCGAGGCGCGCGGCGATCTGTTCCTGGCGTTGTGGGTCAATCTCAAGATCAGCAAGGTAACGCCGGAGATCTTCGGCCGCTTCTGTCGCCTGGATCTCGGCCTCATGGATCAGGCATCGTGCATCATCCAGGGTGGCGTCGAGGTCGAGGACTGACTCGAGCGCCTGCCGCGCCTGAGCCAGTCGCTGCTGCGCCGAGCCGTTGTCGTCTTCGTAGACGAGGCGCTGAGCGCTCTCGGCCGCACCGGCCAGCTTCTCGACGTGACTGAGCTTGAGATGTTCGCTCTCCAGACGCTCGAGTTCCCCTTCCTCCAGAGCCAGGGACTCGAGTTCCCGGACCTGGTAGCGCAACAGATCCAGTCGGTTGTCGCGATCATCCTGTGCGGCCTGTAGTGCCTCCAGCCCCCGACGTTGACTTTCCCACTCTCCGAAGCTGTCGCTGACCTCGGCAACCAGCTCGTCGTGACCTGCGAAACTATCAAGCAGATCGCGCTGCACCGGGCGTCGGGTCAGGGTCTGGTGCTCGTGCTGGCCGTGGATCTCGACCAGCATTTCACCAAGCGACCTGAGCGCCTGCAGGGTGACGGGGCCACCGTTGACATAGGCTCGGGAGCGGCCCTCGCGACTGATCACTCTTCTCAGGACGCACTCGCCGTCCGCATCCATCTCCTGATCTTCCAGCCAGCGGCAGGCCTCTGGTCGGTCGGACAGCTCGAATGTCGCGGTGATCTCCGCGCGTTCGGCCCCATGGCGGACGGCGCTCGCATCGGCCCGGTCGCCCAGGACCAGGCCCAGAGCGTCAACGAGGATGGACTTGCCGGCGCCGGTCTCGCCCGTCAGGACAGTCAGACCGCCGCCGAGTTCAAGATCGACCTCGTCGATGATGGCGTAATTTCGGACGCGTATGTGAAGCAGCATCTGCCCGGCTCAGTCGCCTTCCCACGGGCCCGCGTTACGCGTGTTTCTGCCCCAGTGCAGCTTGGAGCGCAGAATGCGGAAGTAGTCATGGCTCATGGGATGGATGAGATTGGTGACACAGTCGGCCCTGCGCACAATCAGGCGCGCGGAGGGCGAGAGTTCACCCAGCAGGTGTCCATCACAGGTGACCTCCGACCGCGTGTCTTCGCGCTCCAGCACCCGGACCTCGATCTCCCGGTCGGCTCCCACGACCAGCGGACGGTCGCTCAGGGTATGCGGACAGATAGGCACCATCACCAGCGAGTCGATCCCCGGGTGCATGATGGGACCGCCACCGGAGAGTGCGTAGGCGGTCGAGCCGGTCGGGGTGGCGACGATGAGCCCGTCGCCACCGTGTGTGTTGACGAGTCTGCCGTCGATCCAGGTCTGGAAGTCGATCATACGGCCGGTGTCACGCTTCTGCAGGACGACGTCGTTCAGGGCGATGTCACTGACCTCGCCGTCCGGCGTCTCCAGCCGGGCGTCCAGCATGATTCTCTTCTCTTTCGAGTAGCGACCATTGAGGATTTCGTCAACTGTCTCGAGCATGTCTTCGGTACCGACGTCGGCGAGGAAGCCCAGTCGTCCTCGATTGATACCGAGCAATGGCACGCCGACTTCGGCCACGAGCCTGGCCGCATACAGCATCGTGCCGTCGCCGCCGATGGCGACCATCAGGTCGGGCCCGTGGACGGGCGACTCCCATGCCTCATGTTCCATGCCGCGGATCTCGAAGGCATCGGCGATGGAAGGGTCAGTCAGAACACGGCAGCCACGCCCCTGTAGATGCGCGGCCATGGCCCGCAGCGAATGTGCGACCTTGTCGTCCTGCCGTTTCCCGGTCAGGGCTATGGTTTCGAAGCTGAGTGTCATGATCACTTCACCGTTTGGACAGCATTTTGGCCGAGCCGCCGTAAAAAGGACAGGCCGCTGAAGTGGCACGGCCTCCGGCTCATGGTCGGGGGCTCACGGTCGAGGCTGCTTGACACTCTCGGACGGGCCTTGCTAGCGTCCCGTCTATCAAGATGTGTGCAAGTCCGAATCCCTTATGACCGACGGCCGCGGTCACTACGAAGAGCTTTCCGATCGAGCCAGGCACCTGTTGCGGGTGCTGGTCGACCGCTATGTCCGCGAGGGCCATCCGGTAGGCTCACGGACGCTGTCGAAGGAATCAGGCCTGGAGCTGTCTCCGGCTACAATCCGCAACGTCATGTCGGACCTCGAGGAGCTGGGGTACATCGGGTCGCCACACACATCCGCCGGGCGCATCCCGACCGCAAAGGGTTACCGCTTCTTCGTCGATACCATGGTCAACCTCCAGTCGCTGAGCGAGGGTGAGATCCGCGAACTCCAGGATCGGCTGGCCAGGAGGGCCGGCTCGGGCAGGCAGTTAGTTGAGACGGCGTCGAATCTACTCTCCGGTCTTACCCACATGGCGGGGGTCGTGACGGTGCCCAGGCAGGTCGTGGGTTCGTTGCGGCAGATCGAGTTTCTGCCCCTGTCCGATCGACGGGTGCTGGCGATACTCGTCGTCAACGACACCCAGGTCAGGAATCGAGTGCTCAATGTTGACCGGGACTACACGGCGGATGAGCTCAAGCGGGTCTCCAATTACCTGACCGAGCAGTTTTCGGGCAAGACAATCGCGAGCGTGCGTGAAACCATCGTGAGCGAGATGCAGCGGACGCGGGAAAGCATGGACCAGCTGATGGCCGATGCGATCGGGATAGCGCGGCATATTTTCGCGGAGGACAGTAGCGGCGACGGCGGATACTACCTGGCGGGCGAGACCAACTTGATGGACTTCGACGAGCTCTCGAACGTGGATAAACTCCGGGAACTGTTCGAGGCTTTCGGACGCAAGCGGGACATCCTGCACCTGCTCGACAGGGCCATGGTCTCCGCGGATCTGCAGATTTTTATAGGCGGAGAGTCTGGCTACCAGATCCTCGATGAATGCAGTGTCGTCGTATCGCCCTATACCGTCGACCAGGAGATCGTGGGGGTCCTCGGGGTCATCGGTCCGACCCGGATGGCATACGAGCGAGTCATACCGATCGTCGACGTGACGGCGCGATTGCTGGGTTCGGCCTTGAAATCGGCGGATTAGCCCCAAAATCCGCGGCAGAGCCGCGGTTCACAAGAATTTTCGCGGTCCGGCCTCTTGCCGGGCCGTTTTTGATCTATCTGGAGAAGACCGATGAACGAGCAGAAGGACCGGGTGCCCGAGGAGGAACTCGAGCCGGGCGTTAGCGCCAGTCCCGACGGGAGCCCAGCCGAGACTGAATCGACCGGGCAGGAGCCGACCGATCCGGTCGTGATGCTGGAGACCGCTCTGCAGGCGGCCGAGGCCGCTCGCGAACAACAGCTGCGTCTGGCTGCCGAACTGGAAAACGTCCGGCGCCGAGCCGCTCGGGACGTGGAAAGAGCCCACAAGTACGGCGTTGAACGCTTCGCGGCCGAACTGCTGTCGGTCAAGGACAGTATGGAGATGGGCCTGCAGTCGGCCACAGAGGCCGACTCGGGAGCCGCCCCGGCAGTTGTCCAGGGCTTCGAGGCCACGCTCAAACTCCTTGACCAGTGCCTGGCCAAATTCGGCATCACATTGGTCGACCCCGATGGCGAGGCCTTCGATCCGGAATTCCATGAGGCCATGGCGGCACAGCCATCGGCCGACCAGGAGCCCGGCACAGTGCTGCTGGTAGTGCAGAAGGGCTATCGGATCCATGAACGCCTGCTGCGACCGGCCCGTGTCATCGTTTCGCGCGCGGCGGAGGGCGAGGAACGCCCTTGATATAGGGCGGGGCCAACCCCATAAATCGCCTAAGTAAAGAATTCAGCCACTTTCATAACGTGAATTTTTGGAGAACCATCCCATGGGCAAGGTAATCGGTATTGACCTGGGCACCACGAACTCGTGTGTCGCCATAATGGAAGGCAAGACTGCAAAGGTCATCGAGAACAGCGAGGGTGATCGCACGACGCCGTCAGTCGTCGCGTTCACCAAAGACGGAGAAGTCCTGGTCGGTCAGCCGGCCAAGCGCCAGGCGGTCACGAATCCGACCAATACGCTGTTCGCAGTGAAGCGTCTGATCGGCCGCCGTTACAGCGATGAGGTCGTCAGTCGCGACAAGGATATGGTGCCCTACCAGATCGTCGAGGCCGAGAACGGCGATGCCTGGGTCGAGGCGCACGGCAAGAAAATGGCCCCACCGGAAGTCTCGGCGCGGGTCCTGATGAAGATGAAGAAGACGGCGGAAGACTACCTCGGCGAGGAAGTCACCGAGGCGGTCATCACCGTGCCGGCCTACTTCAACGATTCCCAGCGACAGGCCACCAAGGACGCCGGCAAGATTGCCGGGCTGACGGTCAAGCGCATCATCAATGAGCCGACTGCCGCTGCGCTGGCCTACGGGCTGGACAAACAACGTGGTGACCGCAAGATCGCGGTCTACGATCTCGGGGGCGGTACGTTCGATATCTCGATCATCGAGATCGCGTCGGTGGACGACGAGCATCAGTTCGAGGTGCTGGCCACCAACGGCGATACTTTCCTGGGCGGCGAAGACTTCGATCTGCGTATTATCCAGTCCCTGGTCAAGGAGTTCGAGAAGGAGAGCGGCATCGACATCCGCAAGGATCCGCTTGCCATGCAGCGGCTCAAGGAAGCCGCCGAGAAGGCCAAGATCGAGCTGTCATCCGGCCAGCAGACGGAAGTCAATCTGCCGTATATCACGGCCGACGCCAGTGGCCCCAAACACCTCAATATCAAGCTGACCCGTGCCAAGCTGGAGTCGCTCGTCGAGGACCTGATCAAGAGAACGATCGAGCCTTGCCGGATCGCCCTGAAGGATGCCGGTCTGTCGGTCAATGAGATCGATGACGTCATCCTCGTCGGTGGCCAGACCCGTATGCCCAAGGTGCAGGAGGCCGTGCGCGACTTTTTCGGCGAGGAACCGCGTAAGGATGTGAATCCCGACGAGGCGGTGGCCATCGGCGCCGCTGTCCAGGCGGGCGTCCTGTCGGGCGACGTAAAGGATGTGTTGCTTCTGGATGTGACGCCCTTGTCCCTGGGTATCGAGACTCTCGGCAGCGTGATGACGAAGCTCATCGACAAGAATACGACGATCCCGACCAAGGCGAACCAGGTGTTTTCGACCGCGGACGATAACCAGACGGCCGTCACTATCCATGTCCTGCAGGGAGAGAGGGACCGGGCGCTCGACAACAAGTCGCTGGGCAGGTTCGACCTCGCTGACATTCCCCCGGCTCCGCGGGGTGTGCCGCAGGTCGAGGTCACCTTCGATATCGATGCGAACGGTATTCTCAACGTGTCCGCCAAGGACAAGGCGACTGGCAAGGAACAGAACATTGTCATCAAGGCCTCGAGTGGCCTGAACGAAGATGAGATCGAGCGGATGGTCAAGGACGCCGAAGCTCATGCGGCCGAAGACAAGAAGTTCCGCGAGACGGTCGAAGCCAGGAACCAGGCGGAAGCCCTGATCCACGCGTCGGAGAAGTCCCTGGAAGAACTTGGCGACAAGGTTCAGGCAGAGGAGCGTGCCAGCATCGAGTCGGCGATCTCCGACCTGAAGGAAGCCGTCAAGGGCGATGACAAGTCGACGATCGAGGCGAAATCCAAGGCATTGGGCGAGGCCTCGGCGATTCTGGCGCAGCGGGTCTATCAGGAACAGGCCGAGGCCCAGCAGCAGGCGGGACCTGAAGCCTCTGCCGAAGACTCGGCTCCGGCAGAGGATGTCGTCGACGCTGAATTTGAAGAGGTAAAGGAAGACGGCAAGTAGGCATCGCGAAGGAGCGGTGCGGGGTGGAAACGCTCCGCACCGCTTCGGCACATCTGCAATAAGGCCGATCTGGTGACGGCCCCGGGGTCTTGGAAGAATGACGAAACGCGATTACTACGAGATTCTGGGCGTCGCCCGTAACGCGACGGATGCCGAGCTGAAAAAGGCCTACAGGCGGCTGGCGATGAAGTTTCATCCGGACAGGAACCAGGATGACGACGACGCCGAGGCCAGATTCAAGGAAGCCAAGGAGGCCTACGAGATCCTCGGCGACCCCCGTAAGAGAGCCGCCTACGATCAGTTCGGACACGCCGGAGTAGAGCAGGCGGGTGGCGGACCGGGTGGTGGATTCAGCGCGGCGGATGCATTCGGGGACATCTTCGGCGATGTCTTTGGAGATATCTTCGGGGGCAGGCGTAGTGGTCGATCGCGGGTGTTCCGCGGGGCGGATCTGCGTTACCAGCTGGATCTGGAACTGGAGCAAGCCGCGTTCGGGGACGAGGTAACGATCCGCATCCCGGTCATGGTCGAGTGTTCCGAGTGTGGTGGCAGCGGCGCGGAGAAGGGGTCGGGCCCCGTGACTTGTGACTCCTGCGACGGCCATGGCTCGGTCCGCATGCAGCAGGGTTTCTTCTCGATCCAGCAGACCTGCCCAAAGTGCAGGGGCGCGGGCACCGTCATTGCTGATCCCTGTGGCGCCTGCCACGGCGAGGGGCGTGTCCGCGAGACCAAGACCCTATCCGTGAAAGTCCCGGCGGGCGTCGATACGGGCGACCGCATCCGTCTCGGTGGAGAAGGAGAGGCCGGTCGCAACGGTGGTCCGGCAGGCGACCTCTACGTCGAAGTTAACGTCCGCCCCCACGCGATCTTCGAACGCCAGGGGCCGGACCTCGCCTGCGACATTCCGGTCAGTTTCGCCAGCCTGGTGCTGGGCGGTTCGGTCGAGGTGCCGACACTGGATGGTCAGGTAAGCCTGAAAATCCCGCACGAGACCCAGACCGGCCGGGTGTTCCGTCTGCGTGGCAAAGGGGTCAAGCCCGTCAGGGGCGGCGCCGCTGGCGACCTGATGGTACGGGTCTCCGTGGAGACTCCGGTCAAGCTCGACAAGCGCCAGAAAGAGTTGCTCAAGGAGTTCGATGACTCGATCCAGTCGAGCTCGGTCAGCCACAGCCCCCGGGAGCATGGCTGGCTGGATGGCGTCAAGGCGTTCTTCGAGAAGCTGGGGTAAAGCATCGGCCATCCGGTCGAGAGGGAAACGGCATGCTGAACATCGCGATCATCGGCGCTACCGGTCGGATGGGCCAGTGCATCATCCGGGCTGCTCTCGATGAGCCTGACCTGAAGCTCAGAGGCGGTCTCGTGTCACCGGCGAGCGACGCCGCCGGGACCGATCTCGGAGAACTCGCCGGGCGCAGAGCGATCGGTGTTGTGGCTTCCGGGGACCCGGAACAGGCCCTGGCTGGAGCCGATGTCGTCATCGACTTTTCCCTGCCGGACAGCACGGATGCGATTCTTGCCGCCTGTGTCGCGCGGCGCCTGCCAGTTGTGATCGGCACGACTGGCCTCACGGACCGGCAGCAGGCGGCGCTGAATTATGCCGCCAGTCAGATCCCGGTTTTCTATGCGGCCAATATGAGTATCGGGCTGAATCTCCTCCGGTCGCTCGCGAAATCCGCGGCGATGAGTCTGGGGCCCGAATTCGACGCCGAGATCCTTGACGTTCATCACCGATTCAAACGCGATGCACCGTCCGGATCTGCACTGGAGCTCGGTGCAGCCGTCGTCGAGGGCAGGGGCTCCAAGGGCCCGGCCGAGATTGGACGGCGGCCCGGGGACGGTGCGCGGGAGAGCGGGGCCGTCGGTTATGCGTCCCTGAGAGCCGGGGACGTGGTCGGTGAGCACAGTGTGCTTCTGGCCGGCCCAGGCGAGAGGCTCGAGCTGATCCACCGCGTGAGCGACCGCGCCGCTTTTGCGCTGGGAGCCATCCGGGCGGCCCGCTGGCTGGCCGGGCGGGGTCCCGGTCGCTATGGCATGGACGATATGTTGGCTGACGGCTGATCTGCCGATGGACACTGCCGTAAGCCATCAGTAAAATTGTGGGGATCTCCAGAGCCGGGATCTTCAGCAGCGGGATAGGACCTACCCACGGACCATCCCGCTTTGCATATCCGGGCAGGCTCGGGGTCCTGATTCTCTTCAGCGGGGGTGACGGTGAGCATACCGGCAGTGCTTGCCCTGGAGGACGGCACCGTCTTTCGGGGTCTCTCTGTAGGCGCGGATGGAAGCGCCGTAGGGGAAGTTGTTTTCAATACTGCCATGACGGGCTACCAGGAGATCCTGACCGACCCGTCCTATTGCAGGCAGCTTGTCACCCTGACCTATCCACATATCGGCAACACGGGCACCACGCCTGAAGATTACGAGTCGTCCGGGGTCTTTGCCTCCGGTCTGATTGTCAGGGACCTCCCTATCCGCCACAGCAATTGGCGGGCCGATAACACGCTCAGTGGGTTCCTGAAGCGTGAGAATGTCGTCGCGATCGCCGATATCGACACCCGCAAACTGACTCGAATTATCCGTGAAAAAGGCGCGCAGGCCGGCTGTCTGGCCGCCGGCACCGAAGACCCGGGTGACGCGCTCGAGCAAGCGCGGGCTTTTCCCGGCCTGAAAGGCATGGATCTCGCGAAGGTCGTGTCCACTGATGAGCCTTACCAATGGCATGACGGCATGTGGAAGCACCCGCAGGACGGCGTGCGCGGCCGACCCAGGCCGGTCCATCACGTGGTCGCTTATGACTTCGGTATCAAGCGGAATATCCTGCGGCTATTGGTCGCTCATGGCTGTCAGGTGACCGTGGTCCCGGCGCAGACCCCCGCGGACGAGGTGCTGGCACTGGACCCGGATGGCGTATTCCTCTCTAACGGCCCTGGTGACCCGGAGCCTTGCGACTACGCGATCGACGCAACGCGCCGCTTCCTTGAGAAGCGACTGCCCGTCTTCGGCATCTGCCTCGGCCACCAGATCCTCGGCCTGGCGGCCGGCGCGTGCACTGTGAAGATGAAGTTCGGTCACCACGGCGCCAATCACCCCGTCCAGGATCTCGACGACGGCCGCGTCATTATCAGCAGTCAGAATCATGGTTTCGCTGTTGACGAGGGCTCTCTGCCGGCGAATGCCAGAGCAACACACCGATCGTTGTTCGACGGCTCCCTGCAGGGTATCGAACTGACCGACACACCGGCGTTCTCGTTCCAGGGGCATCCAGAGGCAAGCCCTGGGCCCCATGATCTGCGCGGCTTATTCGAGAGATTCATTTCAGTCATGGATAGGCGCAGCGCAGATACGTAAAAACAGCATGTTAAGAGATATATTTAATTTGGATTCTCGGATAGTTCCGATGCAATTTCCTGGCCCTGGGTCAGCAGTTACAGAGATGGAGTGGGATGCCCAAGCGTAGCGATATCGAGAGCATCCTGATCATCGGCGCGGGACCGATCGTGATCGGTCAGGCGTGCGAGTTCGACTATTCCGGTGCTCAGGCCTGCAAGGCACTCCGGGAGGAGGGCTATAGGGTCGTGCTGGTCAATTCCAACCCGGCCACGATCATGACGGATCCGGAGACAGCCGACTCTGTCTACATAGAGCCGGTGGACTGGCGAGCGGTTGCGCGGGTCATCGAAAAGGAGCGCCCTGATGCCCTTCTGCCGACGATGGGCGGACAGACCGGGCTGAACTGTGCTCTGGATCTCGTCCGCGAAGGCATATTGGAGAAGTATGGCGTTGAGTTGGTCGGTGCGTCACACGAAGCGATCGACACCGCAGAGGATCGTGACCTGTTCCGCAAGGCCATGCAGGAGATTGGTCTCGAGGTGCCTCGCTCGGCCGTAGCCCACAATCTTGAGGAAGCCTATGCCATTCAGGCCGAGGTCGGTTTCCCAACCATCATCCGGCCGTCGTTTACGCTGGGCGGCACGGGCGGCGGCATTGCGTTCAACAAGGAAGAGTTCGAGGCGAAGGTCACTCACGGACTGGATCTATCCCCCACGACAGAGATCCTGCTCGAAGAATCGGTGCTCGGCTGGAAAGAGTTCGAGATGGAAGTCGTGCGTGATACACGTGACAACTGCATCATCGTCTGTTCCATCGAGAACCTGGATCCGATGGGTGTACACACCGGTGACTCCATTACCGTGGCGCCGACGCAGACGTTGACGGACAAAGAGTATCAGCGCATGCGTGACGCCTCGATCGCGGTACTGCGTCGCATCGGCGTCGATACAGGCGGCTCGAATGTGCAGTTTGCGGTGAGCCCGGATGACGGTCGCATGGTCGTGATCGAGATGAACCCCCGTGTCTCCCGATCGTCCGCCCTGGCCTCCAAGGCCACCGGTTTCCCGATCGCCAAGGTGGCGGCCAAGCTGGCCGTCGGTTACACGCTGGACGAGCTTCGCAATGAGATTACGGGAGGCGCTACGCCAGCGTCATTCGAACCCACGATCGATTATGTCGTCACCAAGGTGCCTCGCTTCACGTTTGAGAAGTTCCCGGACGCGGATGCTCAGCTGACAACACAGATGAAGTCGGTCGGAGAGGTAATGGCGATCGGCAGGACATTTCAGGAGTCGCTGCAGAAGGCGTTGCGCGGGCTGGAAACCGGGGCCGATGGCCTCAATGAGACCTTCGACCAGGAACTCGATGAGGAATCCCGCTCAAGGCTCGAACAGGAGCTCGCTGTCCCTGGCGCCCATCGGTTGTGGTATGTCGCCGACGCGTTCAGGCACGGCTTCAGCCTCGATGAGGTCCACAGGCTCAGCCGGGTAGATCCATGGTTCCTGTCTCAGATAGAAGACCTGGTCAGCGAAGAGTCGGCCATTGCGAGCGGAGGACTCGCGGCCCTCGATGCCGTCCGCCTGCGCCACCTGAAGCGTAAGGGTTTTGCCGACAGGCGCATGGCGAGTCTGCTCGGTTGCCGGGAGAGTCAAGTCCGCAGCCTCAGGAAAGAGGCCGGCGTTGCACCTGTTTACAAGCGGGTGGACACGTGTGCCGCGGAGTTCGCGACGACCACTGCCTATCTGTACTCGACCTACGAAGAAGAGTGCGAGGCCGAGCCAGACGAGAGGCGCAAGATCATGATCCTCGGCGGCGGTCCAAATCGTATCGGCCAGGGGATCGAGTTCGACTACTGCTGTGTCCATGCTGCCCTCGCGCTGCGTGGTGCGGGCTTCGAGACGATCATGGTCAACTGCAACCCGGAGACGGTGAGCACCGACTATGACACCTCGGATCGCCTCTATTTCGAGCCGCTTACGTTCGAGGACGTCATGGAGATCATCGAGATCGAGCGGCCAGAGGGCGTCATCGTCCAGTATGGCGGCCAGACGCCGCTCAAGCTGGCGCGATCGCTCGAGGCCGCCGGGGCGCCCATCATTGGAACGTCCCCGGACTCAATTGACCTGGCCGAGGATCGCGAGCGATTCCAGAAACTGGTCGAGGAACTCGATCTGCTGCAGCCGCCAAACCGGACGGCACGGGACCCGGAACAAGCGGTTGTGCTAGCCGAGTCCGTCGGCTATCCGCTGGTGGTCAGGCCTTCCTACGTCCTGGGAGGGCGGGCAATGGAGGTCGTGTTCGGTGAAGACGAGCTGCGGGCCTATATGGGTGCGGCGGTCAGCGTGTCACACGAGAGTCCGGTGCTGCTGGACCGTTTCCTGGACATGGCGGTGGAGGTCGACGTCGACGCGATCTGCGACGGCGAGAATGTCCTCATCGGCGGCATCATGGAGCACATCGAACAGGCCGGGGTGCACTCTGGCGACTCCGGTTGCGTCCTGCCACCCACCACGCTCGATCCGTCGATACAGGAGCAGCTTCGCGATCAGGTCCGCAGGCTGGCGAGGGCCCTGAACGTCATCGGCCTGATGAATACGCAATTCGCCATACAGAATCGTCGTATCTACCTTCTGGAGGTAAATCCCCGGGCGTCCAGGACCGTACCATTCGTTTCGAAAGCCACGGGGCGGCCGCTGGCAAAGATCGCCGCGCTTTGTATGGCGGGACGCTCGCTGCGAGAACAGGGGATGTCCGGGCAGCCCGAGCCCGACTACTTTTCGGTCAAGGCCTCGGTGTTCCCGTTCGCGAAGTTCCTGGGCGCAGACCCGATCCTCGGCCCCGAGATGAAGTCGACGGGGGAAGTCATGGGCACCGGTCGATTCTTCGGCGAGGCGTACGCGAAGGCTCAGCTGGCGGCGGGGATCGTGCTCCCGACGAGCGGCACCGCATTTCTCAGCGTCCGGGAACGCGACAAGCCCGGTGCCGTGACGCTGGCACGGATTCTCGTGGACCGCGGATTCGAGCTCGTGGCCACCGAGGGCACCGCGCTGGCGCTGGAGGAGGCCGGGGTACCCTGCCGGAGAGTCAACAAGGTCCGCGAAGGGCGGCCACACGTTGTCGACATGATCAAGAATGACGAGATCAGCCTGATCGTCAACACCACTGAGGGGCGTCAGGCGATCCGCGAATCGCACTCAATTCGCCGCGAGGCGGTGCACCGCAAGGTGACCTACTACACGACCATCGCGGCGGCGAAGGCCACCTGCGTCGCACTGGAATATCTGGATGCCGCGGAAGTCAACCGGCTGCAGGATCTCCACCTGGAACTGGATACGTGAGCAAAGTCCCCCTGACATCGCGAGGCGCCGACCTGTTGCGGGCAGAATTGAAGCGGCTCAAGACGGTCGACCGGCCGAGAGTCATTCGGGCGATCGCCGAGGCGCGCGCCCACGGAGATCTTCGCGAGAACGCTGAGTATCACGCTGCCAAGGAGCAGCAAGGATTCATCGAAGGCCGGATTCGCGAGATCGATGGCAAACTGTCTCATGCCCAGGTGATCGACGTGACCCGTCTCAATGCCGATGGGCGCGTAGTTTTTGGATCCACCGTGCTGTTGCTCGACGAGGATGACGAGGCGGAAATCACCTACCAGATTGTGGGTGACGACGAAGCGGAGATACGCGAAGGGCGGATTTCCTATACGTCACCGATCGCCCGCGCTCTCATCGGCAAACGGGAAGGGGACGCCGTGAGCGTCAGGACTCCGGCAGGCGATCGCAATTACGAGATTCTAGAGGTGCTGTATAAATGAGCCGCGGCCGGGCGCTGCGGGTCGGCGAGCAGCTGCTGCAGACCCTGTGGATAGGAGCGCTGTGGACGGTCGGCTATCTTGTGGCCCCCGTTCTGTTCGCCGAGCTGGACAGCAGCGCGGAAGCCGGCCGGCTCGCCGGGAGTCTCTTTACCCTGGTCGCCTGGCTCAGCCTGGTCTGCGGTGGTTTGCTGCTGCTGGCGCTGAATCTGAGTGAAGCTGATCGGGTGCGCGGCATACTCATAGTCGCGATGCTGTTACTGATCTGCGCCAACGAGTGGGGGATCCGGCCTGTCCTGGAAGCCGCCCGGCTTCCGGACGGCACGACCGGTCCCCGGTTCGGAATGCTGCACGGGATATCTGCCACGATGTACCTGGTGGCGAGCCTGACGGGTTTGTTCCTGGTGGCAGCTGATCGCTGGCGGATCAGCGCACCGGAAGGATGATCGAAGGATTTTCCGGATCCGGCCGGTAGACGAGCGCCACGTGGCCGATGCGTTGTATCAGGAGGGCCCCGGTTGCCTTTGATAGCGTGGTCAGCGCCTGGCTGCGGGCCTGCCGGTCGCCGACTCTGACCTTGATCTTTACGAGTTCGTGATGCTCAAGCGCCGAGTCGAGTTCGGCGATGACAGCCGGTGTGACACCGGCCGTGCCCGTCGTCACGATCGGCTTGAGATCGTGACCGAGTTTGCGTAGGTGTTTTTTCTGTCGAACGCTGAGGTGCATGGGATCGGTGTCGTGCCTGGCGGGACGGGATGGTAGCACGGCGCACGCACGTCTGACCGCAGCAGCGAGGAACCATGACGCGCAGGACAAAGAGTAGCAAGCGCTGGGTCAGGGAGCACGAGGCAGACGACTTCGTGAAGCGGGCACGCGAGGCGGGTTGGAGATCGCGAGCGGTCTTCAAGCTCGAGGAAATTCAGCAGCGGGACCGACTCATCCAATCCGGGATGTCGGTCGTCGATCTCGGGTCGGCCCCGGGAGCCTGGAGCCAGTATACGAGACACTTGCTAAAGGACTCCGGGGACGTATATGCCCTGGACATTCTTCCGATGGAGCCGATCGCCGGCGTGAACTTCATCCAAGGAGACTTCTGCAGCGAAGACACGCTGGGAGAGCTGGTAGAACTCCTCTCCGGACGGCGGGTAGACCTTGTGTTGTCGGATATGGCCCCCAATATCAGCGGAGTGACGGCCGTCGATCAGCCACGCTCGATGTATCTGGCGGAGTTGGCGCTGGAGTTTGCCAGACAACACCTGGCGCAGGGCGGGTCTTTTGTGACGAAAGTCTTCCATGGAGAGGGATTCCAGGAATTTGTGGCCGATACAAGACGCTCTTTTGAGAGCGTGAGAGTCCGAAAGCCAAAGGCCTCGCGACCGCGCAGCCGTGAGGTGTACTTGGTAGCCAGGAATTTCCGCCTGTAGTAGTGTCTAAGTTATTGAGATCCCGGCCTCACCGGGATTAATCGAGGGAAAATTTTGAACGATCTCGCCAAGAACGTAATTCTCTGGGTCGTCATCGCAGTCGTACTGTTGAGTGTCTTCAACAGCTTCGGCACCAGTCCGCGCGCAGTGCAGGCAGTCCCGTATTCAACATTCCTGCAGGCTGTCGAGGACGGGCGGGTGTCCCGCGTGACGTTCGACGGAGACAAGATCGCCGGCGAGTATCGCACCGGGGATCGATTCACGACATTCAGCCCGGAGACGGACAACAAGGCGCTGATCGGTGATCTGCAGGCCAATGGCGTGGAGTTCGAGGCGAGACCGCCCGAACGACAGTCATTCCTGATGCAGTTGTTCATCTCCTCGTTCCCGATCCTTCTGCTCATCGGCGTGTGGATCTATTTCATGCGCCAGATGCAGGGCGGAGCCGGTGGCAGGGGTGCGATGTCCTTCGGCAAGAGTCGTGCTCGTATGCTCGGCGAGGATCAGGTCAGCGTCACGTTCGCCGATGTAGCCGGCGTTGAGGAAGCCAAGGAAGAGGTCGTCGAGATTGTCGATTTCCTCAAGGATCCTGCCAGGTTCCAGCGGCTCGGTGGCAAGATCCCGCGCGGTGTCCTGATGGTCGGCTCACCCGGAACGGGTAAGACGCTGCTGGCCCGGGCGATCGCTGGCGAAGCGAAAGTGCCGTTCTTCACCATCTCCGGATCCGATTTCGTGGAGATGTTCGTCGGCGTCGGCGCCTCACGCGTCCGGGACATGTTTGAGCAGGCGAAGAAACACGCACCTTGCATCATATTCATCGACGAGATCGATGCGGTGGGACGGCATCGCGGCGCCGGCCTTGGCGGCGGTCACGACGAGCGTGAGCAGACTCTCAACCAGCTGCTTGTCGAGATGGACGGATTCGAGGGTAACGAGGGCGTCATCGTAATCGCTGCGACAAACCGACCGGATGTCCTCGATCCGGCGCTGCTGAGGCCAGGCCGGTTCGACCGCCAGGTCGTAGTGCCGTTACCGGATGTACGCGGGCGCGAGCAGATCCTCCGGGTGCACATGCGCAAGGTCCCCCTGGGAGACGATGTACGGCCATCCATCATCGCTCGCGGCTCACCGGGATTTTCGGGTGCCGATCTGGCCAACCTGGTCAATGAGGCTGCCCTGTTTGCAGCCCGCGCAGGGCGCCGGACCGTCACCATGGAAGAGTTCGAGAAAGCCAAAGACAAGATTATGATGGGCTCGGAGCGACGCTCGATGGTCATGAGCGATGACGAACGGCGTCTGACGGCCTATCACGAGGCCGGGCATGCCATCGTTGGGCTGAGCGTGCCGGATCATGATCCGGTCTACAAGGTCAGTATCATTCCGCGCGGCCGTGCGCTGGGCATCACGATGTTCCTGCCCGAAGAAGACCGATACAGCCATAGCAAGCGACGTTTGAAGAGCCAGATCGCCAGTCTGTTCGGCGGGCGAATCGCTGAAGAGCTGGTGTTCGGTGCTGACGCAGTAACAACCGGTGCATCCAACGATATTGAGCGAGCGACCGACATCGCCCGCAATATGGTGACGCGATGGGGGCTGTCCGACCGGCTTGGACCGCTGGCCTACAGCGAGGATGACGGAGAGATCTTCCTGGGACGCTCGGTGACTCAGACGAAGCACATGTCCGACGTGACGGCCCACGCTATCGATGAGGAGATTCGTTCGATCATCGATACGGAGTATCAGCGTGCAGCGACGATCATCAGCGAAAAAATGGACAGGCTGAACGCCATGGCCGATGCCCTGATCCGTTACGAGACCATCGACGAGCACCAGATCAAGGACATCATGGAAGGGCGTGATCCGAGGCCGCCCACTGATTGGGACGAAGGTGACACTGCTACGCCTGAGGCGGATGTGAGACCGTCCGAGGCCGCAAACGACAGCGACTCCGCCATCGGTGGTCCCGCGGGCCAGCACTGAGGGGCGACATGTCTTGTATCTGGAGCCGGTGGCGTCTCTGACGCCGCCGGCTTTGCTGTATCATGCTCGGCGGTTTCCGCGACCGCCATCCCTCATGAAGCTTGCGTTCCCAGAATCTGCACTTGACCTGAACAGCCCGGTGGCGATGGGTATCGTCAACGTTACCCCGGATTCCTTCTCGGACGGCGGTCGGTTCCTGGCTGTGGAACGCGCTGTGCAGCATGGTGTACAGATGGCTTCGGATGGCGCGGCCCTCATCGACGTCGGCGGAGAGTCGACGCGGCCGGGGGCGGAACCCGTAGAGGAAGTGGAAGAACTCAGGCGGGTTGTACCCGTGATCCGTGAACTGGCCGCGGTGGCCGGGGTCCCCGTTTCCATAGACACAAGCAAGCCAGTCGTGATGGAGGCTGCCGCCGAAGCGGGCGCCGTCATGATCAATGATGTCAATGCCTTGAGGACGGACGGGGCGCTGCAGGTGGCGGTGGAGACAGGTCTCGCCGTTTGCCTGATGCACATGCAGGGGCAGCCTCGCCAGATGCAGGCGAATCCGACCTACAGCGACGTCGTCGAGGAAGTCTATTCGTTCCTGTCCGACCGTATCGAGGCCTGCCTGGCGGCCGGCGTGGACTTGGCCCGGATCGTCATCGATCCGGGTTTCGGGTTCGGCAAGACTCTGGAGCATAATCTGACTCTCATGCGACGACTCGAAAGGTTCCGGGATCTGGGCAGGCCGCTGCTGGTAGGGGTCTCGCGGAAGTCCATGATCGGGACGATTCTCGGCCGAGATGTGGATGAGAGGCTGTGGGGTAGTGTTGTCTTGGGGATCCTGGCCGTCGAGAGAGGGGCCAACATCCTGAGGGTCCATGACGTAGCTCCCACGATGGATGCGATGAGAGTGATGCAGGCGGTTTCCGTGAGCGAAGATCGACAGGTGGTAAGAAAAAATGGGTAAGTATTTCGGCACCGATGGTGTCCGCGGTCGCGTCGGCCAGGCCCCGATGACGGTTGATTTCACGCTCAGGCTCGCGAGCGCAGCGGCCCGGGTGCTCGCTCCGGAAGGCGGCACCGTGCTGATCGGGAAAGATACTCGCGTGTCCGGCTATATGTTCGAGTCAGCCCTGGAGGCGGGCTTCACTGCGGCGGGCGTCAATGTGCTCATGACCGGGCCGTTGCCAACGCCGGCAATCGCCTACCTGTGTCGCAGGATGTCTACCGACTTCGGTATCGTGATCAGCGCATCGCATAACCCCTTCTTCGACAACGGCATCAAGTTCTTCGACGGCAATGGAGACAAACTCTCTGACGAACTCGAGGCCCGGATCGAGGCGAATCTGGATGCCCCCCCGATTACGCGTGATTCGAGCGAGCTGGGTCTCGCGAAACGGGTCGATCATGCACGCACGGACTACGAGTATTTCTGTCGATCCACTGTGCCTGCCGGTGCTGACTTCACTGCGTTCAAGATCGTCGTCGACTGCTCTCACGGTGCGGCCTACAAGGTCGCGCCACGGGTCATGGCGGAGCTGGGCGCGGACGTCATTCCTATCGGCAGTTCGCCGAACGGTCGCAACATCAATCTGAACTGTGGGTCGACCCGTCCCGAGCTGATCCAGGCGACGGTCCGCGGCGTCGCCGCAGACATCGGTATCGCTCTGGACGGCGACGGTGACCGGGTTGTGATGGTGGATGCCAACGGCGAGATTGTGGATGGAGATCAGCTCATCTACGTACTTTCGCTGCATGCGAAGGAGAGTGGCGCGCTACAGGGGCCGGTAGTGGGGACCGTGATGAGCAATCTTGGGCTGGAACGCAGCCTGCAGAGCCATGGGATCGAATTCCGCCGAGCCGCTGTCGGTGACCGTAACGTCCTTGCCATGTTGAAGGATTGCGGTGGCCACATCGGGGGTGAGGCCTCGGGGCATGTGATTGACCTCGCCAAAACGACCACCGGCGATGGCCTGATCGTCGCCCTCCAGGTTCTCGCCGTCATGGAGGAAACCGGGCGATCACTTGCAGAGTTGGCCGGCGATATGCCGCGCTTGCCTCAGACGCTGATAAATGTGCGTAGCGAGGCGCCTGTAAATGTTGATGCAGCGCCGATCCGGGCCGCCGTCGAGGCCGTCGAGAGTCGGCTGGCAGAGCGCGGGCGGGTCGTCCTGCGGCCATCGGGTACCGAGCCGGTCGTGCGGGTCATGGTCGAAGGGGACGACGCGGAGGAGGTGGCAGCCTCGGCTGAGGAGATCGCCGCGGTCGTTCGGGAGTCTTCGATAGCGGATTGATTTGCGTCTCCGGCATCGTTAACCTTGCGCGCGCTTAAGAGGGGCTGACATGAGAAAATTACTGGTTGCGGGAAACTGGAAGATGCATGGCTCGCGAGCCGATACGCGGGAACTCATCGACGGGCTCGACGCCGCGCTGGGTAGCGATTCCGCTGCGGAAGTGCTGGTATGCCCGCCATACGTCTACCTGTGTGATGCGGCGGATGCGCTCAGGGGGACAAGTGTTGTTCTGGGCGCACAGAACGTCGCGGTCGAGGCTTCCGGGGCTTACACCGGGGAGATCGCCGGAACGATGCTCAGGGACGTGGGCTGCCGCTACGTCATCGTCGGGCATTCGGAGCGCCGCAGTATCTATGGAGAAGAGGACGGCCTGGTCGCCGCCAAGTTCAGGTCCGCCCAGCGTGATGGCCTGACTCCGATCCTGTGTGTCGGAGAGAGCCTGCAGGAGAGGGAGACCGGCATCACCGAAGCGGTCATCGCAAGGCAATTGGGGGCCGTCCTTGAGAGTTCCGGCATCGTCGCGTTCAAAGACGCGGTCGTCGCCTACGAGCCGGTCTGGGCGATCGGCACCGGGCATACCGCGAGCCCCGAGCAGGCACAGGCGGTTCATGCTTTCATCCGTGGGATACTGACCCATGAAGATGATACAATTGGAAATTCGGTCAGGATCCTGTACGGCGGCAGTGTGAAGTCGTCGAACGCCAGGGACCTGTTCTCTATGCCAGACGTTGATGGAGGTCTCGTCGGCGGCGCTTCGCTGGATGCGGAGGGCTTTGCCGGGATCTGCCGTGCGGCCGGCTGAACTGTGAACGGATTATGAACCTGCAGACAGTTGTTTCTATTTTTCACGTCCTGCTGGCATCGTCGCTGATAGCGATCGTGCTGCTTCAGCGGGGCAAAGGCGCGGAGGCGGGCGCGGCATTTGGCGCCGGCGCCTCCGGTACCGTGTTCGGGTCGAAAGGCTCCGCTTCGTTTCTGAGTCGGACCACCGGAGTCCTGGCCGCGCTTTTCTTTGGTACCAGCCTGACGCTTGCTTACCTCTCAGGTCAGCAGGAAGGACCGGTGAGCATCCTGGAGGCGACGCCTGGCGTTGTGGAAGGCGTTGGTGAGATCCCCGGAATACTGGTTCCTGACGACGAGGTTGATCTTCCGGCCCTGCCTGCCGAGCAGGCCGTGGTTGAGGAAGAGGAGGCGCCCGGGAACGAGTAGCACTCGGGGTCTCAATCGGCTTGCCGATGTGGTGGAATTGGTAGACACGCTGTCTTGAGGGGGCAGTGGCGAAAGCCGTGCCGGTTCGAGTCCGGCCATCGGCACCATCAACTTTGCTTGTTCCGAGCGGGTCGATCGGGATGAGAAGGAAGGGTCACTTGGCCGGTCTCGACAGATACGCGGCCGGACGGGGCGGTACAGATGCTTGAGAACTACCTGCCGATTCTGATCTTCCTGGTGATCGCGACGGTCCTCGGGCTTGCGCTGATCGCGCTGGGCTTCATCCTGGGCCCGCGGAGGCCTGACTCCGAGAAGCTTTCATCCTACGAGTGCGGTTTCGAGGCCTTCGAAGATTCGCGCATGAAGTTCGACGTCAGGTACTACCTCGTCGCGATCCTTTTCATCATTTTCGATCTTGAGATCGCCTTCCTCTTCCCGTGGGCCGTATCCCTCGACAGTATCGGTCTGTTCGGCCTGGTCGCCATGGGCATCTTCCTTGCGATACTGGTCGTCGGCTTCATCTATGAGTGGAAGAAGGGGGCGCTGGAGTGGGACTAGCAGCCGAACCACCTGGGGCGGTGCCCGAGACTACCGGCAAATCGCAGCGCCCAGGTGTGCTGACGACGTCTGTCGATAACCTCCTGAACTGGGCCCGCACCGGGTCGATGTGGCCGATGACATTCGGCCTGGCCTGCTGCGCAGTCGAGATGATGCACGCCGGAGCGGCTCGTTACGACCTAGATCGATTTGGCGTCATCTTCCGGCCGAGTCCCAGACAGTCGGACGTCATGATCGTAGCGGGGACTCTGGTAAACAAAATGGCGCCTGCGTTGCGCAAGGTCTATGACCAGATGTCCGAGCCGCGTTGGGTCATTTCCATGGGGTCCTGTGCAAACGGCGGGGGGTACTACCACTACAGTTATTCCGTCGTCAGGGGTTGCGACCGGATCGTCCCGGTCGATGTCTATGTCCCTGGCTGTCCTCCCACAGCCGAGGCTTTGCTCTACGGGATCATCCAGCTGCAGAGCAAGATCCGGCGCACCCACACCATCGCCCGCTGAATCCACGAATCATGAGCACTCGAGCAGATCGAATTGAAACCAGAGTGCGGGAGGTGCTTGCGACGCAGGTACTGGCTAGCGTGGTTGACTGCGGCGAAATGACGGTAGAAGTGCCGGTGACCGGACTGCTCGACAGTTGCCGGCTCCTTCGCGATGAAGACGGTCTGAACTTCGACCTGCTGACCGATGTCTGTGTCGTCGACTACCTGACTTACGGTGATGACGAGTGGAATACCAGTGACGCAACAGCGACCGGATTCAGTCGCAGCGTCAGCACGGCGGCCAAAAAGAAATCCGCGGATCGCCGGTTTGCGGTGGTCTACCATCTGTTGTCGATCAGCGAGAATCAGCGATTGCGAGTGAAGGTGTTTGCGCCGGATGGAGATCCGCCGGTGGTGCCGTCCGTTGTCGATATCTGGCCCGGTGCGAACTGGTTCGAGCGCGAGGCTTTCGACCTGTTCGGCGTGCTGTTCGAAGGGCATCCGGATCTAAGGCGTCTGCTCACCGACTACGGGTTCATCGGTCACCCGTTCCGCAAGGACTTTCCGTTGAGCGGTAACGTTGAGGTCCGGTATGACCCGGACAAGGCCCGTGTCGTGTACGAGCCGGTCTCTATAGAGCCCCGCACACTGGTGCCGCGAGTCATCCGCGATGACAACAGGTATCAGGACGCCCTGCGAACCGCATCCGGTGCTGAAGACTCCGATCATGGCTGAGATTCAGAACTTCACAATGAATTTCGGGCCGCAGCATCCGGCAGCACATGGGGTCCTGCGACTCGTGCTGGAGATGGACGGGGAAGTGATCACAAAAGCCGACCCGCACGTGGGGCTGCTGCATCGGGCGACCGAGAAGCTGGCGGAGAGCAAGCCATTCAATCAGTCGATCGGATATATGGATCGACTCGACTACGTGTCGATGATGTGCAATGAGCACAGCTATGTGCTCGCGATCGAGAAGCTGTTGGGTATTCAGGCGCCGATCCGGGCGCAGTACATCCGCGTCATGTTCGACGAGATCACCCGGATTCTCAATCACCTGATGTGGCTGGGTGCGCATGGTCTCGATATCGGCGCCATGACCATGTTTCTCTATTGTTTCCGTGAGCGAGAAGATCTCATGGATTGCTACGAGGCCGTCTCCGGGACTCGTATGCATGCCACCTATTATCGCCCCGGAGGCGTCTACAGGGATCTCCCGGAAGAGATGCCCCGGTACGAGCCATCCCGTTTTCGTACCAAGCAGGACGTAAAACGTCTCAACAAGACCCGGGAAGGGTCGATGCTCGACTTCATCGAAGATTTCACTGACCGCTTCCCGGCCTGCGTCGACGAGTACGAGACACTGCTCACTGACAACCGTATCTGGAAACAGAGGACCGTCAATATCGGTGTCGTCAGCCCGGAGCGGGCCATTGCGCTCGGATTCACCGGTCCCATGCTGCGAGGATCGGGGGTCGAATGGGATCTGCGCAAGAAACAGCCCTACGAGGTGTACGGCGACCTGGAGTTCGACATTCCCGTGGGGGTCAGCGGCGATTGCTATGACCGCTACCTTGTTCGTGTTGAAGAGTTGCGACAGTCAAACCGGATCATCCGTCAGTGCATCCATTGGCTGCGCGAGAATCCCGGTCCAGTGATGCTTGATGACCGCAAGATTTCACCGCCGCGACGGTCAGATATGAAGGACGACATGGAGTCCCTCATTCATCACTTCAAGCTGTTCACCGAAGGCTACTGCGTGCCTGAAGGGGAGGTCTATGCAGCGGTCGAACACCCCAAGGGCGAGTTCGGCATCTATCTGGTGTCCGATGGCGCCAACAAGCCATATCGGGTAAAGATCCGTGCCCCGGGGTTTGCGCATCTGTCCGCCATGGACGAGATGGTCCGAGGGCACATGCTGGCCGACGTCGTTGCTGTGATCGGCACGCAGGATATCGTCTTTGGGGAGGTGGACCGATGAGTGATCCGGCAAGGGAGGAGCCGGCCGTGCTCCCCGAGCATGTCAGGGAAGAATTGGATCGCTGGATCCCACAATTCCCGGAGGGACGCCAGCGCTCGGCGATTATCGCCGGTCTGCGGGCCGCGCAACATGAGAATGACGGATTCCTTACGCCACAGCTCATGGACGCTGTCGCGGACTACCTCGATCTTCCACCGATACAGGTTTACGAAGTCGCGACGTTCTACTCGATGTTCGAGACTCGTCCGGTCGGCCGGCACAGTGTCTCTGTCTGTACCAACGTCGCCTGCATGCTCAGGGGCGCGGAAAAGATCGTCGCTCATATCGAACAGCGCCTGGGGATCAAGACCGGGCAATCCACTTCCGACGGGCGGATTTTCCTCAAGCAAGAGGAAGAGTGCCTTGCGGCCTGCTGCGGTGCGCCGATGATGATGGTCGATCATAAGTATTTCGAGAATCTTACCCTGCAAGATGTGGATGAGATTCTGGACGGTCTGGAGTAGATCATGCTGCTGAACCAGGTCTGCTATGCGACTGTCGATGCCGATTCGCCGGCTGCCCTCGATACCTATTTGCAGCAGGGTGGATACGCAGCATGGAAGAAGATACTGCGGGAGCGGATCGAGCCGGATGCGATCATCGATGAAGTGAAAGCCTCCGGTCTGCGGGGCCGCGGAGGCGCCGGCTTTCCGACAGGTTTGAAGTGGAGCTTCATGCCGAGGAACGCCCCCGGTCAGAAGTATGTCGTCTGCAATTCAGATGAGAGTGAGCCCGGGACCTGCCACGATCGCGACATACTCCGTTTCAACCCGCACGCCGTCATCGAAGGCATGGCGATCGGTGGCTACGCGATGGGTGCCACCGTCGGGTACAACTACATACGTGGCGAGTTCATTGACGAGCCTGTGCCGCGGTTCGAAACCGCGGTCCGGGAAGCCTACGAAGCCGGCCTTCTGGGTAAGAACATCCTCGATGCCGGCGTTGATTTCGACTTGCACACGTTCGCCGGAGCAGGTGCGTATATCTGCGGAGAAGAGACCGCATTGCTTGAGTCCCTGGAAGGCAAACAGGGCAAGCCCAGATTCAAACCCCCGTTCCCGGCCAATTTCGGCCTCTACGGCAAGCCCACCACCATCAACAATACGCAGACCTTCGCTTCCGTACCCGCCATCATGCGTAACGGCGGCAAGTGGTTCGCGGATCTGGGGGTAGAGGGATCCGGCGGGACCGCGATCTATTCGGTGTCCGGGCATGTCGAGAAACCGGGCAATTACGAAGTCGGCCTCGGGATACCGTTCAAGAGCCTCCTGGAACTCGCCGGCGGTGTCTGGAAAGGCCGGCGTCTCAAGGCGGTCATCCCGGGTGGTTCCTCCGCGCGTGTCCTGCCGGCTGACATCATCCTGCAGACAAATATGGACTTCGAGGCGCTCAAGATGGCCGGATCCATGCTCGGTTCGGGCGCTGTCATGGTGATGGACGAGACGACCTGTATGGTCCGTGTGCTCGAGCGCGTGACGCGCTTCTATTTCGCCGAGTCCTGCGGGCAGTGCACGCCTTGCAGAGAGGGTACTGGCTGGATGAACCGGGTTGTTAAAAGGATCCTCGCTGGTGAGGGGCGAACTGAGGATCTGGCGATGCTCGATGACGTATCGCGCAAGATCGAGGGACATACCATCTGCGCCTTCGGTGACGCGGCTGCATGGCCGGTACAGAGTTTTCTTCACCACTTCCGGTCTGAATTCGAGTACATGATCGAGCACCGCGGCAGGAGCGTGCTGGACGGAGGCGCTGCGGCGGCCTAGGCACGATGAGCGACGATACCCTCACTATCGAGATCGACGGCAAGCCCTGCAGTGCGCGCCCGGGCCAGATGATCATCGAGGTCACTGATGCCGAGGACGTTTACGTCCCGCGATTCTGCTATCACCGCAAGTTGAGCATCGCGGCGAATTGCCGGATGTGCCTGGTTGAGGTCGAGAACGTTCCGAAGCCATTGCCGGCCTGTGCGACCCCGGTGGCTGACGGAATGAAGGTCCGCACTCGCTCGGCGCTGGCCGTTGCGGCGCAGAAGGCGACCATGGAATTCCTCCTGATTAATCATCCCCTGGACTGTCCCATCTGTGACCAGGGCGGCGAATGCGAGCTCCAGGACCTCGCCATGGGATACGGCCAGGACGTGTCACGTTATAACGAAGGCAAACGAGTCGTCCGGGACAAAAACCTGGGCCCCCTCGTGTCCACCGACATGACACGTTGTATCCATTGCACCCGATGCGTCCGATTCGGACAGGAGATCGCTGGTATTCAGGAACTGGGTACCGTCGGTCGCGGAGAAACCACTGAGATCGGCACGTTCATCGAACGCAGCATCGACCATGAACTGTCGGGCAATATCATCGATCTGTGCCCGGTCGGGGCCCTGAACAGCAAGCCCTTCCGCTACCGAGCGCGCTCATGGGAGATGGCGCAGATCGAGACCATTGCTGCGCACGATTGCGTCGGCTCGAATCTCTACGCCCACGTCCGACGAGGTCGGCTGATGCGAGTTGTCCCCAGGCCGAACGACGAAGTCAACGAGACCTGGATATCTGATCGTGACCGATTCAGCTATGAAGGCATCTACTCGGATGATCGCCTCCTGAGGCCGATGGTGCGAGACGGGGACGAGTGGCACGAGACAGACTGGAGCACGGCGCTGGAGACAGCGGCCCGCGGTCTGCAGCAGGCGATCGCCCAGGCCGGCCCTCAGGGATTAGGGGTCTTGACCAGCCCTTCGGCCACGCTCGAGGAGCATTTTCTTGCGGCCCAAATCGCGCGCGGATTGGGGACTGACAATATCGACCACCGGCTGATGCGAACGGACTTCTCCGACGAGAAACGCGATCCCGTGTCGCCTGGCCTGGGAATGTCTCTTGACGATTTCGCGTCCTGCGATGCGGTCTTGATGGTAGGCAGCGATCTTCGCAAAGAGGCGCCCATCCTCGCCCATCGCCTGAGGCAGGTCGCCACAGGGGGTGGGCGGGTCGGATTTGTCGACAGTGAGCACCGTAATCTGTTGTTCCCGGTCATGGCTCAGGCGATTCACCCATCCGCGAGGCTGGCCGAGGGCCTGGAGAAGCTGCTCGAGGCGACGAGGGAGAGTCATACGGCCGCCGGTGCCGATGACGTTCATTCAAGTCTGGCGGAAATGTTAAAGACCGGCTCCCGGACGGCCATCGTACTTGGCCTGCGCGCGGCTTCGCATCCGGAATTCGGGCGTCTTCGGACGCTGGCCGGCCGTCTTGCGGCGGCAACCGGATCGACCCTCGGTTACGTGACTCACGGCGCTAACAGTGCCGGCGCGGCTATGGTGGGCGCGCTCCCGCATCGCCGGGCGGGCGGCGATGCAGTCGCAGGCAAAGGGTCGAACGCCCTGCAGATGTTGACGCATCCGTTGGCGGCCTACCTGCTGCATGGTTTCGAGCCCGAGTGGGATACGGCCGCTGGTGATACAGCGCTTGCGACCCTGGCCAACGCTGGCTTCGTGACGGTGCTCACACCGTATCTGACCGACGCGATGCGCAGTTACGGACATGTGCTCCTGCCCGCGGGGACCTTCGCCGAGACCGGTGGAACCTTTGTGAACGTGGAAGGGCGATGGCAGTCCTTCACCGGCGTGGCATCTCCGGTCGGGGAAAGCCGGCCGGCATGGAAGATTCTCCGCGTTCTGGCCGGGTTGCTGGGCCTGGAAGGGCTGGAGTATGACGATATCGCCGGACTGAGAGCAGCGATCGAGACCGTGACCGGGCACCCGGCCACGGAGGATGCACCTGACTGGCAGGACAGCCCCGCCGGCCTCGATCCGGAAGATACGGTTGTCCCGCTGACGACGCTCTACGGCTGTGATGCCATCGTCCGTCGGGCAGCGGCTCTGCAGGCGACCGGCGAGGCGGGTCGCGCCCCGTGTCGAGAGGTATCTGCCTGATGGAAATGATCAACGGATACTGGAACGGCCTGCCCGAAGCGTTGCAGCAGACGATGCTGATCACGCTCAAGATCGTCGCGATCCTGTTGCCGCTCATCCTTGCGGTGGCCTATCTGACTCTTGCGGAACGCAAGATCATCGGCTACATCCAGAACCGGATCGGACCAAACCGTGTCGGGCCCAAGGGTCTGCTTCAGCCGTTCGCCGATGTCCTGAAATTGCTGGTGAAGGAGATCGTCGTACCGGCCCGGGCGAGCAAGTTTCTGTTCGTCATCGCTCCGATCCTGTCGATCGTCCCGGCGCTTGCGACCTGGGCGGTGATACCGGTCAGCCCCGAGTTTGTGCTCGCCGACATCAACGCCGGTGTGCTTTATGTGCTGGCATTGACGTCCCTGGGCGTCTATGGAGTGATCCTGGCCGGCTGGGCATCCAACTCGAAATATGCGTTGCTCGGCGCCATGCGCTCCGCTGCCCAGATCGTCGCCTACGAGATAGCCATGGGATTTGCTCTCGTCGGCGTGCTGATGGCGGGTGGCAGCCTGAATCTGGGTGTCATCGTCGAGTCGCAGCAAGGCAGCCTTCTGCACTGGTTCTGGCTGCCGCTATTTCCGTTGTTCCTGATCTACTTTATCTCCGGGGTGGCAGAGACCAATCGTGCCCCCTTCGATGTGGCCGAGGGTGAATCGGAAATCGTGGCCGGCTTCCACGTCGAGTATTCGGGCATGGCGTTCGCTGTGTTCTTCCTGGCTGAATACGCCAACATGATCCTGATCGCCGCGCTGACGGCGAGTTTCTTTTTTGGTGGCTGGCTGTCGCCGTTGCAGGGTGTCCCGTGGCTGGGCGACACCTGGTTGGGAGCGAGCAGCTTCTTCTGGTTTGCCCTGAAGACGTCTTTCTTCCTGTTCTGCTTCCTCTGGTTCCGGGCGACTTTCCCTCGCTACCGATATGACCAGATCATGCGACTCGGCTGGAAGATATTCATCCCGATCACGATCGTCTGGCTCATGGTTGAAGGCGTTTTCGTCTTCTACGGAGTCGGGCCCTGGTTCGGCTGAGTCGTCCGATGAATAAGTTGCGCAGCTATTTCAAGACTTTCTTCCTGACAGAGTTGCTTCAGGGGCTGCGCCTGACGCTGCGCAATCTCTTCGTCAGGAAAGTCACGATCATCTATCCTGAAGAGAAGACGCCGCAGTCGCCGCGATTCCGTGGGCTGCACGCGCTGCGCCGATATCCCAACGGCGAAGAGCGCTGTATCGCATGCAAACTCTGTGAGGCGGTCTGTCCGGCCCTGGCGATTACTATCGAGAGCGACGTGTCGGAGAAGGGGACCCGCCGCACGACTCGATACGATATCGATCTCTTCAAGTGCATTTACTGCGGGTTCTGCGAGGAAGCCTGCCCGGTTGATGCCATCGTCGAGACCCGCATCCATGAATATCACATGGAGAATCGGGGCGAGAACATCATGACGAAGGAGAAACTGCTGGCGGTCGGTGACCGGCACGAAGAAATGATCGCCGCGGACAAGGCGGCCGACGCGCTGTACCGATAGTCAGGCACAGAGAAAACCGGTGATGGAAGCAGTTATTTTTTACGTATTCGGAGCAGCGTTGATTGCCGCAGGAGTCGGGGTGGTTACGTCCCGAAATCCGGTTCACTCAGCGATGTTCCTGGTCCTGGCGTTCGTGACCAGCGCATTCCTCTGGATGCTCCTCGAGGCTGAATTCCTCGCGATTGTCCTGGTGCTCGTCTACGTGGGGGCAGTCATGGTGCTGTTCCTGTTCGTCGTGATGATGCTGGATGTCAAGATCGAACAGGCACGGGCCGGGTTTACCCGTTATGCGCCGCTCGGGATTGCGGTTGTGCTTATTATCGTTGCCCAACTCGGCTACGTCGTATGGGCTCGCACCCAGGAGATGAGCTTCCTGCAGGCGCCGCCACGGGCTGACGCCGGCTTCAGCAACACTGAATTGCTCGGTAGCCAGCTTTACACCGACTACGCCTATCCCTTCGAGCTGGCCGCGGTCATCCTTCTGGTGGCGATCGTCGCTGCGATCGCCCTGACGATGCGCAAGCGCCCGGGCCTGAAGGTTCAGGATGTTGCAAAACAGGTCCAGGTCCGCCGGGAGGACCGGGTCCGGTTGGTCAGCATGGACGCGGAGAAGGGCGAATGATCGGCGTAGCCCACTACCTGACCCTTGCCGGCCTGCTGTTCACGCTCAGTGTCGCCGGCATTTTCCTGAACCGTAAGAATGTCATTATCCTGCTGATGTGCATCGAATTGATGCTGCTGGCGGTCAATTTCAATTTCATCACGCTCTCGCGCTTCCTGGGTGATCCCGCCGGACAGGTGTTCGTATTCTTCATCCTGACAGTAGCCGCGGCGGAGTCCGCGATCGGGCTCGCGATCCTCGTTGTCCTGTTCCGCAGTCGGCGGAGCATCAACGTGGAAGAGCTGGACTCAATGAAGGGCTGATTGATGCAGCAGGTCTTACTCACGATCGTGCTGGCTCCGCTAATCGCATCGGTGATCGCCGGGCTATTCGGCGGCATCGTCGGCCGCAGGGGGGCGCACTGGCTGACCATCATTGGCGTCGCGATATCTTTCGTACTGTCGGCCTGGGTGCTGCGTGGGCTTCTGCTCGGCGATGTCCTGCCGTTCAATGAGACCGTGTACACATGGGGCGTCAGCGACGGCGTGCACATGGCCGTCGGCTTCCTCGTGGACCGGTTGTCGGCGACCATGATGGTCGTAGTCACGTTCGTTTCCCTGATGGTGCACATCTACACCAT
>CALDWW010000048.1 GCA_937924335.1 uncultured Gammaproteobacteria bacterium
CTCGGCCAGCAGCTTGATGTGGACAGCGGCCGGTTCACGCGTGCGGAGTCGCTAGGCTTGATGCGCTCTTTCGCGCTGGCGGCTTATGGCGTTGGTCTCCTGACGAAGTACGAGACGACCAATCTGGATTCGAGTGCCGGCCGGCTGAATGAGTCCGAAGTGGACCTGCAGACCTACCGGACGGAACTCAATTATCTGGGCCGGGTACCGGGGTGGGCCTCCCGCCGCCTGGCGTTGTATTTCGAACCCACTATCGAGCATCTGGCCCAGATCGAGCCTTTCACTCGCGAGTACATCCCGGACCGCATGCGTGGCAGCGCGTTGCTGTTTTATTCGCGCCTGCTGAATCCGCTGGCCGCCGATGCCCAGCATATGGCCGGCATCCGCCAGCAGTTGTTCGGCGAGGAAGTGGCCACCGGGCTTCGGTCGCTCAACCCCGGTATCGGCCGTGGCGTCCTGAGGACCCTTGAGCAACTCGAGGACGTCCCCGAGGGTACCGCCGATAGCATCGCACTGGTGCCCGAGACCGTCTCGGAGTTGCCGGTCGTCGCCGGTATCCTGACCGAACACGAAGGCAACTCGCTGTCCCACGTGCAGCTATTGGCCCGCAACCTCGGTGTCCCCAACGTGGTCGTCGCGGACGACTATCTGCCGAAGCTCAGGGAGTACCTGGGCCAGCGGATCTTCGTGGCCTCGAGTCCCGGCGGCGTCGTGCGGATCTCTTTGGATGACCAGGCCGCCGAGGGTGGGATTGCGGATGCGGCTCCGGTGGTCTCGGAGCGCATCTCCATCGATGTGGGGAAACTGGATCTCGAGACTTGGCGTCTTATCCCGACGTCGGAACTTGGCTCCAAGGATCAGGGGGTGCGCAGCGGGCCGAAGGCGGCCCAGGTGGGCAAGCTGAGCCAGGCCTTCCCGGGCCAGGTGGCCCCGGGGCTGGCGGTACCCTTCGGCATGTTCGCCCAGGCGTTGAAGGAGCGGGAGGTCTCGCCAGGCGGTCCGAGCCTGTTCGACTACCTGACCCAGCAGTACGATGAACTGGACACCATCCAGGACCCGGTTGCGCGAAACCGCCGCACGCAGGAGGTGCTAGCGACCGTCCGTAACTGGTTCGAGACCCTGCCCCCCGACACGGAGAAGCTGACCGCGTTCCACGCGTCGCTCGAGGAGCACTTCGGGCCCGAGGGCACCTACGGAGTCTTCGTGCGCTCGGACACCAACGTCGAGGACCTGCCGGGATTCACCGGTGCCGGTATCAATCTGACCGTGCCCAACGTGGTCGGTTTCGACAACATCGTGCAGGCGATGCGTGACGTCTGGGCCAGCCCCTTTACCGAGCGCTCGTTCGGCTGGCGGCAGAACATCATGGCCGATCCGGAGCATGTCTACGCGTCGGTGCTGTTGCACAAGAGCGTCAACTCGCAGAAGTCCGGCGTCATGGTCACGGTCGATGCCGAGACCGGCGACCGGGACTACATCACGGTGGTGGTCAATGAGGGTGTGGGCGGCGGCGTCGAAGGCCAGGCGGCCGAGTCCCTGCGGATCCGGCGCTCTGATGGAGACGTGCTGCTCCTCGGGTCCGCGACCGCACCCTTCAAGCGCGTGCTCAAGAGTAGCGGCGGTTCAGAGCTGGTGATGGCATCCGGTAGCCCGCGGCTGCTGCAGCCCGACGAGATCAGGCAGCTGCTGGAGTTCGTCGAGAGATTGCCGGGCTGGTTCGACAACCTGCCGCCCGAGGAGCGCGCCGAAGCTGTCGCCGACGTGGAATTCGGATTCGTCGACGGCAAGCTCTACCTGTTCCAGATCAGGCCCTTCGTGCAGAGCAAGGGCGCAGAGCGCAGCCGCTATCTTCAGGACCTCGACGCCGGGCTGTCTGCAGCCTCCGACAAGAGGGTCGATATGAACGGTCGCCCGGGAGACATGACATGAAAAGACTGATGACCCACGCGCTGGTGTTGCTTATCGCGTTTGCAGCACCGGTTGCGGTGCAGGCGTATCCCATGGACGGCTTCGACTACACGGATTGCCGACGTCTCCTGTATACGTGGCGGAAAATGCACGGAGAGGTGGCCGGACCGCCGATACCCTCCGGTGCCCAGATGCTGATGGAAGACGTCAAGCCGCGACTGATCGTCGACAATCCTCCGCCGCTGGTCATGGACCCGGATGCGGAACTGAGCAAGGCCATCCGGGATGCGATCGGTCCCGAGTCCAGCGAATACGCGGTATCGCTGCTGGACATTTCCGACCCCGAAAATCCCGTCTACGCCGAGATCAACGGTGACACGCGCCGCAACGTGGGTAGCGTCGGCAAGATGGTCGTGGGGTTGGCCTGGTTCCAGGCCCTGGCGGATATCTATCCGGACGATATCGAAGCCCGTGAGCGGCTGATGCGGGACACTGTGCTGACGGCCGACGAGTTCGTCATCAGCGATCACCACAAGGTGGTGCTGTTCGACCCGGATACGAACGTCCGTGAGTTCCGACAGATTCAGGTAGGCGACCAGGGCAACGTCTGGGACTGGATGGACTGGATGCTGTCCGCCAGCAACAATGCGGCGGCCGCGTTCATGCAGAAACAGGTGCTTCTTCTGACTCACTTCGGCAAGGCGTATCCACCGACGCCGGAGCAGGAGGCACAGTACTTCGAAGAAACGACCTATGCCTCCAGGGGCGAGTCGTTCATGGCTTCGATGAACGAGCCGCTGACGCGCAATGGGATGAACGTCGACAAGTTGCGGCAGGGCAGCTTCTTCACCCGCACCGGCAAGCAGAAGGTCAACGGCACGTCGAGCTATGGCAACGTCCGCGAACTGGTGAAGTATCTTTATCTCCTGGAGCGCGGCGAGTTAGTGGACGAGTGGTCCAGCCGCGAGATCAAGCGACTGCTGTACATGACAGAGCGCCGCATCCGTTATGCGTCGCACCCGGTGTTGGTCCCCTACGGGGTCTATTTCAAGTCGGGGTCGCTGTATAGCTGCAAGCCGGAGGAAGGCTTCAAGTGCGGCAAATATATGGGCAACAAGATCAACTACCTGGCCTCTGTGGCAATCGTTGAGGGACCCGTGCCCAGTCTCGACTACCACTACCTGGTGGCGGTCAGCTCCAATGTGCTGCGGAAGAATTCGGCCGTCGCTCATCAGACCCTGGCGCTACGCATCCACCGCATGATCGAGGCCCGGCACAAGGCGCGCATGGCCGGGATCGAAGCCGCGCGCAAGGCTGCCGCTGCAGCCGATGAGGCGGCGGGAACGGAGTTCGAAGTCAAAACACCAGAGGTTCCGCCGGCCCCCGAATTACGGACCGATTAGACGCATCGGTAGGCCAGGCGCAGGGTGATGCGATCAGGCGGTCGCATAGAGCTGGTGCTCGTTTGCGCGGCATTAGCTGGTGCGCGGCAGTGGTGGTGTTAGCGCCGTCAGCCGGCCACGGCTATTGCATGAAGCAGAGGATCGAACAGGTTCTGGAGCCTAGCTGCTACGGCCGGCGACAATCTTCTTCGGCGCTTCGATCGGCTCGTTATGATGATCTATCGTGTCGTGGGCGATGTTCTCAGGCGAGAATATCAGGTCGTCCATGGCGACGATGAGCTGCGAGAGCCAGCGGCTGCCTGAGTGATGGTCGGCCATGGCTACCGCGATGTAACGACGTCCGTCCCGTTCGACGATGGCGCTGTCTGCGTGGAACGTACGCCAGGTGCCGGATTTGCGGAAGATCGTCGAGCCCGGACGATGCGCGTTCAGGCCGGCTACGAACTTGTGGTTGATGGCCGGCTCGGACAGCATCCCCTTCATCTTGGTGCAGGCCTCGGGACTCACCAGTCGATCCGTGGCGAGCAGATAGTAGAACCGGGCGACTTCGAATGGCGTTGCCGCGTGAGACAGGTTGTAGAGAGGGTCGCGTTTCCAGGCGCCTTTCTTGGCGTAGGGCTTGCCTACCCAGAGTCCGCCGTTGAAGTCCGGATCGTAGAGGCCATAGCGATCCGACTGCAGCACGTCCGCCACGTAGTCGTAGCCCACTCGCTCCAGCATGATCGTCGCTGCGGAATTGGATGAGCGCCGGATCATCTCCGTCAACATATTCTCGGTGGCCGGGTCCATATCCAGCTTCCCGTCCTGGGCCTTCTGGAAAGCGCCTAGCAGGATCGCGATCTTCGGCAGGCTGGCCGCGTACATCATGTGGTGGGCGTTGATCGTCGCCACTCTTGGATTGTGTGGCTCGGTGATGTCGACCAGCGCCACCGCGATCTTGTTGTCAGCAGCGTAACGGGCGAGCCCGATATCGCGAATCTTTTTCTGTAAAGCCTGGTGCAAATGCGGGTCGCGAGAGTAGCGCAGTTCCGGCCAGCCATCCGTCGGACTCGACGCAGCCATGCCGCCGGTTGCGGCGGCGGTCGTGATGCTCTTCGCTTCGTCCGCCTTCAGCATGGCGGAGGAGGGCGCGACGGTCATCGCGAGCCCGGCAAGCGCGTGAGTTGCTTTACGAATCTTGCTCATACCTTCCTTGTAGTCTGCCCGGCGAGTAATTGCGCGGAATTTTACCAGTCCAATCGGAGTTGGGTCGCATAACTGTCACATAGTTCCCGATTCCGGGCTGTGCGGGCCAGTTCCCGCGCCTGACTCAATATGTGGGGTGGCGTGAGAGGTAATAAATATATATATCATATAATTACAGATGTTATCTCCAAATACTGTCAATTAATAAATTCGCCTCAATAACGCCAAATAAGTCGCGATCCGGAATTGTCCTGCCCTGGCCGATGTGCGCTGATGGGTCTTGTCTGCGTGATATCGGCGAGTGGCAGGCGACAGCAGACAACGTGCCTGATTCCGAACTGCTAACCATCAGAGTGACTCTGCTAAAATGCGCGTTCACATCACGAGTTCATGGCCATGACCGTCAAGACCCGATTTGCCCCAAGTCCCACCGGTTTCCTCCATATCGGCGGCGTGCGGACCGCGCTGTTCGCGTGGCTGTATGCGAAGAAGCACGGAGGCACGTTCGTGCTGCGTGTCGAGGACACCGATCGCGAGCGTT
>CALDWW010000049.1 GCA_937924335.1 uncultured Gammaproteobacteria bacterium
GGCCACGTCGAGATACAGGCGGAATCCGTCCAGCCTGTCTATCAGCTGCCGACCTTTGGGTGTCGCGGCCTTCAACAGGAAGTGGAACAGGATGAGCCCGGCAGCCGTGAGCGCCAGCACGACGATGGCCGCTGGAGACAAACCCCGGGTCAGGACGACCAGCCCCGCGGTCAGGACGGCCACCGCCGCCGCGGGGACGAGCAGCACGGAGTTGGTGTAGAAATAGACCTTCTCGTAGTCCAGCCGCAGAGCGCGCCGGTGGGCCTTGCGGGCGCCGCCGATGACCTTGTGGTTGGCGTCATCCAGCTCGATCACCGCACCCTTGCTGAAGAGCTGTTCCAACAGCACTCTCTCGCCAGCGGCGAGCGTTGCCGGATCGCCCGATTTCTTCAACAGCGTGTAATCCCCGTGCCGCTCACTGATCTGCAGATGACCGTTCACAGCAAGGTTGACGACGGCCGTCGTGAAAGCGCGATCGTCGTAGCCCATCTCGCGTATGAATCGCGCCGAAGCCGGCGAGAAACCCTGCGGAGGCTCGTAATGAGGAAAGACCACGCCGGGCTCCGGGTCGCGGCCATAGCGTAGCCAGGCAACATAGAGATAGGCGATGATCAGTCCGAACCCGGCCAGTGCGATGAGCAGACCCCGATTGTCTCTGAGCAGCCATTTCAACCTCTGCCAGGCATCCGGCTCACTGATGTGTCCCTTTGGCCAGCTCACGACGATGGTCAGGCCTTCCTGCGATCGCATCGGCCCGACGGTCTCGATGACGACCTGACCGCGGGTGACCTCGCTCACGGCATTGCGTGCCGTACTGCCCACCACACCGGTGTAGGCCGCTGCCGCCACGCCTTCTCCGGAGACACCGTCCGGCAGGGTGACGACGGCGCGGGCCACGTCGATGGGGAACGCCCAGCCGTTGCCGGTGACGTTCCAGTACAGCTCATCGTGGTCCTCGAAGAAGCCCAGCTGGCGGTGGGTCCTGTAGGTGATCGCGTATTCGTACACACCGGGATCGAGATAAAGGTCGGACCGCCCGGCGTAGACACGCACGCCATTGGCATGTTTCTCCGCCTTCCAGGCCTCGGGCATGCCGTCACGGGTGACGGAGACGACTTCAAAATCGACCCGGTAGCGGTTGCCGAACCGATCCTTGTAATCGGTCGGGAAATCCCGGTAGATGCCCCGGCGGATGTTGGCCCCCTCCGTCCGGACCCGGATCTGCTCGGCGACGCTCATGCTGCCGTCGACGTTGACGGTGATGTCGCTCTGATACGCCAGGATGCGCTCGTCACCCAGCGCAGCCCCGGCAGCCAGGGCGCTGGCGATAACCAGGACGCAACTGGCCAGGACCGGAAAGCGCATGGGCCTCACGAATCCATCTCGACCCGAGGCGCCACGCGGACATGTTCACCGTCAGGTTCGAAGAACTCGGCCACATGAAACCGGAACGGGCGCGCCACCAGTACGTCCGGGACCGTCTCGATGCGGGTGTTGTAGATCCGCACGGCGCCGTTGTAGAAGCGCCGCGCGTACTGGAGATGATCCTCTACCTCAACCAGCTGCGCCTGCAGGTCGAGAAAATTCTCGTCCGCCTTGAGATCGGGGTAGTCCTCGGCCAGCGCGATCAACCTGTGCAGACCCGCCTGCATCTCGTCCTCGATGCGCGCCTTGTCAGCCAATGCCGGTGACGCCTCGCTGCGAGCGCGCAACTCGGTGACCGCGGTCAGCGTGGCTTTTTCATAGGCTGCGTAGGCCTTGACCGCCTCTACCAGTCGCGGCACCAGGTCGTGGCGACGGGTGAGTTGGACGTCGATATCGCTCCAGGCAGACCGCACCTGGTTCCGCTCGCGGATCAGGCGGTTGAATATCAGGATCGCGAAGACTATCAGCAGTCCGAAAATGATCAGGAGAATTGTTCCGGTCATCCCGCGCCGTCCTCCCCGTTTGAGCAGCGCTGAGTATACCGGCCGACTGGCAATCCAGCCCGCTGCGACCGTTTGCCGGTATGTGGCATCTTTATCAGGAAACCAACTCGAGGGAGTGATCATGCGTACAACCCCTGCCCGTCGCCTGAGAGCGGCGACCCTTGGACCGATCCTGCTCGGCCTGCTCTGCCAGGTCTCGCTGCCGGCACAGGCAGACAGTCCTGCCGCCCGGCTCGATTTCACCATGGGTCCACGCGGGCATCTGCTGATGCCGGCCATTATCAACGGCAGCGCGCAGGGAACGTTCGCGCTGGACACCGGCGCCTCGAGCACGGTCATCACACCTGAGTTCGCCGCCAGGGTCGATTCACTGAAGCGTGGCGAATCTGCGCACGCCATCGGCGCCCACTCGACCACCAGCGTCGAGATTGTGAGGCTCGAGTCTCTTCGACTCGGCGAGCTGGACATCGGCGAGGGTCGGGCCGTCATCATGGATCTGTCGCACGTCAACGGACCGGACATGACGCTCGACGGCATCGTCGGCAATAACTACCTCGACCAGTTCGACGTCGTGATCGATCTGGCTGACTCCGAGGCCATTCTTCTGCAGCGCGGCAGCCTGTCGCAGTCGGCCGACGGCTTCGTGACGTCGGTAGCCATCGGCGACGGCCACGGCAAGCTGATCTACCTGGACATCATGCTGAATGGTCAACTGATGAAGGCCATCCTCGACACGGGTTCCGGCCGCAGCATCATCAACTCGGCAGGCGCGCGGGCCCTGGGCGCCGAATTCGCCCCCCACGAGACCGCTGCAGACGGACACCCGGGCGGGCACCGCCTGCTGGCGAGGATAGACGACGTATCGATCCGGCTGGGAGACGCCACGCTGACCCACGACTCATCACTCGAGGTCAGGGACCTGAGCGTATTCTCCAGTGTCGGAAGCGATGACGAACCATTTGTGTTGATAGGGACCGACCTGCTCAACGACCGTCGCGTGGGTATCGACTATTCCGCCCGGCGCCTGTATCTCTAGCCAGCCGTCTGCGGCGAGGCACGTTCGGCGTCCGCTGCACTCTGGGTCGCGGCCGCCGTGCGCTTGCGTTGGCCGCTAAACAGATCGAACAGGAACATGGCGCCGATGCCGTAGACGGTGACTACCAGCATCAGGAAGATCCGCAGGCTGAACTGGAAGTTGGCGGTCGATGTGGGGGCGACTGCGGGCCCTAGGATGACAAGCAGCGTCACCAGCGCATACGACCACATCGGACCGTCGGCGGCCAGGCCTTTGCCGGCAAACACCCGTCGCCCCAGGAACAGCGAGGCGATGAGGATACCCAGGACATAGACAATCAGTGACGGCCAGATACGCAGCGTGACCCAGATGAGCAGGGCCGCCAGCCCGCCGATGAGCGTGGACAACAGCATGGATCGGGCGGCCTGGGCGCTGCCACCGACATTGGCCTGCTGCCCCAGCGTCATGGACTTGATCAGGACCACCATGTACTTGGAGGTCTCCGGGGCCATCAGGAAGTAGAGCAGCACAGGGAATGTCACGAATAGAGCTCGCAGGGCCGCGAAGACGGCTGCGCGCGGATCCGGCTTCGGCGCCGCCGCTTTGGCCGCCCGCATCGCAGCCACCTGTGCCTTGGTCTCATGAGGCTCCGGGAAGATGGCATAGGCGATCCAGACGAACAGCATGCAGCTGGCGCCGGACTTGACCAGCGATGCGGTGATCAACACGGCGGCTGTGACCGACTCGGAACCCAGCGCCGGGACGACGGCGAGGCCGAGGCCCATGAAACCGGCAATGATGGGATTCCCGCCGCGGGCTGCGTAGTGGAAGATCCCGAACAGCCCCAGCCCGATAAGGATGACGCCGGCGAACGGCCACTCGTGGATCGGCACCAGCAGCAGCAAGCCGATACCGAGGGACACGGCCAGCATCAGCACGAACGAGAAACCGGCCTTCAGCGTCGGTGCCGGGAACGGCAGGGCCAGGATGGTAGCGGCGAGAACCGCTGACAGGAAAGCCGCGTTCCATCCTGCCAACTCTCCGAACAGCAGCGCCAGCGTGGTGCCGGTCGCCAGCCGCAGGGCCCGGCGCTGGTACAGCGTGGCGCCGGTGTCAGAGGTGCTCGCTGCGCTCACCGGGTCAGTACAGGTAGGTCAGATAGCTCAACAGGCGGATGTAGAGCCGGCCGAGCGTGTTCATGATCGGATGGGGCCCCGTGTAGACGATCACCGTGACCTGCGATCCGACGCGGATGCCGTGCCCTTCCCTGAGCACCGACTCATCCAGGTCGACCAGCACCGGGAAGCGCTGCGCATCACGCAGCCAGTTTTGGTCATTCTCGATCGTGGGTAAGGTGCCGAGCGAGTCATCCCCGGTCGACACACCATATCCGACACTCCGCACCTTGCCCGTGAAGACTCTGCCCGGCCGAACATCGAGCACGAAATCCACCGGGTCGCCCGGCTCCAGGTTGCCCAGATTGTTCTCGGTCAGGTCGGCCTGGATCCAGATGTCATGGATGGCCACGAACGTCATCAGCGGCTGGCCGGCCTGAGCGAAATTACCGGTGTCGACGCTGACGTTCGTCACCAGGCCCCGTTCCGGGGCGACGATCGTGGTCCGGTCGAGATTGATCTTGGCCTGATCGAGGGCCGCCCGCGCCGCCCGCAGCCGGGGATTGTCGTCACCCATGGGGCCCAGCTGCAGCCGCGCCTTCTCCAGCTCAGCCTCCGCCGCCTCTACCCGGGCCCTGGCGCCCTCCAGCGTCGCGACCGCCGAATCGAGACGTCGCTGGGAGACCGCTCCCGGGTCTTCATCGAATATGTTCTGAAGGCGGCGGAAATTCTTCCGGTCCCTCTCCAGGTCGGCCTGCGCAGACTTCAGATTCGCTTCCGCCGACACAAGACCCGCGAAGGCGGCATCGATCTCCTGCTGGGTCGCCCGCAAGTCGGCCTCGGCCGACGCCTGCGTGAGTGCGTACCGCGACGAGTCGATCTGCAGCAATCGCTCGCCGGCTTCGACCAGCTGGTTGTTGCCCACGTCCACGGCGGCTACGGTCCCTGAGACCTCCGGCGCGATCGGCACGACATAGGCCTCTACCCGCGCCTGACTGGTGTACGGCGCGACCCGGTCGCCGATGATGTACCAGACGATCAATACCGCGCAGATCGCCAGAACGACCAGGGTCCAGTGCCGCACCGGATCCCGCGCCGCACCCTCCTCCGGTGACTCCTGCTTTTGCGCCGCCGGCTCCGCGGGGGTCGTTTCCGGTGCCGGCGTCTGTGCCGCAGATTGCTTCTCTTCAGGCATTGTTTTTCAGATCTCGGTTGCTTGTCACCAATCGGGCTTGCGTCGCCGGTCGTTCGGTGCGGGATCGGTCGAGCCAGGCTCGAGGAGTTCACCCCAGTCCACCCGCTCACGCATCATTTCCTTGTTTTCATCGTCGACGAACTCCTCGCCGGCACGCATCTGCCAACCGCCCCCCAACGCCTTGTAGAGGTTGATGACGTTGGCAATGACGGCGCCCTGATTGGCGACGTAACGTTGCTGCTGGGTGAACAGTGACTGCTGAGCGTCGAGCACTCGCTGGTAGTCGGAAAAGCCTTCCTTGTACCTCAATGTGGACAGGTCCACGGACCGCCTGGCTGCCTCCACGGATTGGCCAAGTATCACGCCCTGCTGCAAGCCCCTGACGTAGGCCACCATGGCGTCCTCCACCTCCTGGGCAGCCGCCAGGACCGTGTCCTGGTAACTGATCAGCAATTGCTGCAGGCGGGCGTCCTGGACCCGGACATTGTTCTTGATGCGACCGTAATTGAGGATGTTCCAACTGAATGCAGGGCCACCCTGAAAGACCAGGCTATCCGAACTGAAAAGCTCTCCCGCTCCGGAATCTCCTGTTCTCGTCGTGTCCGTGCCATCGGCAGCCGACAGACCGACGGAACCCGCAAGCGTGAAGCTGGGGTAGAGATCCGCTTCGGCGACACCAATCAGCGCACTCTGCGCCGCCGCCTGCAGCTCGGCCCTCCTCACGTCAGGACGCCGTCTCAGCAAGTCCGCCGGCACCCCGGTGGTGATCTCACCGGGTGGAGATGGAATGTCGCCCTCCGGGCCGAGCACATCTGCCAGATCTCCTGGCGAACGGGACAACAGCGTACTCAAGGCATTCCTGGCCTGGTAGAGACTCGTCTCGAACTCGGGGATGGTCGCCTGGGTACTCAGCAGCAGTGTCTTGGCCTGCTGCACGTCCAGTTCGTTGACGTCGCCGAATCGGAACCGTACCTGGGTGATGTCCAGGCTGCGCTGTTGCAATACGACGTTTTCGCGAGCCACCCGGAGCTGTTGCTCGGCAATGCGGATCGCATTGTAGGTCTGCGCCACTTGGGAGGTCAGCAGCACCAACGCATTGTCATAGTTGGCGACCGAGGCGGCCAGGTTGGCGTCGGCGGCCTCAATGCCGCGGCGGAACCGGCCCCAGAAGTCCATCTCCCAGGAGACGTCTGCGCCCAGATCGTACTGCCAGTAATTCAGGTCGCCTGCCACGGTATTGGCACCGCTCTCGCTGGCGGAGACACGGGTGACGCCGCCGCGACCGCGCTGCAGCTGGGGATACTGGCTGCCCACGGCAATACCCAACTGGGCGCGTGCCTCCAGGACCCTGAGCCCGGCGACCTCCAGGCTGTAGTTCTGCTGATAGGCCGTCCGGATCAGGCGATCCAGGACCGGATCTTCGAAGACCTGCCACCACTCGACCAGTTCCAGCGGTTTGGCCTGCAGGCCACCGCCTGTGCCCTGATCCCAGGTCTCCTCCACGGGTGATTCGGGCGGCGCAAAGTCAGGACCGACGTTGGTGCAACCACCGATCGCCAAGCCACAAAGCAGGAGACCGTACCAAGGGGCTGCTGTGATTCCGGCTGGCGCCTCGCGCCATGCTCTGCCGCAGGCAGGCACAGCGACGACTATGCCGCTAGCGCAGAGCCGGCACCACCTGATCAGGCGCACTTGCGAATCCCTTGTCCCACTCTCCCCCCGATGCCTCTGCCCGATTCTGCCCCGGACCGTCCGGCTGCACCGTTACGATCTCTGTGGCAATCCGTTTGTCGCGCCGGCAAATGATATATTCGCTCGTCTCCAGCCATCGGCACAGGAGCCGCCGAAGCATGCGCCAGTTTATACAACATCACCGCCGACAGTCGTACCTGATGACGCTCTCTCTGGTCGCGATCCTCGTCTGGCCCGGTTTCACAACTGACGCAGCTGCCGACGACGCGTCGGGATCGATCCGGCCCCGATTCGAGGTGACGACGGAGGAGGCATTCGATACCGACACCGTCCCACCGTATGCGGGGCAGCATGACGAAGTCTATGCGCACATCGATCGGAACCTGGACGAGCATGTACGACATATTCAGCGCTGGATCCGCCAGCCGTCGATCAGCCCGCTGGGGATCGGCATCGACGAGATGGCGGAACTCGTGCGCCGGGACTTCGTCGACATGGGTTTCTCGGAGGCGGAGCTGGTGCCTACCGATGGCAATCCCGGCGTGTGGGGTTACTACGATGCCGGTGCGGACAAGACCCTGATGGTCTACATGATGTATGACGTCCAGCCGGTGGACCCGGAGGACTGGCGAACGCCGCCGTTCGAAGCCAACCTGGTTGAGACAGACAAGGGCATCGTGCTGATGGCGCGGGGCGCGACCAACCAGAAGGGTCCCCAGCGGGCGTTTCTGAACGCGCTGGACTCCATCATCGCGGTCACCGGGAATCTGCCCGTCAACGTCATGATCACGGCCGAGGGCGAGGAAGAGATCGGCTCCCCCCACTATCCGCAGATCGTGACTGCCTACGAAGACCGCCTCAAGGCCGCGTCCGGCGTCCTGTTTCCGATGAACGGCAAGAGCGGTGGTGGCAGCATCATGATGAATCTGGGCGTCAAGGGCATCATCTACTGGGAACTCGAATCCACCGGTGGCGACTGGGGTGGGCCGAAGAACAATGAGATCCACGGTTCCTACAAGGTGATCGTGGACGCGCCGGCGCTGCGCCTTGTACAGGCCATCGCCTCGATGACGAGCGCGGACGGCAACACGATCCTGGTCCCCGGGTTCTACGACGGCATCATCCCGCCGACGGCCGAACAGCAACGACTGATCAACGGCATGCTGGCGGTGTGGGACGACACCGGGATGCAGCGTTCGCTTGGTTTGGACAGATGGATCGATGGCCTCACCGGGCGCGACGCGATCCTCGAGTATCTGTACATGCCGACCCTGAACGTAGACGGCATCTGGGGCGGCTACATCGAGGCCGGTACCAAGACAGTCCTGCCCCACAAGGCGACCGCAAAGATGGATGCGCGCCTGCCGCCCGGCCTCGATCCGGACGCCACCCTGGCCAAGGTGCGCAAGCATCTCGATGAGCAGGGCTTCGACGACGTCGTCATCCGCAAGTTCGACAGTTATCCGGCGGCGCACACCTCCATCGATGACCCGTTCGTGCAGGCCGCCCTCGCCGTGTTCAACAAGCGCGGGCATGAGGTCGCGGTGCGGCCGTGGCTCGGCGGTAGCGCGCCATTCTATCAGTTCACCGAGAGACTCGAACTGCCGCTGGTCTTTTCATCTCCCGGTCATGGGTCCGGTGCCCACGCCCCGGATGAGTACATGCTGATCGATCCGGTCGAGGGTTCCGGCCTCAGCGGGCTGGACGAGGTCGAGAAGTACTACGTGGACCTGGTCTACGCTCTGGCCGGCCAGTGATCCCCCGTCGTGGTCCCTGCCGGGACTGCCCTGACGAACGCCGCGCCGCTGCCATGCAATCAGTTGAAGTTTGACGAGAGGCTCCAGGTCCCGTGATAGAAAACGTCGTCATCGACACTCGCTTCCGCGGCCCGCCCGAATCCGGCAACGGCGGCTATGTCTGCGGCCTGCTCGGCCAGCACTATCCGGAAGGGGCGACCGTCACACTGCGGAAACCACCGCCGCTGGGTGTCGAACTCGCGCTCACCGGTCATGGCGCCGGACATCTGCAGATGCATCTCGGAGACGAACTCATCGCCGAAGCGGAGCCAGGATCGCCGGAACTGGAGATCCCCGATCCGCCGGATTTCGACATCGCGGTCGAGGCAGCGAAGGGCTACGTGGGCTTCGTGGATCATCACTTCACCGAGTGTTTCGTCTGCGGCACAGACCGCGGCCAAGGTGACGGGCTGCGGATCTACGCCGGCCCATGGAAGGATCGAGGGATGGTCGCTGCACCATGGATCCCCGATGAGTCACTGGCTGACGATCAGGGCCTGGTCAGGCCCGAGTTCCTGTGGGCCGCGCTGGACTGCCCCGGGTATTTCTCGCTGCATACCGATCGCCGACCCCAACTGATGCTGCTCGGTAGATTCACCGCCCGCGCCGTGCCCGTGATCCGCAGTGGTGAACGCTGTGTCGTCCTGGGCTGGGCATTAGGCGAGGACAAGCGTAAACGCTTCGCCGCAACAGCGTTGTTCTCGGAATCCGGAGCGCTCGCCGGTGTGGCCCGGGCCACCTGGATCGCGCTTGACCGCACGCTCTGGTAAGAACGCCATTCAAAGTGGCCGCCATGGTTTCCGGACAGATTCTGCCGTGACTGCCATGACGCGACGCATCAAGCGCTGCGCAGGTTTCGGGTCTATAGTGATTTGATATTCAAGAGGGAGGTCACAGCATGTCGTACCCGCACTGGATGATTCGCGGCCCGGAAGTCTCGGCCTGTAACTGCAACTGGGGATGTCCCTGCCAATTCAATTCCCTGCCGACCCACGGCGATTGCAGGGCGGCCATGGTGATTCGCATCGAAGAAGGCTACTTCGGCGATCACGACCTGTCCGGCGTCAAATTTGGCGGTCTGTTCGCCTGGCCCGGGGCAATCCACGAGGGCAATGGCGAGTGCATTCCCGTGGTGGACTCGGATGCTGACGATGCCCAGCGTGATGCGGTGCTGCAGATCATGTCGGGAGAGACATCGGAGCCTGGCGCCACGATCTTTAACGTTTTTGCCGCTACCTATGCGAAGGTCCACGATCCGGTGTTCGCACCCATCGACTTCCATGTGGACATGGAGAACTGGATCGGCAAGTTCACGATCCCGGGCTATGTGGACGCCTTCGCCTCGCCCATCACCAATCCCATTACCGGCGAGTCGCATCGGGCGCGCGTCATGCTCCCCGAGGGATTCGAGTATCGGGAAGCCGAGTTTGTCAGCAGCCGCGCCCATTCCAACAGCGAGATATCGCTCGACTGGAATGAAGGACACGGACATATCGCGATCCTGCACATGACGCCGTCGGGGCCTGTCGGTTGAAGACAGACACGAACGTCCCGTCGTTCCGCTGAACCGAGGCTATGGACGTCGTCGAAGCCATCGCCCGTCGCGACCGCCTGGTCGTGGTCGCGGGTCTCTTCGTGATCACCCTACTCGCCTGGATCTATCTGTTATCCGGCGCCGGCATGGACATGGATATGGCCGGCATGGACCCGGATATGGTCATGCCCATGACCTGGTCGCCGGCCTACGCGTCCGTCATGTTCCTGATGTGGTGGATCATGATGATCGCCATGATGCTGCCGAGCGCAGCGCCGATGATCCTTCTGTTCGCGATGGTCAATCGCAAGAACCGCGAGCGCGATGCGCCTTATGTATCTACGAGCATATTCGCGTTCGGCTACCTAATCGCCTGGGCCGGATTCAGCCTGGCGGCTACGATCCTGCACTATCTACTCGAGCAAGCCGGGCTGCTGAGTATGCGCATGGCGAGTGCCGCGGACTGGCTCGGCGCCGCGCTGCTGATCGCGGCCGGCGTCTACCAGTTCACGCCGCTCAAAGACGCCTGCCTGCGGCACTGCCGCAGCCCCATCGCGTTTATCACGGAGCACTGGCGCCCCGGGCCATCCGGCGCGCTGCGGATGGGCATCTATCATGGCGCTTACTGCGTGGGCTGCTGCTGGGTCGTGATGGGCCTGTTGTTTTATGGGGGCGTGATGAGTATGTGGTGGATCGTCGGGCTGGCCGCGCTGGTCCTGCTGGAGAAGGTACTGCCGATCGGGCGCGGCATCGCATCGCTCAGCGGTATCGGATTTCTGATCTGGGGCGCGTTCATAGCCGTGAGCCGGATCAGCGCATAATGCGGGTCTACCCAGGGCGAGATCGGGCTCCGCCAAGCCAGCTGTTGCGGATCACGTTTTATCTCGGGGCCGTGATGCAGGCTGACACCGATACGAGCAACAGACCATGAATCCGGTTACACGTTACGCGAAGAACGATCAGGGCCAATACATCGCCTACCAGGTGTTCGGTGAGGGATCGGTCGACCTGGTGTTTATCCCCGACTGGGTGACCAACCTCGAAGTCATGTGGGAGGATCCGAGCCTGACCCGCTTCATGGATCGGCTGGCATCATTCGCACGGGTCATCTGCTTCGACAAGCGTGGCACCGGTTTGTCGGACCCGGTCCCTCTGGGAGCGGTCCCCACTTGGGAAGAGTGGATGTACGACGTGGGCGCCGTCATGGACGCAGCAGGCAGCGAGCGCGCGGCCATCATGTGCCACGGTGACGGCGGCCAGATGGGGCTGCTGTTCGCGGCGACCCATCCCGCCCGCACATCCGCCCTGGTGCTGATGGACACCTACGCCCGTCGAGTTCGCGCGCCGGACTATCCCTGCGGCGTTCCTGCTACGGTCGCCGATCGACTCATGGGATTCATCATCGGCAGCTGGGGTACCGGGCACGCTGCGCTCGAGGGCGCCCCCAGCCTGTCGAACGATCCCACCTTCGTGAGCTGGCGGGCACGCTATGAACGCGTGGCCATGAGTCCGGGGCAGTTCCGGTCCCTCTACCCGAAGACCTATGAACTGGATTTCAGATCGATACTGGCGGCGATCCGGGTACCGACGCTGGTATTGCATCGGACTGACAACTTTTACGTGCATGTAGAGAATGGCCGTTACCTGGCCGACCATATCGAGGGCGCCCGCTTCGTCGAGATCCCGGGTCGCGATCACTTTTTCCATGCCGGCGACATCGAGACGCTGCTGGCACCGGTACAGGAGTTCCTGACCGGTAAACGGGACATCCCGGAAGACGATCGGGTGCTGGCTACCGTGCTTTTCACCGACATCGTCGACGCCACCGGACGCGCCGAGGCCATGGGTGATCGCGCCTGGAAAGACCTGCTGGAGCGTCATCACGAGGTGGTGCGACATGAACTGGCCCGCTTCCGGGGTCATGAAGTGGACACCGCCGGAGACGGTTTCTTCGCCAGCTTCGAGGGACCGGCGCGGGGTGTCCGCTGTGCGATGGCGATCAGAGACGCGCTGTCCGAGTTGGGGATCAGAATCAGGGCCGGGCTTCACACCTGCGAATGCGAGCAGATCGCCGGCAAGATCGGAGGCATCTCGGTCCACACAGGCGCACGCATCATGGGGCAGGCAGAAGCCGGGCAGGTCGTCGTTTCCCGCACCGTGCGCGACCTGGTGGCCGGTACGGGGCTGGAGTTCGAGCCGCTGGGGGCCCGGTCACTCAAGGGCGTGTCCGGTGAATGGGAGCTGTTCCTGGCAGCCTAGATCGGCACCGGCCTCAGAGCCGGTAGACGATCACGTCACGTGGCCCCACCCTGGCGACTACCAACCCGTCGGCAGACAATTCGCCCTCTCCACCCTCGCCGAACAGGACTCTGACTTCGCCATCCCCGGGGTCGGGCAGCGCGATCGTCAGATCTTCCGACGCCACATCCGAGAAATTCGCGACGACGACGATCCGCTCATCGTCGAGATATCGCTCATACGCGATGGCGTTGCCGGCACCGGCGCCAGACACGTCCAGGGACCGATAGCCACCGCGGGCCAGGGCGGCATGCTGCTTGCGTAGTGCGATCAGCTGACGATAGTGCCGCCACATCGAACCCGGGTCTGCCTGCTGCCGGGCAAATCGGCGGTTCTCGGTAACTCGAAAAATTCCCGCGATGGCCTTCTTGGCTTTACTGACAGCTTCGGCTATCCATTTGGCATGATCCTGCCCGAAGACTGGCTACTTCCCATCGAATTCATAGACCTGGGTGAAGCTTATCCGGACTTCGTGGATTTCGTGGTCAGCGGCGGATCGACGAAATCAGATTGGCACAGGCGGCCAGGCAGCAACAAGACCAAACCAGTGAATCCTGCACACTGGAAGTGGTGACCACCCCCCAGCGGAAGGCCTGGGCGGCCGTGGTCATTGGTCCGCGGTTTCCCAGGCCTGACGCTTCCGGTAAATCGTTGATGCGCTTATCTCGAGAAGCGCCGCTGCCTTCGGCACGTTTCCTTCGCAGGCCCTGATTGCGTTCTCAATGGTGTCCTTCTCGACCATCCACAGCGGCCGGATCCCTGTATCGCCAGCCTGGTCCGCCGCTTGCCCCTCTGCTCGGGGAGAGTCGGAAGGTGTATCTCCGGCTTGCACAACAATCTTGGTATCCCGCAAAGGGATGGGCAACATACCAGGCGTTACTACACCACCGGGATTCAAAACCACAACCTGCCGAACTACGTTCTGTAACTCCCGAACGTTTCCCGGCCAACCATAGCCTACGATGATGGCTTCAGCTTCCCGGCTGAAGCCGTGGAAGTCCTTACCCTCCTCAGAGGCGTAGTCTGCGAGAAACTTGCGGGCTATCAGGAGCACGTCGTCCTCCCGGTCGCGAAGCGGAGGCAGCGGGATCGGGATTACGTGCAGCCTGTAGTAAAGGTCTTCGCGGAAATTTCCTTTTTTAATCTCATCCATCGGATCGCGATTGGTCGCACACACGAATCTGACATCCACCTGGGTCTGCTCACTGGCACCGACCTTCTGGAATGAACCGGTCTGGATGAAGCGCAGCAGTTTGCTCTGCAGATCGAGATCCATCTCACAGACTTCGTCCAGAAATAGCGTGCCCCCATCGGCCTGCGTTGCCGCGCCATCCCGCGCCCGTACCGCGCCCGTGAATGCCCCCTTAACGTGACCGAAGATCTCGCTCTCCATTAGCTCGCGAGGAATGGCGGCGCAGTTTACCGGTACGAATGGCGCCTTTTCCCTCGAACTTTCCTGGTGGATGGCCTCGGCACACAACTCCTTGCCGGTTCCGCTCTCACCAGTCACGAACACGCTGGCCTTGCTGGGCGCCGCGCTCTCGATGATCCGGTAAACCGCCTGCATCTTGAGTGCCTTACCCAGGAATCCATGGAATCGACTCCTATCGAACTGATCCCGGTATGTCTCTACCAGGTCCGTCAGTTCCTCCTGGCGGATAGCATTGCCGACCGTAACCTTGAGGCGACTTGCGCCGAAAGGTTTGGTTACGAAATCGAACGCTCCAGACCGCATCGCCTCGACGGCGACGTCGACCGAGCCATCGTCAGTGATCACGACGACCGGAGACGGCATCTCATGGGACATGACGTGTTGCAGCACGTCCATGCCATGCATGCCAGGCAACTGCAGGTCCAGAAGAATCACGTCAGGAACAATGACGTCAAGTCTCTTCAGTGCATCCTCGCCAGTCGTCACATGCACGACTTCGAAGGGTTCACTCGCAAGATAGCCTCTGTAGGCTTCCGCCTGAGACGGACTGTCCTCGACCATGAGGACTATGTGTTTTTTCTTGGCCATGCACTGCCCCGGTAGCTAACTGTTGGATTCTACCGCAGACCTGCCAGGCGTGGACCCGAAATCAGCGTTGTGCCAGCGGGTGTGCCTCGAACGCAGCTATCGTTGGCTCGACGAGTTCGAGCAGCGCTCGGCACTGCGCCCCAGCCTCGACCCCATTCTCATCCGTGCAGGCCTGATCGAGCCATCGTGCGCGCTCCGCTATTGCCAGAGCACCATAGGTAGCCGCACTACTTTTCAGCGCGTGAGCCTCTCTGGCAAGACGATTCATGTCGCCTGAATCCATGCCATCGGAAATGTTCCCCGCTCGCGCACGGAGCTCTGCCACAAACACGTTAACTAGTTTCGGGACGAGTTCCTGTGACGTATCCTCGCCCAGCATCCTGAGCCCATCCTCGTCGATAAGCAGAGTCTCATCGTCGGCATCGATCACCTCCGACACTGCGCCATCGTCGACCCGGGCCCACCGCAAGACGGTAGCCGACAGCGTCTGTCGATCAACAGGTTTGCTTACGTAGTCATTCATCCCTGCCTCAAGGAAGCGTTTGCGCGAGTCGGCCAGTACATTGGCGGTCAGAGCAACAATCGGCACCTGCCCCGCCGCTCCTTTAAGCTCTCGTATCTGACGAGTCGCCTCCATGCCGTCCACGTCAGGCATCTCGATGTCCATTAGAACAACGTCATAAGGAAGAGAGTCCACGGCCTCGATAGCCTCTCTACCATCGGCAACGACGTCGACGTCGAATCCGGCTCGCTTGAGCATCTCCCCCATGACCAGGCGATTGGCTTGACTGTCGTCTGCAAGGAGCACCCGGATATTGGCATCCGTATAGTCCATGGTGACCGTATGAGACCAGCTGAGCCCCTCTGTTGATTGGCCACCAAGCAGCTGCCAGATGCCTCCTGACAGGTCTTCCTGGAGGAGTGGCATTGTCAAGACCACATCGGAGTCCAGCTTCTGCTCCAGGTGATCCGAACAATGCTCACCACCCGAGACAATAAGTCCGAGTGGAATATCTCTCCCCTTGGCCAAAGCGGCGAGCGCGGCGCCATGGGTCAAGCGACTGCGGGTCGGAGAACCGTCGAGCGCAAGCAGGACGAAATCGATGCCTTCGTCCGTGTTCAGGACGTCTCTGGCCCGTTGCGTCGTACGTGCCAATTGGCAATCTATCCCCCAAGCCTGGCCCTGATCCCGAATGATTTCGGCGAGGAAGTCGTTCCCTGTAACGATCAGCCCCTTACGGCCATTCAGTCTCCTATCGACTGTGTCCTCACTCACGTCGAACGGGACGGAGAAAGAGAAGCGACTCCCCTCTCCAAGCTTGCTGCTGGCATGAACTGACCCTTCCATGAGATCCACCAGCCGCTTTGAGATCGCGAGTCCCAGGCCGGCGCCGCCGAACTCTCTCCCTCGGCCAAACTGGGAAAATTCAGTGAACAGCCGGGGCAGATCTTCCTCAGAGATGCCTTCGCCAGTATCAGCTACGCAGAATTGCAACTCGCCCCCGTCGACCCGAACATCGATCCGCACGTTCCCCCCACGGGTGAACTTGACAGCATTTGCCACCAGATTGATTAGAACCTGCCTGACTCTGCCTCCATCTATCATCACCATACCCGGCACACAATCGTGGACGACGCTTCCGAGTAGATTTCCGTTGGCTTCGGCCTTGTCAGCCAGCAGGTGCACGACGCTGTCACATATCTCTTCAGGGCGGGTCGGAACGATCTCGAGGGTCAACCGATCGGCGTCTATTCTGGAGAGATCGAGAACATCATTGACCAATCCCAGAAGGGTCGTGGCTGACTTCTGGGCAGTCTGCAGAAATTTCCGGTCGCCATCTTCCATGCCCGCTGTTTTAAGCAGTCCAAGCGCACCCGTGATGGCGTTGATCGGCGTTCGAATTTCGTGACTGACGGTCGCAACGAACTCCGTCTTGGCCCGGCTGCCCGCCTCAGCTGCCTCGCGGGCCCGCTGGAGATCGGATTCGTTCTGCTTTCTCTCCGTAATGTCACGCAGATAGGCGGTGAAGACCGGATTGTCGTCCAGATTTGCGACGGTTATCGCAAGTTCGACTGGAAACTCCGTACCGTCGCGCCGAATGGAAGGCACCTCGATCCGTTTGCCGAGAACAGGGCCCTCTCCAGTCTCCAGATAGTGAGCCATCCCTGCTGTATGGAGTTTCCGTAGTCCCTCGGGAATTATTACGTCTGCAAGTGAGCGACCCATGACGTCGTCACGGGACCAACCAAACGTCGTCTCTGCGGCCGGGTTAAATTCAATAATGCGGCCCTCGTGGTCCATGGCGATCACGCAATCCAGGGCGGTCTCGATCACAGAATGTCTCAACAGCTCGCCACTACGCGCCTCGGCCTCGGCCTCGATACGAATCGCTTTCTCGCTTGCCGCCACGATCATGTAGCCTGTAGCCGACACGATTGGCTGTAATGCGTCAATTAGCGACTGGTCATAGCCGCTCTCCCGATTGGACAACCCGACCACACCAACGAACTCGTCTCCGACGAATATGGGTAGACCAAGGAATGACTTGAGCGGGAGATTTCCGGCCGGCAATCCTCCGCGACCGGGGTGCCCGGCGGGGTCATTGGCGATCAAGGGCAAGCCTGTCGTCAGAACCTGCCCATACAGTGTGTCCAGGTCATGAAACTCAAGCCTGGAATCCTCATGGGCACTCATAAGCTCGCGGGTGCCATCGTCTAACGCGACATCCGAAATTGAGTACGTCTTTAGGAAAGGGTCCCTGTTACTCGAATGCATTACCTGGCCTACGAAACCATACTCGCTGCCTGTCACGGAGAGGAGCCCCTCGAGAAGGCTGTCAAACCCTGACCTTAGACCGCGGCCAACCAGTAACTTCTGCTGCGCCTCCGTTATCACCTGCAGCAGCCGCCTTGTCCAATCGTCGGAAAATTTGTCGCTCATAGAATCAACACACTTTCTATCGTCCATTATCATCATGACAATTTGGCCTCATTGCTTCCAGCTTTTGCAGTCCCGGCTATCTCCGAGGGCGTAGACGAACGCTCCATCCAAGACACCACCGTTTCCAACAGCACCCGTCTGGAGAGAGGCTTGGAGAGATATCCGTCGAGCTGAACACCCCTTTCCCCGGCGTCAGACTCTGCCATGACGTTCGCGGTCAAAGCGACGATTGGTACCTCAGCACAGATGCCCGGTAGCTCACGGATCGCAACAGCTGCCGCGTAGCCGTCCATCACAGGCATCTGCAGGTCCATGAGAACCAGATCCGGGCAATCCGCTTTTACCGCGTCGATAGCTTCTTTGCCGTTCGTCGCGACGCTCACCGTAAATCCGGCCTTTTCCAGCATCGCCGACGCAACCATCTGGTTGGCGGGGCTATCTTCTACCAAAAGAACCTTTCCGCCCGTGCCTTGGGGCAAAGCCGGAGCCACGTGATCAGAACTTTTCGGACCGTCTCCGCAGACTGCACGCAGGATCGTAGCGGGCTTTAGCGCCTGATCGTAGATCACGTCGAATTCTGCTTGCTCAGCCACCATCGCGGCGGCACCGGGTACGCATGGCACAACGGCCAGGCGAGGACCCGGGTGCCCGTACTCGTTGAGAAGGCCCGCATACTCGCTCCAAATGTGCGCATCGGGGGGACCGCATACGATAAGGCTCGTATTCGGCTTGGATCCGGACAAGAGTTCCGCCCATCGACCCGGGTCAGTCTCGACACGTGCGGATCCCACCCAGTCGTCCAGCAGTTCCTGCAGCGACTTTGCCAGAACGTAGCAGCTACCCGCTATTACAACGTTCAAGCCTGCCAATCGCTCTCGGAGATCTGCGTGAGGCAGTGCGTCTGTGTTGACGTCCTGCAGTGGCACCGTGAACCAGAACTCACTGCCGGCACCTTCGGTACTGTGTACACCAATTTCGCCGCCCATGGACTCGACCAGACGCCGCGAAATAGAAAGACCAAGCCCGGTTCCGCCATGGCGCCTCGTGTAGGACTTGTCGACCTGAGAAAACTCGGTAAAGACGATGGACTGATTCTGCCTGGCAATCCCTACACCTGTATCCGATACGCTGAATCTCAGGACACCTTCGCCAATCGCATTTTGCGCCGTATCGGCCCTTAGATGAATGTGACCATCGTCGGTGAATTTGGCGGCGTTGCCGACGAGGTTTGTAAGGACCTGACGAATTCTCAAAGAGTCCCCCCTTATGTGAGAGGGAACACGCGGTGACACAACACCTGCGAGCACGACGCGCTTGGAACAGCAGGCAGGATGAAATAGGCTGAGCACGTGGTCAATTGTCTCGAAGACATCAACATCCTGACTGGCCAGCTCCAGGTACCCCGCCTCGATTTTTGACATGTCCAGAACGTCATTGAGTAGCGCCATGAGGGCGGAGCCAGAATTTCTCGCGGTCTCGATGTAGACACGCTGTTCGCCCTCCAACGGTGTGTCCCCAAGGAGTGTCAGCGTTCCCAGTATGGCGTTCATAGGAGTCCGAAGCTCGTGGCTCATTACTGACAAGAATTCGCTCTTGGCCGCGCTGGCCGTCTCAGCCACAATCATGGCTGTTCTCAACTGCTCCTCGACCCTACGGCGGCCCTCGATTTCTCCTTTAAGCTCATCGGCCTGGGTCCGAAGCGCTACCGTTCGTTCGGCAACCTTGGTCTCCAGGTCACCGACGAAGCGGGAGATGGTCCCACCGAGCTGTTTCAGTTCGCGAGGCCCTCGATTGACTGGCTGAAATCGGTGCCCAAGTTCCATGGCGTCTTCCGCATTTATCGTCAGCTTTCGCACAGGGCTGGCGATCTGGCGTAGTAATGTGATCAGCAGCAGTATCATCATCGCGCAATAGCCTGAGAACAGCAGTATGCGATGCCGACCGTGTCTTTCACTTTCCGTCCGAACCAAAGCCAGGGTGGCTTGTGCGCGTGACGTCGCACTTTCTTCCAACTCATCTACCAGATTCGCTAACTGAAAAGCTGCAGTGTCATAGACATTCAATGCGTCACCAACTTCTGGCCCTGAAGACATGTACGTACCAACTACTTCTCGAATGAGCTCCAGCGCCTCCTGTACCTGATCCAGCTCCGCTGCACTTTCACTCAATAACGAAAACTGGCGGATCTCTCCAAGCGTAATAAGCAGACTTTCGATCTGTTTGCTGACCCCGGGCGCCAGATACCGGACCTCACTGCCCATGAGAAGGTCGCCGGTCACCAATACTTGCTCTGCAGAACTCCGGAATCCTTTGACTCGGGCTCGGGCGACAGAATCCTGGCCCGCGCCTTCTTCGATGTCACGCAACTGGTTATATCCACTGGCGATGGTTGACGCGACACCCAGTCCGCCAGCTGCGGACACTATCAATGCGATTATTAGAAAAGATGCGATGCGCATCTCAGGGGCTCGGCATCCCTGCTACCAGCATCGTCTCAGCCAAGGCCGGCACTTCTGAAGTGCCACTGTGACTGAGCCCCTCAGTCATCCTGTCCAGCGAGCCGACAAGCGCACTTGCTTCGAATTCGGACCAACCTACCTGAGAGTTGATTGACTTGAAGATCTGCTCATCTGTGACGGCCCACCGGCGTGACTGTCGGCTAAACCGCGTGTCGTACATGGGATCGACAACCGAACCCAGCAAGTCCCCGCGCAAGTCGATGACCGAGAGTGCCCTGCCATCGTCTTTGTCAAACACTCTGCTTTCTGGCAGTACCGAGCCTTCGGGTCGGCCGGGCGGAGCCGCCTTGCAAGGGCCGTACTTGACGGCTGCGTGATCCAGATCGGAAAACTCCCCAGCCTTCGCAGCCAATGCCCTGACTCTCTTGATGTCCTCCTCCCACACGGTTCCGGTGACGACAATAACTTTCATGGCGGACTCGATCACGGTGCGCGCCAACGGAACCGCCTTTTCGGGAAGACCTAACTCGGCGGGCTGGCCCAACTCCACCTGCGCGAGAAGTGCAGCCAACTCATCGACGCCGCGACCACGCAGAATATCCTTGAAATCGCTGGATTCGACATATCGGGCAGCGGGGTCCCGGTTTCTCTGAAACACGAAGTCGAGAATCTTTAGATCGAGGTCGAGTGCCCAGACAATCTCTGCCAGGCCCCACTGTCCAAGTTCCGAGCGGGCTTGCACGAATCCCTCCGGTCGCTCGTCCCGGAAGATAGCGTAGAAGGAATGCCTTCCGAACTCGTCGAAATGAATGTCGAATGGAAGCTTAGTGGCGAGCGTTGGGCGAATGTTTCGGCCGATCGTCTCTACAAAAGTCCTATAGGTCGTACGGCCAGGAAAAAGTTGCTGGATCGCTGCGGCCGGATCCCGCAGGGCACAGTAAGCAACCGCCGACGCCTGCGGCGCATATAGCGCGGCTGCCGCCAATACTGTAATCAGCGGGGTCAGTATCGTAACTCGGATTTTTCTTCTCATTTAACTTCGGAAGCGTAGCTGCAGATCGAGCACACCTTCCTCCTCCCGGTTGCCGAACACTTCGATCTCATGGGTGTACTGGACGCTAATCGACCAGTGGCGATCGGGCATCATCCGCAGGCCAAGCGTCCACGATTTCGTGTCCTGCCAGTCACCACCCGGTTTGCGCCGAAACCATCGGCCCTGAGCGTAAGCGGCAGTCGAGCCGGTTCGGGATAGGGCGTTTAGCTCGAGGAAGCTGTTGACGACATCAAAGTCGTCGTCCTCACCTACTGAAACCTCCGTCATCACGCCCCATGGACCCCGATACCACTGCCCGTCAAAGCCGACTCGCGTTCTGTCGACGAATGTTCCCGACGGCAGGCGAATATTGCCGGTGAATACCGACAAACCGATCCCGGGCATTCCGAAGAACTCCTCGCTACTCTGACTGCTGCCAATCCGACCGGTTACCGCCCACGGGTTCCCGTTGTGGTAGTAGTCCAGCCCGGACCCTCGGGTCAGGGTCATTGCATAGCTCACATCTCCCACATCACCATTGACGCCCACGCCCCAGTCCGCCTTGAGACCCAGGTTTGGGCCGGTCACGAGTTGCCGCAGCGTTCCGGTAGTGTCGATTGAGGTCTCCAGTCCGTAGGGAACCACCGCATGCCCGGCAAGAAAGTTGAATCGTCCATCGCCGGAGATGTGAAAGTTGATGCTGTTCGTCTTGGTCAGAAATTTCCAGTCGTCTTCAGATGAAAAGTAGGGAGGATAGCGGTTTAAATCATCCGCTCTTGCGACGTAGAGTTGGATCACCGTAGTCGCGAAATTTTTGTTCCCGCGGGTGATGGTGCTGTGCAGGTCAATGCCTGCTGAGTTCAGGAAACCGAGTCCGTCTCGCCCTTCCGTCACGTACTGGGCCTGGCTGGAGAGATCGGCGCTCCATCGCAGATTTCTAACCCAGTCATCTGCTTGCACAGAGTGAGCAAGACACCCCGCTATCAGGGCGATTATCCAGCTTAAAAAGATGCCCGGTTTTCGCAAACGCTGTTGAGCATGCAGACGGTTTGGCGTATCCATGACACAGGCTATGCAACCCCTGTGCCACAAGGTAAGACCGCGTACTTACGCCGCTTGCAGAGGGTGTTTTGCGGTCTGCAATCTGTTAGTTGCAATTTGCAATGCAATACGCATCCGGAAAGGACTGCGCAGATCAGGTATGCCGATAGATTCGGATTGGCACCGAAGTTGCATTTTGTCTGTCATGAGCATCATTACGACATCGGATTTTCACGACTGCTTGTCCGCTCGATCGACCCATGACGTCGTCGAGGTCGAGCGAGCCAATCGTAGCCCGAGTCGCTCGGTACTCGTCGTAGAAGACGATGCTGCTGAGCGAATCAGACTCTCGGCCATCCTCCAGAAAATGGATTTCGATGTCGCATGCGCGGTGGACGGCCTGCAAGCGGTCTGCCTTCTGGAGGGCGGCTACCGGCCGGGCATCATCATCAGTGACTGGAGTATGCCGGGCATGAATGGATTGGAGTTGTGCCAGCGGGTCAAAAGTTTCGCGGAATCAGAAAATTGCTACTTCATCCTGGTGACCGGTCGGGACGGTTCCTCGGTCGTTGAAGACGGCCTTAACGCGGGTGCAGATGACTTCATTGCCAAACCCTATCGCGGGGCGGAGCTGCGAGCGCGCGTCGACGCCGGCCGCCGGGTAGTCGGCCAGCGCACCCACCTGCAAGAAAGCAACTCACAGCTCCGCGAATCTCTGGCGATCAAGAAGGCATCAGAGCAACGGCTCAAGTCCGGGCTGGCGGCGGCGGCTAGTCTCCAGAGACGACAACTCCCGCCGAGATTGAGTGTCGTCGAAGGCGCTGAATGCGGGCACATCTTTCATTCCGCCGATGCGTTGGCCGGGGACGTCTTTGGATGCGTCCGGCTATGCCATAACCGGGTAGCGTTTTATCTTCTTGACGTCGTCGGGCATGGCTTTTCGGCCGCACTGAACTCTTTTGCAATTGGGCGGATTTTCTCGTCGAACAACTCGATGCTCGAGCTGTGCACTAACCACGGCGTGCCGTGCGCACCCAGCGAAGTGATTCGCCGGCTCAACACACAATTTCTTGGCGACGAAGAGTGCGACCAGTACTTCACAATGATCTATGGCACGCTGGATACCCGAACGGGATCGGGGTCTCTCTGCCAAGCAGGTCATCCGCACCCCATGCTACTCGGGCGTGATGGCTGTGTTCGTCTCCTTGGCAGCGGCGGATACCCTGTGGGACTGCTGGAAGACGCTGATTACGAGGACAGCGACTTTTGTCTTGAACCTGGTGACCGTCTGACTCTTTTCTCCGACGGAGTAATCGAATCAAGCAGTCTCGACGGTGAAGTGTTCGGTTACGACCGTCTCTCACAACTTCTTTCCTCTATTCAGGAAATGCCGCTTGGTTCCGCGCTCGATGCCATCGAGGCCGATCTGAATGGGTGGCAGGACGGCAAAGATCTGGAAGATGATGTATCCCTGATGGTAGTCGCTCGCCCGAGCATCGAGGAAGGCTCATGAAGCAGCTTCTTCTGATCAACATCGAGCCCGACAACATCCCGCGGGCCGCAGAGTGGATAGAGTCCATCTGCCGGTCAGAAGGGCTGCCCGAAACGGACTCGTACCAGGTCAAGACCTGTGTCGTCGAAGCTATCAATAACGCAGTTGAACACGCTTACGGGTTCGGCAAGGGCGCAATCAGCATCGGTATCTGGAGAGAAGGCCGACAGCTGATGATCGAAATAGCTAACGACAACGAGAATCGTGGATCGGCGGCCGTCACCCAGGATCCCGAGCCGGTGTCAGTGCCAGTGCCCGAATCCGAGCGTGGCAGAGGTTGGCTGATCATCAAGTCCTGGGTTGACGACGCGGTCATGGATCGCCTCGGCGGACGTACCGTTGTTCGTCTCACCAAAAGGGTTCCCATTTAGGCATCCCACCCCATCCCGCGATTTGCATTCTGCATGCGGACACTCTTAAGCCCTCCGTAACTATTTGTTTCTAGATTTAATTCTGTGTTGGCACGGCGCTTGCTTTACCAGCATGGAACACGAAATTCATTGGCGCCCAAAACGGAGAAGAGCCATGCACCTGCATAGAACTCAAAACGGTACCGTCGACGTTATCCGCTTGCCGAAAAGGCTCACGATGGCCGACGCGGCAACCTACCGGCACGAAATCCGCGATCTCGTGGACGGGGGGCACATTCACCTGGTCATGGAGATGTGCGACGTAGAGTTCGTCGACTCCAGCGGCCTTTCTGTTCTGGTTTCGGCGATCAAGGCGGCCCGCGGCGCCGGGGGCGACGTGGTTCTCTCCGGGCTGACGCCACAGGTCCAGGCGCTCGTGGAGCTAACCCGACTGCATCACCTGTTCGACATATTCGCCGACGAGCAATCCGCGGTGGCATTTCTCGACAACCGAGTGGCCGCCTGACTCACCAATGAGCATTGACATGACCAATAGCGAAAATCAGACGCTGTCCATCGTTACGTTTATCGATGCCCTGGGATGGGAGGTGCTCAAGGGCCGCAGTTTTATGGAGAAGGAACTGCCGCATCGACGCCCTCTGCGCTCAACATTCGGATTCTCCTCCGCTTGCGTTCCGTCGATACTGACGGGCAAACAGCCCCAGGAGCATGGGCACTGGTCTTTCTTCTACAAGACTCAGGGCCCGTCCCCGTTCCGTGGCTTGCGCTGGCTGCGCCATCTGCCCCGCAGAATCACTGACCGAGGTCGAGTCCGCTCCCAGATCAGTAAGCGTCTCAAGAAACGATTGGGTTTTAAGGGGTACTTCCAGCTTTACAACATCCCTTTCAAGCACATTGATCGTTTCGACTACTGCGAGAAGAATGATCTCTTCAAGCCGGGCGGGATAAACCAGGGCGACAGCATTTTCGATCGACTCGACGATGCGGGAGTCGACTACCACGTCTCAGACTGGCGCAGCGGTGAGCCTGAGAACATTTCCAGCCTGCTCGGGGCGATCGAGCAGGAATCCATCCGTTTTGCCTTTCTCTACATGGCCGACATGGATGCCCTGCTCCACCAGGTAGGGAAAGACAGTGATCGGGTAGACGAGAAGCTGGAGTGGTACGAGCATCGCCTCAGAGAATTACTGGACTGTGCCGGACGGCACTACGATGAGGTGCGACTGTTTGTCTGCTCTGATCATGGCATGGCGACGGTGCACACCCACGTCGACGTCATGACGGAGATAGAGTCTTTACCGCTGCGGTACGGCGAGGATTACCTCGCGACCTACGACTCGACCATGGCGCGCTTCTGGTTTGAAACGCCCGAGGCCGAGGCACAGGTTCGGCAAGCGTTGTCAAATATTCATCACGGCCGGATCTTGTCAGATGATGAACTGGAAGCGCTCGGTTGTGCATTCGCCGGTGATCAGTACGGCGAACTCATTTTTCTTGTCGACCCGGGCACGATCATACTGCCCTCACACATGGGTACCGCGCCAATCACCGGCATGCACGGATACCACCCTGATCATGCCGACTCGGACGCCGCTTTGCTGTCAAACGTCCCGCCACTGACCGATCCCCGCGGTATCGCAGACGTCTTTCACCTGATGACGGCCGAGGCGGGGGCGTAGGGGACGGAATGAATCGCTGGGTCATAAACGTCGGTTCGAGTTACGCCCGCTTTGTTGTAGCTATCGGCGCCGTCGTGTTCGTCACCCCGGTCATTATCGAACGAGTGGGGTTAGAGGCATATGGAATCTGGGCACTGGTGCTCGCCACGGTCGGACTATTGGGACTGATGGACTTCGGTCTGGCCACTTCCGCCGTGAAGTTCATAGCGGAGCGGACCGGGGATGCCGACCGTGATGGCCGCAACCGTGTCATGTCCGCTTTGTTAACTATATATACCGGGATCTCCATACTCCTGCTCCTGGGTGTGAGTGTCGCCGCATTTGGCGGGCCAGGGGAAACCGTATTCGGCGAAACTCGCGGCGAAGCAGTGTTGCTCCTGGCGGTAGGCGGATCTGTGGCTGCCGGGCTCTTCTTAAGTCTCTTCCGAGCTGCCCTGGCTGGCGCTGGACTAATGTATCTCGCCAACATCGTCGAGATGATGGTGACCCTTCTGTATGTAATTTTGACTCTGTTGTTCCTGGGATTGGACTACGGCGTACCCGGACTCGCTGCGGCCTTGCTCGTCTCGACCACGGCAGGAGGCATCAGCCTGGCACTCATCGCTCGGCTACGAATTGAGGGACTCAGACCGCGACTCACACTGATGCGCTGGTGCGAGATGAAGGGACTGCTGAGCTTCTCGATTTGGGCATTTCTGGCAAATGCTGCTGTTCTCGCCATCCTGCGTATGGATCCGATCATCATCGACGCATTCATGCCGCTTTCTGCGGTTGCCATTTACGCCATCGCAGGACGGATAGCGGAGTACGTTCTCCTACTGAACAAGCAGTTTTCCAATGCGCTCATGCCGTTGGTATCCCAGGCCCATGGCCGCGGAGATGACGCCGTGGTCGAGCGTGTTCTTATGGACGGTTCTCGATACCTGATGGCTATCGCACTGCCGATGCTGGCCTTGCTCGCCTTCCATGCGGAGACCCTGCTCGTGCTCTGGCTCGGCGAAGACTTCCGTGAAGCCGCGATCCCACTTCGTTTGTTGTCCGTCGCCGTAGGTCTGAGTATTGTCCAGCTGAATGCGGCCAACGTCCTCGGCATGACCGGCCGGCATCGCTTCGTAGCGATAGCGATGGGCACTTCGGCCGCGATCAACCTGGTTGTCACCATCGCGCTGATACCGTCCTATGGCCTGACCGGCGTGGCGATCGCGACACTCATCGCCGCAGGATCAGTCGAAGTGGGTGTGATCCTTCCCGCAGCTTGCCGGCATGTTGGGATCAAACTGCAAGCTTTTCTCCAACACGCTCTGGTGCCGGGAACGATCGGCGCGATGTCTGCGATCACAATGGCCACCATGCTGGCGGCACAGTCTCCGCCCAATTCATTGACTGGATTGGTAATTCAGGGGTTCGCCGCGGTCGTCGTTACGATACCGGCATTACTGTTTTTCGGACTGTCGCGCTCGGAACGTGATGGCCTGTTTGCAGCGATCTCGCGGATCGGGCGCCGCCGATCGGTCGCAAACGAGGGGATCGCCTGATGTTCGGTTTGCTAAGACGCGCCACTTCGAACACCCGCCACTTGTGGCTTGGCCACCGTCTCGCGGCGTTGGGTCGCGGCGCGCGGATTGATCGCCGCGTCCGCATCGAATATCCGGGTAATGTACATTTGGCCACCGACACACGCATTGAACATGGCGTGGTGATTCGCGGCAATACAGCGGACACCAGAGGCGTGAAGCTGGCGGCCGGGTCCTCGGTAAAGGACTACGCGATCATCAATGCCAACCAGGGCTACGTCACTATTGGTGAGCGCGCATGGCTGGGCCCCTACTGCCTGATCTACGGCAACGGCGGTGTGGACATTGGCGCCGATGTTCTGATCGCCGCTCACACCAGCATTAACACAGTGTCGCACGTTGCTGAGCGCTCAGACATTCCAATGAACGAGCAGGGCATAAGCTGCGATCCGATTGTGATCGAAGACGATGTCTGGATCGGCCTGAACTGCACCATCCTGCAGGGGACCAGGATCGGTAGAGGTTCGATCATTGGCGCGGGCGCGGTCGTCACACGAGACATTCCGCCGGGGTCGATCGCGGTGGGGACTCCCGCCCGCGTCGTCAGACAAAGGCAACATTCCCGCCCCGCAGACGAACAATCTCTGCTACTGGAGAGAGCCTCATGAGCATCACCGAGCGACAGCCGGCAGCACAGGTGGTCAGCCCGACCGTCAACAGCATTCAGGTTCCCCGCCGTCTCGTGACCTCGGCCTGGGGCGGGACGGAAACCACGGTGATCGAGACGAGCCGCGCATTACAGGCAGCCGGTCATCCGACCCGGGTTTTCACCAGTCTGGCAATGTCGGACCAGGTCCGTGAGCGCATCGGGGACGTTGAGGTAAAGCGATTCCCCTATGTCTATCCCTTCCTCGGCCTGTCCCGGGAAGAACTGTGCGATATGGACCGGAAGGGTGGCAACCTGGTATCCCTCGCCCTCCTGAGGGCCCTGATCCGAGAACCCGGCCTGAACCTGTTGCACGCTCATTCCGGTAAGCGACTAGGGGGCATTGTGCGCACCGCCGCCCGACTGCGCGGCATCCCGTATGTCGTCACACTACACGGCAACGTCTTCGATGTGCCGGACGAAGAAAAGACAAATCTGGTCGCACCTATCCGCGGCAAGCTGGAATGGGGTCGTCCGCTCGGAATGATGCTCGGGTCCCGGCGCGTCCTGGAAGACGCGGCCGCCGTGATTTGCGTCGGTCGGAGCGAATATGACGCTGCCCGCAGCGCGCTGCCGGGGCAGAGGGTCGAATTTTTGCCGAATGGGGTAAATTCGCGACGCTTCGCTCACGCGGAAGGATCCAGATTTCGGGCACTGAGGGCGATTCCGGAGTCGGCCAAAGTGATTTTGTGCGTCAGCCGGATCGACCCACAGAAAAACCAGCTCTCCCTGATCCAGTCCATGCCGGTCCTGCTGGCCGCCGCACCGGATGCGCACCTCGTACTGGTGGGTCCGGTCACGAGACCCGCTTACCTGGCGCAGATCAAGGCGCAGATCAAGGCGCTGGATCTGGCGTCCAGGGTACACATCATCGACGGGCTTGCGCCGGACGACCCCTCGCTTATCGAGGCCTACCATGCGGCGGACGTATTCTGCCTGCCGTCCATGCATGAACCCTTCGGTATCGTGATCCTGGAGGCTTGGGCGGCGGGATTGCCGGTCGTGGCTTCACGGGTCGGCGGCATCCCCAGCTTTGTCTCCGAAGGCGACGACACATTGCTGGTCCCACCTGGTGATGTTCATGCCCTGGGGCAGTCTTTACAAACCGTTCTTCAAAATTTCGGCCTCGCCGCGCGTCTCGGCGACAACGGCCGTCAGCGGGCTCGTCGCGAATTTGACTGGTCAGTCATCGCCGATCGTGTCCTCGATCTGTATCGGGACATTCTTCGGAGGCATCGCTGATATGCGCGTGCTGCACGTCAATCAACGAGCCGGTTTTTTCGGCGGGGTCGAGCGGATCCTGCACGATACCGCCGCAAGCCTGGCCATGGACGGGTGGCCACAGGCGTTGCTTCATGAGGACGCCGATCCCGACGTGCGGTTTACGCAACCATTTGAAATCGCCGCGTCTGACCCTGGAATCGTCGATCGATTTCAGCCCGACATCGTTCTGGTACACAAGACCGGGCAATCAGAGAGGACAGACGTACTGACGCGCAGTCGACCAACGGCACGAATGGTCCATGATCATGACCTGGTCTGTCTTCGACGACACAAGTACCTGCCGGTGAGCGGCCGAGTCTGCGACCGGGCTGCCGGGCGGGCGTGTTACACAAACCTCTGCTTCGTACAGCGCAGTGCCCCGAGATCGATATTCCCCATCGCGTTTAGGGGATTGAACGCACAACGCCGGGAGATGGCTTCGAATCAGGCCATGCGGCGATACATAGTAGGCAGCCGCTGGATGCGCGAGCAGCTGGAGAAAAATGGCTTTCCAGCTGCCCGTATCGACGTTGTGCACCCGATACCACGGGTCCTGGAGGGTCTGAAGCCGCTGGCACCGTCGGCGAATAGCGAGATTCTCTACGTGGGCCAGGTCATCCGCGGGAAAGGCGTCGATCTGTTGTTACGTGCCCTGGCGCGTGTCAATCAACCATGGAAGACCACCATTGTGGGCGATGGCAACCACCTTCAGGCGTGTCGGGACCTGGCTTCGGATCTGGGCATCGGAGACCGGGTCCGGTTCACCGGCTGGGTAGATCACGAGGCACTTGGTGCGTACTACTCTGCGGCCCGTTTTGCCGTAGTCCCATCCCGGTGGCCGGAGCCGTTCGGCATGGTGGGTCCCGAGGCGATGGCCAGGGGCCGTCCTGTGGTCGCCTTCTCCGCGGGTGGCATACCCGACTGGCTGACCGACGGCGTCTCCGGGCTGCTGGTACCCCCTGGTGATGTCCAGGGCCTGGCCGCCGCCATGGGGCGACTCCTGGCGGACCCCGAACTGGCGGCCCGCATGGGCCAGGCAGCCGCCAAGCAGGTTCATCGTGACCTGAGCCACCGCGGGTACCTGGAATCTCTCAAACGTTCTCTGGAGACGACCCAATGAAATTCGGCATCTCAGCATTCGCCGGCGACGGTGGTCGTTCCGGAATCGGTCAGTACCTGGCCCAGGTCATATCGCGGCTGCCCGACCAGGCGCCCGAAGACCGGTTTGTCGTGTTCACGACCAGGAAAGCCGTAACAGACCTCAGCCTCGACGACCCGCGTCTTGAAGTCGTGGCTGTGCCGGACTGGTTCGAACATCCGCTTGTGAACATCGCCTGGCACATTCTGGTGTTGCCTCTGATGCTTCGCCGGCACGGCTGCGAGGTGGTGTACCTGCCCGCTGGAAACCGGCGGCTGGGCTGGCGGTACGGAATACCAAGCGTCGGCACTGTGCATGACCTGGCGCAGCTGCACGTGAGTGACAAGTACGACGGCTGGCGCATGCTCTACGCGCGTCGCCTGATGCCCCCACTCATGAGACGTCTGACCCGGGTTATCTCGGTGAGCGATGCCACGCGTCGCGATCTCGTCGGCCTGGCAGGCGTCGACGAGCGTGTCGTGCGAACCATACCCAATGGCTTCGACCAAAGCCGATTCCAGCACCTCGATCGGGAGGAGGCTCAGTCGCGCGTGGCAGGCCGGTGGGGCGTATCAGGTCCGTACCTCCTCTACGTCGCACGACTCGAGCATCCTGGGAAAAATCACGTTCGCCTTCTGGAGGCTTTCGCCCGCATGCGCGCCGACGGACTGCAGCACCAGCTAGTGCTCGCGGGCAGTCGCTGGTCGGGCGCCGGGGAGATCGAATCGCGGGCCCGCGAACTGGGGCTTGAGGACAGCGTGGTGTTCACGGGTTTTGTCCCCAACGAATCGCTGCCTGATCTCTATGCAGCCGCGGACATCTTCGTGTTTCCGTCTTTGTTCGAGGGCTTCGGGATTCCCCTGCTCGAGGCGATGATGGCCCGGGTGCCCGTCTGCGCTTCCGATCGCGCCAGCATCCCGGAGGTTGTTGGCAAAGCGGGTCTATTGTTCGACCCGGAAGATCCCTCCTCCATCGAAGACCGAGTGCAGCAAATCGTTTCAGACCGGCAGCTCCGGGACGGCATGGTTGCGGCCGGTAGAGAGAGGGCCGAATCCTATTCCTGGGAGGCTGCTGCAGGACGTGTCGTAAATGTCTTGCGAGAGGCGGCAGCATGAAGCATCTAATCGTCTGTCTGCTGCTGACTGTCGCGGGCTGCGCCAGTGACTACGCGCAACCTCCGGAGATCCGTGCCACGGCTGACGGCAGTACTGCGGCACTCGTGCAGATCAACTCATCGCCCACCGCGGCATGGATATTTGTGGACGGAGAGTATGCAGGCATCACGCCGATGGAGCACGAACTCAGTTTCTGGGCTGTGACCCGCTACGTGGAAGTAGTGGCCGTACCGATGTACTCGGCCCAGGCGCGTCAAGTAAAACGGTTGCACGTGCCGCCGCTGCCACACACGCTTTTTTTCAATATGAACAATCCGCCGGACAAGGCATCGAGTGAATGAGATGATTGGTGACACGACACGGCTACGGCTTGCCGACGATCAGCAGAATGACGAATGCTCTTCTGCGGCGCTAATGGAGGCCTGCCTCCAAGCCTTCAGCGAGAATCGAGACACGGGTTTCTTTTTCCCGGGCGGATCCGCTGGGCCCACACTCGAAGCACTGATCGAACTCGTAGTACAGGCGGATATGGGCCTCGGCATGGTCACTGGAGATCCAGGCTGCGGCAAGACCATGCTAAGGAGCGAACTGCATCGACGGCTGACTGAGGATGGCTGCCTGTGTGCCACCCTGGAGAACAGCTGGCTGGACTTCGACGGAATTATTCTGGAGCTGGTAAGCCAGTTGGAAGGTCGGCGAATCGGGGCGTCCGAATTTCCCGATCGCTATTCGCGCGTGGCTGCTCTGAAGCAGGCAATCCTGCATCACGTCGTGCGCCCTGGAAGGCGCCTCGCAATTCTCGTCGACGAGGCCCAGCAACTGGAAGAGTCGGCCCTCGACGGAATTCGCTCGCTGACAAACATCAATGCGGAACGCGGGAACTACATCACACCGGTGCTCTTCGGCCAGCCCGAGCTAGCTCGGCGGGTCGCGGGTGGGCCAGAGATCTCATCGAGGATCCGCGTAGTCGGTCAGCTCCGGACACTGAGCGAGAGCGAGACAGTTGCCTACGTACGGCACCGTGTCGGAGTCGCATCCGGGGGTTCCACAGTTCCGTTCACGCCGGACGCCATCGCGAGACTGCATGTGGTCGCCCGCGGTGTTCCGCGCGTTATCAATCAGCAATGCAAAATGGCATTGAAGGCGTGCCTGGCGCTGGGCAGGGATATTGTCGACAGCAATATCTTGCAAGATTCCTTAGATAATCCGAACGATAGGGAGAGTTGGCCCGATTCCTGCTTGTTGTCTGGTTAATGGACAGCAAACACTCTATTGCAGGAGACGGCCTGGCTGCCCTTGCCAGACGGAATGACTCGGGAGAGTCCGCCTGGGCCGTCACGGGTCAAGCCCGATCCCACGCTGCCGACGGCCCACCAGAACCCGTCCCTCAGGACATTGCTGCGCTCCTCGGAGATGGCCAATGTGAGGTACATTCCGCGCCTCCCCGTCTGCCCTTCGACCGTTTAGTGAGAGCACTCTGGACCAGAAAAGGTCTGGTGGCCATCGTCTCGGGGTTGGTGACGATTGCGACCGTCGTCCTGGTGTTTACGCTGGTGCAACGCAATTGGCAGGCTGTAACCACGCTGATGCTCAGGCAGGATGCCGAAGAACTAAGCGTTGGCGGTGGCAAGCCCTACCAGGTGCCGGAATATCGACTAGAAACGCTGCTCGATACGCTCAAGCTGCCCAGCTCGCTCCAGGCCGCCGCGGAGAACGCGGGCATTGATGCCGGGCCCACGACTTTGGCCGGGGCGGTGGATGTTTCTGTCGCCCGCAATTCGGACGTGCTCAACCTGAAGGTGTTGTGGAGCGACGCAGTCGGTGCTGCCAGACTCGCAAATGCGCTTGCTGAAGTTTTCGTGGAACGAACCCTACAGATTCGTGTAGAGGAAGCCCAGGAGGACCTGAACCGATATCTCTCTCAGCTGGATGAGGCCCGTATTCGCGTACGGCTAGCCGATACCGCGGTGCTGGGTTTCCAGCAGGAGCATGAGGTATCTGACTTCGATGAGGAGACAAAGGCTCGCCTGATAGACCTCTCGAGGCTCGAATCCGAGCATCGAACCGTGGTTGCGGAAGTCGATGGTCTCATCACCGCGCGCGCCGAGCTTCAGGCAGCCATTGCGGTTCAACCAGAGACCACTGTTAACAGCACGCTGTATCGCAACCCTCTGCGCAAACGTCTGGAAGAATTCCGCTGGCAGTTGAAGGAGGCACGAAGTCGTTACACAGACAACAACCCCAAGGTCGTCAAACTGGAACGGGAGATCGCCGCGCTGGAATTGGTGCTGGATGAAAATGGAGAGCAGTCCGCGCCTGAACGCACCGACGGTCCAAACGAACTCCGGCAAGACATGCAGCTCCGTATGCACACCCTGAACGACGAGATTCGCAAGACCGAGGGGCGGGCCTCCGGACTGGCGCTGTCAGTTCAGGAAATTCGGGCCAAACTTTCATACCTCAGCGCCAGGGAGAAAGAGTACGCGGCGCTCAAGGCTAACCAGGACGCCGCTCGGCAGCTCGAATCGAGCCTTGCGGCGAAGGCGGAGGAAGCCCGGGTAGCGGCATTCTCAGGCGAAGCGGCTTTCCATGTTCTGGAATTGGCGGCAGTGCCTGCCAACCCCGCTCCTTCGGGCCGGAAGTTGATGGTGGCCGCCGGCATGATCCTGGGACTGGGATTTGGCCTCGCGCTCGCCCTGCTGCTGGAAGTCATCGATCCGCGAATCAGGGACCGACGTGACACCGCAGCACTTTTTGAGGGTGGAGTTACGGAGGGATTCCCGACGATCCGCCGGATAAGTCCACATCATCGAATGAACAAGGACGCACAGCGGTGGCGCCGCCTCGTCAACGACCTGGAGGCGGACGGACCCCTGAATCCCCTCGCGGTCGTAAGCCTGACCGATCGAGAGCCGCGCTCGATGGCTGCCTGGAACATCGCGGCCACCTTCGCGTCAAAGAGCTTGGAAACAGTACTCGCAGGCGCAGACTCCGGAGCGGATCCCGACGGTGATGTCTCGCACGCAAAACGACGCATCTTGCCAACCGCTGTTCCCCGGCTCGGGCGTGCATTTATGAGCAAGCCCGAGGGCGGCACCGGCTCGATCATCGAAGGCGATGCCGAATGGGTACAGGACCTCAAATGCGTTGCAGCGCGGACTGTGGTCGACATCCCCCCGCTGGCAGACGACGAGACTGCCCTTGAGCTGGTAGCGGCAATCGGCAACGCGGTCATCGTGACGACCAGCGGAGTCACCGATCGGGGCGCCGCCGAGCAACTCGTCTCCAGGCTGCGCTCTCGCGGCGTGGAGATCATGGGTGCAATCGTGACCGATCTCCCGCCGGAGCGATTCGATGACTTCGCCCCACTCTCTGCTGCCGCGGATTCACTCACTTCTCGTTTCCGCCGGCGCACAGAAACGCCTGTCGAGGTGCAGCATGCTTAAGAAGGTTCTTGCCGCGATCTTGGTATTCGGCGCCGGCTGTGCAGCGCCTCCACCTGAGCCATCCCCGGGGACGCTTGAAGAAGAACGCCAGCAAGTCCAGGAATCGGCAGCGAGAGTCATTGCGACCCGTCGCACGGTAGATGAGCAGCTCGAGGAACTCCACCGAATTCTGGCTGAAATTCCGAACGATTTCGCCCTTGGGAATGGTGACGTACTCTCAGTAGTCGTCTACGACGAACCGGACCTGACAATGGAAGCCGTCCCGATCCGTCCTGACGGCAAGATATCGTTTCCTCTTATTGGCGAGGTTCGCGCCGCAGGGCGGAACACCAGCGATCTCAACAACGAGATCACCACTCGGCTGGAGGAATTCCTTGTCCAACCGCAGGTGTCGGTGATAGCGCTCGAGTTCAACAGCTTCGAGTACACAATCGACGGGGAAGTCGTTGAGCCCGGGGTATACCCTTTGAGCACGGACGTCTCTATAACGAAAGCGATCGCCAAGGCCGGCGGCCTTAGCAAGGGCCAATACCGTGCGAGCACGATCGAGTTGGCTGACCTGACTCATGCGTATATCGCCCGGGAAGGTCAGATTTTACCGGTGGACTTTATCAGGCTGTTTCGTGAGGGCGATCTACGCTTCGATATCGATCTCAGACCGGGGGATTACATCCAGATACCGTCAGGCCTTTCCAAGGAGATTTATGTTCTCGGCGAAGTGCGCGAGCCGATGCTCTTCGCTTATCGCGAAAATCTGCCCATGTCCCGCACAGTCGCTCAGGCCGAGGGTTTTACACCCGACGCCGATCTGAGCCGCATTCATATCATCCGTGGCGCACTACATAACCCGACGGTGATAGTGTGTGACTTCCGGAAAGTGATCGCCGGTGAGGCCCGCGATGTAAAACTCGAGCCCGGTGACATCGTCTATGTCCCGGAAACCGGCTTGACCTCCTGGTCACGAGTGATGGACAAAATCCTGCCGACAATGCAGTCAATATGGACCGGATTCCTGGTTCACGACGCTCTCAACGACTAGCGGGCAGTCCGCCTCGGCGATTGTTGCCGGTCCTTGCGCTCGGCAGCGTTTTGCTCGCGGGAAGCGAACCGCCAGCTTCGGCCGGAGAACACGAGTTGGTGGTTCGTGTAATCAGTTCTCGAGCCATCACCATCGTGTCGACCACCGATGGCCGTGCCTCCCCTGTCTCCCCGGCGAACCTGCGCCTGCGACTCGCCAATGGTCGAGTCTTTAGTCCGATCCTGACCGGGGAAGACACCCAGGTAACGGCTTTCACTGGCGATGGCGATCCACTCACCGAGCACCGTTTGCATGTGGTGTTTGCCCGCCCGCTCCCGTCGGGAGAGGACGCGTCAATAAGGATCGGCTCGCAGGTTGTGAGCTTACGCCACATCGCGGACGCCGCAACCACGGCCATCCAGGTCAACCAGGTCGGATACGCGGAGCGCGGTCCGAAGTATGCCTATGTCGGCGAATGGCTCGGCACTGCCGGTGCCTTGCCGGTTGACTCAGATCGCTTCGATATTCTGAACAGAGCTGGCGAAGTTGTTGCCGGGGGACCTCTTGTCTTACGCAGCAGAAACGATCCGTGGAGCGGAAGCGACGTCTACGAGGCCGACTTTAGCGACTTTCAGCGGCCTGGCACGTACACAATGGCCGTGCCGGGTATTGGTAGGTCGGAGCCATTCACGATCGACGACCGAGTATACGAGCAGGTCTACCGACGGGTCGCCAGACTCTTCTATCACTCGCGCAACGGAACCATGATCTCCGAGCCCTGGGCGGATCCGGGCTACGAGCGGCCAGGCGGTATAGCCCCTGTCCTTGATGGCGTCCTGCACGAGCGTGTGATGACCTCACCGCTTGGAACCGGGTCGGTCCGCGACCGGCGCCACGCCGTCCTGCGCGGCTGGTTTGACGCTGGCGACTACGGCCAGTACATGACCAATGCCGCCCCGGTCTGGTACTCGATCGGGGTCGGCATGGATCTGGCGCCCCAGAACTTCCGGGACAACGATCTCGGGATCCCGGAAAGCGGAAACGGGGTGCCCGACCTGATCGATGAACTCGAGTGGGGGATGGACTGGGCGCTGTCCATGCAGGCAGAAGACGGTGGTGTCTACTGGAGGATAGCCAGTCGACGGTGGGACGACACACTGCCACACGAAGTGGACGAGCCGCGGCTGATAGCCGAACGAACAACCCACGCCACAGCGGCATTCGCCGCCATGGCGGCGATTCACGCAAGACTGATTCGGTCGCAGCGCCCGGAGCGTGCCGACCTCGTTCTGAACGCCGGGCTCTCTGCCTGGCGTTTCGTAAGTACTCACCAACAGTGGCCGCCGGAGGGAGAGCGGTTCCGCAATCCGGAGGGGGTCTCTGCGGGTGAGTACCCGGATGAGTCAGCCAAGGACGCCCTGGCCTGGGCGGCTGCGGAAATGTTCAGGACTACCGGCAATCATGAGTTTCTAATTGAGTTCGAAAAGGCATTCACCGATCTTCGGCTCGACCCCACAGCGCCCGTTTCATTCCGCGACCAGGGCATGGCGGCTCTCTGGGCATATCTGATGACCCCGGACCCTGCACGTAACGAAGCTCTTGTGGCGCGCGCCCGCAATTCCATATTGGCCGGCGCGGAGTGGAGACTCCGGCAGATGGACTCCCATCCATTCCGGGCGGCCCAACATCCTGCAATCCAATTGACCGGCTGGGGCAATTTCGCCCACTCCACCCGCGCTACTGTTCCTCTGTTGCAAGCCTGGCATATCAGTGGGGACGATCGGTTCCGACATGCGACGTGGCTGACCACCGGACCCCAGCTCGGGGCGAATCCGCAGTCGATGAGCTACATCACCGGGGTAGGCGCTCGATCACCGCAGCACCCCCTATCCAAATTATCCATGTATGACGATGTCAATCGACCCCTGAACGGTATCCCTGTCAACGGTCCGCACTATCACCTGCCGTCGATCTGGGATAGCACCCGGGCCGTGAATTCCGGTTACTTTCCGCCCGAAAATCCTCCTCGTGATGCGCTCGCGTCCGGATATCCTGCGCTCAGGCGTTACACGGACAGCGAACTGCTTCCTCCCATGAGTGAACCCACGATTGCGGAGACGGCGGTGACCGCCGTAGCGTACGGATTGCTACGTGACGAGAGTCTCGCCTTTGGCCCACAGGTGCGAAGCAGGCCGGTCGGGGAATGAGGGCAATCCAAACGGCGCTAAGCGATCAGTTATAGCGGGCCCAGAATCGGAGGAATTGATCATTCAGCGCGGCGCGTCCCACACAGCCCGGCTTTGCGAGTGCGTCGGCCAGCACGCCGTTGGGAACATCAATGGCGGGTTCCAGGAGCGCAGGCAGGACGGATATCAATCGCTCGCGCGGATAGCGCAATGCCCAGGACCGGTTTCGAATCAGCTCTGCCGGGCCGAAGTCACGTAGGGTGACGGCCAGATTCCGCAGCATGCCGAACGGCCCGGTAACAGACTGACCCTTGCTGATTCGTGCAGACGAGTACTCGGTCCACTCCGGCAACTGTCCGAGCCGCGCTGTCTCGAGTTCGACCAGCGCCTCCAGCCAGTCTGCGACCGCCGCTGCCTGAGCATCGGCCTCTCTGCCTGCGAGCTGATCGCCAGTATCCTGACCCGTCCGCGAACAAAGCGCTTGGTCATAGCGGGCGATGAAGTCGCGGCTGCCTGACCAACGCAGGCTGTTGAGCTGCTCTCTCTTGACGATGTACGACGGGTGATACCGGCCCGCCGCCGCCAGCCGCGCGTCCGCGCAGGCCAGCAGGGCCTTGTCCAGGTACCTGCCGAAGCACTCAAGCGCCTGGTCATCGCTGGGGCCACCCTGTTGCAGCACCTGCCTGTTCATGAGCAGCAGGCTGCCCCGGTTTAGCATCAGTCGGGAAAACTCCGACAGCGGCACTTTCTCCACCGGCATTGGATGCATACGATCAAGCACATCGCGATCCCCAAAGACGACCTTGTGACCATGACGGAGTTCTGAGTACATGAGAGTGAAGTCCAGCCGAGGCAAACGAGATTGGCTCAGAACAGCAAAGTCCACCTCAACGCCGATCTGCGCCTCGAGATCGTGGGCAAGCTTGGATAGCGTAGCCGCGACCTGCCGGACTGCGGAACGTCCTCCCCTTATGATCACGAAGTAGTCGTAGTCGTTATACGGAAGGAATTCATCGCCACACACACGGTAGCCCCCTTCACCCCTTCCATAACCACCGGCAAGCACGAGCGCCACCAGGCGGCTGGACGTGATCGCACCACGCACCGCCGCCCCGATGATCGCTTGGTCAGTCGCGATCCGATGCTCGGCGCCCGAGGGGCCACCCAGTGTGTAACGTTTATTGCTAACAGAATCCATGTTCCCTCCGACCAGCTCTCAGTCCGCGCCAGCGTGCAAATTTCTGCACTAACCTGAGCGGTATCGAATGTAGCGCCGCATCTATGGAACGGTGCTTTACTGCCCAACTGATGTCACGCAGCACCTCCATTCCGAAGGGCGCCAGAAAATACCTGAGCAGGGATGTACCCAGCTCGCCACGGCGGAAGATCCAGGCATCGGCCTTGCCTTCGCCGAAGTGCCGTCGCCAGGATTGGCGGAGGCTGTAGTTGTGTGAGTGCATAGCGACAGCATCTGCCACATAGATCACGCGTTTCCCCATTCGCCGGACCCGGTAGGACCATTCGATGTCCTCCGAGTACTGGATACAGGTCTCGAAAGGTACTTGCTCCGCCAGGTCGCGACGGATCGCCGAATTTGCCATCGAGAAGAAGTGCACCCATTCGGATGAAATAGAACCGTCACCAAATGCGCGTTCAGTATCCTTGGTGAACAGACTCCGGCAATCGGGGCGAGCGATCTGACGACCGAATACCGCCCCCGTGGTCGGATCCGAAAACGGCCGGATCAAGTGCTCCAGCCAGCAGTCATCAGCGGGCATTGCGTCTGAATTGAGAAATACGATGATCTGACCCGCGGTCGCGGACACAGCTTCGTTCAGGACCTTGCCCGGATTGTAGGTCGCGCTGTCGTTCAGTCTGACTCTGTCAGGGTGATTGAACTCCTTGATGACATCCAGCGTTCCGTCAGTCGAGGTCGAATCGAAATTCCAGAGTTCGAAATCTCGGAAAGTCTGCCGCCTTAGCGCCTCAAGCGTTTGCCTGATTACGTCAATATCATTGAAAGATCGCATGACCACGGTCACGCTCGGTCGGGACTCTCGCATACTCTCGCTACCTCTTCTGACTGAACCTCGAAGTGACATAGATGTCATGCCTGAACTCGTGTAACCGGCGGGTCTCCCCTACACACGGAGATGCAAGGAACGGGCCAACTCTGATGTGGCAAGAGCTGGGATGGCCGACAACCCACAAACGGTTGTTGTCAGGAATCTGGAACTGCGCCGAAACACCCCGCTGCCTCGCATAACGCCATGCAAAGTGGCCTGCGCCATGGCTGACATTCCGATCGGCGGCACAGATTTTCTGATTAGACATTCTCGGCTCACGACTGCCTTCAAGAGCGCGCCGACGGGCTCTGACGCAGAACGGGATTGCTGGCGCTATTCCTGATGTCAGGCCGGTCGGACCGTCGCGATCTCAACAGTGCCTGCCCCCTGCCGAGTCGCCGTATCGGCTCTTCGAAGAAAGTGAAACTCAACCATGCCAGCGGCAGAACCACCGCGATCGTGATAGCCATGACCATCGTCGGATCTGTTGAAATCCTTTTTGCCGCGCTCAGGACCGGCATATGCATGAGGTATACGCCATAGCTGAGCAAGCCCATCCAGGAGAGAATCCTGCCCCCTATCAGCGGCAGCCTCGCATTGACCGCGCACGCGCCGACCAGCAAGGTGCAGACCAGATAGAAAGTCAGGGCGGAAGCGCCTGATGTGTTCTCGAGCTGCCCGAACAACAGGAATGCGCTGAATGTCGCGACCAGAAAGGTGAGAGCCGATCGTGAAGCTGCAAGCCGGACGAACCAGCGAAACCGCCGGCGTTCGTCAAGAAAGTAGGCCATCAGGACGCCCAGCAAGATTGCCTCGCTGTAACTCAAGAAAATCCGCCACGGTAACGCTGCGAAATCAGCCTCGGGGCGCCCATGGATGAGGACTATCTTGATCGCCAGCATGGCGCCAAACACTGCCATCAATTGTGCGGGTCGCAGCACCAGCAGCAATAGCGACAGCAAGACGTAGAACTGCTCCTCAACGGCCAGGGACCAAGCGACGAAAAATGGACCCTCGCCGCTGGTTTCCAGCCAGTTGGAGCAGTACAGCGCGTAGCAAACAAGCTTGTCCGCGAACAAGGCCTGATTATCGGGCGAGTAGGCCTGCGCCACGAAGACCAGGACGCTCTCAGCCAACAGAATCAGGTAGTAGAGAGGCCAAAGGCGCAGCACTCGCCGCCATAGAAATCGGCGTACGTCGATGGTGCTTGATCGCCGGGCCTCCCGGAGCATCAGCGTCATCACGATGTAGCCACTGATCACAAAAAACAGTGAAACGCCGTATCTGCCATTGTGCTGAAAATGCGCCACCCAGCCCGTTGCAGCGGTCGGGATGTGGTGTGCCAACACCAGCAGGATGGCGAGACCTCTAAGTCCATCCAGGTTTGGAATCCGCTTTCTCGCCAGGTATCCCGAAAAGTCGAGTGTTTTTGGACTGCGGATCTCGCCGCAATCGTCTGGTGATCGCTCGGGTTGCCTTTCTCGACGCATCACTTGTCTCGCTGAAAATCGATGTAACAAGAGTGATGCAATCTGCGTGCCACTTGCGCAGATGCGACAACAGACGGGATCTTTGGCGTCGTTGGCCATCTGGCGCAGCCTGGAAAGGGTTGCGTTGCAATCTGGGACACGGACCGGTCTCGAATTACGAATCACGGTGCAAATTGGGAGGCGCGTGGCTGGCGGCATTGACCAGGACCGGCTCGCATTGCCGACTTGCCTATGCCAGTAGGCAGCACCGGCCCCCGATCCGGCCATGCATGCGGGCTTGGCGACGCATCTGGCCTGGTTCTTGCTTATCTACCGACACAAGCCTTCGGACCGAGTATCGAAACGCTGCTGCCATGAAGGCCGCATATCGTTGAGTGGGCTCGGCCGGGGTGACTATCGTGCAGCGCCTCATAGGAGTGATATCGTGGCGGAAAACAAATCCGGGCCCGAAACGGCCCCCCCCTCACTGGCAGGCCGGACGCTGGCCTTGGGGCTCCTCGGCGCACTCTGTCTGTCCGCGGTCACCCTTTTCATCACTTTCGGCATGCCTGCGAGCGCCTGGTTCGAGGCCGCGCTGGGACTTGCGATCGCGACGCTGGCCGGCTTCATCGCACGCGGGCTGCGAAGAAAGGCCTGGTTCGGACCCAGGCTTTCTCTCCACCAGTCGCTATCCTTCGAGGTCGTGGTTCAAACGGTCCAGTGGTTGAGCCCGTCATTGTCTTCGCGTGCTTTCGAGACAGAGTTCCTCGTCCGCGAGACGAGTATGGGCCGAAAGGAAGTCACGGCCTGGCTACAAAGTCGCCGACTGACGCTGCCAGTGATTGTGTTCATGGCCGCCGGGATAGTGTCCTGGTCTTTCGGCGCGACGACTATTGCAGCGATGTTCTCGATGCTGGCGATCTTTGTGTTGATTAAAGGCACGCAACGGATCACCTCGCCGGAGTCGGGCAAGAAAGTCCAGCGTGCCCATCTCATGGCGACCATTTCGGGGCTCGCCGTCTGGGGTATTGAGGGGACACTCTTCGTATTGGCCACACATTCTGTTCTCGACGTGCGCCAGGCTCTCCTGCTCTACATCGGTTTCACTGCGGCCGTCGAGTCCGCAGTCATCCCCATGGCCTTGGGTGTGGCTGAACTGCCTGCTCTTCTCGCCATAGCCTGGGGTGGTGGGCCGACCGCGCTGGCCGTGCTTTTACTGTTCCATGCTTCGCGCCTGACACTTTTGATGGCGCTTGGGCTGGTTTATCTGCCTCGTTACAAACTGACCGTCGATGATCTGCTGGACACCGGGCTTATCAGCCGGCTGGCCTCGTCGCAACGCCCGGCGCAAGGTTGGCAATTTGAAGACGACGGAGAAATGACTTGTGACGTGTCGGTCATCATTCCTGCGTATAACGAAGCAGAACGACTGCCCCCATATCTCCAGGAGGTCGTAGACACTCTCCGGCAGACTGTGGGCCGGTGGGAGATTATTGTCGTCGACGACGGGTCGATCGACCTCACGCGGGAAATTGTACGAAACTTCTCCGTCGCAGAACCGCGAGTTCATCTCGTCTGCAATGAGACCAATCTCGGGAAAGGTGGAGCTGTCGCAAGGGGCGTGTCCGAGGCCCGTGGCCAATACATTCTATTCACGGACGCCGACGGCGCGACGCCGGCGTCGGAAATACACAAGCTCGTCGCGGCGCTACACTCGGGGTTTGAAATCGCCATCGGATCCCGGCGCGCAACAGATATGGGCGTTACTCTGCGCAGAGATTCCATCCGCGCGGCATTGGGTTCCTCGTTCTACACCTTCGTGAATTTCTTCGCGGTGCCCGGCATTCGCGACACTCAATGCGGATTTAAGGCATTTCGCCGAGACGCGGCAACCCGCCTGTTCGACCGGCTGACCGAGAAAGGTTGGGCTTTTGACGTTGAACTTTTGTACCGCGCTCAGCTCGTTGGCTATGCGGTCGCTGAAGTGCCGGTCAACTGGCAAGAGATTGAGGGGTCGAAACTCGATCCGGTGCGCGATGCCATCCGGATGGCTCGAGCGATCTTCAAGATTCGCCGACGAAATGCAGGATTCCAGCGTCGCGTAGCCAACCGCTGCGCCATCTCAAGCGAACTACCCATTGGATCGGATCGATGGGAGTGTGCCCCATGAAACACATGTTCGAAGTCGGCCGGCAGGTCAGCCGCTTTTCACTCGTTGGGTTGTCCAATACGGCGTTGGACTTTGTCGCCACCAACATCCTCTACTTTCTGTTGGCGCCAGAAAAGGACTCGGGGTTACTGCTGGTCTCCGTCATCGCTTGTCTCATCGCGACTGGCAACTCTTTCTTCCTCAACTCGCGTTGGACGTTCGCGGACGTCTCCGATGGCGATCGGTCGAAGTCGCGGTTTCTGGCGACCGCGGGTGTCGGGCTGCTCGTCAATACTGCAGTCTTCCTGTTCCTCATGCGACACTTGCCCTTGTCAGGCCTCGCCGACGGTTACGTGGCGCTGAATCTCGCCCGGATGGGCGGCGTCGTCGCGGCCATGGCGGTCACATTCTGCGGCTATCGGCTCTGGGCCTTCGCACCGAGTTTCGACGCCCGTCGTCCAAGGCCGTGTGACGAACCGCCGGACACGCCGGCGTTTCCAGGCAAGCTGGTCATCTTTCTGATGGCGCTGGCACTGATGACACGGCTGATCTTCCTCTGGATCGCGCCGGTAATCTACGGCGATGCGGTCAACTATGCGTGGGTCGCTCGCCTGACAGCCGGCGGCCATCTGGAGACTGTAGACTTCTTCTGGCACAGCCTCTTCGATTTCTGGCAGGTCATTTTTGTATGGCTGGGCGCGGGGCAGTATGCAGCACCAATGATCGCAAGCCTGGTTCCCGGCGTCCTGCTCGTCTGGCCGGTCGCCCTGATTACCTGGCGCCTGTACGGAAGCCGTGCGGCGGGGCTCGCTGGCGGATTGGTGGCGCTGCACCCTCGGTTGGTGGAGTACTCCCTCAACGGCTATGCAGAGAGCTTCTACCTGCTCGGCGCAGCATGGGCAACCTGGGGTCTGGTGGTCTTGGCAAGGGAGCCGCGACGGTTCGAAGCGCTCTTAGCAGTCGGCCTCGGTCTGTCCGCATGGATCCTGGTGAGAAACGAAGTGCTATTGTTCGCCGCCGTCGCCATCCTTCTGGCGCTCATAGGTCAGCGTCACATGTGGCGCGAGATTATCGGCTCAGCTGTACGTGTTGCAACTATCGTAGGGATCCTTGTCGCTGCCTACGCGTTCACGAATCTTGTCTTGTGGGGACAGCCCGGTCTCGTAGAGAAGAGCAGCAATCTGGCGCGTGAACACATCGAGATGCTGGACCTGCGCGAGGCCGCGAAAGAGACTTATGGCGCGGCAGCACGTAAGGCTGAAAAACCCGATACGGCTGCGATCCTGCACAACCTGGCCAAACGTTGGCCGGGAAATATCCGCTACACGGCCGAGCGTTTGCCGGGCATGCTGCTGTCACCCATTTTTCTGTTCGCCCTCCTGCTTCCGATCCTGGGGCCGCGCAGATCAAAGTCAGCCCCCCCTGCCTGGCCTGTGATCCTGCTGACGGTCTGGCCGATCGCGTTCTATCCGCTCATCCAACTCGAACCTCGGATGCTGTTTCCGACCCTGATCGGCGCCATCATATTCGGCAGCGCCGGAGCTTTGGTTGCGGGCCAACGTATTGCCGGCCTGGTCCGCAGGCGCCGGACGCTGGTTCGCTGGGCCCCCGCGGTTGCGACGGTGCTTCTTCTGTTGCCATTGATCCCCCTCCTTGCCTGGCACTCCAGCAGCGAGCGTGGGTTTCATCGTGAGGTCGGCGCCTGGCTCGCAGAAACGGTGCCGCCGAACGTACAGATTGTCGGAGACGGTTATGGATACGTGAGCGCCAGCGCCTTTTGGGCCGGCCGCCGCGCCGAACCTCGAATGTGGACTGACAACGGACAGAGTCTGGCCGACAGTGTCAGCGACGACGCCGTACTGATTCTCTACGAGCGCTATCTCCGTGAGGCCAACCCGGAACTACTCCCGTCCCTCGATGACGGGCTGCCCGGCATGGTCCGGATCGCCGAGTTCGATTTTCCCCGGATCGGACGCGTGCAGGCCTGGAGGCACATCGGTGCGGTCGAGGGTACGAGGAGAAAACAACGAGGCTGACTGGGGGCTTGTGGACTCAGGCTCCCGCGGCCGACTGCCCAGGTCGCAGGTTCCTGCCCTGGTGATGCTCCGGGGGAAATTGACGTTGTGCAGACTCCCGGGACGAAGCGCTCCGAATGCGATCGTGCTTGAGTGATTATCGAGCACGCAAGTCTGGAGCTGATCGGAAAAATACCGGGCAATGGCCACCTCGGCTTAGGATACTGTCGTCTGTCTCCACCTTCCGATTTCGATCTATCACGGCAAGCCAGGGGCATCGCCGGGACGGGGGTGAGACCTTGGCGAAGACATGGGGTATCGGGATAGATGTTTCACCCCGAGTGTGCAGCGGAACGCTTCAACAACCATAGGGCTGCGATCTGGCGTTTGCGATTTGCATGAGTCGCCTTGACTACGCGGGGAAGCGCTGCAAGGAAACCCGCCAACATGAAAAACTCAACCGTCAGGTAGGTCTGGCGAAATGCCCACTCCAGGAACGACTGCAACCAGAATCCCAACATACCCACAAGAATCCCGATTGCCATCCAGGAGGCGGGGTCGTCTTGCCGGCTAGCCACTGTTCTCAATCCGATCCAAAGGAAATTGCAGATGAGAATCACAAAGGCGACCAGACCCGGCCAGCCCATTTCGCAAGCATGCAATAAGTAGATGTTGTGCACGATGCCGCGGTCCATCTCGTTCGGGATATAGCGGGAGTAAGCCGTTTCGTTGATCACGTGAGAGTAGTTATTGATGCCGACACCAAGCAGATGCTGGTTCGCCATCGCATAAGCGGCATCGTTGGCCTGGCCGCGACTCTCGCCCGACTCTACCGGGGCATTTTCGAATCGGTCGATAATGGCTGGGGCGAGCTTGACCGCAACCGGCATCGCCGCGAGCGCCATCAAACCTACCAAAAGGAATTTTTGCCTGGATGGTCTGCGAACGATGGAAAACAGAACAACAAGCCCGTAGCAGCCGACCATCATCGCCAACGCACCCCGCGAGAAGGTTGCAGCGACGATCAGCGTCCCCATGCCGACACAGGCCAGGTAAAGCCATCGCCGCCGGACACCCGGCTTTTCGTTAAGGAAAAATGACAGGAAAACCATGTTCATCATATTGATGTACATGGCGAGCGTATTTGGGTGAGGCGTTGAGCCGACCGCTCTGTAGACACCAAACGCGCGCTGTTTAAGCACCAGGAAGAACTCCATGCAGACGATGGCTGCAAGAATGTAGAGAATGAAACGCAGATCTTCCTCCTGCCGCAGGTAGTTGTACGCCACCCAGTAAACGGCCATCGCGCGTAACAATTTCATCAGGCCAAATCCGGCATAGACAGGCACATAAGCAGCGATCGCTGACAAGAACGCCACGGCCAGGTACAGCACTATCGGTCCCGAATTCGGCGGTAGCAGAGACAGGGACTGACAACTCCATCTGGGAGAGCGCGCCATTACGATTATCAGGGATATCACCATCCAGTCGGTCAGTCCGAACTCGAATCCTCGAGTGTCGCCCCGATACCACTCCATCGACAACAGGTTGATATCCACCAGGTAACAGGTGGAAAAGAAAGCGCCGGCGACGATGCCGCGCTCTGCCCAACGGTACCGACAACCCAGCCAGGCAACTACTGGGATGACGATGACGGTCGCAGCCAGAAATGCGTACTGTTTTGCTTCCAATGAGAGTCCTCCTGCATAACAAGGAAACCAAGTTCCGTGCCAGTGCGCGTTTCTTGGCGAAATCGGGGGGAGAACCGCGTCGCGGTTCGCAAATTGCCAATCAATCTGCTGCCATCTCCTTGTCGCAAGACCCGGAGTGCCCCGTCATCAGAGAGAAAGAGAGATCTGGCACAGCTCTTGCTTTGAATTCCGGTGAGTAAACACCCCCCAGGTGATAGAGATGACCGGATCCGCAGACAGCCCGAAGATTTACGCGTTAGAAAACCCAAAGCCACTAAGGCGGAAAGTGCGAGCACACTTGCACCGGGTGCGCCCCCGCCTGGAGGAAGCGGCTGCTCGAGCCCTCGACATGGTTCTGGCCATTGCCCTGCTCACATTCCTCGCGCCACTCATCCTGGTGCGCGGCATGCTGGGATGGGCAGCGACCGGTCGATTACTGGCGCGCGTCCAGCGTATCGGCGTGGACGGCAAACAGATGGAGCTCTGGCGTTTCGCAGGCGACATCCCGGGCCGTGGCCTGGCGACCCCGTTCAACCTCATTCGCGGCGAGCTCTCCCTAGCCGGGCCGCGGCCCGAGACAGTGCAGGAAGCTGTCTCATCGATCCCGGATCCTGTTCGCCGGTCAGTTTCCCCTGGCGTTTTCTCACCATACGAAGTGAGACGAAATATCGGCCTCGACTGGGAGGCGGAAGGAGAGATCGAGCGCGACTTCGTCTACGCCCAAAGGCCGCTCTCTGGTGTCGCGGTAGCCGCACGCACTCTGGTCGGACGCGTACTCGGCGGTCAGTCCGATCGCCCCTGTCCGGATAACGTCGTCTTTTTCGACATCTCCATACGCAATACGACAATGGATGAATCCCTGGACTGGATCATGACCAGGGTGAAGACCCAGGACTCGTCCATGTTGGCGTTCGTCAACCCGGATTGCTTGAACAGCGCGTGGGAGAACGAGAACTATCGCGAAGTCCTGCAGGGCGCGGCCCGCGTCCTGCCTGACGGCATTGGCGTCCATCTGGGCTGCCGCATTCAGGGAACCCGACTCGCGGCAAACTTAAACGGTACAGACATGTTTCCACGTCTGTGCAAGCGCGCTGCAGAAAACGGTGCAAGCCTGTTTCTGCTTGGCGCACGTCCAGGTATCGCCGCGGCCGCAGCAGAGAACATGGAGAAGCAGATTCCCGGCCTTCGAATCGCCGGCACCCACCATGGGTACTTTGACGAACAGAAGACCGCGGAGGTCATCGCAAAGGTCAATGGCTCTGGCGCCGACATATTGCTCGTGGCCATGGGCGCACCCCGCCAGGAATTGTGGCTGGCCCGGCATGCCGATGAACTCACCGCCTACGTCCGCATGGGCGTCGGCGGTCTGTTCGATTTTTACTCCGGTCGGGTCCAGCGTGCCCCCGTATGGGTCCGGGAGATCGGGATGGAATGGGTCTGGCGGATCCTGATGGAGCCGCGTCGAATGTGGCGACGATACGTCATTGGCAACCCCGTGTTTCTAAGCCGGGTCTGGCGAGAGTCACGGGGTCAACGCCGACAGGGTTCATCGCCGGTCGGGTCGTCCCAGCGGCTGCAAGCGGCGCGGCGTGGCATGGCCTCTCTGAAACGCATCAGTTGGCGGGCCGCACTTGCTGCAGGAGCGACATGCAAGCGCGGTCTGGACCTGGCTGGCGCTGCCGCCGGCTTGCTGCTGCTGTCACCGGTTTTCGCGATCGTCATGGCAACCATCCGGCTGGAGTCTCCAGGTCCGGTCCTGTTTCGCCAGCAGCGTATCGGTCTCGGCGGGCGTCCATTCATGATGCTGAAGTTCCGATCAATGTACATAGACGCGGAGGCCCGTCGCGACGCCATGATGGAGAAGAATGAGATGCAGGGCGGCGTGCTCTTCAAGATCAAGGAGGATCCGCGTGTCACCCGGGTCGGCAGATTCATCCGTAAAGCCTCCATAGACGAACTGCCGCAACTCTGGAACGTTTTCAGAGGCGACATGTCCTTGGTCGGACCGCGTCCACCCCTGCCCAGTGAAGTCGCCGACTATGGCCTCGCCGACCGACGGCGGCTGCATGTGAAGCCCGGCATTACGTGCATCTGGCAAGTGTCCGGGAGGTCAGACATACCGTTTGAGCGCCAGGTAGAACTGGATCTGGACTACATCTACAGCCAGTCACTGAAAACCGATATCAAGCTGCTTCTGCGGACGGTTCCGGCCGTCATTCTTGGCAGAGGCGCGTACTAGGAGATACGTCATGGATTACAGAGTCATTATTCTGGCCGACCGAAGCGGCGCGGAGCTAACGCCCCTTGACCGCGATACCTGCCCTGCGCTGATGGAAGTCGGCGGTCGGGCCGTCATCGAGTACACGCTCGAGGATCTCGCCGAGTACGGACTGAGGAAGGCTACAGTCATCTCCAGCGGCGTCGAGAGACTCCGCGAAAAGCTCGGCGACGGCAGCCGATGGGGACTGGACCTGTCATACGTGCTGACCCGGCCCGAACAATCGCCTGCCGACTCCATTCGGCGAGCGGCTGGTGAAGGGCCGTTACTGCTGATCCGCGGCGACATCGTTCGCGGACGCAGCATCGGTCGGTTTCTGGAAGCAGCAAAAGACAAAACCTGGCGGACGGTGGCAGCCGTCTCGGACCGGTTCGACGCCGGCATGAGTCTGGTCCAGGGAGAGTGGACCCATGGTTGCACATGGCCTTCATTCGAACTCGGTATCAATATCGTAGAGCTAGGCGACATCGGACTCTACCGCCTGGAGACGATGGCTGATCTGCACTCCGCTTGCATGGCCGCGGCCCGCGGTGACATCCCCGGAGTCTCTCCAGCGGGAAGAGAAACAGAGAAAGGCCTGGTGACCGGTCGTCTGTCGCAAACTGACGGGGTGCGCATAGAGGATGGCCGGCTGTTCGTTGGTCATGCTGCAAAAGTCGCGCCCGGCGTAACGATACGCGGCACGGTCGTCATTGGAAGCGGTGCGCTCGTAGATGAGTCCGCCTATCTAGAAGACACGGTCGTCATGCCGGGAAGTTACGTGGGCCGCCACGTCGAACTTCGCAATGCGATCATCGCTGGTTCTCGACTGATCCGCGTGGATACCGGCGCCACGACGGATGTTGCAGACGACTTCCTGCTATCTCCCTTGCGCCAGGAGAAGCAGAGGATGCGCTGGGAAAGTTTGTGGGATCGGGTAATCGGTCTTGCCCTGCTGATTCTGTCTGCTCCTCTCTGGCCGCTCGCGTTCTTCACCAGCCTGTTCGCCAGCTCCGGTTCACCGCTGGTCAGCAGAAGCCTGCGGAGCAACCGATTGCATGCAGACGGCCGTGCTCAATTCACCGCGTGGGAGTGGAACACGCCCGTGCCGCTGCTTCGGCACCTGCCCTGGTTATTGGCGGTTATATCTGGACACCTCCGTATCGTCGGCATTCGCCCCGCTCCCGCCCATGGCGCAGATCCGGACCGAACTGATGCCCCTGCCGGTATCGTTGGCCCTGCCTTATTGGACGTCAGCGCGGAAGCCACCGAAGAAGAGATCATGCTGGGCGAGACAGTATTCCTGGAGCGCGACAATTTCTCGCAGCGCCTTCGCTATGTCGCCAGGAGCATGGTTTCGTTATTCAGTATGAAAGCCTGGGACCCGGCTCCTTAGACGGTGTTCGGCCGAAGGTAGACTGGCCAGGCGGAAAGGTTGGCGGGCGCAGCCTCAGGGACTGCGCCCGCCACGGCGACATTAGTAAACGTCGTTCATCGTATTGTAAATGTTGAACTTGCCCGTCGGCGTGATGATCTTGGGCCCCTTGATCACGTGCTTGAGGGTTCGGGTCTTGTCGTCCACCACGACGATCGCTGACTCCTGCTCCTTGCCGCTCCAAACCGAGAACCAGACCTCGGTCCCGTCCTTGTTGTACTCGGGCTGAACAACCCGCTTCGGGCCATCGCCCAGGTCCGCCCATTCGGCGATGGGCAACATAGTGAACCCCGCGTCCGGGTTGCCCACGTCGAAGACCGCGGCGCTCTGGCTTGCCGCGGTGTCCGGATTGAGAGGCGCGTCCACCCAAAGATTGCTGGAATTGGGATGTGACTTCACGAACAGCGAACCGCCACCCATTCCCTGCAGCACCCTGACGACTTTCCAGGCATGCTCGGGATGACCCTCGGGATCGGTCCCCAGGAACGTGACGTTGGCGTTACCCAGTGCGCTGGTCACCCAGACCGGCCCGTACTTCGGGTCTACCAGGTTCGCCCCACGCCCCGGGTGCGGGATCTTCTCCACGTCCACCAGGGCTTCCAGATCGCGGTCCAGCGAATCAACGACAGCAATCTTGTCAGACTTGTTGGCCGCCGTGAGGAAGTAGCGCTTGGTGCTGTCCCAGCCGCCGTCATGCAGGAAGCGTGCGGCGCCGATATCTGTCACCGAGAGATTGTCCACGTCGCTGTAGTCCACCAGCAGGATGTGGCCGGTCTCCTTTACGTTGACGATGAAATCCGGGTGCTGATGCGACGCGACGATGGCCGCTACCCGTGGTTCCGGATGGTATTCCTGGGTGTCCACGGTCATGCCGCGTGTCGAGACGATCTTCAGCGGCTCCAGCGTGTCGCCGTCCATCACCACGTATTGCGGCGGCCAGTAGGCGCCGGCGATGGCGTACTTGTCCTCGTAACCCTTGTACTTGGACGTCTCCACCGATCGCGCCTCGAGACCCACCCGGATCGAGGCCACGGTCTGCGGCGGGTCCATCCACAGGTCGACCATGTTGACCTTGGCGTCCCGACCGATCGTATAGACGAAACGGCCCGAAGCGGACGGCCGCGAGATATGCACGGCGTAACCGGTCTCGACGACGGACACGACTTCCTTGGTGTCCCCGTCCACGATCGCCACCTGCCCGGAGTCACGCAGGGTGATGGCGAAGAAATTCTCGATGTTGCGCTTGTGCTGCGGCTTGGCGGGACGCTTGTCCGGCGCGACCAGGACCTGCCAGGTGGCCTTCATATCGTCCATGCCGAATTCCGGCGGCGCCGGCGGCTCCTGCTGCAGGAAACGGGCGATGATGTCGATCTCGGCATCTGTCATGTCGCCGGAAGTGCCCCAGTTGGGCATGCCCCCGGGCGAACCATACGTGATCAATGCCTTGAGATACTCGTGTCCCTTCTCGCGCGTGATATCCGGGGTCAGCGGCTTGCCTGTGGCGCCTTTTCGCAGCACGCCGTGGCAGCCCGCGCAACGCTCGAAGTAGAGTCGTGTGGCGGTCGCGTACTCTTCGTCACTGAGCACGGGTCCTTCCCGCGTTATGACCTGTCGGGTGTCCTCCGGTGCGATCGCGGACGGCGCTCCCTGGTATCGCATCTCGCCCTCTGGCGCGCCGACATGGCGTTCGCCCTCGGCCCGATCCGTGACGCCCGCACTGCCGCGCACTTTCGCGACCTGCTCGCTGGTGACCGGACCGCCATCGTTACCCCACGCGTTTAGCGTGTAGGTCAGTATGTCGGCGATTTCCTCGTCCGCCAGGTGACCCATCGG
>CALDWW010000050.1 GCA_937924335.1 uncultured Gammaproteobacteria bacterium
ATACAGCGCGGCGAGCGGATTCGAGGAGTTTACCGATGCCCGCCTGATCTCGGCGGTGGCCGGTGACCGGGATGCCGACGGTCGGGTCGAGATCTATTCGGTGGATGATGCTGGCGTGCTGTCGATGTGGAGTCGCGGCCAGGACGACCGCTGGGGCGAGCGCCGGCTGGACAGTGTTCAGGGCGCGGGCCCCTACCTGTCGCTGGCGGATTTCGACGGCGACGGCGTCCTGGATCTGCTGGCCGGCAGCGTCTCCGGCGCGAGCGCCTTCGTTGACCAGGACCAGCCCGTTATTCTGAACGACTCTTCGACCCTGGCCGGCCCGATCATCGTCATCAACGCGGATGCCGAACGCGGACCCGGGCTGGCAGCGCCGACCGTGACGGGGCTGCGGCAATGGTTGCCCGGGCCCGGACGCCACGCCTTTCTCGGTATCGCCGTCAGCGGCAGGGAGGACCGTGCCGAGTCGATGCGCTCCAATCGTTCCGGCATCGGCACCCGGGTATCGCTGCGCACGCTGGATCGTTGGGCGATCGCGGACACTTTCGACAGGCACTCGGCTCCGGGCCAGAGCCTGCAGCCGCTGCTGTTCGGCCTGGGTGGTCGGCCGCAGGCGGACTTCGTGGCACTGGACTGGTCCGATGGTGTGTTCCAGACAGAGCTCGACCTGACGCCCGGCACGCTCCATCACATTGCCGAGACCCAGCGCCAGCTGTCGAGTTGCCCGGTGGTCTTCGCCTGGGACGGTCAGGGCTACGCGTTCGTCAGTGATGTCCTGGGAGTGGGCGGGCTGGGGTTCCTTGTCGCGCCCGGGTCCTATGCGGAACCGCGCCCCTGGGAGTACTTCCTCATGCCCCCGGGTCTGCCGGTCGAACGCGACGGTCGCTATCAGATCAAGATCGCCGAACCCATGGAAGAGAACGCCTACCTGGATTCGGTCCGCCTGCATGTGGTGGACCTGCCCTCCGGATGGGATGTCGTGCCGGACGAACGCATGGCGACCGGCGCGCCACAGGTGACCGGACGTCCGATCTACTTCGAGGAGACTGTATTGCCCGAGCTGGCGACAAACGACCGGGGTCAGGACGTCACCGCCGAGATATCCGAGGCCGACCGGTCTGCCGCGCCACCGGGGGCCCTGGACCCGCGATTTATCGGTCGTCTTCGCGATCCACATCGACTGACTCTGGACTTCGGGCGAACGATCAATCCTCCGGGAACCAGGCCTGTCATGGTCGTGGACGGCTGGGTCGAGTACCCCTATTCGCAGACCGTGTTCGCAGCCTGGCAGGCGAACGCCTCCTATGATCCGCCTGACCTGGAGGCCAGGACGGCGGACGGAGATTGGCAGATGGTGCATGCGGACTTCGGCTACCCGGCCGGCATGCCGAGAGTGATGTCTCTGCCGTTGCAGGCATTGCCGGCCGACACGGTGGCACTGAGGCTCAGCACCAGCCTGGAGGTCTACTGGGACCGTATCCGCATCGTCTACGAGGAGACGCCACCGCGTGTCGAGACGCTGGACATCGATCCGCGCACTGCGCGGCTGGCCAAGACCGGGTTCCCGCTCAGACGCAACGGCCCTCAGCGGCTGCCTGATTATGATTACGGTGTCAGGCAGGCGTTCTGGGACGCCCGCTATCTCGAGGGTCAATACACGGCCCTCGGTCCGGTCGACGAGTTGCTGGCCGACACCGATGATGCGGTCGTCGTCATCGGTTCGGGAGAGGAGGTCCACCTGGAGTTTCCCGCCCCCGCACCCGCGCCTGGCGGCTGGACACGCAGGATCATCCTGGAGACCCGCGGCTGGGCCAAGGACATGGATATGTACACCCGTGACGGCGGGCGCGTTGGTCCGTTGCCCGTACGCGGGCCGCTGGATGCCGCTGCCCAAGCCCGACGGCAGGATCTGCACGATCGTTACAATCTGAGGTTCCAGTCCGGGCGATGACGAACGCGGTCCGACAGAGTAGCGGCCGCAGGCGCCCCGCGCCGGTTGTGACACCGGCGCTGAGAAGGCTTCTCTACGTCGTTTTCGGGCTGTTCTCGCTGCTCGCGATCAACGCGGCATACCTGTCGTCGGTAACGTTTATCGAGTGGTGGACCGGCCGCATCATCCAGGACTATTTCTACCAGCTGATGTTCCTGGGCCACCTGGCGTTGGGGCTGCTGTTGATCGTCCCGGTCGTGGTCTACGGCTTGCGGCATCAGTCTCGCGCTCGCGGCCGGCCGAATCGGCGTGCCGTGAAGGTCGGCTATGCCCTGTTCGCGGTCGCGCTGCTGCTCCTTGTGACGGGCCTCGTGCTAACTCGCGGAATCCCGCTCATCGAGATCCGCGATCCGGCGGCGCGGGACGTGGCCTACTGGCTGCATGTCGTGACACCCGTGATGGCGGCATGGCTGTTCGTGCTGCATCGTCTCGCCGGCGCGCCCATCCGCTGGCGCTTCGGAGGGCTGGTGGTGGCGGGAGCCATCCTGCTGTCCGCCGTGCTCGTCTACGCCCAGTCCCAGGATCCGCGCGGCTGGAACGCATCCGGGCCCGAGGAGGGCGTGGAATACTTCTTCCCGTCATTGGCGCGGACAGCCAGCGGGGGCTTCATCCCCGCCCGCGCACTGATGCAGGACGACTACTGCTCGCGCTGTCATGCCGATGTGCATGAGGGCTGGTCTCACAGCGTCCACCGCTTCGCTTCGTTTAACAATCCGGCCTACCTGTTCTCGGTAAGGAATACCCGCCAGATGTCTTTGCAACGCGATGGGGACGTGCGTGCGGCCCGATTCTGCGCCGGCTGTCACGATCCGGTGCCGTTCTTCTCCGGAGCGTTTGACGATCCCGGCTTTGACGACGTGGCACATCCCACTTCCCAGGCGGGAATCACCTGCACGGCCTGTCACGCAATCACCAATATCAACAGCCCAAGGGGTAACGCGGACTACACGATCGAGGAGCCGCTGCACTATCCCTTTGCCTACGCGGACAGTAGCGCGCTCCGGTGGATCAACGAGACCCTGGTGAAGGCCAAACCGGACTTCCACAAGAAGACCTTCCTGAAACCCCTGCACCAATCCGCGGAATTCTGCGGCAGCTGTCACAAGGTCCACCTGCCGGAGGAACTCAACGGCTATCGCTGGTTACGCGGCCAGAATCACTATGACAGTTTTCTGTTGTCCGGCGTCTCCGGGCATGGGGTTCGCAGTTTCTATTATCCGGAGGCGGCCGAGAGCAACTGCAACGGCTGCCACATGCCGACGCTCGTGTCGGAGGATTTCGGTGCCCGCAGGCTCGACGACAGCGGTGAGCTGAAAGTTCACGACCACCAGTTCCCCTCGGCCAACACCGCGATACCGCACCTGCTCGACATGCCGGCGTCGGTAAACGAAGCCCATGAGGCCTTCCTCCGTGACAGCCTGCGGGTCGACATCTTCGGCCTCAAGGAAGACGGAGCGGTCGATGGCTCACTGCATGCGCCCTTGCGTCCGGTGGTGCCGTCGCTGCAACCGGGCAAGACCTATCTGCTCGAGACGGTGCTGAGGACGCTGACGCTGGGACACCTGTTCACCCAGGGCACGGCTGATTCCAACCAGGTATGGCTCGACATCCGGGTCAGCAGCGCCGGCCAGACCTTCGGTCGCAGTGGCGGTTTGGAACCGGTCGAGAACTCGGTCGATCCCTGGTCGCACTTCGTCAATGCATGGGTCCTCGACCGCCATGGCGGGCACATCGACAGGCGCAACGCCGAGGACATTTTCACGCTGCTCTACGACAACCAGATCCCGCCCGGGGCGGCGGACGTGGTGCACTATCGCCTGACGGTGCCCGAGTGGGTGACCGGGCCGGTCGAGGTCGAGGTGGTGCTGAAGTACCGCAAATTCGACACCCATTTCCTCAGGCTCTTCCAGGGAGAGTCGTTCAACGGCAACGATCTGCCTATCACGGTCATCGCCAGCGACAAGGTGATATTCCCTGTGAGTCACGCAGGCCGGGAGTATGTAGAGGTGGCCGCGCCGGAGATCGATCGGTGGATGCGCTGGAACGATTACGGCATCGGTTTGTTACGCAAGAAAGGGGCGGGTGAGTTGCGTCAGGCAGAAGCCGCTTTCCAGCAGGTCGAAGCCCTCGGTCACGCCCATGGCCCGGTCAATCTGGCGCGGGTCTACCTGCGCGAGGGTCGGCTGGATGATGCCCGTGAGGCGCTGCAGCGGGCAGGTTCCCATGACCCGGCGACATATCCGTGGTCGATCGCCTACCTGACCGCCAGCCTGAATCGCCAGAACGGTTTCCTGGACGAGGCCATAGAAGCTTACCGGTCTCTGGTCGAGACCCGGTTTGCCGACGCGCGGGCCCGGGGATTCGACTTCGGACGTGACTATCGCCTGCTGAATGAGCTGGCCGGCGCCCTGTTCGAGCGGTCCAAGCTGGAACGGGGTCAGTCTCGAGAGGCGCAGAGGACGGGGAGCCTTGCACAGGCGCGCGATGTCTACCTGCAGGCACTGCAGCTGGACCCGGAGAACGTCGAATCCCACTGGGGCCTGGCGCAGGTCTTTGCCCGTCTCGGCGATCAGGAGCAGGCTGCGCACCACCGAATGCTTCATGCTCGATACAAGGTCGACGATAATGCACGTGACCGGGCTGTCGCGGCGGCCCGGCGAGCCAATCCGGCGGCAGACCACGCCGCCGCCGCTGTCGTCATCTACGACCTCCATCGAGCGGACGCTTACGATCTTCAGAGCGTCACATCCAGGACCGCAGCCAATTGAGCAAGACGGAGAACGAATCCCCGGACCGGGACCGACAGACCCTGTCGCGGGGCGACGGCGGCGACGATGCCGTGATCGGTGTCGCTCTGCGATGGTCCGCGATCATCATCGCCGGTGTCTCTGTGCTGGCCGTCGCCGCATGGTGGCTGTTGCGCGACGGGTCTGGTCCGGAGGCCGTCGAGGAGACGAGTCTCAGGTCCCCGGAGTCCCTGCCGGCCGACAGACCGGTTGCGCTGCCGAATCTGCCTTTCAAAGACGTGACGGCCGCCGCGGGCATCGATTTCGTCCACGAGAATGGTGCTGAGGGCGAACGGTTGCTCCCTGAGACCATGGGTGGCGGGGTGGCCTTCACAGACTTCGACGGCGATAGTCTGGCGGACCTGTTATTCGTTAACTCGAAGCCGTGGGCGTGGTCCGGGAGGCCCGCCCAGGGCGTTGGGTCCCGTCTGTATCTGAATCGCGGCGACGGCACGTTCCGGGATGCCACGGCCGGGTCGGGACTGGAGACGCCTCTCTACGGGATGGGCGTGGCGATTGGTGACGCGGACGGCGACGGGCGCCCCGACCTGTTCCTGACCGCGGTCGGCCGCAACCGTCTGCTGCGGAATCTCGGCGGCGGTCGCTTCGAGGACATCACGGAATCCGCGGGGGTCGCCGGCGATCCCGATAGCTGGAGCACCAGTGCCGCCTTCCTTGACTATGACCGGGACGGCGACCTGGACCTGTTCGTGGCGAACTACGTGGCGTGGAGCAGGGCGCTTGATTTCGAGGTGGACTACCAGCTGACGGGCATCGGCCGGGCCTACGGCCCGCCGACGAACTTTCCCGGCACGCAGCCCTACCTGTATCGCAACCTGGGGGACGGGCGATTCGAAGACGTCTCGGCCGACTCGGGAGTGCAGGTGTTCCATCCGGACACCGGGGAGCCTGTGGGCAAGGCATTGGCGGTGGTTGTCGAGGACCTGGACAGAGACGGCTGGCCCGACCTGCTGGTGGCCAATGACACCGTGCGTAACTTCTACTATCGCAACGATGCCGGGACCTTTGTCGAGCAGGGTATCGGCGGCGGCCTGGCCTATGACAATTCAGGTAACGCGACCGGCGCGATGGGTATCGATATCGTCAGGCACGCAAGGACCGGCGAGACGGCGGTCGCGATCGGCAACTTCGCCAACGAGATGACTTCCTACTACGTCGACCCGGATGGCGGCGGCCTGTTTACGGACGAGGCGATCATCGCCGGGATCGGCCCGCCCAGTCGCAGCGCCCTGAGTTTCGGCCTGTTCTTCTTCGACGCCGACCTGGACGGGCGGCAGGACCTGTTGCAGGCGAATGGCCACGTTGAGGACGAGATCAACCGGGTGCAGGCCAGTCAGAGGCATGCGCAGCCGGCGCAACTGTTCTGGAACTGCGGGGACGATTGCCCGCGCCGCTTCGTGGCGCTACCGTCGGAACGGCTCGGTGATCTTCCGGTGCCCATGGTCGGCCGTGGAGCCGCCTATGCCGACATGGACCGGGATGGAGACCTGGATGTCGTACTGACGCAGGTGGGTGGCGCACCGAAACTCCTGCGTAACGATCAGGCCACCGGTCACCACTGGTTGCGGGTCAGGCTCAGCGGGGAGAGTGTCAGTGCCATCGGCGCCCGGGTCCGTATCGTGGGCGCTGGCGGGGCCCAGGAGAGGGCATTCGGCCGCTCGCGCAGCTACCTGTCCCAGACGGAGCTGCCCCTGACCTTCGGTCTCGGCGAATCGGACAGGATCGAGCGCCTGGAAGTCACCTGGCCCGATGGTAG
>CALDWW010000051.1 GCA_937924335.1 uncultured Gammaproteobacteria bacterium
ATCAGTGAATGCCAGTGATCTGTGTACCCGGGGTTCAGTCCATGACAAAGGTCAGTTTCAGATCAACCCGGTAACCGACCACCTGATTGTCTGCGACGATGACCTTTTGTCCCTTGACCCATGCGCCCTTGATGTTGTGCACGCTTGCAGCAGCCTTGGCAATGCCCACGCGAATCGCGTCTTCAAAGCTGACCTCCGACTCGGCACTGATCTCGATGACCTTGGCAACGTTCATGGCTATTCCTCCTGTAACACGAGCTTGCCGCCCTGCGGGCTGCGGACCCGTCCCGGGCAGCCGTCGTTATTAACAGTCTAGCCACCGCGAACGGGGTGCACATGACCTGGCATCTGTGTAGATGTAGAACAGTCGGGATGCGCGGGCAGATTAGCGACGCGTTCGATCTATTGGCTCTGGGGCACGACGCGGGCGACCGCCTCGTGCCAGGCAGACAGGAGGGCGTCGCGCTCGGTGGCCGGCAGGCGCGGTTCGATGCGGCAGTCGCCTCGCCACATTTTCGCGAACTCGTCCGTGCCCCCGTACACGGCCGCCTCGCGTCCCGCCAGGTAGGCCGCCCCGAGGGCCGTCGTCTCCATCACTTGCGGCCGCTCGACCGTGATCCCGAGAACATCGGCCATGAAGGCGACGAACCAGTCATTCGCCACCATGCCGCCGTCCACGCGCAGTGACCGGGGCCGCACGCCGTCGGCCGCCATCGCATCGAGCAGATCGCGAGTCTGGTAGCAGGATGACTCGAGGGCGGCGCGGGCGAGTTCTGCCGGGCCGGTGGCCCGGGTGAGCCCGAAGATCGCGCCGCGCGCTTCCGGGTCCCAGTAGGGTGCGCCCAGCCCGGTGAAGGCCGGCACCATGTAGACGCCCGCATTGCTGTCCAGCCCGCGGGCCAGGCCCTCCGTATCCGCGGCATGTCCGATGATGCCGAGCTCGTCACGAAGCCACTGTACGGCGGCGCCGGCCACGAATATCGAACCCTCCAGGGCGTAGGTCGCCTGATCGTCGAGCTGGTAGGCCACGGTGGCCAGCAGGCGGTGGCGGGAGTCGACGACCCGGTCACCGGTGTTCGACACGACGAATGCGCCGGTGCCGTAGGTGGCCTTGATGGATCCTGATTCGAAGCAGCACTGGCCTATGGCGGCGGCCTGCTGATCCCCGGCGACCCCGAAGATCGGTACCGGCCGGCCAAAACAGGAGGCGTCGGTTTGCCCATAGTTGGAGGCGCAGTCGTGAATGCGCGGCAGCACGCGTTCCGGCACCCGGAATATTTCCAGCAATCGTTCGTCCCACGTGCGGGTGCGCAGGTTGTAGAGATTCGTCCGGCTCGCATTGGTCGCGTCGGTGGCGTGCACGCGGCCGCCGGTGAGCCGGTAGATAAGGAAACTGTCTACCGTGCCGAAGGCCAGCTGGCCCATCGCGGCGCGGTTGCGCGAGCCGTCCACGTGATCGAGCACCCAGGCGAGTTTGGTGGCCGAGAAATAGGGATCCAGCAGCAGGCCGGTGCGCTCGCGCACTTCAGCCTCGACACCGGCCGCCCTGAGCGTTGCGCACGTCTCCGCCGTGCGCCGGTCCTGCCAGACGACGGCGTTGTAGATGGCTTTTCCGGAGGCACGGTCCCATACCAGCGTGGTCTCCCGCTGGTTGGTGATCCCGACCGCCGCGATCCGATAACCCTTCGCCTCGGCCGCTTCGAATGCCTGCCGCGCCACCTCCAGCGTCGTCGTCCAGATGAGCTCCGGATCGTGTTCCACCCAGCCGTTCGCGGGATAGATCTGTGCGAATTCTCTCTGGGCCGCGCTGACGGGCTTCGCCGCCGCGTCGAAGGCGATGGCACGGCTACTGGTCGTGCCCTGGTCGATGGCGAGGATGGCGGCTCGATCGGTCATCGGATTACGTTTCTACGCCAAGAAAGAAAGGGACAGTTTACTTGCCTTTGACAGCGGGCCCACAGTGCATGAGAAAGATCGGGTGAACCAGGCCCGAAGCGCGCGCGCGCCGGGCTGGCCGGGGTCACGGGCGTCGATCAAACCGGCGCGCCGGAACAGGCGGCAGAATGACGCGGTTACAGGAAAGCAGATCTGTTCGGGAGTTGGGGGGCAGTTTACTTATCTCGACCCGCCGGTTGTTCGCGAACGGTTCGCGCCACACATACTCCCGGCCGTTGACGGCATACCAGGGGATGCGCATGGCCACCATGAGGGCGTGGTGGCCGAAGGCGAACAGGATGCTGCCGGTGGTGTGGCCGATCACCGCGGGCGCCCAGGTCTGTCGCCGGATCGGGAACAGCATATACGGCGTCGAACCGAAGTCCTGGCATGCCAAGAAACCGCGGTTCGACCCCTGAATCCGCGCGTTCGGGTCAGGGCACGCGGCATCAATTAGATATACAGTTAGTGACGTCACCGTTGTCCTGCAGTGGAGGGTCATGCCATTGGCCAACCCGCGATCCCGAATGACCGGTTTTTTCGAAGAGCTGAAGCGCCGCAAAGTGCTGCAGACCGCCACCGGTTATGCGGTCGTGGCCTGGGTCTTGCTGCAGATCGGCGAGGTGACCTTCGAGCCCCTGGGCATCCCCGGCTGGGGCCTGACGACGCTCATCGTGCTGGTCATCGCGGCTTTCCCGGTCGTGCTGCTGGTCTCCTGGTTCTTCGACCTGACGCTCAAGGGCTTCAGGAGGGACGCCCAACATAGTCCGGATGCGGCCACCGATGAGACGCCGAAAGATCGGGACACCCCTGGCACCCCTGCCACTCCGTCGATTGCCGTGCTGCCCTTCGAGGACATGAGCCCGGCACACGACCAGGCCTATCTGTGTGACGGCATCGCGGAGGAGATCCTGAACCGGTTGGCACAGATCGAGACCCTGCGTGTCGCCTCGCGCACCTCATCTTTCCGCTTCAGGGGCATGCCGGTCGGCGCCAGCGCCATCGGTAAGGAACTCAACGTCGCGACGGTGCTCGAGGGCAGCATCCGCAAGGCCGACAATCACTTGCGTATCACCACACAGCTGATCAATGTCGACGACGACTTCCACCTGTGGTCGTGCAGCTACGATCGCGAACTCCAACACATCTTCGAGATCGAGACCGAGATCGCCGCGCACGTGGCCAATGCCCTGGAAGTGAAACTGGGGACCCGCAGCGAACAGGAGTGCTGCACCACCTCCAACGCCAGGGCCTACGAGTATTACCTGAAGGGCCAGCATTATTTCCACCGCTGGGGAACGAGGAACATGGCGTTCGCTATCCAGATGTTCGAGAAAGCGGTCGAGACCGACCCCGGGTACGCGCGTGCGTGGGCCGCCCTGGCCGACAGTTACGCGATGACCTGCATGTACTGGAACGCCAGTGAGGACAACCTGGAGGCCGCTGACCGCGCCAGCGGCAAGGCGCTGGAACTGCTGCCCGGCCTGGCGGAGTCTCATGTATCCAGGGGGTTGAGCCACTTCGCTCGCGGCCAGAATGCCGCGGCCATCGCCGAGTTTGAGACCGCCTTGCGGCTCGATCCGGACCTGTTCGATGCGTATTACTTCTATGGCCGGGTGCGCTTCCAGCTAGGGGAGCTGGAGCGCGCCGCCGCGTTGTTCGAGAAGGCGGAACAGATCGATGCGGACGATTTCCAGGCGCCGATCCTGCTGCGCCAGATTTACCGCAGCCAGGGACGCCAGGAAGAAGCGCTCGAGGCCGCGCGCCGGGGCGTCGAGCGCGCCGAACTCAAGCTCGAACTCAATCCGGACGACACCCGCGCCCTGAATCTCGGCCTGGGTGGCCTGGCCGACCTGGGCGACCAGGAAAAGACCGTTCAATTTGCCGAGCGCTCATTGGCGATCGACGGTGACAACCCTGACACGCTGTACAACGTGGCCTGCGGTTTTGCGCTGATCGGAGAATCCGAACGGTCGTTGGACTGCCTGGAGCGTGCCAGCATGCGCGGCATGGCGATTGCCGAGTGGGCAGAGAATGATTCGGACCTGCAGTCCTTGCATGCCCTGCCCCGTTTCCGTCAGTTGATGGACAAACTCAAACGCCAGGAATCGGGCTCCGAGGACTGAAATACTGCGACTATTTACTCATCTCGACCAGCGGCCCGCCTTACATGGAGGCCGGTTGAGAGAGATCAGGTGCACTGTCCCCGAATTCCCCGGCGCCAATGGGGCATTATCCGTATTGCCGTATATACGCCTG
>CALDWW010000052.1 GCA_937924335.1 uncultured Gammaproteobacteria bacterium
GGCGAGGGTGTGTTTCCGGGTCCGATGACGCCCTCGACAATGAGCAGCTTTGCCGAATCCGGCATCGCCGTACGACAGGATCGGAGTATCGATATCGCTTCGTCGTCGGTCCAGTCGTGGATGATATGTCGCAGGATATAGATGTCTCCAGCCGCCGGGACACTCTCGAAGAAATCACCTCCAGCGAAGCGACATCGCGGTTCGATCGTGTGACCCTCGAGCGATCGACGTGTCCGTTCCACGACATCCGGCCGGTCGAAAAGCAGACCTTTCACATCCTCGTGGCTCTCAAGTATTGCCCGTAGAACGTCACCGTTGCCGCCACCAACATCGACGATCAGCTCGGCCGCACTGAAATCATAAGTATCGACCAGTGCTTCAGTCTCATGGCCGTGGAGCGCCTGCATTAACTGATCGAAAATATGGCCTCGCTGTGGATTTTGCACCATGTATTCCCAACCGGGAGCACCGTTCGCCCTCTGAAACATGTTTTCGCCGGTTCGGACGGCCTCCGGGAGAAGATTGAATGCCAAACCGAATTCGTTCGGCATCATGACCGCTGCGGACCAAACGGAATCTGCGCCGTCCTTTCGTAGCAAGTCGGAGAGAGCTGTGTTCTCGAACCCGGTGTCGGATTCCCTGAATACACCGATGCTGCAGAGCGCGCGCATCACGCGATACAGGGCATCCGGTATCACCCCGGGTTCAGAGATTTCTGCGATCGTCTTCCGTCCCGACGCCAGCTTGTCGGCAATTCCCAGCTCACCTACGCAGCGCAGCGCCTGCGAGACCATGTACCCGTTTACCATCTGGAGCAGTGCTTCCTTGTCGGGATTCTCCGGCATCTCTCGTCTCCTAGGGCTGTTTATGCGGACAAGTCGAATATAGACGGCGGGCCGGCGAGATGGCAGCCTTTCCGGCGAGACGTGCGAGAAAGTCCGCGGGAGGGGCGGAACGCTCAGCCCTCATCGGACAACACCAATCGTCGGCTATGGGTCGGAAGCAACCGGTCAGGATCGGCTCAGCTGGTGCCATCCAGGGAGTCAGCCGAGGGTCTGCTTTCGGCCAGAAGCAGACGTTGAGAATCAGACTATACGCCGCCTGACTACCACCGCTAATCCGGCAGCGTAACGTCGAACTCGACGGCCGCCACCTGCTCCGACGACTGGTTCACCGAGAGCAGGAATGGCTCCCAGCGCGAATCTTCGTGGAGTTTCCTGAACAGCGGGTGAGTAGCGAGCCCTCCGAGATGACCGACGCTCTGCTCGGCCGTGGCCTCGAGGTATAGGAAGGCTTCATCCGCGTTACCGACCCAGGCGTGAGCCCGGGCGAAGCCCCAGGCCCATCGAGCGGCGAAATCCGGATAGCGTTGCTCGAGCTCCCGCATCGCGACTTCGAATTCCTCCATGCGGCCGAGATCGTGATAGGCAAGCGCCTTGCCATGCGTTCCGTAGGGTCCACCCGGATCTTCGAGCTCGAACTCCGCGAGCGCGCCAGCCGCATCGCCGAGGACAAGCCGGGCGAGCCCCGTCTTCCAGCGCACCGCTCCGGCACTGGGGTTGATCGCGAGGGCGGCCTCGAATTGCCGCAGCGCCTCCTCGACCCGGCCGGCGACGAAATAGGTCGATGCGAGGTTGAGATGGGCCCAGAAGAACAGCGGGTCGCGGTCGGCGATGTATTCGTTTAGCGCAATCGCAAGATCGGTCCTCCCCGCGGCCTTGGCGAACCGGGCGATGTTGAACAGGACTAGCGGATTGTAGGGATCCGACCTCGAGGCCTTCTCCAGCAGGCGGGCGGCGCCCGCCAGATCCTCATGCTGTGACCAGCGCTCGGTCGCCTGAAAAGCCAACAGGATCGCATTGTCAGGATCCAGTTCCATCACCCGGCCGAAAGCCGCGCCCGCGCCTCCCGGATCCGCGCTCTCCGAAAAACGCAAAAGGTTGCCCAGCAGCAGCAGCGCATCGACGTAGTCGGGATCGATCTGCAGCGCCTGCCTGACCAGTTCTTCCGCCCGACCGTATTCCTCCTGGTTCGCCATGGCAAAAAGTTGCGACGCCTGGATATAGAGCGCATAGGCCTGCGGGTTGGCGCGTTCCGCCCGCGGAGCCTCGCCGAGCAGCGCCAGCTTCAGCTGCTCGACGACCGCCGCCGCGACATCGTCCTGGATCGCGAAGATGTCATCGAGCGTCCGGTCGTAGGTCTCCGACCAGAGATGCGTGTCCGAGCGCGCCTCGATGAGCTGGGCGGTGATGCGGATCTTGTTCCCTGACTTGCGGACCGACCCCTCGAGCACGTGCGCCACGTTCAGCTGCTCTGCGACCTCGGGGATGTTCACGTCCTTGCCCTTGAAGCTGAACGCCGACGAGCGCGAGATGACACGCAGTGTCGGGATCCGTGCCAGCAGGTTCAGGAGTTCCTCGGATATCCCGTCCGCGAAGTACTCCTGCTCCGGGTCCGAACTCATGTTGACGAACGGCAGCACCGCGATGGACTTGTCGCCGAAGGATTCGACGATCGCGTCGGACCTGCCCTCCTGGCGGGCCTCCTGTCTCGCCGTCGCCAGCTCCTCGGCGTCCCGGGCCGGGTCCAGTACGAACTTGTCGAAGACGAAGAAACCCAGTGCCAGGGCCAGCGCCACCAGGAACAACCGGTCGAGTCGGCGGGTCATGCGACGGATAACCGCCGAGTCGTGATCCACCTCGGCCTCGCGCCTGAATCCCTCGGGGGTCAGCTCGAAAGCCCAGGCGGAGATCACCGCCGGCACGAACCCGATGGCCAGCAGGATGACGACGATGCGGATGGCCGCATCGCTCAGACCGAAGACCGGGAACAGGGTCTCTACGACCTGGATGACAAGCCACGACACCGCGACGTAGGCGGCGCCCACGCGGACGACGTTGCGGCGTTTGAGTTCCCCGAAGAACGACATCTTTGTTTTTGTGACCTCCCCTCGATTCGATCGATCATCGGCCAACGGGAAGAATTTGTCGACAAAGACGGTTCAGCGAAGATCCGTTTGGGGTCGGTTGCAGACGCTCGGAGAGATCGGAAATGAGCCCCGCTGGGCGAAGCTGAACGACCGTTTTGGGCCGTAAGCGGACATTGATGCGAACCTGAATTGTCAGTGCACGGGACTAGCAGTCAGGGCTAGCTTGTGGTTACAGCTTGGTGTCTGCCGGTTGTGCCGAACGACAAGCCGCCTGGTATGGCGTCAGGCAAGGGTACGGAAGGTTACCCGCCGGCGACGGCAGGAAAGAAAGGGCGGTCGTGCGACCGCCCCCAAGACTCTCGCGATCAGCAATCTCAGCTTGCGTGAATCTTGTACCAGGTCGAATTGGCGACTTCGAAGTGCTGGACCATGGGCGTTCCCTCAAAGGTATCAGTGAGAGACCGCATGAGATCCGGATAAACATCCGTCTCATACTTGCGCACGTCAGCCTCCGTGTCCCAGAAGCTAATGGCGACGGACTCCTCTTTCTCCTTGTCGAAGAAGGAGACTTCGTCACGGAACCCTGTCTGCTGCTTCAGCAATGGGATCACCTTCTCTTCTATTCTGCGGGTCGCCAGTTCGTACTTACCTGGTTTCATGTGTGCTTTTACGAGCCTCGCGTACATATTGAGCCTCCAGCCTACTTACCAAATAAAAATACAACGTCGAGGAAATCCTCGGCGCACCCGCGTACCCGGAACCACACCGGGCACGTCCTAAGCAAAGCAGTGCTGAAGCGAAATGCCATGCGTGGAAGTACGCATTTACAGTTGCCGCCGAAGGTGTACGTCGAGGCGGATGACAACACGCCGCAACACAATCTTGCCTGCAGTGGAATAGACACGCCAAGAGAATTCTACAAGCCAATATATCGGCTCTGGGCCGGCATCAAACGATCAGGATTTAGACTTGGAGTGCCTCCAGCACTCCGGCGACAAGGTCTGCTTTCGGCCAGTAGCGGACTATTTTTAGTGCCCCGAGTCCCTGTGCAGACTGATTTCTAGAACGACATGCCGTGGCTACCAGCTACCGCACCAAATACGGTCAATATGCTGACTACCAACAGAATCCGATGAAGTTTCTCTATCAGCCTGAACGTGCTTTCCGGCTCCTCTTTCGCGTTGCGGAGAAACCAGCGATGTAGAAAGAGCGGTTCCGCGATAAACAACATTACCGTAAACAATGCCCAGACGAGCACCATGGCATGCATCCACCAGAAGGAGGCACTGTAAAAGCGACCCCATAGATTCCAGACCTCAGTGATATAGAAGCCCGATGCTCCGACAAGCACCGTCGTTGCGCGAGCCTGCCAGGCGAACTTTCCCTCAATCCGCTCGAAGAGCGATACGCGTTCCTGCGGATCTTTTGTTCGGCGAACCGCCGGAAGCAGGACGGTAGTGACGAAGGACACCCCGCCGATCCAGAGAACGACGCCGACTACATGGAGTGCACGAACAAATGCTATGTCGTCCATGCCTGTGCTCTTTTATCCGCTTCCTACTGGGAGCACCATGAACCCCTTCTCGGTGGACTTTAACTATAGAGACAAGGTCAGTAGGCGTCTATCGCCAAACGGCCAAGAGCGGAAGTTCAGCGCCGCTGCCCGCGACAACTTGGCTGTCCTTGAATCCCCCACACGCCACAGCTTGTGGCAATTTGGAGAAGAAGACATTCAATAAAGATACCCTGACAACAGCAGGGCATGCTTGGAACGAATTGTACTTACGCCCGTGGAGCACCGCTTGGGGTCAGCAGTCTCCACAATTCTCCGACGCATCCAGCACCCGTCTGACTTTCTTTCGGTTGTTCCATACAATGCGAGTCCATGAGCAATCCAATTACGATTGCACGCAGCGAAGAGGGATCGAAAGGCCGCTACGAAGCTCGTGTTGAGGGGCGGAACGGCGTTGGTGAACTGACATTCTCCCGCATGTCGCCGACCAAGATTATTGCTGACCACACTGCGGTTGACGATAGCCTTAGGGGCACCGGTGTCGGCAAAGCACTTGTCGAGCGGCTCATTGCGGATGCCCGCAGTGAAGGCTTCACGATCGTGCCGCTTTGTCCTTTTGTCCGATCTCAATACCAGCGCCATCCCGAGTGGTCAGACGTGATGGAAACATGAGCAACAATCAATCCACCGCAAATGACTGGCCACCTATTCCCTTTGCCGAATGGCAAACGACGGCTGCTGCCCTGCACCTTTATCTGCAGATTGTGGGCAAATACCGACTGGCCCGCAGCCCATGGGTCAATCATGCCTGGCATGCGACCTTTTACTCCACGCCGCGCGGGCTGACGACGTCACTCATTCCAGATGGTGACGGCGGCATCGAAGTTCAGTTCGATTTTATTGATCACACGGTGCGTGGACATTGCGGAAGCGTGACAACCAAAAAATTCGCACTAGAACCAATGTCGGTCGTCGATTTCCATCGCCAGTTTATCCAGATGATCGGGGATCTCGGTGGAAATGCGACGTTTCACGGTAGCCCGAATGAACTGGAGGATCCGATACCTTTCGCCAAGGATACGGCCTCACGTCCTTACGATGCAGACGCCGTCGGACGCTTCCACAGGGCCCTCGTCACAATTAACCGCGTGTTCCAGGATTTCCGGACCAGCTATCGTGGCAAAGTAAGCCCGGTGCATCTGTTCTGGGGCAGCTTCGATCTTGCCGTGACCCGGTTCTCAGGGCGTCGTGCCCCTCTCCATCCAGGCGGCATACCGAATTTGCCGGACAATGTCACGCAGGAAGCCTACTCCCACGAAGTGTCGTCGGCCGGATTCTGGGCCGGCGGTGGCCCAGTTGACGATGCCGCATTCTATTCCTACGCTTATCCAGTGCCCGAAGGATTCTCCGATGCGTCGGTAAAACCTGAGGCAGCGTACTTCGACAAAGACTTTGGCGAATTCATCCTGCCCTACGAGGCAGTGCGAACGTCTGCTGACCCCGAGTCAACGCTGATGGCGTTTCTGGAATCGACGTACGACGCTGCTGCCTCGCTGGGCGATTGGGATCGGTCCCAGGAGTGTACACGCGGCCTGAAGGGCAAACCGCTGCCCATCAGTTAGTCGGGCAACGGTATGAACTCGTGCTCGGCGGGTATCTCGCCAAACTTGCGCTCACGCCAGTCCGACTTCGCCTGCTCGATACGTTCTTTCGAACTGGAGACAAAATTCCAGTAGATGTGGCGTTCACCGAGCGGCTCACCGCCGACGACTATGACTCGCGACTCTTCGTCGGCAGTCAGTGTCATGGCAGCGCTAGAGCCTCCCACAGCCATCACCCCTTCGCCATAGGACCGGCCGTCGATCGTGACCCTCCCGGATACAACGTACGCCCCGATTTCAGGATATTGATCCGGCAAAGTCAGTTCAGACCCTTTGGGCATGACACATTCGAGATAAAGCGTTGACGAATAGGCACGAACCGGCGACGCGTGGCCATAGGCTTTGCCGATGATCACCCTGACACTGACACCGTTCACATCAATGTCCGGAAGACCTGCCGCCGGATAGTGTTGAAAGGCGGGCTCGCGCTCCTCCTCGCTGTTTGGGAGGGCCATCCAGGACTGGATGCCATGCAACCGCGAAGTCTCATCCAAATCGTCCCCGGCGCGCTCGGAATGCACGATGCCCCGCCCTGCCGTCATCAGGTTGACCGCGCCACACTGAATCGGCTGAACAAACCCTAGATTGTCGCGGTGCATGATCTCACCTTCGAAAAGGTACGTGACCGTCGCGATTCCGATATGTGGATGCGGTCGGACCTGGATGCCCTGCCCTGGCGGAAACTCGGCAGGGCCCATGTGATCGAAAAATATGAATGAGCCGACCATCTGCTTCTCTGGCGCGGGCAACACGCGCCGAACCGTGAACTCTCCCAGATCTTTTTCCTGGGACTCGATGATCAGCTCAACCGACCCTTTGGTCTCTGTGCATTGCGGCTCCTCGGCTGCTTGATAACTCATTTGCTTATTCTCCTAACGACCATTATCTGACTGCTCTCAATTGCCGACGCCGCCGAATGCGACCCCTGTCAAATGGCACATATCCGTATCTCAGTTCGGCGAATAACGAAATGATTATTCTTACGTCCAATGCCGCTGGTCAGATCATGGAGTAATCGCCTCAGATTGTCGATTTCGGGCCTTCGACGAACGACCGCTTTGGGTCGGAAGCAGACCCTCAGAAAAAAATTGAAGTGAGATCGATTTAGGTCGATATCGAGCGTCTGCTTTCGGCCAGAAGCAGACTGTTAGAGCGAGCGTGATGACCGGTTTATCCGGTATTCCGGAAGACGGGCAGGTAAGACAGCGGGTTTGTTCCCGGCTCCGCACACCTCCTGCCCGCATGTCGGCGCCGTCGACAGCGCCACGGAGTCGCACGAAGTAGAATCGTTCTTCAGTTGTGAGTGCCGGCGGCATGCGGAGATCCATCCCGCCCGGAAAAAGAGAATCAGACAACAAGGGGAACCCTATGATTCGTTTCCTGAAGATCAGCCTGGTGGGTTTCGTCGCATTCTTCTGTCTGATGTATGCGGCGCAGAACCTGGTGAACCTGCAGCCTGCATATGGCTTCGTCGCGGCGATGGTGGGTATGGTGGATCACGTGGTCTATCCATCGCACGTGGGACCGTCTGTTCACTCACCGGCACTGGTGTGGCTGATGCTCGGGATCATCATCCTCCTCGAGCTGACGGCGGGCGTGCTGGCTGCAAAAGGCGCCGTCGACCTGTGGCGATCACGCCAGGCCAGCGCGGAAATCTTCAACGAAGCCAAGAAATTCGCCGTCCTCGGCGCCGGCCTCGCCGTCGTGATCTGGTTCGGCATCTTCTCCGCCATCGGTGGCGCCTACTTCCAGATGTGGCAGACGGAGCTTGGGACGGGTGCGCTGCAGGGCGCCTTCTGGTATTCGATGCAGAACGGGCTCATCATGCTGGTCGTTCTCACCCCTTACCGGTGATCTTCCCGGCCTGTTGGCTGCGCGTCGTCTCAAGGACCCGCGCGACTTAGCCAGGACGGGTCTGGCCGCTACCGCGAACGCGGTACTTGAAGCTGGTGAGCTGCTCGGCGCCGACCGGGCCACGAGCGTGGATCCGGCCTGTCGAGATACCGATCTCGGCCCCCATGCCGAACTCACCGCCGTCGGCAAACTGGGTGGACGCGTTGTGAAGGACAATGGCTGAGTCTACGTCACGCAGGAAAGTTCCGGCTGCGTCCTCGTCTTCGGTCACGATGGATTCGGTGTGTCCGGAACCGTACCGGGCGATGTGCTCTACGGCCCCCTCGACACCGTCCACGACGCGCACTGAGATGACCGCGTCCAGGTACTCGGTATACCAGTCCTCCTCCGTCGTCTCGACGACCCGGGCGTCTGTGGCGCAGACGGTGACATCCCCCCTTACTTCACAACCGGCGTCGATGAGCGCCTTCACCAACGGATCCAGGTGGGTGTCCACGCAGGCGCGATCGACCAGCAGGGTCTCCGCCGCGCCGCAGATACCGGTCCGGCGCAGCTTGGAATTGAGCACGATCTGTTTCGCCATCTCAAGATCCGCGGCGCCGTCCACGTAGACGTGGCAGATGCCCTCCAGGTGGCCGATCACGGGCACACGGGCATCACGCTGGACTCGCTCGATCAGGTTTCTTCCGCCACGCGGGACGACCACGTCGACAGTGTCGGTCATCCGACCCAACAGGTGACCGACGGCTTCCCGGTCGGTCGTGGGCACCATCTGAATGGCGTCGCCGGGCAGGCCGCTGTCGTGCAAGGCGGCCACGAGGCAGGCATGAATGGCGTGGCTGGAGTGGAAGCTCTCGGACCCACCGCGCAGGATGACGGCGTTGCCCGACTTCAGGCACAGGGCGCCGGCGTCGGCGGTCACGTTCGGGCGACTCTCGTAGATGATGCCGATCACACCCAGTGGCACGCGTACCCTTTGTATCAGTAGCCCGTTGGGCCGGGTCCACTCTGCCATCACCTGCCCGACCGGGTCCGGCAGTGCCACGATATCGCGGATCCCCGCGGCCATCGCCCGGACCCTGTCCTCGTCCAGCCGCAGCCGATCGAGCATGGCGCCGCTCAGGCCACGGGACTCCGCGGCGACCATGTCCCGGCCGTTCGCGACCAGGATCTCCTCTGCGCGCTCTTCGATCAGTTCGGCCGCCCGATTGAGGGCATGGTCCCTGTCCCCGGATCCGGCCCGGGCCAGGGCTACGGCGGCTGCTCGCGCCCTGGTACCGATGTCCGACATAGTCGCAGAGATGTCGTCGTTCGGCTGACTATGTTCGGTGACACCCACGATTCAGGACCCAACCAGCGTCATTGCCAGATCGTTGCGGTGGATCAATTCATCCCTGCCCCGGTAACCGAGTATCGCCGCGATGTCGCTGCTCCTGCGGCCAATGATGCGACGTGTCTCACCCACCGAATAAGCGATCAGGCCGTGAGCCAGTTCCCGCCCCGACCGGTCGCGGACGATCACCGCATCACCGCGCTGAAACTCCCCATCCACCTGGATCACGCCTGCCGGTAGCAGGCTCTTGCCATCCGCCAGTGCCGCCGCCGCGCCGTCGTCGACCACGAGTTCCCCGCGCGGCTTCAGGGTCCCGGCGATCCACTGCTTGCGGACACGCGCGGGAGAGCGGTCAGCGACAAACCATGAGCAGGGCACGCCGGACTCGATGGCCTGTAGAGGATGCGGATTGCGGCCGCTGGCGATCACCATGTGACAACCGGCCCGCAATGCGATCTTGGCGGCGGCGATCTTTGTGACCATGCCGCCGGATCCGATATCCGTCGCAGACTCGTCCGCCATGATCTCGATATCCGGCGTCACCTCGGTGATCTCCGTCATCATCTCCGCTTCAGCGAAGATCGTCGGATCTGCGTTGTAGAAGCCGTCCACGTCGGATAACAACACGAGGCAGTCGGCGCTCACCATCTGCGCGACCCTTGCGGCGAGCCGGTCGTTGTCGCCGTAACGGATCTCCTCGGTCGCCACTGTGTCGTTCTCGTTGATGACCGGTACCGAGTTGAGCTTCAACAGGGTCTCAAGGGTGCCGCGTGCATTCAGATAGCGCTTGCGTTGCTCGGTGTCGCCCAGCGTCACCAGCACCTGGGCGACCGGTATATCGTGACGACCCAGCGCCTCCTGCCACGCATGCGCCAGGCGGATCTGGCCGGCGGCCGCGGCCGCCTGACTC
>CALDWW010000053.1 GCA_937924335.1 uncultured Gammaproteobacteria bacterium
GGGAGACAATGTGCAGATGAAGGTGGAGCTGATAGCGCCGATCGCGATGGAAGACGGGCTGCGTTTTGCCATCCGTGAAGGCGGCCGAACTGTCGGCGCCGGCGTCGTCGCAAAAATCATCGAGTGAGTTTGTCCGAACCCGGGCGGGCGTATCGTCCGCCCGGGTTCGGCGTCCGTGACATTTGGGAAAAAAGATTAGGCCAGTAGCTCAATTGGCAGAGCGGCGGTCTCCAAAACCGCAGGTTGGGGGTTCGATTCCCTCCTGGCCTGCCAGATTCGTAATAGGCGCCCTGCGGGGCGCTGTGCTGTCTGAGCAAGAGATTTAATGAACGCCAAAACGGAAATGCCTTCCAATACGAGTGCGTTGGACGCGGTAAAGCTGATTCTCTCCGCAGCGCTGCTCGTCGGGGGGATCGTCGGCTATTACTGGTTCCCGGAGGCCTCGGTGGTGCTTCGGGCCCTGGGCGTCGTGCTGTCGCTCGCTCTTGCCATCGTGGTATTTCTGACCACCGAGCGCGGTCGCGAAGTCTGGCGTTTCATACAGTCATCGAGGGTGGAGCTGCGCAAAGTCATCTGGCCGACACGGCCGGAGACATTCCAGACCACGGTGGCAGTCATTGTATTCGTGATTATCATGGGCGTGTTCTTCTGGGCTCTCGACATGTTCCTTCTCTGGGCGACCAGAATCCTCACAGGGCAGGGGGCTTGATAATGGCACTCCGCTGGTACGTCATCCACGCTTACTCGAATTTCGAGCACCAGGTGAAGAAGTCGCTCGAGGAGCGCATCAACCGTTACGAGCTGAACGACAAGTTCGGCGAGATCCTCGTGCCGACCGAGGAAGTGGTGGAGATGCGTGAGGGGCAGAAGCGCAGGAGTGAGCGTAAGTTCTTCCCGGGCTACGTGCTCATCCAGATGGATCTGGACGAAGAGACCTGGCACCTGGTGAAGGAAGTCCCGAAGGTTCTCGGCTTCATCGGCGGTACCAGCGACCGACCTGCCCCGATTTCTGACCGCGAGGCGGACGCGATCCTCCAGCGCGTGAAGGAAGGCGTAGACAAGCCGCGGCCGAAGGTTCTGTTCGCGCCAGGGGAAGTGGTCCGGGTCGTCGACGGTCCGTTCAATGACTTCAACGGTGTCGTCGAAGAAGTCAACTACGACAAGAGCAAGCTGCGTGTGGCCGTTCAGATCCTGGGCCGGGCCACGCCGGTGGAACTTGATTTCGGTCAGGTCGAAAAGGCCTGACCCTGCACGGAAGCGCATAACGGAAAGGACGCGGTGGGGAGCCGAAAGGCGTCAGTACCCGACATCATTAAGGTGTAGATATGGCTAAGAAAGTACAGGGATACATAAAGCTGCAGATACCTGCAGGCCAGGCGAATCCAAGCCCGCCCGTAGGGCCGGCGTTGGGACAGCATGGCGTGAATATCATGGAATTCTGCAAGGCTTTTAATGCCCACACCCAGGGCATGGAGCCGGGACTGCCTATCCCGGTCGTGATCACGGTCTATGGAGACCGGAGCTTCACGTTCATCTCCAAGACGCCTCCCGCGGCGGTCTTGCTGAGGAAGGCCGCCGGTGTCCCCAAGGGCAGCGGTGAGCCGAATACGAACAAGGTTGGCAAGGTCAACCGGGCCCAGTTGGAAGAGATCGCGACGGCAAAGATGCCCGATCTGACTGCCGCCGACATGGACGCAGCGGTGCGTACGATCGCCGGCAGCGCCCGCAGCATGGGTCTGGACGTGGAGGGTGTGGTCTGATGGCCAGGAATTCCAAGCGGGCAAAGTTGCACGCCGAAAAAGTTGAGAGGACCCGGCTCTACCCTGTTGACGAGGCGCTCGCCCTGATCAAGGAACTGGCCAGCGCCAAGTTTTCCGAGTCAGTGGATGTCGCGGTCAACCTGGGTGTCGATCCCCGCAAATCGGATCAGGTCGTGCGCGGGTCGACCGTGCTGCCGAATGGCACTGGCAAGACCGTGCGAGTTGCCGTTTTCGCTCAGGGTCCCAATGCGGAGATTGCCACGGAGGCCGGTGCAGACGTCGTCGGTTTCGAGGATCTGGCGGAGAGCATCAAGGGCGGCGACCTTAATTTTGACGTGGTTATCGCAACCCCCGATGCGATGCGGGTCGTGGGTCCTCTTGGTCCCGTTCTCGGACCGCGGGGTCTGATGCCGAATCCCAAGGTGGGTACGGTAGCAGCCGATGTCGGTGCTGCGGTGAAGAATGCCAAGGCGGGTCAGGTTCGCTACCGCACCGACAAGGCAGGCATCATCCATTGCCCGATCGGCAGTGCAGGCTTCGAAGTCCCCGCGCTCAAGGAGAATCTCGAGGCTCTGCTGGCGGACCTGAGCAAGGCCAAACCGGCCGCGGCCAAAGGCATCTATATGAAACGGGTGACCGTGTCCTCGACTATGGGTCCGGGCGTCGCCGTCGATCAGTCCAGTATCAGTTAACCAGGGAAGTCGTACTTCCGGGTCCGTATGACAGGGGCCAGTCCCGTTCCTGTCCATCGTGAGGATCGCGGAAGTAGCGAAGGATCGCATCCAGGGACGACCGGTTGTTTAGACGACCGGTGATCGTCAAAGACCGCAGGTGGCGGGTGGCCAGGAGGCCCCGGCCTTAATAGGAGAGCCTGCGCAGATGGTGTTACCCGACTCAGGATTGCCTGGAGACGGTCACCATCCAGGGGGGCGCTCATGGAGGGGTGCCCGTGGATAGAACTGGATCCAGGAGGAACCAATGGCGTTGAGACTCGAAGACAAGATGGCTCTCGTCGCCGAGGTGAACAAGGCTGCGACATCCGCTCAATCGGCACTGGCTGCCGAGTATCGCGGTTTGACCGTGGGCGAGATGACGGAACTCAGGAAACAGGCCCGTGATCAGGGCGTCTACCTGAGAGTCGTCAAGAACACCTTGGCACGTCGGGCTATCGTGGGAACCGAGTTCGAATGCATGCAGGAGGCCCTCGAGGGGCCGCTGGTGCTGGCGTTCTCCCAAGAGGACCCCGGCTCCGCCGCAAGGGTATTCAAGGCGTTCGCCAAGGACCATGACAAGCTGGTCACCAGACTGGTCTCGATCGGCGGCAACCTGCTGCCCGCGACCGACCTGGAGCGACTCGCTTCGCTGCCGACTCTGGACGAGGCCCGATCGATGTTGCTCGGCGTCTTCCAGGCGCCGGCCAGCAAGTTGGTCCGGACTCTGGCCGAGCCTGCCGGTGCCCTTGCACGGGTCATCGCCGCAAGGCGGGATCAGCAGCAGGCGGCTTGAATCTGCAATTCGAATCAAATCTGAACATAAGACGGGTAATACCGAACATTTCCGGGAGATTATGAAATGGCTGTTTCACGTGAAGATATCGTTGACGCTCTGAGCAACATGAGCGTCCTTGAAGTTACCGAGCTGGTATCCGAGCTCGAGGAGAAGTGGGGCGTGTCCGCCGCGGCTCCGGTTGCCGCTGCCGCTGCAGCGCCTGCCGGCGGCGAAGGTGATGCTGCGGAAGAGCAGACCGAGTTCGATGTGGTCATGACGAGCTTCGGCGGCAACAAGGTTTCCGTCATCAAGGCCGTCCGCAGCCTCACGGGACTGGGTCTCAAGGAAGCCAAAGACACGGTCGAGGGCGCGCCCACCACTATCAAGGAAGGCGTTTCCAAGGACGAGGCGGAAGACATCAAGAAGCAGCTTGAAGAAGCCGGCGCCAGCGCCGAGGTCAAGTAAGTCTGGACGCACGGGCAGTCAGCCTGTGGTCTCGGGATCGGCTGGTGGCAGTAGCCACCGGCCTGTTCCCGTTTCTGCAATTTTCGGGTCGCAGGCTCACGCCTGCGGCCGTCTCCGGCTTTGTGCCGGTCTCAATTAGCCAGCATCGAGGGTGAGCCCTATGGCCTATTCCTTCACCGAGAAGAAGCGGATCCGCAAGGACTTCGGAAAGCGTCCCAGTATTCTGGACGTGCCTTATCTGTTGTCGATCCAGCTCGATTCCTACCGCAAGTTCCTGCAGGCCGACGCAGCAGTGGACAAGCGGGACCGCATCGGGTTGCACGCGGCATTCAACACCGTGTTTCCGATCGTCAGCTATTCGGGAAACGCGGCGCTCGAGTACGTCAGCTACCGCCTGGGTGAGCCGACGTTTGACGTCAAGGAATGCCAGCTCCGCGGGCTGACCTATGCTGCGCCACTGCGGGTCAAGGTCCGGCTGATCATCTACGACAAGGAAGCCAGCGGGACGCCGAAGCCGATCAAGGACATCCGCGAGCAGGAGGTCTATCTGGGCGAGTTGCCGCTGATGACCGACAACGGCACGTTCGTGATCAACGGCACCGAGCGGGTCATCGTCTCTCAGCTCCACCGCTCCCCCGGGGTCTTCTACGACCACGACAAGGGCAAGACCCACTCGTCGGGCAAGCTCCTGTTCTCAGCGCGTGTCATTCCCTACCGCGGCTCATGGCTGGACTTCGAGTTCGACCCCAAGGACAGCGTTTTTGCCAGAATCGACCGTCGCAGGAAATTGCCTGTCTCGATTATTCTGCGCGCCCTTGGATACACCAACGAAGAGATGCTGAACGCGTTCTTCGAGACGAACGCCTTCCATCTGGGCAAGAAGGGCATGAAGCTGGAGCTTGTGCCGTCCCGTCTGAAGGGCGAGACCGCCAGCTTCGACATCAAGCTGGGCAAGAAGCTCATCGTGGAAGAAGGTCGCAGGATCACGGCGCGACATGTCCGCGACATGGAGAAGTCCACCGTCAAGCTGCTGGTGGTACCCGACGACTATCTCGTCGGCAAGACACTGGCCCATGACGTCGTCGACACGGACAGCGGAGAGCTTCTCGCTGAAGCCAATGATGAGCTGACGGCGGAGACCGTGGAGCAGCTGGTCGAGGCCGGTGTATCTGAGATCCGCACCCTTTGGGTCAACGATCTCGATCGCGGCCCGTTCATCTCCAATACGCTGCGGATCGACCCTACCCGCACTCGCCTCGAGGCCCTGGTCGAGATCTACCGGATGATGCGTCCCGGCGAGCCGCCGACCAAGGATGCCGCCGAGAATCTGTTCCACAATCTGTTCTTCAATTCCGAGCGCTACGACCTGTCTGCGGTCGGGCGGATGAAGTTCAACCGCCGGGTCAATCGGGATGCCGTGACCGGCCCCGGCATCCTCTATGACGGCCGTTATTTCTCATCCCGCAAGGATGAGGACTCGACGCGGCACTTCGGGATGCTCGGCGAGGACCTGTCCGACATCCTGGACGTGCTCAAGGTGCTGATCGACATCCGCAACGGCAACGGATCGGTCGACGATATCGACCATCTTGGCAACCGCCGGGTCCGCAGCGTCGGCGAGATGGCGGAGAACGCGTTCCGTATCGGCCTGGTCCGCGTCGAGCGGGCGGTCAAGGAACGTCTGACCCTGGCCGAGTCCGAGGGACTCATGCCCCAGGAGATGATCAACGCCAAGCCCGTGGCGGCGGCCGTCAAGGAGTTCTTCGGTTCCAGTCAGCTGTCCCAGTTCATGGATCAGAACAATCCGCTGTCGGAAGTGACCCACAAGCGCCGGGTATCGGCCCTTGGACCGGGCGGTCTGACACGTGAGCGAGCCGGCTTCGAGGTCCGCGACGTCCACCCGACTCACTACGGTCGTGTGTGCCCGATCGAAACCCCTGAAGGGCCCAATATCGGACTGATCAACTCCCTGTCTGTCTATGCCCGGACGAACGAGTATGGCTTCCTCGAGACGCCCTATCGAAAGGTTGCCAAGGGGAAAGTGACGGACAAGATCGAGTACCTGTCCGCTATCGAAGAGAGCCAGTACGTGATCGCACAGGCGAACGCGGAACTGACCGACAAGGGCGGCTTTGTGAATGATCTGGTGTCCTGCCGCCATCGCAACGAGTTCACGATCTCGGCGCCTGACCAGATCCAGTACATGGATATCTCGCCGAAGCAGATCGTGTCCGTCGCAGCGTCGCTGATCCCGTTCCTCGAGCACGATGACGCCAACCGCGCCTTGATGGGCTCGAATATGCAGCGTCAGGCGGTTCCGACACTACGTTCCGAGGCGCCGCTCGTCGGCACCGGAATGGAGCGTGCCGTGGCGATCGATTCCGGCGTGACCGTTATCGCCCGCCGCGGTGGTTTGGTGGATTCGGTGGATGCTTCACGCATCGTGGTGAGGGTCCATGACGATGAAACGACTGCCGATGAGGCCGGCGTCGATATCTACAACCTGACCAAGTACACCCGCTCCAACCAGAACACCTGCATCAATCAGCGACCATTGGTGAAGGAAGGTGACGACATCTCCAGAGGGGACGTCCTGGCGGATGGACCATCCACCAATCTGGGTGAGCTGGCGCTGGGTCAGAATCTGCTGGTGGCCTTCATGCCCTGGCATGGATACAACTTCGAAGACTCGATCCTGATCTCGGAGCGTGTGGTCCACGAGGATCGCTTCACGACGATCCATATCGAGGAACTGACCTGCGTCGCGCGCGATACGAAGCTCGGACCCGAAGAAGTGACCTCTGATATCCCGAACGTGGGTGAGGCGGCTCTTTCCAATCTGGATGAGGCCGGAATCGCCTACATCGGGGCCGAGGTCAATGCTGGCGACATCCTCGTCGGCAAGGTAACGCCCAAGGGCGAAACACAGCTGACCCCGGAGGAAAAGCTGCTGCGTGCCATCTTCGGCGAGAAGGCGTCGGACGTGAAGGACACGTCGCTGCGCGTGCCTCCCGGCATGGACGGCACTGTCATCGACGTCAGGGTCTTCACGCGCGATGGTGTGGAGAAGGACTCACGGGCCCTGGCTATCGAGAGGGCCGAGCTCGCCGGTATCCGCAAGGATCTCGACGATCAGCGGCGTATCCTGGAGCACGATCTGTTCGAGCGCGTCGAGACGATGCTCACCGGCAAGCTCGCGGACGGCGGCCCGTCAGGTCTGAAGTCCGGAAGCAAGGTCACCAAGGCCTACCTGGCCGACCTCGAGCAGGAGGAGTGGTTCAAGATCCGCCTGCGCAACGACGAGGCCAACTCGCAGCTGGAGCGTATCGCCGAACGTCTGCAGGCGCAGCGTGAGGAGTTCGACCGCTATTACGAGGGCAAGAAGGCCAAGATCACCGCCGGCGACGACCTCGCCCCCGGCGTGCTCAAGATGGTCAAGGTCTACCTCGCCGTGAAGCGCCGCGTGCAGCCGGGTGACAAGATGGCCGGTCGACACGGTAACAAGGGCGTCATCTCCACGATCGTGCCGGTCGAGGACATGCCCTACACGGAAGAAGGGACTCCGGTCGATATCGTCCTCAACCCGTTGGGCGTGCCATCACGGATGAACGTGGGCCAGGTTCTGGAGACGCACCTGGGCTGGGCGGCGAAGGGTCTGGGCACGAAGATCGGGGATATGCTCGATGCTCAGGCGAGCCTCGCCAAGTTGCGCGGATTCCTTGAGACGGTCTACAACAAGTCCGGCGGTCGCAAAGAGGACATCAAGTCTTTCAGCGACGCGGAAGTGCTGGAACTGGCCGGCAACCTGCGCGGCGGCGTACCGATGGCGACACCCGTCTTCGATGGCGCTGACGAGCAGGAGATCAAGGGACTGCTGGAACTTGCCGAACTGCCCGCCAGCGGTCAGACGACGCTCATCGACGGCAGGAGCGGAGAGGCTTTCGACCGGCAGATCACCGTCGGCTACATGTACATGTTGAAGCTCAATCATCTCGTCGACGACAAGATGCATGCTCGGTCGACCGGCCCCTACAGCCTGGTCACCCAGCAGCCACTGGGCGGTAAGGCTCAGTTTGGCGGTCAGCGCTTCGGCGAGATGGAGGTCTGGGCACTCGAGGCCTACGGAGCTTCCTACACGCTGCAGGAGATGCTCACCGTCAAGTCGGACGACGTGCAGGGTCGGACACGCATGTATAAAAACATCGTCGACGGCACGCACGCCATGAGCGCAGGCATGCCCGAGTCCTTCAATGTGCTGGTCAAGGAGATCCGTTCTCTCGGTATCAATATCGAGCTGGAATCGGAATGACCCAGCGTGGAACAGGACAGACTGAAACAGACAAGCCACCGGGACAGGTAACACCATGAAAGACCTTCTCATGCTTTTCAGGCAGCAGGCAGCCGTCGAGGACTTCGACGCGATTCGGATCGGCCTGGCGTCACCGGAGATGATCCGGTCGTGGTCCTTCGGCGAGGTAAAGAAGCCGGAGACCATCAACTACCGTACGTTCAAGCCGGAACGTGACGGGCTTTTCTGCGCCAAGATTTTTGGCCCCGTGAAGGACTACGAGTGTCTTTGCGGCAAATACAAGCGCCTGAAGCATCGCGGTGTGGTCTGCGAGAAATGCGGTGTCGAGGTCACTCAGACCAAGGTCAGGCGAGAGCGCATGGGGCACATCGAGCTGGCCAGCCCGGTCGCTCACATCTGGTTCCTCAAGTCATTGCCGTCCCGGATCGGGCTGATGCTGGACATGACCCTGCGCGAGATAGAGCGAGTGCTCTATTTCGAGGCTTTCGTCGTCGTCGAGCCGGGCCTCACTCCGCTGGAGCGCGGTCAGCTGTTGTCGGACGAGCAGTATCTGGATGCCATCGAGGAGCACGGCGACGAGTTCGACGCCCTGATGGGCGCCGAGGCGGTGCACCAGCTGTTGCGGACCATCGATCTGAAGATCGAGACCGTCAAGGTCCGGGAAGAGATCGCCGGAACGAATTCGGAGACCAAGATCAAGCGGCTGTCGAAGCGACTCAAGTTGCTCGAGTCGTTCCTGGAGTCCGGCATCAAGCCCGAGTGGATGGTCCTGACCGTATTGCCGGTGCTGCCGCCGGACCTGCGTCCGCTGGTCCCGCTGGACGGCGGGCGTTTCGCGACTTCGGACCTGAATGACCTCTATCGACGCGTCATCAACCGTAACAACAGGCTTCGACGCCTGCTTGAGCTGAATGCGCCGGATATCATCGTCCGCAACGAGAAGCGGATGCTGCAGGAGTCTGTCGACGCGCTACTCGACAACGGCCGTCGTGGCAGGGCGATCACGGGCACCAACAAGCGCCCCCTGAAGTCTCTCGCAGACATGATCAAGGGCAAGCAGGGCCGGTTCCGCCAGAATCTCCTCGGCAAGCGCGTGGATTATTCGGGACGGTCCGTCATCGTCGTCGGCCCGACCCTGAAGCTCCACCAGTGCGGGTTGCCCAAGAAGATGGCCCTGGAACTGTTCAAGCCGTTCATCTTCAGCAAGCTCCAGCTGCGCGGCGAAGCGGCCACTATCAAGGCGGCCAAGCGTCTCGTGGAGCGGGAAGGCCCCGAGGTCTGGGACATCCTCGAAGAGGTGATCCGCGAGCATCCGGTCATGCTGAACCGCGCGCCGACGCTGCACAGGCTCGGCATCCAGGCGTTCGAGCCGGTGTTGATCGAGGGCAAGGCCATCCAGCTGCACCCGCTGGTCTGCACCGCCTTCAATGCCGACTTTGACGGTGACCAGATGGCGGTTCACGTGCCGCTTTCGCTGGAGGCGCAGCTCGAGGCACGAGCCTTGATGATGTCCTCGAACAACATCCTGTCACCGGCCAACGGTGATCCGATCATCGTGCCATCTCAGGACGTCGTGCTGGGTCTGTATTACCTGACCCGGGAGATGATCAACGCCACCGGCGAGGGGATGATCTTCAGCAACGTGGCTGAAGCGCATCGTGCCTACGAGAGCAAGGAGGCGGATCTGCACGCACGGGTCCGTGTCCGGATCAGAGACTTCGTCGAGGAGGAGGGCGAACTGGACGAGCGGCTCCGGATCGTGGATACCACGATCGGCCGGGCCCTGTTGTCGGAGATTCTCCCGAAGGGGCTGCCCTTCGAGTTGATCAACCAGGACATGAGCAAGAAGGCAATCTCCAGCGTTATCAACGCCTGCTATCGTCGCCTGGGTCTCAAGAAGACGGTGGTCTTCGCTGACCAGCTCATGTACACCGGTTTCCGCTACGCCACCAAGGCCGGCGTCTCCATCGGTGTCAATGACATGGTCGTCCCGGGCGAGAAGCAGGAAATTCTCGCTGCGGCCGAGGCGGAGGTTAAAGAGATCCAGGACCAGTATGCGTCGGGTCTCGTCACCAACGGCGAGCGCTACAACAAGGTCGTGGATATCTGGTCGCACACGAATGACCGGGTGGCCAAGGCCATGATGGACATGCTTGGCACCGACGAAGTTGCTAATTACAAGGGTGAGATTCAGAGCCAGAAGTCCATGAACTCCATCTTCATGATGGCGGACTCAGGCGCTCGTGGTTCTGCCGCCCAGATCCGCCAGCTGGCGGGCATGCGGGGCCTGATGGCCAAGCCGGATGGCTCTATTATCGAGACACCGATTACCGCCAACTTCCGCGAAGGTCTTAATGTTCTGCAGTACTTCATCTCGACCCACGGAGCCCGAAAGGGCCTGGCGGACACTGCACTGAAGACCGCCAACTCCGGGTACCTGACGCGGCGTCTTGTGGACGTGGCGCAGGACCTGGTCGTGACCACTGTGGACTGCGGCACGGAGATCGGGCTGTTGATGAGCCCGCTGGTCGAGGGCGGCGATGTGGTGGAGCCGCTGCGGGAGCGTGTTCTCGGCCGGGTTGTCGCTCAGGACGTGCTGGCCCCGGGTACCGACGAAGTGCTGGTTGAGCACGGCACGCTTCTGGACGAGAAGTGGGTGACCACTCTCGAGGAGAAGGGTGTCGACCAGGTCTGGGTGCGATCCCCGATCACCTGTGAGACGCGCTATGGCGTCTGTTCGAAGTGCTACGGGCGTGATCTTGCCCGCGGTCACCGGATCAATATCGGCGAGGCGGTCGGCGTTATCGCCGCGCAGTCGATCGGTGAACCCGGCACTCAGTTGACGATGCGTACCTTCCACATCGGTGGCGCGGCATCGCGGTCGGCGGCTGTCAACAGCGTTGAGATCAAGGGTGAGGGTACCGCTCGTCTTCACAATATGAAGACCGTGCGCCACGCGGACGGTCACCTGATCGCAGTATCCAGGTCGGGCGAGCTGGGTGTCATGGACGAGTTCGGGCGTGAGCGTGAGCGCTACAGGATCCCGTACGGGGCCGTGATAACGGTGGACGAGGAGGCCGGGGTGGAGCCCGGGCAGCTGGTCGCGACCTGGGACCCGCACACTCACCCAGTGGTCACCGAAGTCGCCGGCAAGCTCAAGTTCGACGACTTCGTCGAGGGCGTGACGGTCGAGAGCCGGGTCGACGATATCACCGGCCTCTCCAGTATCGTGGTGATCGATCCGAAACAGCGAGGCGCCGCCGGTAAGGATCTGCGTCCTGTGGCCCGGCTGATTGACCCCAAGGGTAAGGAGATCTGTTTCGCAAACACCAAGATCCCTGCGGTCTATGCGTTGCCGGTCGGCGCGATAGTCACCATGGGCGACGGTGAGATGATCGGTGTCGGCGACGTGTTGGCCAGGATTCCGCAAGAATCCTCGAAGACTCGCGACATCACGGGTGGCCTGCCACGGGTCGCGGACCTGTTCGAAGCCCGTAAGCCCAAGGAGTTCGCGATCCTGGCCGAGCACAGCGGTACGGTGAGCTTCGGTAAGGAGACCAAAGGCAAGCGCCGGCTGGTCATCACGGACGAGAGCGGCGACGCACACGAGGATCTGATCCCCAAATGGCGTCACCTGAATGTCTTCGAGGGTGAGCAGGTCGTACGCGGTGAGGTCATCGCTGATGGCGAGCCCAACCCGCACGACATTCTGCGTCTGCAGGGGGCCGAGAAGCTGGCCGATTACCTGGTTCGGGAGATCCAGGATGTCTACCGGCTGCAGGGCGTGAAGATCAACGACAAGCATATCGAGGTCATCATCCGCCAGATGCTGCGCAAGGTTGAGGTTGCCAATCCCGGTGAGACCCGCTTCCTGAAGGGAGAGCAGATCGACCGGTCCCGTGGCCTGGACGAGAATGAGAGGGCCGAAGCTGACGGTCGCGAGCCCGCCACATTCGACCCGGTACTGCTGGGCATCACCAAGGCTTCGCTGGCGACCGAGTCTTTCATTTCGGCCGCGTCTTTCCAGGAAACCACGCGCGTCCTTACCGAGGCTGCCGTCAAAGGCACCCAGGACGACCTGCGCGGTCTGAAGGAAAACGTCATCGTCGGACGCCTGATCCCTGCCGGCACCGGGTTTGCCTTCCATCAGGAGCGCAGGCGCAAGGCCGAGCAGAGACCGGAAGATATGACGATCCAGGAGGCCATGGAGGCCGCTGGCGTTGACCCGTCAGAGGTGGAGACGCCGGAAACAACGACCTGATGCGGGAAGCCGGCTTGGTTGACAGCCAAGCCGGGCCTTCCTAAAATTCGGGGGCTTTGCTCAGGCCGGCACTGTTGTCGGCCTGATCTTTCTTGCGCAGATGCCGGGTCGCCCAATTGGCGGCCCGCTTCTTCTCTGGAAAGCTTGAATTCAAAAAGAGACTTATATACATGGCGACGATCAACCAACTGGTGCGGAAGCCGCGCCGCACGAAGCGCGAGAAGACTAACGTGCCGGCCCTGCAGGCCTGCCCCCAGCGACGTGGGGTGTGCACACGTGTCTACACCACGACACCGAAGAAGCCGAATTCGGCTCTCCGCAAGGTGGCGCGCGTGCGCCTGACCAATGGCTATGAGGTCAGCAGCTACATCGGTGGGGAGGGGCACAACCTCCAGGAGCACTCGGTGGTGATGATTCGCGGTGGCCGAGTCAAGGATCTTCCGGGTGTCCGTTACCACACGATCCGGGGCACGCTTGATTGCGCCGGTGTCGGCGATCGTCGGCAGAGCCGATCAAAGTACGGCGCCAAGCGCCCGAAGTCCTGAACAAACCTACAGACCCAGGCAGACTGATATGTCCAGAAGAGTACAGGCCCCTCGCCGCACCGTTCTTCCTGACCCGCGTTTCAACAATGAGATGCTGGCCCGGTTCATGAATATGGTCATGAACAGCGGCAAGAAGTCCGTTGCGGAGCGGATCGTCTACGGTGCCATCGATACGATCGCAGACCGCCGCAAGATTCCGGCCGAGCAGGCTGTAGAGGTGCTCGAGCAGGCGCTTGACAACGTGAAGCCGGCTGTCGAGGTGAAGTCGCGCCGCGTGGGTGGCGCCACCTACCAGGTGCCGGTCGAAGTGCGCCCGGTTCGCCGTCAGACGCTGGCCATGAGATGGGTTATCGATGCGGCCCGCAAGCGCAGCGAGAAATCGATGTCGCAGCGACTCGCCAGCGAATTGATGGAAGCTGCGGATAACCGCGGCACAGCGGTCAAGAAGCGCGAAGACACGCACCGGATGGCGGAGGCCAACAAGGCCTTTGCGCATTACCGCTGGTAAAACCCAAGCAACCACCCTTATTGAGGATCTGATCGTGGCACGCACGACGCCAATCGAGCGCTACAGGAATATCGGCATCATGGCCCACATTGATGCCGGCAAGACCACCACGACCGAGCGCGTCCTGTTCTACACCGGTGTCTCTCACAAGATCGGTGAGGTCCATGATGGCGCGGCCGTCATGGACTGGATGGAGCAGGAGCAGGAGCGTGGCATCACGATCACTTCTGCCGCCACCACGTGCTTCTGGGAAGGCATGGATCACCAGTATCCCCAGCATCGGGTCAACATCATCGACACGCCGGGTCACGTGGATTTCACCATCGAAGTTGAGCGCTCGCTGCGGGTACTCGACGGTGCCGTGGCCGTGTTCTGCTCGGTGGGTGGCGTCGAGCCGCAGTCAGAGACGGTCTGGCGGCAGGCGACCAAGTATAAGGTGCCGCGCCTTGCCTTCATCAACAAAATGGACCGCGCCGGCGCGAATTTCCTGCGCGTCGTGGGACAGATCAGGGAGCGCCTGGGCGCTGACCCCGTGCCGTTACAGTTGCCGATCGGTGCCGAGGATCATTTCACCGGCGTTGTCGACCTGATCAAGATGAAGGCCATCCTGTGGGACGAAGAGACCCAGGGTATGAGTTACGAAGAGGCCGATATCCCGGCGGAGATGGAAGCAGAGAGCCAGGAGTGGCGCGAAAAACTGATCGAGGCGGCCGCTGAAGGAGACGAGGACCTTCTCGAGAAGTTCCTCAACGATGGCGATCTGTCTGTCGAGGAGATCCAGCGCGGAATCCGTGCCCGGACCCTGGCAAACGAGATCGTTCCCGTACTCTGTGGCTCGGCATTCAAGAACAAGGGCGTCCAGGCCATGCTGGATGCCGTGATCGAATTCATGCCCTCGCCGATCGATGTCCCGCCGATACGTGGCGTGCTCGATGACGAGACAGAGGGTACCCGCGGTCCGGACGATGATGAGCCGTTCGCGTCGCTGGCATTCAAGATCGCGACCGATCCTTTCGTGGGCAGCCTGACGTTCTTCCGGGTCTATTCGGGGGTCATCCGTTCTGGCGACACCGTCTACAACCCGGTCAAGGGCAAGCGAGAGCGCATCGGCCGGATCCTGCAGATGCATGCCAATGATCGCGAGGAGATCAAGGAAGTCAGGGCAGGAGATATCGCTGCGGCCGTTGGCCTCAAGGATGTCACCACCGGCGACACGCTGTGTGCCATGAAGGATCTCATCACGCTGGAACGCATGGAGTTCCCGGAGCCGGTGATCTCGGTGGCCGTGGAGCCGAAGACCAAGGCGGACCAGGAGAAAATGGGCCTGGCCCTGTCCAAGCTGGCGCAGGAGGATCCGTCGTTCCGCGTGCATACGGACGAGGAGTCCGGCCAGACGATTATCTCCGGCATGGGCGAACTGCACCTCGAGATCATCGTGGACCGGCTGAAGCGGGAGTTCCGGGTCGAGGCCAATGTCGGCAATCCGCAGGTGGCCTATCGGGAGACCATCCGTGCCGCAGTCGAGCAGGAGGGCAAGTTTGTCCGCCAGTCCGGTGGTCGTGGTCAATACGGTCATGTCTGGCTGAAGATCGAGCCACAGGAGCCCGGCGAAGGATACGAGTTCGAGAATTCCATCGTGGGCGGGTCGGTGCCGAAGGAGTACATCCCGGCGGTCAACAAGGGCGTCAAGGAACAGATGGAAAGCGGCGTGCTTGCGGGCTATCCGGTTGTCGACCTGAAGGTCACCCTGTACGACGGCTCCTATCATGATGTTGACTCCAGCGAGATGGCCTTCAAGATCGCCGGCTCGATGGCTTTCAAGGAAGGTACGCTGAAGGCGAACCCGGTCCTGCTCGAGCCGATCATGAAGGTCGAGGTCGTGACTCCCGAGGACTACATGGGCGACGTGATGGGTGATCTGAACCGCCGCCGTGGCCTTGTCCAGGGCATGGAAGACGCGCCCGCCGGCAAGGTGGTCCGCGCCGAGGTGCCGCTGGCCGAGATGTTCGGCTACGCAACTGACCTGCGCTCCATGAGCCAGGGGCGTGCGACTTATTCGATGGAGTTCAGCAAGTACAAGGAGGCGCCGAACAGCGTCGCCGACGCCATCATGAAGAAGGCGTCCTGAAGGACTATTTTTTGTTAAGCGTTAGGTTTTCCACCAAGAGGTGAACTGCCGTGGCCAAAGAGAAATTTGAGCGTACGAAGCCGCATGTAAATGTTGGGACGATTGGTCATGTTGACCATGGTAAGACGACGTTGACGGCGGCCTTGACGAAGGTGATGGCGGCGAAGCATGGGGGCGAGATCCGTGCTTTTGACCAGATTGATAATGCGCCGGAAGAGCGTGAGCGTGGCATTACGATTGCGACGGCGCACGTGGAGTATGAGTCTGATCTGCGTCATTACGCGCACGTGGACTGTCCGGGGCATGCTGATTATGTGAAGAACATGATCACGGGTGCGGCGCAGATGGATGGCGCGATCCTGGTGGTGAGCGCGGCGGACGGTCCGATGCCGCAGACGCGTGAGCACATTTTGCTGTCGCGTCAGGTGGGTGTGCCGTACATCGTGGTGTACCTGAACAAGGCGGACATGGTGGATGACGAGGAGCTTCTGGAGTTGGTGGAGCTTGAGGTTCGTGATCTGCTGTCGACGTATGAGTTTCCTGGTGATGACACGCCGATCGTGACGGGTTCTGCGCTGAAGGCGCTGGAAGGCGACGACAGCGAGATGGGGATTCAGTCGATCCACAAGCTGGTGGCGGTGATGGATGATTACATTCCGGAGCCGGAGCGGGCGGTGGATGGTGCGTTTTTGATGCCGATCGAGGATGTGTTCTCGATTTCGGGTCGAGGCACGGTGGTGACGGGTCGTATTGAGCGCGGCATTGTGCGCGTGGGCGACGAAGTTGCGATTGTGGGCATCAAGGAGACGACGAAGACGACGTGCACGGGTGTGGAGATGTTCCGCAAGCTGCTTGACGAGGGTCAGGCGGGCGACAACGTGGGTGTGTTGCTGCGTGGTACGAAGCGCGACGAGGTGGAGCGTGGCCAGGTTCTGGCGCAGCCGGGGTCGATCACGCCGCACACCAAGTTTGAGGCGGAGGTTTACATCCTGACGAAGGAAGAGGGTGGCCGTCACACGCCGTTTTTCAAGGGATATCGCCCGCAGTTTTATTTCCGTACGACAGACGTGACGGGGGCGGTACAGCTTCCGGAGGGTACGGAGATGGTGATGCCGGGAGACAATGTGCAGATGAAGGTGGAGCTGATAGCGCCGATCGCGATGGAAGACGGACTGCGTTTTGCCATCCGTGAAGGCGGCCGAACTGTCGGCGCCGGCGTCGTCGCAAAAATCATCGAGTAATAAGGTATTTCGGCGTTACGGCGGGCATCGCTGAGCGCCAGAGCTTACGGAGTAGTCCATGGCTAATCAGAACATCCGGATTCGGCTGAAGTCCTTCGATCATCGGCTGATTGACACATCGGCCCGGGAGATCGTCGAGACGGCGAAGCGGACCGGCGCCCAGGTAAAGGGCCCGGTGCCGTTGCCGACGAAGATGGAGCGCTTCACGGTCCTCATCTCTCCGCACGTCAACAAGGACGCGCGGGACCAGTATGAGCTGCGGACTCACAAGCGTCTGATGGATATCGTGGACCCCACGGACAAGACTGTGGATGCCCTGATGAAGCTGGAGTTGCCCGCTGGCGTAGACGTCCAGATCAAATTGAACTAGGGGCAAATTCCCCCTATAATGCTCTGCTCTCTGCGGCCCGGTGCGGTTTAGATCGCGCCGGGCCGCTGATTTGACGGCAATAAGCCCGTGAAACTTCGCCGGCAAAGACTGGCGGAGTTCGGAATACAGCGCTGACCAATCGCAGCCGGCGCGGTGCAAGAGGAATAGACAAGATGGCTATCGGTCTAGTGGGCCGCAAGTGCGGCATGACGCGCGTGTTTACGGACGCCGGTGAATCCATACCGGTGACCGTGGTCGAGGCGTTGCCGAACCGAATCACGCAGCTGAAGTCTGTGGAGACGGATGGTTACCGGGCGGTGCAGATCACCACCGGGAGCCGCAAGCCTTCGCGAGTCAGCAAGCCGCAGCAGTCTCATTTCGCCAAAGCAGGCGTTGAGGCCGGCCGCGGTCTGTGGGAGTTCCGCCTCGGTGACGAGGAAGGGTCGGATCTGGAGACCGGTGGAGAGTTGACTGTCGAGGTATTCGCGGACGGCCAGCCCGTCGACGTGATCGGCACCAGCATCGGCAAGGGATTCGCCGGCGCAGTGAAACGGCACAATTTCCGGACCCAGGATGCGACCCATGGCAACTCGCTTGCCCACCGCGCGCCTGGATCGATCGGGCAGAACCAGACCCCTGGCCGTGTCTTCAAGGGCAAAAAGATGGCCGGCCAGATGGGCAATGTGCGTCGCACGGCCCAGAACCTGACCGTCGTCAAGGTCGACACCGACAGGAACCTCCTTCTCATCCGGGGTGCGGTCCCCGGTGCCAAGGGCGGGGACGTCATTGTCCAGCCGGCAGTCAAGGCGCGGGGGTAAGGCATGTCGATGAAGCTTCAAATGCATGGCGCCACCGGTAAGGACCTGCAGGTCTCGGAACTGGCTTTCGGTCGCGATTTCAATGAGGGCCTCGTCCACCAGGTTGTGACCGCCTATATGGCGGCGGGCCGGTCCGGGACGAAGGCACACAAGACCCGCGCCGAGGTGCGTGGTGGCGGTGCGAAGCCCTGGCGCCAGAAGGGCACGGGTCGAGCTCGGCACGGAACTATCCGCAGCCCGATCTGGGTCGGCGGCGGTCGGGCGTTTGCCTCGAAGCCGCGCAGCTACGAGCAGAAGATCAATCGCAAGATGTACAAGGCCGCGATGCGATCGCTGTTGTCCGAGCTCGTGCGTCAGGAACGGCTGATGATCGTGGAGTCGATCGAGGTCGAGGAGCCCAAGACCCGACTGATGGTCGACAGGCTCAAAGAGTTTGGTCTGGATAGCGGTCTGTTCGTGGTCGAGGCTTTCGACGAGAAGTTGCATCTCGCATCCCGGAATCTGCCCCACGTAGAGGTTCTCGAGGTGACGGCCCTGGATCCGGTGAGCCTGCTCCGTTACGAGAAGATCGTTATCAGCGTGGCCGCCGTGCGCAGGCTCGAGGAGAAGCTGGTATGAGCCAGGAAAGATTGATGACGGTCCTGCTTGGCCCGCATATCTCCGAGAAGGGAACCCTGCTGGCGGAGAAGAGCAACCAGATCGTATTCAAGGTGCGGCGGGATGCCAACAAGGCGGAGATCCGCAAGGCCGTGGAGCTGATGTTCGACGTCAAGGTCGAGGGCGTCCAGGTCGTCAACAACCGCGGCAAGAGCAAGCGCTTCGGTCGTATGACCGGGACGCGGGCCAGCTGGAAGAAAGCCTATGTGCGCCTGGCCGAGGGTCAGGACATCGATTTCCTGGGCGCCGAGTAATCGGTCGCCGGGGTAGGGAACGCAGTACTTAAGAGACGCAGTCATGGCACTGGACAAGACAAAACCGACATCTGCAGGACGCCGCTTCGTCGTCCGCGTCAAGACGCCGGGCCTGCACAAGGGCAAGCCGGTGGACTCGCTCGTGGCCAAGAAGAGCAGGTCGGGTGGGCGCAATAATGCCGGTCGTATCACGACCCGTCATCGCGGCGGCGGACACAAGCAGCGCTACCGGATAGTCGATTTTCGTCGCAACAAGGACGGCGTGCCGGGCCGCGTCGAGCGGATCGAGTACGATCCGAATCGCAGCGCGCATCTGGCGCTGGTGCTTTATGCCGACGGCGAGCGTCGCTACATCATCGCGCCGAAGGGGCTGCAGTCCGGAGCACCGGTGATGTCAGGCTCGGATGCGCCCATCAAGCCTGGCAATTGCCTGCCGCTGAAGAACATCCCGGTCGGTACTCAGGTCCACTGCATCGAGCTCAAGCCGGGCAAGGGTGCCCAGTTGGCGCGCAGCGCCGGCGCCAGCGTTCAGATTGCTGCCCGCGAAGGGATCTACGCGACGCTCAAGCTGCGTAGCGGCGAGATGCGCAAAGTGCATGTCGAGTGTCGCGCGACTATCGGGGCCGTCGGTAACGACGAGCATAGCCTGCGGAAGTTCGGCAAGGCCGGCGCCAAGCGCTGGCGCGGTGTTCGACCGACCGTACGCGGCGTTGCAATGAACCCGGTGGATCACCCGCACGGCGGCGGCGAAGGCCGGACGTCCGGCGGCCGCCACCCGGTGACGCCGTGGGGTGTGCCGACCAAGGGCTACAAGACGCGTAACAACAAGCGAACCGATGGCCAGATCGTGCGCCGTCGGAATCGGAAGTAGGAGAATTCACCGTGCCACGTTCGGTTAAGAAGGGTCCTTTCGTAGACGCGCATCTCGCCACCAAGGTGGCGGTCGCGCAGCAGAAGAACGACAGGCGCCCCATCAGGACCTGGTCCCGCCGGTCCATGATCGTGCCGGAGATGGTCGGGCTGACTATCGCCGTGCACAACGGTCGGCAGCATGTTCCGGTACTGATCTCGGAGAACATGGTTGGCCACAAGCTGGGCGAGTTCGCCATCACCCGTACGTTCCGCGGCCACGCGGCGGATCGTAAGGCGAAGTAGGGGGCACGAAGATGAACGTAGCAGCCAGACTTCGTTACGCCAGGGTGTCTCCGCAGAAATGCCGGCTCGTGGCGGACATGGTCCGCGGCAAGCAGGTGGGAGACGCGCTGCAGACGTTGGCGTTCACGCCGAAGAAAGCGGCCCGCATCGTCAAGAAAGTGCTCGAGTCGGCTATTGCCAACGCCGAGCACAATCACGGCGCGGATATCGACGAGTTGAAGGTCGCCACGATCATGGTCGACGAGGCACCTTCCTTCAAGCGCTTCAGAGCGCGGGCGCGCGGACGCGGAGCCCGGATCCTGAAGCGGAACAGCCACATCACTGTGCATGTGGCGGACGAGTAAACGGAAAGAGAGGCCGGAATGGGTCAGAAAGTAAATCCAATCGGTATTCGCCTCGGTATCACCCGGGACTGGTCGTCCCGTTGGTACGCCGATACGCGGAATTTTCCCGAGTTCGTCAACACGGATTGGCGGATACGTGAGTTTCTCAAGAAGAAGCTCTCGCAGGCATCCGTGAGCAAGATTCAGATCGAGAGGCCCGCCAAGAAGGCCCACATCACGATCCACACGGCACGTCCGGGTATCGTGATCGGCAAGAAAGGCGAGGATATCGAGAAGCTGCGCGTCGACGTCGCCAGGATGATGGAGATGCCGATCGGTGAAGTGCGCATCAATATCGCGGAGATTCGCAAGCCGGAGCTCGATGCCCAACTGGTTGCCGAGGGCATCGCCCAGCAGCTGGAACGGCGTGTCATGTTCCGTCGGGCCATGAAACGGGCGGTAACCAACACCATGCGATTGGGCGCGCAGGGCGTAAAGATCAAGGTGGCCGGTCGGCTGAACGGTGCAGAGATCGCGCGCTCCGAGTGGTACCGGGAAGGCCGCGTGCCGCTGCATACGCTGCGAGCCGAGATCGACTATGGGCTGGCGGAAGCCGTCACTACCTACGGCGTGATCGGCGTCAAGGTGTGGATCTTCAAGGGTGAAGTGTTCGAGACCGCGGAAGCCGTCGCCGCGACACCCGAGACCCCCGGAAGGTAGGAGTCAGCGAGATGTTGCAGCCCAAGAGAACCAAGTACAGGAAACAGATGAAGGGTAAGAACCGTGGTCTTGCTCTTCGCGGAAGCACCGTGTCGTTTGGCGAGTTTGGCCTCAAGGCCGTTGGCCGCGGCCGGCTGACGGCCCGGCAGATCGAGGCCGCTCGTCGCGCCATGACGCGGCACGTCAAGCGTGGCGGCAAGATCTGGATCCGGGTTTTCCCGGACAAGCCGATCACCCAGAAGCCGCTGGAAGTTCGCCAGGGTAAGGGCAAAGGCAACGTCGAGTACTGGGTCGCCCAGGTCCAGCCCGGCAAGGTGCTTTATGAGATGGAAGGCGTGGACGAGCAGGTTGCCCGTGAGGCATTCCGGCTGGCCGCTGCAAAGCTGCCTATCGCCACCGCATTCGTGTCCAGGCAGGTGATGTGATGAAGGCGAGCGATCTGCGCAGCAAGTCGGCTGTGGAATTGAGAGAGGAGTTGCTCAAGCTCAGGCGAGAGCAGTTCAACCTGCGCATGCAGCGGGCTACGGGACAAATGGCGCGGCCGGATCAGTTCGGCAAGGTGCGCAAGGACATCGCGCGGATCAAGACCGTGCTGAAAGAGATCCGGGTTGAAAGCCCGGCAGGTGAAGCGAAATGAGCGACACAATCCAGACGACCGACAGTCAGACGACCGACGGCGAGAAGCGGATCGTAACCGGCCGCGTAGTAAGCGACGCCATGAACAAGACGGTGACGATCGCGGTGGAGCGCCTGGTAAGGCACCCGGTGTACGGCAAGTTCATTCGGCGCACCTCGAAGATTTTCGCCCATGACGAGAACAACGAGGCTCACGTCGGCGACACGGTGGAGATCGTGGAGTGCCGCCCGCTTTCGAAGCGCAAGTCCTGGCGGATCGTGAATTTCGTTAGTCGCGCAGAGACGCGCTGAAGCCGAACGGTAATCAGGTCGAGAGACAGAACGAGACTATAGCCATGATTCAGATGCAAACCGTCCTGACGGCGGCGGACAACAGCGGGGCCAGGCGCGTCCAGTGCATCAAGGTGCTGGGCGGTTCCAAGCGCCGCTACGCCGGGGTGGGCGACATCATCAAGGTCAGCGTCAAGGACGCTATTCCGCGCGGTAAGGTCAAGAAGGGCGAGGTTTACAACGCGGTAGTCGTGCGCACCCGCAAGGGCGTTCGGCGACCTGACGGATCGCTGATCCGTTTTGACGGTAACGCCGCCGTCTTGCTGAATGCGCGACTGGAGCCGATCGGCACGCGAATTTTCGGGCCCGTGACCCGTGAGCTCCGGACCGGAAACTTCATGAAGATCATTTCCCTCGCGCCGGAAGTTATCTGAGGCCGCCAGGGGAGGTTTGAGATGGCACTGAACAGAATCAAGAAAGGCGACGAGGTGATCGTCGTTGCAGGCAAGGACAAGGGCCGTCGCGGCACCGTGCTGCGGATATTCGATGACGAACGCGTCCTTATCGAGAACGTGAATGTCGTCAAGAAGCACCAGAAGCCGAACCCCAATGCGGGTGTTCAGGGCGGCATTATCGAGAAAGAGATGCCGCTCGAGGCTTCCAACGTGATGCTCTACAACCCGGTAACCCAGAAGGGTGACAGGGTCGGGGTCCGCAAGCTGGAAGACGGCAAGAAGGTTCGTTATTTCAAGTCCAACGGCGAGGTCGTGGACATTTAATCGGGTGGTCGAGATGTCGAGACTGCAGGAGTACTACAAAGAGACCGTGATCCCTCAGCTGATGGAGAAGCTGGGCTTCTCCAATCCGATGGAGGTTCCTCGGATCGAGAAGATCACGCTCAACATGGGTGTCGGCGAGACCATGACCGATCGCAAGGTCCTGGATCACGCGATGGGCGACATGACCAAGATCGCCGGGCAGAAGCCGACGATGACCCGCGCACGCAAGTCCGTCGCCAGCTTCAAGATCCGTGACGGTGTTCCGATCGGTTGCAAGGTGACCTTGCGCAGGGAGCGGATGTTCGAGTTCCTGGACAGGCTCGTGAATATCGCCATCCCGCGTGTCCGCGACTTCCGCGGGCTGAGCGCCAAGTCCTTCGATGGACGCGGCAATTACAACATGGGCGTCCGGGAGCAGATCATCTTCCCGGAAGTCGATTACGACCAGATAGACGCGATCCGCGGGATGAATGTCACCATCACGACGAGCGCGAAGAATGACGAAGAGGGACGTGCGCTTTTGGAAGCGTTCGATTTCCCTTTCAGGAAGTGAGGATCTGACGGTATGGCCAAGAAGTCGATGGTTCAGCGAGAGCTCAAGCGGGCGAAAGTAGTTGCCCGATACGCCGAGAAGCGTGCGCGGCTCAAGGAGATTATCCGCAGCCCGCAGAGCTCGGATGACGAGCGTTCGGCGGCACTTGCCAAGTTGCAGTCGCTGCCGCGCAATGCCAGCCCGTCACGGCTGCGAAACCGTTGTTCCATCACCGGTCGGCCCAAGGGCTACTATCGGAAATTCGGCCTTGGCCGCAACAAGCTTCGGGAAGCCACGATGAACGGCGATATCCCCGGTCTACGGAAAGCCAGCTGGTAGACGGGCCGGATCAGAGGAATAGAGGAAACCTGTCATGAGCATGACCGATCCTATTGCGGACCTCCTGACGAGGATCCGGAATGGCCAGAGCTCCGGTAAGACCCACGTATCGTTGGCGTCTTCCGGCATCAAGGAGTCCGTGCTTGAGGTCCTCAAGAGCGAGGGCTATGTCGTCGATTACCGCAAGGAATCTGACGGCGTCAAGGACACCCTGATTGTCGAGCTGAAGTACCACTCCGGGGCTCCGGTGATCGAGAACATACAACGGGTCAGCAAGCCCGGTTGTCGCGTCTATCGCGGCAAGGACGATTTGCCCACGGTGATGGGTGGTCTGGGCGTGGCGATCGTGTCCACGTCCCGAGGCGTGATGAGTGATCGTCGGGCGAGGGCTGAAGGTCACGGGGGCGAAGTGCTCTGCGTGGTGTCCTGAGCGTAGGGATTTCGAGAGATACGACAATGTCGAGAGTTGCAAAAAAGCCGATCGAGCTGCCCAAAGGGGTGGAATTCAAGGCCGATGGCGGCGCGGTGACCGTCAAGGGCGCCAAGGGATCGCTATCGCTGGACCTGCGTGACGGCATCGGCGTTGAACAGGAAGAGCAGAACCTGGTTGTGAAGTCCGGAGACGACAGCAGGAAGCTCGTGGCCATGGCAGGCACGACCCGCGCGCTGATCGCCAATATGGTGGTCGGGGTATCGCAGGGTTTCGAGCGCAAGCTCGAGCTGCGCGGCGTCGGCTATCGTGCGTCGACCCAGGGCAACAAGCTCAACCTGACCCTCGGTTTCTCCCATCCGGTGAATTATCAGATCCCGGAGGGCGTCACTGTAGAAACGCCGAGCCAGACGGAAGTTCTGGTCAAAGGTGCCGACAAGCAGAAAGTCGGACAGGTGGCTGCGGAGATTCGTGCGTTCCGGCCGCCGGAGCCCTACAAGGGCAAGGGCGTGCGCTATGCGGACGAGCGCGTTGTCATCAAGGACGCGAAGAAGAAGTAGGTAGAGGCAGGCATGGATAAGAAACAGACTCGTTTGCGTCGCGCCCGTCGGACGCGGTTCAAACTGAGGGAACTCAGAGCGCATCGCCTGTGCGTGCATCGCACGCCGCGGCATATTTACGCTCAGGTCATAGCCCCGGATGGTGACAAGGTCATCGCGGCTGTGTCTACCGTACAGAAAGATCTCAGCAAGGACCTTAAGGGCACCGGCAACGTCTCGGCCGCTATTGCCGTGGGCAAGGCCATAGCCGAGAAGGCAAAGGAAGCCGGAGTGAGCAAGGTGTCGTTCGATCGCTCGGGTTTCCGTTATCACGGCCGGGTCAAGGCGCTGGCGGAAGCCGCGCGTGAAAACGGTCTGGAATTCTGACGGCCCGCCAGAGGTTAACCAAGATATGGCAGCAATGGACAAAAACAGCGCCGGCGACGATCTCATCGAGAAGCTCGTCAACGTCAATCGCGTCGCCAAGGTCGTCAAGGGCGGCCGCCAGTTTGGCTTCACTGCCCTGACGGTGGTCGGTGACGGCTCCGGGCGGGTCGGTTTCGGCTACGGCAAGGCTCGCGAGGTTCCGCTCGCTATCCAGAAGGCGATGCAGGCGGCGCGCAAGAATCTGCAGAGCATCAATCTGAAGGGCGATACGCTGCAGTACGCGATGAACGGCTATCACGGCGCCACGAAGGTCTACATGAGCCCGGCCTCCGACGGTACCGGCGTCATCGCCGGTGGTGCGATGCGCGCGGTCTTCGAGTGTGCCGGAGTGCGTAATGTGCTGGCCAAGAGCTACGGTTCCAGGAACCCCATTAATGTGGTTCAGGCAACCATCAAGGCGCTCACCAGCATGAACTCCCCCGAGGCGATCGCCGCCAAGCGGGGCAAGACAGTCGAACAGATTCTGGGTTGAACAGATGGCTGCGAAAAAATCCAAATCCGATGCCCAGCTCAGGGTCACTCTGGTCAAGAGCCTTAGTGGCCGGCTGAAGGCCCACAAGGCCTGCGTGTCCGGGCTGGGACTGCGTCGCATTCGTCACAGCGTGACCGTGGCGGACACGCCTGAGAATCGCGGCATGATCAACAAGGTTTCATACCTGCTACAGGTTGAGGATGCTTGAAATGCGCCTGAATGACATCCAGCCCGCGACGGGCAGCCGTAAGGAAGGCAAGCGCAAGGGCCGTGGCCATTCTGCAGGCCAGGGCAAGACTTGCGGCCGTGGCATCAAGGGGCAGCGCTCGCGCTCCGGCGGTTATCACAAGGTCGGCTTCGAGGGCGGCCAGATGCCGCTGCAGCGGCGCCTGCCGAAGGTGGGTTTCGCGTCTCGCAAGGCACGGTTCTCGGCTGAGTTGTGTCTGCACGAACTCGCCAAGGTCGAGGGCGACGTGGCGGACGAGCTGACCCTGAAGCGAGCCGGCCTCGTGCCGCAGCGCGCGCAGCGCATCAAGGTGATCGCATCCGGCTCCCTGGACCGGGCGGTCACTACCAAGGGACTGCTGGTAACGCCCGGCGCGCGTAGCGCGATCGAGGCGGCCGGCGGCAAGATCGAGGACTAATCCGAAGGCGTTAACACGTGGCGAAGGCACTGAGTTCAAATCCGGCGACTGCCCTGGCAGATGCGACGCGCTTTTCGGAGCTGCGTTCCCGTCTGCTATTCCTGATCGGGGCGCTGATCGTCTATCGGATCGGGACCTTCATCCCCGTTCCCGGGATCGATCCCGAGGCTCTTGCTCGATTCTTCGAGCAACAGCAGGGCACGATCCTGAGCGTCTTCAACATGTTCTCGGGTGGCGCGCTTGAGCGTCTGAGCATCTTTGCTCTCGGCATCATGCCGTATATCTCAGCCTCCATCATCATGCAGATGATGGCTGTAGTCGTCCCGTCACTGGCCCAGCTCAAGAAAGAGGGCGAGTCCGGACGTCGCAAGATCACCCAGTACACACGTTACGGTACGGTCGGCCTTGCCAGTTTCCAGTCGGTTGGCGCCGCCATCGCATTCCAGAATCAGGGGGTCGTGATCGTCCCGGGCTTCCAGTTTGTGTTCACCGCCGCGGTGACGCTGGTTACCGGGACCCTGTTCCTGATGTGGTTGGGCGAGCAGGTCACGGAGCGCGGCATCGGCAACGGCATCTCGATGATCATCCTGGCGAGCATCATCTCCGGTCTGCCTGCCGCTATCGGCGGTACCCTGGAGTTGGTCCGAACCGGTGAGATGGCAGCTGCCCTGGCGCTGATACTGTTCATCCTGGTATTGGCCGTGACCGGTTTCGTCTCGTTCGTCGAGCGCGGTCAGCGGCGTATCGCGGTCCACTATGCCAAGCGGCAGCAGGGCCGGCGCCTCTACCAGGGACAGACAACGCACCTGCCGTTCAAGCTGAATATGTCGGGCGTTATCCCTCCCATTTTCGCTTCCAGCATCATCCTGTTTCCGGCCACGATCGCTCAGTGGTTCGGTACGAGTGAAGGATTCGGCTGGCTGCAGCGGATGGCGTCGAGCCTGTCTCCGGGTCAGCCGGTCTACGTGATGCTGTACTCGGCCCTGATTATCTTCTTCTGCTTCTTCTACACCGCGTTGGTGTTCAATTCGCGGGAGACGGCGGACAACCTGAAGCGCTCCGGCGCTTTTATTCCGGGTATCCGCCCCGGACAACAGACCGGGGAGTACATCGACACGGTGCTGACGCGTCTGACATTCTGGGGAGCTCTGTACGTGACTTCGGTCTGCCTGCTTCCCGAGTTCATGATCATGTACTGGAACGTTCCGTTCTATTTTGGCGGTACTTCGCTGCTGATCATCGTGGTGGTGGTGATGGACTTTATGGCCCAGCTTCAGGCACACATGATGAGTCATCAGTACGAAGGCCTGCTCAAGAAGGCCAACCTCAAGGGGCAAGGCCGCGCCGGCCGGGTGCGCTAGTCGCACTTCCGGAGGCATGTCGGGAGAGAAACGATGAAGGTTCGAGCTTCAGTTAAGAAGATCTGCCGGAACTGCAAGATTGTCCGCCGCAAGGGCGTGGTCCGTGTCATCTGCACCGACCCTCGCCACAAGCAGCGGCAGGGCTAGAGGTGGTCTTGATAGGACCCTTGTTTTCAGTTATCTTGGTGAGTTCCGCGCGGCCTACAGGAGATGCTTTAGATGGCGCGAATTGCAGGGATTAACGTCCCGCCGAATAAGCACACTGTCATTGCACTGACCCACATCTACGGGATCGGGCGGTCGACGGCGTCGAAAATATGCACCGCAGCGGGTATCGCCCAGGATGTGAAGATCGGTGATCTCAGCGAGCCTGAGGTCGACAAGATTCGCGCCGAGGTTGCGCGCTTCGCGGTCGAGGGTGACCTGCGACGCGAAACGTCCATGAACATCAAGAGATTGATGGACCTGGGTTGTTACCGTGGTATCCGGCATCGACGCGGTCTGCCGATGCGTGGACAGCGCACACGCACCAACGCGCGGACGCGTAAGGGGCCGAAGCGCCCGATCCGCCGCTGATCGGACGCGGTCTCTAGTAAATACTGAATTATCCAGGTAAGCGATATGGCGAATCCGACGACTCGGACGCGAAAGAAAGTAAAGAAGCAGGTGGTGGATGCCATCGCTCATATTCACGCGTCGTTCAACAATACGATTGTCACGATTACTGACAGGCAGGGGAATGCCCTCTCCTGGGCGACTTCCGGCGGCTGCGGATTCCGTGGTTCGAGGAAGAGCACCCCGTTTGCTGCCCAGATTGCGGCCGAGCGGGCTGGTAGCGTGGCTCAGGACTATGGTGTCAAGAACCTGGAAGTCAGGGTCAAGGGCCCCGGGCCGGGTCGTGAATCTGCGGTCCGCTCGCTCAATGCCGCGGGCTTCCGGATCACCAACATCTCGGACGTGACGCCGATCCCTCATAACGGTTGCCGGCCGCCCAAGAAGCGCCGCGTTTAACGGAGTAAGCAGAGAATGGCTAGATATCTGGGACCGAAGTGCAAGCTGTCGCGCCGCGAAGGGACTGACCTGTTCCTGAAGAGCAGCGTGCGGTCGCTGGAGTCCAAGTGTAAGGCCGACGTGCCCCCCGGCGGAGCGCCACAGCGCCGCCCGCGGCTTTCGGACTACGGCCTGCAGCTCCGCGAGAAGCAGAAACTGCGTCGCATGTACGGCGTTCTGGAGAGGCAGTTCCGCAACTATTACAAGAAGTCGGCCAAGCAGAAGGGTTCGACCGGCGAGAATCTCTTGCAGATGCTCGAAGGCCGCCTGGACAACGTGGTCTACAGGATGGGATTTGCCGTGACCCGCGCTGAGGCTCGTCAGCTGGTCGGCCACAAGGGCATCACGGTAAACGAGCAGATCGTGAATATCCCGTCGTACCAGGTCAGTGCCGGCGACACCATTACTATCCGTGAGAAGGCGCGCGAGCAGATGCGTATCCAGAATGCGTTGTCTATCGCCAGCCAGGTCGGCTTCCCCGGTTGGGTCGAGGTCGACGAGAAGAAAATGACGGGGACGTTCAAGCAGTTCCCCGATCGCGACGAGATCCTGCCCGACATCAACGAGAATCTCGTCGTCGAGCTCTACTCCAAGTAATCCTCGAGGCCTATCGCCATGCAGGTATCTGTTACCGAATTTCTGAAGCCGCGCGTCGTCAAAGTCCAGACTGAATCGGACACGATCGCGCGTATCACCATCGAGCCACTGGAGCGTGGGTTCGGTCATACGCTGGGCAATGCCCTGCGCCGTATCCTGCTTTCATCGATGCCGGGCAGCGCAGTCGTCGAGGCGGAGATCGAAGGCGTACTGCATGAGTACACCAGCATCGGTGGCGTGCAGGAAGATGTCGTGGACATCCTGCTTAACCTCAAGCAGGTTGCGATCCGCATGCATTCCCGTGACGAGGCCGAATTGAGTCTGGTCAAGAAGGGCGCTGGCCCTGTGACGGCCGGAGACATCACTGTCGATCACGATGTAGAGATCGTCAACCCGTCGCTGGTGATCGCGACCCTGACCAGTGCCGGCGATCTGAACATGCGCCTTAAGGTCGTTCGCGGCCGCGGCTACCGTCCCGCCACGCTGCGCCCGGCTTTCGAGGAGCAGACCGGTCCGATCGGCCGGCTTCAGCTCGATGCCTCTTTCAGCCCGGTCCGCCGCGTTTCGTACAACGTCGAGGCGGCCCGTGTCGAGCAGCGCACCGATCTGGACAAGCTCATCATTGATGTCGAGACCAACGGTACGATCGATCCCGAGGAAGCGATCCGCCGCGCCGGTAACATCCTGCAGGATCAGCTGTCCGTGTTCGTGGATCTCAAGGGACAGGCAGAGTCCTTGGCTGCCAGTGCCGAGTCGCAGATCGATCCGATCCTGCTCCGTCCGGTCGACGAGCTGGAACTGACGGTCCGTTCCGCCAACTGCCTGAAGGCAGAGAACATCAATTACATCGGCGACCTGGTGCAGCGCACAGAGGTGGAGCTGCTGAGGACTCCCAATCTGGGCAAGAAGTCGCTCACCGAGATCAAGCAGGTGCTGGAGAGTCACGGGCTGACTCTCGGGATGCGCCTTGAGAACTGGCCGCCACCGAGCCTGCGGCCGGAAGAAGAGCGCGTGGCCTGAGCCGACGGCCCACTGACCAGGAATCCAAGCTATGCGTCATCGTAACTCCGGGCGGCCGCTAAGCCGCAACAGCCCACATCGACGGGCCATGTTCAGGAACATGAGTGCCTCGTTGATCAAGCACGAGACCATCCGCACGACCGTGCCCAAGGCCAAGGAACTGCGGCGCGTCATCGAGCCGCTGATCACGCTTGCCAAGACGGACGACGTCGCCCATCGCCGCCGTGCCTTCGATCGCCTGCGCGACAAAGAGGCGGTCGGCAAGCTCTTCGGCGAGCTGGGTCCGCGCTTCAAGGACCGCCCCGGCGGTTACCTGCGCATTCTCAAGACCGGCCCGCGTCCCGGTGACGCCGCGCCGATGGCGCTGGTCCAGCTTGTTGACGGTGCCGGCGAGGCGACCGCGGATTGACGCGAACGTCACCAGGGTAGAATGATCAAGGCCGGGCATTGCCCGGCCTTTTTCGTTGTGGTCGCTGATATACCGATCCCCCGCGACTAAACTCCGGCCCGCACACATTGTCTGACCAGAGAATGACGACATCTGACCAGAGTGCCCGGCCATGCAGTTACACGTCCTCAGGCAGACCCTGCCGATAGTCGCACTGCTGGCGACGGCCTGCGGCGGGGGTGGTGGAGGCGACGGGAGCACCGCTGGCGCCCAGACCTTTTGCGCCGATGCCGTCTTCCCGGACACGGCGACATCGCCCTACGTCCTGCCCTACTCGCCGGGCGTGAGCTATGTCATGTTCCAGGGAAATTGCAGCGAACTCGGCGGCCACCGGGATACCTTCGCCTACGACTTCTCACATGCCATGGGCGACCCCGTCGCGGCCTCCCGCGCCGGTGTGGTGATCATCGTGAACGACGGATTCTCTGATGACGATCACATCGTAGGCCACGAGAACAATGTCTTCGTGCAACACGATGATGGGACAGTCGTGCGTTATACGCACCTGATGGAGGGCAGCGCCACCGTGACTGTCGGCCAACAGGTTGTTGCCGGCGACCTCCTCGGCCTGGCCGGTAACTCGGGTAACTCCTCGGGGCCGCACCTGCATTTCCAGGCGTTCCAGGGTCGCAATTTCGACAAGTCCAATGCCGTGCCGGTAACGTTCCGCAACGCGATCGGCACGACGCGTGCCAGCGGGGAG
>CALDWW010000054.1 GCA_937924335.1 uncultured Gammaproteobacteria bacterium
CGATGACCCCTCGCACCCGTCCGATCAGATCCTCGAGGGTCTGCTCGTCGTCCTCGACGACCATGGGATCCTGGCCCGCCAGGCGTGCCCCGCCACGGCGGGCTATATCGCTCGCAACCTGTACCTGCCGGGCGAGCGGAAACATGTCCGGATAGAGTCGGGCGTTGACGAGGACCGCGGGATCGTAGCCGCGCGCCTCGGCATCGGCCTGCCCCTTCTCGAGGATGCCGATGAAGTTATTGAGCATGCGGATGCAGACCGGCACGGAAGCCTGGTACATGGAGAGACTCATGACTGATCTCCTGGTGGAAAGTGATTCGGCAGCAAGCAGGCCGCCATGCGGATTTTAGACCCAATTGGCCTGCGTGGTCCGCCGCGTAACCGGCTTGATCCGGCCCGGGACGATCTGCCAATCGACCGGCGTGAGCGGGGATGAGATCGCTGCCGCCAGGTACATCCGCCGCGGAGAAAAGGCGCATCAGGTCACGAGCGCTGAAATGTTTACTTTAGAGCCGACCTGCGAAAATGATCGCAAGTGACTGTTTCTAATCTATCTCTGAGCACCCTTGCGCCGTCTCCGACGGAAAGCCCCGGATGACGCTCCCGGTTGCCCCGCCGGGACACCCTTCGACGTGCCGGGCGAAACGCGTTTCGCAGCTAAAACAAAGGGATTTCCGCCATTGCGCCCGACCAGCGACTCCGGGTCCGGCGCGGACGGGCACCGGGCGGAGGACTGTGAGCCACGTCACAGTTTGCGGTTTAGGAAGTTGATTTGCTTTTTTTCTTAAAGGAGTATCGAGCGTTCCTAAGACTACTTCTTAACATAAGAACGGTTCCAAAACCTGAGAGCAATACCATGTTCGAGCTCAACAAGAAGCGCATGACAGAAAATGACCAGAGGGAAGCTTCGCGAGACGAAGCACGATCAGAGCCCACCCCCGCCGCATCGCGGCCCACGACTGCCACTGCCAGGCCGGCCGCCAAGTCGGCTTCCGCTGGAGCAGCCGTGATCGGGGCCTCGATCCAGATCGACGGTGACGTCCGCGGCGAGGAAGACCTCCTCATCAAGGGCGAGGTGAACGGCACGATCCACTTGCCGAACAACACCGTCACCGTCGGCAGCGAGGGAACGATCCGCGCAGACGTCCACGCTCACACCGTGTTGGTGGAAGGCGTCGTCGAGGGCAACCTGTTCGGATCCGAGCGCGTCTGCGTCCGCAGCTCTGCTCGCGTTGGCGGCAACATCACGTCGCCACGCGTCAGTCTGGACGATGGCGCACGGTTCAAGGGCTCCATCGAGATGGACGACGAGGCTCCGGCGTCAAAGAGTGCCGCCAAGCCCGCGTCCAAGAGCACCTCGCCATCCAAGGCCAACGGCGATTCGCCGCTACCATCGACCAACGGTGCAAGCGATCCCTCGGCCAAGGGCGAAGCCGCCAGACCGTAGGTCGGTGGATGCCGTGGGCCTGAACACCGGTCCGCTAGCGTGACCTCTTCCGAAGATGGCGCGCACGGTCCCGGCAAGGCCGGCCGGCCGCAGCCGCTGAATGCCCCCCTGTTCCGCTCCCTGATGGAGCGGATGCAGGAGGGCGGTCGATCCGTGGTGCTCGACCTGGGCCCGGCGCAACCGCGGACGATCTCATTACTCAGCCACTTCCGCTGCCGACTGGACATCGCCGATGTCGAGGACGGCCTTCCCGGATTACAGGAGGATACGGAACCCGACATCCTGGGCGAGAAGATCGAGGCACTGCTCCCCGCCAAGCGCGAGGAGCCCACCGACCTCGTACTCTGTTGGGATCTGCTCAACTATCTGACTCGGCCGGCACTAAAAGCGCTGATGAATTGCATCGCCGAGCGGGGACATCCTGGCATGCTGGCGCATGCGCTCGTGGCCTACTCCACCACCCGGATGCCGGCGGCCCCCAACCGCTATGCGCCGACTGAAGACTTCGGCCTGCTGGTGACACCGGTGACCGCGGAGCAGCGGGAAGCGCCCCGCTACACACCCGAGGACCTGAACCAATGTCTGCCGCGCTATCGCCGGGAGCGCGCCATGCTGCTGCGAAACGGCATGCAGGAGTTTCTCTTCCGACTCTGATCGTGACCCGGCCAGAGTAGAATGGATCAACATCCGCCTGAGTAGAAACCTGACCTGGCAATGCTGATGCCGGTGTCTCCGTAAATTCGTATCGAGAGGCGGCAACGACCTCCGAAGGGGCCGCTCATGGCCGGCAAAAACATGCTCGACTCTAAGAGGGGTCGTCTCTCCACGTTCGGCCTGTTGTACGTCAGCGAGGGGATACCACTCGGCTTTGCCGCAGTCGCGATGGCAGCATTCATGCGTCGCGAGGGCCTCGATGTCGCCCAGGTCGGTGCTTTTGTGGGCACGTTCTATCTGCCCTGGGCCTTCAAGTGGGCGTGGGCACCGTTCGTCGATCTGATCGGCCTCAAGCGATTCGGCGGTCGCAAGGCCTGGATCGTGCTCTGCCAGTCGTTGATGATCATCACCCTGTACGCGGTGTCACAGGTCGATCACGGGAATCAATTCGACCTTCTCATCACGCTGGTCATCGTGCACAACATATTCGCGGCGACCAACGACGTTGCGATCGACTCGCTCGCAGTCAATACGCTGCGCCCTGACGAGCGCGGCCAGGGCAATGGCTTTATGTTCGGCGGCGCCTACCTCGGCCAGGGGCTGGGTGGCGGCGGTGCGATGTTCATCTCCGACCGCTATGGTTTCGACGTGTCGTTCATGTATGTCGCGCTGCTGCTGTCTGGGGTGCTGTTGTTCACCCTGTTCTTCGTCAAAGATCCGACCGCCAGCTCGCAGGTTGTAGAGAAGAGCGCGGAGGTCTGGCGTAAATTCAAAGAGTCGCTCGCGGGATTCCTGGGAGAACTGCGGGTCGGTTTTTTCAAGTCAGGCCCCGGGCCGCTTGTCGGCGTGATCTTTGCCCTCTTGCCATTCGGCGCAATGTCGCTGTCTTCAGCTGTGGCAACGACACTGCAGGTCGACATCGGCATGTCCGATAACCAGATCGCGCAGCTCAACGTCGCCAGCATGGTGGTTTCGGCGTCCGGCTGCATACTTGGCGGTTGGCTCGCTGATAAGCTCGGACGGCGCAAGATGCTGGCGGCCTATTACGCCATGACAACGCTTCCGGTGCTGTATATGGCCTCCCTGCTGGGCGGTGATGCCGGTCTCGGCGGCGTTTCGATACCGGCTTACTTTGCCACGTCCATCGCTTTCTATCTGTTCACTGGCATGCACTACGGCACCAGCGCCGCGATCTTCATGGGGCTCACAAATCCCGCGATTGCAGCCACGCAGTTCACCGGCTTCATGGCTCTGCGCAACCTGACTATCTCCTACACTCAAGCCTGGCAGGGCGCTGCCGTCGACGCCTGGAGTTACAGCATGATGTTCTACATTGACGCTGCGCTCGCTGTCTTGCCGATCCTCGTGATTCCGTTCCTTCGCGAACGCAAGTTCAGCACAGCGCCCCCATCGGCAGGCGCGCCGTTGCCAGAGGCCGGTTAGCACAGGCCGTGAGCAGCATCGCTGCCCGTGTCGCTCTGGACTGCATCTGAAAGCTGATTCCGATTCAGGGCAACACTTCACGTAGCCCCTCAAGCCGGACTCTCCGGGCCCTCGTATGCCGGATTTGTCCTGCATCTTGTGAAACATGGCTCGGTCGCCGGAATGCGAGGGCAGCGCATCACCCGTCAATAGGTAATGCTCCGCATGGAAAACGTGCAGGCTCGCAACCATTTAAAAATTGCCGGGTGCGAATTCTTCCGGCTACACGGGCGCTAGGAATGAACACCGGTTTCCATCTTTGACCCTGACGCCAGGACAGTTCCGTGTGCCCCCAAACCAGCAAATATCTAAGGCGCGAGCAACTTCGCAATAGGAGGCGGAGATGAAAAATCTTATCTCGGGTATCTTCGTATTGTTTCTGTTGACTGCGGCGGCCGTACCGGTTTCTGCGAATACCGCCTGTTCTGCAGGCATGATCAAGAACTCCTACGGTCTTGTGGGTCAAACTCAAATACAGGGCATGTTCTGCGCTATCACCGGCATCGTCACCTTCAAGGGTGATGGCACAGCAAACGCCAGTATGAAGCAGTCGTGCGCCGGCATGGTCGAGTCAGTGAATGCGACCGCGACCTATACCGTGTACGAGAACTGCAAAGCGGTAGCACAGGCGCAATTCAGTGACGGCGACAGCGGCACCTTCTACTTCACGATCGTGGATGGTGGCAAGAAGCTGATGTTCATGGGCGTCGAACCGAATGTCGGCCTGACCTTCAGCGGAACTGGCGAGCAGTTCTAGAGTCCGGAAGTTTGTCGTGGCTGCCTGGATCCAACAGGAGAGCTATGCGGTCGACCCAACCCTGGCTCCAGGCAGTCTCCGTCTACGGGCTCGAAAACATCGCTTGTGGCGCATCTGCCGGCACGCTGGGACGGACATCAACCCGAGTACAACATGGGTCGCCCATTCCAGCGGCCGCTCCCAGCCGAGAGCAGACCCTGGGCAGTAACGTCCTCCGGGGCTCTGTCATCGGGCGATCGATGCCCTGGCCGATTCGGCTATCCGGCCGCGATCTGCTTCTTGAGCAGGTGCTCGTCGATCTCCGCGGTGCGACGGATGTGTAGTTCGGTCTCCTCGCACGCCCTGACCACGTCCCTGGCGAGCGCCGCATCCTTGATCCTCTCGTGCTCGTCATGCACCGAGCGTGGTGTATTGGTCGCCTGAATCGACATCGAGCGATAGCGGCGATGCTGGTCGAACATCCTCTCGTAGAACCGCATCAGCCAGCGCGACGGACAGGCAGACAGGAGCGCCTCGTGGAACTGCCGGTTGGCGGTATCCCAAACGGAGAACTCGGGCCGCTCTCCGGTCTCGACCTGGGTCAGCCGGTGAAAACTGGCGACGACTCTGATCTCCCACTCGTCATCACCATTCTCGATGCTGCGCCGGAGGGCTTCGGTTTCCAGCAGGATGCGGGTGTTGGTGATATCACGCAGATCATCGAGGCTTACCGACGGGACCCGGAAACCACGCTGACCGATAGACACGATGAGACCTTCCGCGGCCAGGCGGCTCAGGGCTTCGCGTAGCGGGCTGGCCCCGGTCCCGTAGCTCTTGCGCAGATCCTCGATGCGCAGCCTCTGATCGGGTTCGAACAGGCCGTTGGTGACGTCGGCCTTGATCCTCTCGTAGGCCGCGCTCGCCAGGGTCTTATTGCCCTGGTCCTTTGATCCCTTGTCGTCGTCAGGGGTGACCGGAGTGTTGGCTGCCATATTACATCGATACTTGCTATTAAAATCGATATTTAATACGATCTTCGACGGTAAATATAACTCATTGTGGGCCATGGCAGTAGGCGGGGATTTGGCCGGGAATGATCCACGGATAACAAAGATCACGCGGCCGGCGCTCATTCAATGTTACTTTTCTCTCTTATTTTCATGTAGATACAGGTTCCGGCAACACTGGTTCCGGTGGGAGATGATTCCCGCGAAATCGACCGTATCGCCTTCGCGCTGACTCAGTAGCCGTGGTGGGCGACGACGATCAATCACAGACTGCGCGGCGAGACGAGATATGAGAACTATCAAGCATTTCATCGATTCCGGGTTCATCGAGTCATCCAGCGGCAAGACCTTCGATCAGGTTGCGCCGGCGACAGGCCAAATCGTCGGACAGGTCTCCGAAGCAGGTCGCGACGAGGTCAACCAGGCGGTTGCGGCCGCCCGCAACGCACTCAACGGAGAGTGGGGCCAGCTCAATGTAGAGCAGCGCTGCCAGTTGCTCTATGGAGTGGCGGACGGCATCAATGCCCGCTTCGACGAGTTTCTCGCGGCCGAGTGCGAGGACACCGGCAAGCCCTACTCGCTCGCCCGCCACATTGATATTCCCCGCGGCGCAGCCAACTTCAAGATCTTTGCCGATACCGTGCGTAACGCGGCCAGCAAGTCGTTCGAGATGGCGACTCCGGACGGCGCCGGAGCCATCAACTACGCGGTGCACGTGCCGAAGGGCGTCATCGCGGTCATCTGCCCCTGGAATCTGCCGCTGCTGCTGATGACCTGGAAGGTCGGACCTGCACTGGCCTGCGGCGACACGGTCATCGTCAAACCCTCGGAAGAAACGCCGGCGACGGCCACACTGCTCGGTGAGGTCATGAACGATGCCGGTGTCCCGTCCGGTGTCTATAACGTGGTCCATGGATTCGGACCCGAATCCGCCGGCGCCTACCTGACCGAGCACCCGGATGTCGATGCCATCACGTTCACCGGTGAAACCGGCACCGGTGAAGCGATCATGCGGGCTGCCGCGACCGGAGTGCGCGACGTCTCCTTCGAACTGGGCGGCAAGAACCCTGGCATCGTGTTCGCGGACTGCGATTTGGACAAGGCGCTCGAGGGCACCATGCGCTCCGTGTTCGCCAACTGCGGCCAGGTCTGCCTGGGAACCGAGCGAGTCTTCGTCGAGCGACCGATATTCGATGAGTTTGTCGCTCGCTTGAAGGCCGGCGCGGAGGCACTGAAGCTCGGTCATCCGCAGGACGACGATACCAACCTCGGCCCGCTGGTCAGCGAAGTCCACAGGAAGAAAGTGCTGAGCTATTACGCGCTGGCCGCCGAGGAAGGCGCCAACATCGTGACCGGCGGCGGTGTCCCGGAGATGCCCGGTGACCTGACCGGCGGGTCGTGGGTCGAGCCGACGATCTGGACCGGGCTCGGCGACGACGCGCGTGCAGTCAGGGAGGAGATCTTCGGTCCCTGCTGCCATATCTCGCCGTTCGACGAGGAGGACGAAGTCATCGCCAGGGCCAACGACACGGAGTACGGGCTGGCAGCCGCGGTGTGGACCGAGAACGTGTCCCGCGCGCATCGTGTCGCCGGTCGTCTGGAAGCAGGTATCACTTGGGTGAATAGCTGGTTCCTGAGGGATCTCAGGACACCGTTCGGCGGCATGAAACAATCGGGCATCGGTCGCGAAGGCGGGGAGTACTCGCTGGAGTTCTACACCGAGACGAAAAACATCTGTATCAAGCTCTGATGGGAACCGCAGTCTGATGGAGCAAAGCAAGATCCAGGCATACGGCGACGAGCTTTACGATGCCTTGCGTCAGCGGCGCATGGTGGAACCGCTCACGGACCGTGAGCCATCGATGACTATCGAGGATGCCTACGCCATCTCCCAGAGACTTCTCGAGCGGCGGCTGGCCGACGGTGAGCAGGTGATCGGCAAAAAGATCGGCGTGACGAGCCAAGCCGTGCAGAGCATGCTCAATGTGCACCAGCCCGACTTCGGTTTCCTTACCGACGCCATGGTCTACAACAGCGGCCAGGACCTGCCCATCAGCGAGCAGCTCATCCAGGCCCGGGCCGAGGGCGAGATCGCCTTCATCCTCGACCGCGATCTCGAGGGCCCGGGCGTGACCAGTGCCGACGTGCTCGCCGCATCGCAGGGCGTGATGCCCTGCTACGAGATCGTGGACTCCCGGATCCGGGACTGGAAAATCAAGATTCAGGACACCGTCGCGGACAACGCCTCTTGCGGCCTTTTTGTCTTGGGCGACTCGCTGGTCAGCCCGCACGATGTCGATCTCACGACCTGCGGGATGGTGCTCGAAAAGAACGGCGAGATCATCGCCACCGGCGCCGGCGCAGCAGCGCTGGGGTCACCGGTCAACGCCGTCGCCTGGCTCGCCAACACGCTTGGGGAATTTGGTATCCCGCTGGTCGCCGGCGAGGTGATCCTGTCGGGCTCGCTGGCGCCGCTGATACCGGTACAGGCCGGCGACTCGATGAATATGAAGATCGGC
>CALDWW010000055.1 GCA_937924335.1 uncultured Gammaproteobacteria bacterium
CGGCCCAGCGTCGCCAGCGCCCGCCGCTGCTCCGCCACCGGCACCGGCCGGTACGGCTCCGTCGCCCCCGACTGGCCCTGTACCGCACGGTCGACATACACACCGCCCACGTAGCGGGAGACCACTGCCGCCTGCCAGCGGTATTGGCCAATCAGGGACATGTAGGCCGCCACCATCTCCTGCCAGGTCTCACCCGCCTCGGAGAACTTTTCGGGCAACTTCGGGTACAGGCCTCTGATCAGGGTCATCCGGTCAGCCGCGTAGGTGATCGCATCGTCGCTGAGATCGTAGATCATCACCCGCGGATCGATGCCGGCGCCGGGCGAACGCATGTCGTCGCCGTCATTGGCGAACCACAGTGCTCGCTCGGTCGAGCGCGCCAGGATCGCGTCCAGACGCGCCTGCTCGGCTTGCACGTCTTCCTGCGCCTGCGAGTAGCCGTACTCGATCACCCAGCGATCATAGGGGCCCGGCCGGACCTCGTAGTACAGCCCCTGCTCCTGACCGTCCGGCGCCAGGTTGATCGCCGCATAATCCATGACGGAACCGGAGGTCGTGCCGACGGTCTCCGCCAGTTGCGGATCGGCCAGCTGCTCGGGAGACAGCATCTGTGTGCCGATGAAGTTGTGGTTCAATCCCAGCGCGTGCCCGACCTCATGCATCACCAAAGCGATCAGCGACTGACGCAGCAGCTCTTCTTCTTCCGCTATGGGTGCGCCGCGGGCGCGCAGGGCCACCCTGCCGACCTGGTGGTTCATCTGCAGGCCCTCGTGAACCAGGCAGCTACCCGGTGAGTGCGTCGGAGCCGCCGCAACGCCGGAATCAAAGATCCGGCTACTACGAAGATAATTCTTGATCGCGCTGTGCTCCAGCATGATGTCGGCGCCGATGATCTGGCTGGTCCTGGGGTTGACGAAGACCGGCCCGAAACCGCTGAACGCCGGCGTCGGTGACGAGGCCCAGCGCAGTACGTTGTAGCGGATGTCGCCGGCGTCCCAGTCCGCGTCGTCGGGCTGGATCTTCACCTGCACGGCGTTCTTGAAGCCGGCCTGCTCGAAAGCCTCGTTCCAGACCAACGTCGCCTCCGCGATGGTGTCGCGGTATTCGACCGGCGTCGTGTTCTCGATCCAGAACACGATCGGCTCCACTGGCTCCGACAACACCGCCTCCGGTTCTTTCTTCTGCAGATGCCAGCGGTTGATGTAGTCCAGCCAGGGGGCGGCCGAAGTGCTGGTGAGGTCCGTGACGCGTCGCAGATAGTAGCCCACACGCGGATCGTAGCTGCGCGGCCGGAATTCGTTGTCCGGTACCTGGATCAGCGAATGCTGCACCCTCATGGTCACGAAGCGCGCGTCAGTGACCTCCTCGCCGCCGTCATCGACCGGGGCGGGATTCTCGTAGACATAGTCGACGAACAGATCGAGGTTCTGCGGATAGGCGCGTAGCTCCGCGAAGCGTGTCTTGTCGCCGCTCAAAGTGCCGAGATCGAATTTGGCCCCGCCGTTGCCGTTGGGATTCGGCGACGGCTTGAGCTGAACGAAGGCTTCGGTCTGAAAGACGGGGCCGACGTCGATCAGCACGGCGCCGTCGTCGGTCTGCGCCTCGATCTCTACCACGGCCAGCACGGCCGGGCTGATGTTGGCCTCCGACGCCCGGCTCAGGGGGCTGTCGGGATCGAAGTGAAAGGAGACGTTCTCCTCGACGAACCTGATCTTGCCGAAGTCACGCTCGATCCGCACCGTGCCGTTTTTCGTCCAGATACCGGTATTCCCCCGCCATTGGCCAGATGCCAGCGGCGCGTCCCGGATCGTGGCGTTGTAAACGTATTCCTTGTCCAGCCGGTCCGCCGGGATCAACATGCGGACGGTGCCGTCGTCCTGGTCCCGGAACAGGGTGAACATGCCGTCGCTGCGGTCACTGTTCTCGGTCAAGGACTCGACGGTGGCCTCGGCTTCGTCTTCGGCCGGCGCCGATGTGCCCGTTTCCTTCCCGTTGCCACAGCCGGCGGACGACAACAACACGGCCAGCAGGGCCGGTGCAAACCAGTTACGCATGCTCAACTCCCGTAGTACGCGGGCTCCGCGGCGGTCACGTCGCGGAGTCTCGCAGACATTTATTGGCAGCCGGTCGAGAAGCCCTCTTCTCTACCAGATGTGTACGCGCTCGTCCTCCGGGAGGTAGAGCGCGTCACCTTCCTTTACGTCGAACGCGGCATAAAACTCCGGCAGGTTATTGACGATACCGTTGACCCGGAATTCGTCCGGGGAATGCGGATCACTCAGAACGAGTTCCCGCAGCAACCCCGGCCGCCGGATGCCGCGGCTGGAAGCTGCGTTGGCGATGAAGAACCGCTGTTCGCCGGTATAGCCGTCGATAACCGGTGCTTCCTGACCTCCCAGGGATCGCATGTAGGCGCGGTAGGCGATAGCGAGACCGGCAAGGTCAGCGATGTTCTCGCCGAGCGTGAGCTCCCCGTTTATGAACAGTCCGGGTAGCGGCTCGTACTGGTTGAACTGATCTACCAGCAATTGCGCCCTGGCCTCGAACTTCGCCGCGTCCGCCTCCGTCCACCAGTCGCGCAACTCACCCTTCTCATCGATGGTGCGGCCCTCTTCGTCGAAAGCATGGCTGATCTCGTGGCCGATGGTGGAACCCAGGGCCCCGTAATTCATCGCGTCATCGGCCGTCATGTCGAACATCGGCGGCTGCAGGTAGCCCGCCAGGAACACGAGTTCTCCGGCGTCCGGTGAATAGTAGGCGTTGACAGACTGAGTCGGGATAGCGAACTCTCCGTCGATCGGCGGTTCCGATAGCTGGGTGATCAAGCGTTCATAGTCATAACGCTCCAGTCTCATCATGTTGCCGACCAGGTCATCCGGGCGGATCTCCAGGCCATCGTATTCTTTCCATTGGCCCGGGTATCCCACATACACGCGCAGCGCCTCGAGTTTCTTCTTCGCCTCCAGCTTGGTCGCATCGCTCATCCACTCGAGATCGTCGATCGACTCGGCCATGACCGCCTTGAGGCTGACGACCATCTCCTCCGTCCTGGCTTTCGCCTCCAGCGGAAAGTAACGCTCCAGGTAGATCTTGCCGAGCGCATCGCCCAGCAGGCTATTGGCGTTGGCCAGCGCGTATTGCCATCGCTCGAGAGGCTCCTGCTGGCCGCGTAGTTGTTGACCGTAGAACCCGAAGCGGGCCTGCATGAAAGGATCACTCAGCTTGTAGCCGAAGTGGTCCACCAGCTTGAAGCGCAGATAGGACTTCAGGACTTCGATGTCGGTGGCCGAGAATATTTCCCCGAACCCCTTGAAGAAGCTGGGCGTCTCCATGACGACCTGCTCCTGACCGCCGAGCCCGGCCGCGTCGAGGTAGGCATCCCAGTCGAACGCGGGCGCCATCTCTGCCATATCGTCCCGGTCCATGAGATTGTAGATGGCGGTGTAGTCACCCAGCTTCTCCGCAGGCCAGGAGACCTCTGCCAACTGTGTCTCCAGACCCAGCAGCGCCCGGCCGGCGGCGCCGTCGTCGTCGTACCCGGCGAGCGACAACATGGTGTCCACATAGCCGGCATACGCTGTCCGAGCCTCCACGAAAGTGCTGTCGTCCTTCAGGTAGTAGTCTCTGTCCGGCAGGCTCAACCCGCCCTGCCAGATGTAACCGACGTTCCTGGACGTGTCACCAAAGTCGCGCGAGATCGTGAACTTGAACGGGTGCTCGATGTTCAGGCGCGCAAAGCGTGCGAACAACTGCAGGATGTCTGCGTGACTGGTGGCCGCATCGATGGCGGCCAGTTCCCCGGCGAGGGGCTCTATGCCCAGGGCGTTGGCGCGCTCGGTATCCATGTAACTGGCATAGAAATCGCCGATGAGTTGCAGATCGGTTCCGGGCGCCGCCTCGGACGCCGCCGCCTCCTGCAGGACCGATCGCAGGCGCTTCTCGTTACGCTCATGCAGCTCGTAGCCCACACCCCAGCCGGAGCGGTCCGGCGGGATCTCCGTATCGGCCAGCCAGCCACCGTTGACGTAGCGGAAGAAGTCGTCCTGGGGCCGGACACTGGTGTCCATGTTCTGCAGGTCGAGCCCGGACGACCGCACGTGACCAGCATCGGGTGCCGAGGGTCCAGGCGGGGCGGGCGTCACGGCTGAGCCGGACGCCGCGGGCGACTCAGGCTGGCCGCAACCGATCAGCAGGATCGCTGGCGCGGTAATAAACAGTAATCTCTTCATCATTCGTGTCTCACGGTGTCCAGTCATCTTCTCTCCACCCAGCCCCGGCGCCACCGCGATGCAGCGACTGATCGCAGCGTCAGATCTACCGCTCTTGGACGCCCGCAACGGTCGAACGGTTGTGGTTACCTGATTGTCTCCGGGGGCTCCCCCGGGCTACCAGATCTTCACGCGATCTTCAGGTGCCCGCCAGTGACCGTCGCCCTCCTTGACGTCGAAGGCCTGGTAGAACTCCGGCATGTTGGAAACCACGCCGCGGACCCGATACGGGGCCGGCGAGTGTGGGTCGCTCAGAATCTGCTCACGGACGAAGCCCTCGCGCGCTTTGATTCGCCAATCGCTCGCGTACCCCATGAAGAATCGTTGCTCGCCGGTGAAACCATCGATGACGGGCGCCTCTTTACCGTCCAGTGAGAGCTGGTAGGCGCGGAAAGCCATCGTCAGGCCCGCGTGATCGCCGATGTTCTCCCCCAAGGTCAGTTCACCGTTGATGTGCAGGCCCTCGACGGGCTCGAACTCGCTGTACTGGTCGATCATCACCTGGGCCCGGCGCTCGTACTCCTCTGCATCCTGCGCCGTCCACCAGTCCCTCAGCTCACCCTTCTCGTCGAATTTCCGCCCCTGGTTGTCGAAGGCATGCAACATCTCATGTCCGATGGCGGCGCCGATGGCACCGTAGTTGTAAGCGTCGTCGGCCTCGAGATCGAAGAAAGGCGGTTGCAGTATGCCCGCATAAAAGAACATCTCGTTGGTCGTCGGCCTGATTGAGGCGTTGACCTCCTGGGTACCGCGACTGAATTCGCCATCCAGCGGCGGCTTACCGAGCTTGCGGATGTCGTCGTCGTAGGTCTCCCGGGTACCGCGGATCATGTTACCCATGAGGTCATCTGCAGAGATGTCGACGCGCGAGTACTCACGCCATTGATCCGCGTATCCGACATAGACCTTCAGCGCGGCGAGTTTTTTGTGCGCCTCTGCCTTGGTCTCGGGCTGCATCCAGTCAAGGGCATCAATGGATTCTCCGAACGCCTTGCGAAGATTCTCGACCATGGTATTCATCCGACCACCAGCTTCCGGTGGGAAATAGCGCTCCAGGTAGATCTGGCCGACGGCATCCTGCAGCAGCCTGTTGGCGCCGTTGAGGGCATATTCCCATCTCTGCCTCGGCTCCTGCTGGTCCCGCAATACTCTTCCTCGGAACTGGAAGCGCGCGTCGAAGAACGGCTGGCTCAGCTGGTATCCGAATCCGTCGATCAGATGGAATTTGAGGTAGGTCTTCCAGTCCTCGAGCGGCACCTCGGGCACCATCGCCGCGAATCCGGTGACGAAACTGGGCATCCCGACGACGATCTCTTCCTCGCCGTCGAGCGCGGCCGCCGCCAAAAACACGTCCCAGTTGAGCCCTGGCGCCATTCCGGGCAGATCGGCCACCGCCGTCAGGTTGTATCTCGCCGAACGGTCTCGGGCCCTCACCTGATCCCAGTGGATCTCCGCGATGCGGGTCTCCAGTGCCAGGATCCCGGCCGCCGCCTCCGCACTGCCCTCGTGACCCGCGAGTCCGAGGACGCGATCAGCGTAGGCCACGTAGCCGGCCCGGATCTCCTCGAACTTCTCCTCCTCCTTGAAGTAGTAATCCCGGTCCGGCAGACCGAGACCGGCCTGGAAGAGGTAGAACAGGCTACGGGTCGTATCGCCCTGATCACGATCGACGTAATAGTCGAATGGCACGCCAAGTTGCAGCGACAGATTGCGGCCGAATATCCTGGTCAGGTCGTCGATCGATTCAGCAGAATCGATGATGCCGAGTTCGTCGCGCAGGGCCTCGATTCCCTGTTCGTTAGCGCGGGACTCATCCATGTAGCTGGTGTAGAAATCGCCGATCTTCTGCTGATCGGAGCCCGGCTCGGCGTCCGCGGCCGCCGCTTCTTCCAGGATCGCCTTCAGCCGCGCCTCGTTACGTTCCCGGACTTCCGTCCAGGATCCGTAGCGTACCTCGTCAGGCGGTATCTCGGTCTTATCCAGCCACGCGCCGTTGGCGTATTGGAAGAAGTCATCCTGTGGACGGGTGGCCTGATCGATGTGGTCGAGAGCGATGCCGGATTTCTTCTTCGCGACCACAGATTCGTTGTCCGCCGCGAGTGGTTCCACCTGCGCCGTATCTGCCGGAGCGGGTGTGTCTGTTTTGCCGCATGCCGCCAGCAGGGCGATACCGACGATCAGAAGTAATCGAGTCATGGTGGCCTCTCGACAGGGTGGCGAAAAAACGCTCATGTTAACAAACGACGGGGGTTTGCCCTTCTCCTCCGGACTCCCCGGACATTCGTGTCGTCGAATAGTCCTTCCGGCAGCGTATCGGCCGCTCACCTCACGGCCATCTCACGCCAGTCTCAGACAGGAGCCCGCGCGCCGGGTTCCGCCGGCACAGCAATGAGCGGGGCCCGTCCCATACAATGGTCCGGAGTTCCTGGACGAGGCAGTCTCCATTGGGCGAGAGGAAAAAGAGGCGTTTACTGGACGCCATGGGCGAGCCCGCCACCATCATCGGGCGTGGCGCCCAGTTCCATGGTCAGCTTCGCTGCACGGGACACCTGCTGGTACTGGGTACTGTCGTCGGTGATTGCGAAGCCGACGGCTCCGTCACCCTGGCGGAGAGCGGCTCCTGGACCGGCCTCTTGTGCGGGATCGACCTGATTGTCGCGGGGTCGGTTGACGGCGATGTCGTCGCAGGGGATCGGGTCGAAATTCGTCCGGGCGCGCAAATCTCCGGCAGCGTGACGGCTGCACGTATCGCCATCGCGGCGGGAGCCATCGTCGACGGCGAACTGAGATCCACGGCGGGCACAGACGTCCACCGCTTCGAGGAGAAGCGCGACCGGGACGCCTAGGCGCGATTGTGAGTACTCAGGCGGTCAGCAGCCGCACGGCCATGACTGCCATCACCATCCACTGCACCAGGTAGAAAGCGAAGCGCGCGTTCACCGCAGCGGGACTGGTGGACAGCAGGTGGACGGCTGACTGGCCGATCCTGGCGGCCAGAAACCACAGCGCCAGACCGTCGGTCAACGCCGATTGCCCCGTAATCAGGGCAACTGCGATCAGTGCCCCGAAGATGGGCAGGTTCTCGTAACAGTTGGCGTGGGCCCGGCACAAACGCCGGGCGAATTCGCTGACGTCAGCGCCACCCGGATCGAACTGGTTGGATGCCCGTTTGCCTGTGATTACAAAGTAGGTCCGGTACAGGCCGATCATGAGGACCAGGGTCAGCGTCCATGCTGCAAAGCCTGCGAGGGCGGTAGCGGATGGGCTCATGTGTTTGTCTCCTGTCAGTTTGCTGCGCCGCGCAAAATTATCATTATGGCGGAATTATGCAGTAACAAGGCTGGAGCGGCGTGCCGATCTATGTTTTCCTATTTGGTAACCGGCGTCGGAGAAAACGCCGAGGGGGGCGACGAGATCTGAGTGAGTGAGCGGGCATGGCTGCCACGCTGCACGAATCTCCGGCAAGCCTTTCAACACAAACAGCGGGGCGAGTCGATGAGGGACGAGGATCCGCGGATCCGGACGATCGTGGCGATCGTCGTATTGCTGGCTTTTGCATTGCCAGTCGGCTACATGCTTCTGAGCAGCGCGTCAGTGCCGCAGGATGTCCGGCAGATAAGTGCTGCCGAATTGCGTCAGGTGTCCGGAGAACAGACCGCCAGACAGGCCGGGGACATCGCCGCCATTCTGGCTGTCCGTCTGTCTTCTGAATCCGCAACGCGGGAAACGGCCCAAAGAGAGCTGGAGTTGATGGTCCCGGCCGCCGGCAATGCGCATGTTCGCGTGCTCGGCCCGGACGGAACCGAATTACTTGGCCTCGGCGCGAATCTGGCGGATGGCGTATCCGGCGAAGCGCTCGTCGGATCGGGACCGTTCACCGGCAGCCGGGTCGAGGTTACGTTGACCATGGCGGATATCGATCCGGCGGCCGCAGCGAAAATCGCCGATGTTGTCATCGCGGCGCAAGAGCGCATCCATGGCACGACGGGACTGCTGATCCTGATCTGCCTGGTAGCGGGCGTAACCGGATTCTTTCTGCTGCGTCGCCGCCCCGCCGGCGGCGCCTCCCGGGCAGCCTCCGAAGAGCGCCAGCAACCCGTCCGGAGAGGAGCCGCGACCGAGCGGGCGCTGCAGGAACTGGCCATTTCCCGCACCTTCCTCGAACAGCTGCTGGACAGTGTCCATGACGCGGTACTGTTCGTCGGCGCAGACCGCAAGATCGTCCGTGCAAATGATCAGGCCCTGAAACTGCTGGAACACAATCCCGAGTCCATACTGGGCCAGCAGCTCGCCAGCCTGGTGCCGGACGGCAAACCGGGATTCTTCGATACGGACGGCCGTCTCTCGCCGGAGGGAGAGACCGGCGTCTCTACCCGGGCCGGACATCAACTGCATGTCTCGTTCCGCAGCGGCACATTGGAGAGCCCGGATGGCGACCTCAATGGATACGTACTGGTCCTCAGGAATCTGACCGACGAATCCAGGTCCCGCAAGAGGATCCGGTATCTCACCCGCTTCGACTCGCTGACGCGCGTCGCCAATCGCATGCAGTTTCAGCACAAATTGCAGCAGTCGATTGCGCGCGCGATGAGGAATGACCTGCAGCTTGCAGTCCTCTATCTGGATCTGGACAGATTCAAGGACATCAACGATACCTTCGGACACCCGGTCGGCGACCGTGCCCTGGAGATCACGGCCCGCCGCGTCGTGGACGCGCTTGATCCGGGTACGCTCGTAGGCCGGCTGGCGGGCGACGAGTTCGCCGTCTTGTTCGACTCCCTGCCCACCGGCGATGACCTGCATCCAACGCTGGCCGCGACGGCCAGGATGCTGCTCGATCAGATCTCCAAGGAGTTCCACGTCGAGCGCAGGGAACTGTTCATCACGGCCAGCATCGGCATCGCCGTCTGCCCGAGCGACGCGGACAATGTTGTAGACCTCATCCGCAACGCTGACGCTGCCATGTATCACGCCAAGCAGAACGGCGGGAATACGTATGGATTCTATGCGCCGCAGATGAACGCCGATGCCGTGGACCGGCTCGTCCTGAAGAACGAATTGCGCCACGCCATGCGGCTGGGGGAATTCCAGGTCCTCTACCAGCCGAAGATCGACCTGCGCGATGGCAGAGTCACCGGCGCCGAGGCTCTGCTCAGATGGCGGCATCCGAAGCGCGGGGAAGTACCGCCGTCGGTGTTCATCCCGCTTGCCGAGGATAGCGGCCTGATCTTCGAGATCGGCGCATGGGTACTCGACCAGGTCTGCCGCGACTACGCCAACTGGCAGACAAGGCTTCCCTGGCCTGGACGTATTGCGGTCAATCTGTCTCTGCAGCAACTGCGCCAGAAGGATTTCGTGAGCAGCGTCGAGAAGATCTTCGAGGACCACCGACTCACACCATCCTGCCTGGAACTCGAGATCACCGAGTCAACGCTGATGAGGGACGGCGAACGGACCCTGCGCATGCTGGACCGTCTCTATCAACTCGGGCTGCACCTGTCTATCGATGACTTCGGCACGGGTTACTCATCGCTGAGCGCGCTCCAGCACTTCCCGATCGAGACTCTGAAGATCGACCAGTCGTTCGTCAGCTCTGCGGCCGAATCCCCCGACAGGCAGGCTCTGGTCTCCACCATCATCAATATGGGCGGGAATCTCGGCATGGACGTGGTCGCCGAGGGTGTCGAGACCGTGGAACAACTCCGTTTCCTGCAGGAGCAGGGATGTAACTACGCACAGGGGCACCTGTTCGGCGACCCGGTCGCCGCAGACGAGTACCTGCGCGTTCTGGTGGAGCAGGAGCGTGGTGAGAGTCGCCACGCGGGATTCTTCAGCTAAGCATCGTCCTGGCACTGGCCCTCAGTTCCGCCGACTACAATCCATTGCAGGAAGCGAGAGAATCCCCGTGAAGGCAATGGTGCTGACGGCCCCGGGCCGTCCATTGGAACTGCAGGATCGACCCATACCCGAGCCGGGCCCTGAGCAGGTCCTGATAAAGGTGCGGGCATGCGCGGTCTGCCGAACCGATCTGCACGTCGTCGACGGGGATCTGCCTGACATACCGCTACCTGTCATACCGGGGCACGAGATCGTCGGCGAAGTGATCGCCGCGGGATCGGCGGCGGTCGTCGAGCCCGGCGAGCGGGTCGGCGTGCCCTGGCTGGGTCACACCTGCGGCGACTGCAGATACTGTCGGGACGATCACGAGAATCTGTGCGACTCCGCGAGATTCACCGGCTACCAGATCGACGGGGGATTCGCGGAGATGACCGTGGCTGACCACCGGTACTGTTTCCGCATCGACCCGTCCTACGATGATATCGGCGCCACGCCGTTGCTATGCGCCGGACTGATCGGTTATCGGTCACTGGTGATGGCGGAAGATGCCCGGCGTCTCGGCATCTATGGATTCGGAGCTGCGGCCCACATCATCGCCCAGGTGGCCTGCTGGCAGGACCGGCAGGTCTATGCGTTCACCCGACCCGGTGACGAACTCGCCCAGGACTTCGCTCGCGAACTGGGCGCGGTCTGGGCGGGAGACTCTGACCAATCCGCACCTGAGCTGCTTGACGCCGCCATCATCTTCGCGCCCGTGGGCGCGCTGCTGCCGACGGCGCTCAGGGCGGTCCGCAAGGGCGGGATCGTAGTCTGCGGCGGGATCCACATGACGGACATCCCGTCCTTCCCTTACTCGATCCTGTGGGGAGAGCGCGTTGTCCGCTCCGTGGCCAATCTGAGCCGCCGCGATGCCGAGGAGTTTCTTGCGATCGCTCCGCGCGTGCCGATCCTGACCCGCACCGTGCCGTATCGGCTGGAGCAGGCCAATGAGGCACTGGAAGACCTGAGGCACGGCCGCCTGAGCGGTGCGGCCGTACTGGTGATGGACTGAGTCAATCCTCTTCGTATCCGGTCATCTCCAGATATCCGAAGCCCTCGATGGCACGGCCGTCCCGCGAGCCCGTTATCCCAACCGCACCCTCCCAGTAGCGGACTGACAGCGCCATCTCCTGGGCATCGAGCAACGCCTCCACCTGCAAATCCAGTGCCTCGCCGGGTAGCTCCAGCTGCCAGGCTACCGGATAGCGTATGCCGGTCTCGTCACTCGTCCAGTAGCGCGTGGGCCGGACGCGGGCGTCGACCGATGCCAGCCTCCTGGCGCTGCCACCGGGACCCACAATAAGCCCTGCGCTGAGCGGATCGGACCTGCCATCGGCGCGCCGCAACCGATAGAACATCAGATCTGACCCGTCAGACATCTGCAGGGCAAACCAGTCCCAGCCATTCACGTCGGGCCCCAGCGCACTGGTGCTCCACTCCCGGTCAAGCCATGCCTGCCCCGCGACCTTGATATTCTCGGCGCCGATGCGGATCCGTCCCAGCGTATCCAGTCTGGTGAAGCTGTAGTAATGGGAGGCGTTGCCGGTCCCGGGGCCTTTTGCGCTGTAACCCTGCTCACCCTGGAGAACCGGGCCGACGCCCTCGGTTAGCAGGAGTTCGATGCCGAAATCAGCGTCCTGGGCAGACAGCTGCAGCGGCAGGAAGCTGTCTTGCTGCGACTGCATGGCCCAGTCATCCAGCCAGACCCGGAAGGGCTCGGACGTCGCGCCGGCGAGTCCGATACTGCCCCCACGAGCGAATCGCTCGACCCGGTAGAAACGTTCCCCCGTCACGTCGGTGAGCGCCAGGTGTCCCATCCAGATCTGGCGTGTCGCCCAGGGTGAGGCCCGGTCGGCGCCCTCTGCGGCCAGCGCGAATCTGAAGATCGTGTACTGGAACCCGAAATGGCGGCCGTCGTCCGCCATCAGGTTGCCGGTGAAGTACCACCATTCAGTGCGGAAGTCCGGGTGGGGACCGTGATCTGCGGGAAACACCAGTCGATAACCCGGGTCCGCGAGTTCGAATCCGGCAGTGTCGCCCTCTCCCAGCACGCTGGACACCCGCACCGGGTCGCCGGCACGCCGCTCTTCTTGCTGAGAGGCCAGCGCCCACCAGAGCGCGGCGGCGATCGCGGCCACGACGACGAGGGACCGACCGGCGTTACTCATCGCGAAGATCCGCGGCCGGACGGCGACCGGCGGAACGCCAGGCGGGGTACAGGCCGCCGATGAATGCGGCGGACACGGCCAACAGCATGCCCTGGACCAGCACCGCGGCGTCCATGCTGAAGCCCATGGTCCAGGCGAACGCACGCAGGTTGATGACGTGGATGAGAACAGCCGCCAGCGCGATCCCCAGGGGCATCGCCAACAGGCCTGCCGCCAGTCCCAGAAGAACGGTTTGAGAGAGCACCAGCCGGCGTACCTGGCCAGGCGACCAGCCAAGCGCACGCAGCACGGCCAGTTCCCGGACCCGCTCCATCTGCAGCGACTGGAGTGCGCTGAGGATGCCGAGGAACGCGACGATCCCTACCAGGAGCTGAAGCACTCGCGTGATGGTGAAGGTCCGATCGAAGATCTGCAGGGAGGCGCGTCGTATCTCCCTGTTGGAGGCGATCCGGACCCCGGGCGCGGAGCCCAGCAATTCGTCGGCGGCACGGCGTACCTCGGCCGGGTCGACCTCGTCGGCGGCGATGAGCCCGATGCCATCGACCCGATCGATCTCCCAGACCTCTCGAAAGACACTCAGGCTGACCGCGATCACGCCCCGGTCCGATGTGTAATCGCGGAATATCGCCGCCACGGGAAAGGCACGCGGTCCCCGGGCGGATGGCAGTAACAGCGAATCTCCGACCGCGAGACCCGATCGGCGGGCGTAGGGTTCCGAGACAACCACGGCGCGGCCGATGTCGAACGCCCTGCGGGCCGTGGTGGCGTCTCCGGAGATAATGGGCAAACCCCACTCCCCGCGGCCCGGATCCAGGCCCCACAGCCTGATTTCTCCGTCATCGGTCAGCAGCCGGGTGCGCACCGAGCGGGTGACTTCAGCGACCTCGGCCCGGGCATCGAGCGCCCTCGCCAACGCCTCCGGGTCCCCGCCCGCCGCATACCATGCATCGTCCAGGCTGACGTAGACGTCCGAGCGCAGCGAATCCTGAAGCCATTGGTCAACACTGGCGCGAAAACTGCCGACCATCAATCCGACACCCACCACGGTCGCGACGGCAACCATCAGGGCTGAGACCGCCACGCCGGTCCGGCTCAGGGACGCGTTCACTCCCCGGATCGCCATCCTGAGCGGCATGTCGAGCAGGGGTCGCAACCCGTGCAGCAGACTGCTCATGAACAGGACGATGGCCGGGGGCGCCAGCAGCGCGCCCACGACGATGATGCCGAACATGCCGGCAAAACCGGGCGCCAGTGAGCGGGTATCGGCAGATAGCAGCAGCGAAGAGATCACCGCGACGATCACCGCGGCGAAGGCCAGCCAGGGCAGCCTGCGGCGTGCACGGCGCTCCAGCGATGCGCGGCTGAGAACGGACCGGGGCGCGACAGCGGCGGCCTCGGCGGCCGGCCCAAGGCTCGCGGCCACCGTGACACCCAAGCCGAGAAGCGCACCCTTGGTCAACGCCAGCCAGTCCAGCGGAATGCCGGCCACTTGCAGCCGGAAATAGAGGTCGTCGATGGTACGCACGACGAGGGCCGTCAGCCCGTTGCCAAGCAACCATCCCAGGCTAAGGCCAATGAGCGTCCCGGGCACTCCGACGATGAAAGACTCCTGCAGCACGCTGGAGAATAGCTGTCGCCGGGTAACCCCGATGGTGCGGAGTGTGCCGATGACGTTGCGTCGCTGGACGACCAGGAATGACATTGTGCTGAAGATCAGGAAAGCGCCTACCAGCAGGGCAAGCAGGCTGAGCGCGAACAGATTCACCCGGAATGCGCGGGTCATCTCCTGCATGTGCTGCGAGCGCGCAGCCGTGGACACCAGTTCCAGGTCCGGCGGCAGCCAGGCTTGCACCCGTTCGAGCTCTGCCGGACTCAGGATCAGATCGATACGGGTCAGCCTGCCGACTGCGCCGAGGACCTCCTGTGCGGTCGCGACATCAGCGAAGAGATAGTCCTGCAGGATGGGTCCCTCTGCTGCTCCCGGCATCAGGAATCCGGCGAGACGCAGACGTTGCCTGCGACCCGAAGCCTCCACCTCGATCGAGTCTCCGAGCCTCAACCCCATGCTGGCCGCGAGCCCGGGCGTGGCGAGGACCGCTGCCGGATCGACCAGCAGACCCCGCAATCCGGTCCCGGAATCGAGCGAGGTGCCATAGTCGCGGAACGACTTTTCTGACAACGGATCGATCCCGCTGAGTGTCAGAACGCGCCCATCGCTCAGGCTTATGCGCCCCTCCAGTACGGGCGCTGCGGAGAGGACGCCGATATCGACCTTGAGCCGGGAGAATGTCGTGTCGGCGAGGTCGCCGGACTGGCTGACCAATTGATGCGTGGCGCTGCCAGCGACGGCCGCCCTGGACGCGTCGAAGGCGCGGCTCGCTGCATTGCCGGCCAGATCGACCCCGGTCACCACGGCGACTCCCAGTCCAACGCCAGCCACCGCCAGCGCCAGCTGCCACGGGTGTCGGATGAAGAATCGCCGGCCGGACAGAGCGATGAGTCGACTCACGATCCCTCGTCCAACGGACCGAGGCTGCCGTCCCGGATCGTCAGGACCCGGTCCGCCATGCCGATCACCTCGGGGCTGTGGGTGGCCATCACCAGCGTTGTACCGGTACGGCGACACAGGTCATCCAGCAGGCGCAGGACCTCTCTTGCCGTCGTCAGGTCCAGATTGCCGGTCGGCTCATCGGCAAGCAGCAGACCAGGTCGGTGGACCAACGCCCGCGCCAGCGCGATGCGCTGCTGTTGCCCGCCGGACAATTCATCCGGGTAGTCGGGCCCACGATCCGCCAGTCCCACCGCCGCCAGCCACTCACTGACGCGGCCTGCTGCCTCGGCCTCGGCGACGCCGGTCAGTTCCAGTGGCAGCAACAGGTTCTCTTCCACGGTCAACGTGGGTACGAGGTTGAAGAACTGGAAAACATAGCCGACCTTGTGGCGCCGCAGGCGCGACAGTGCGTCCTCGTCCAGGTCCGATAGCGGCTGGCCATCCACCAGCACGTCACCGGAACTCGCCCGGTCCAGCCCGCCGATCAGGTTCAGAAGGGTCGACTTGCCGGACCCGCTCCTCCCCACCAGGACCACGAACTCGCCGTGACGGATCAGCGCGTCGACACCATCCAGCACCGCTCGCGGCCGACCTCGCGACTCATAAGCTTTGCTGAGCTGGCGCAGCTCGATGTGGGGGTGTTGCCTCAATGTGACTCTCCGCGGCTTCAGGTGGCGTCTTCGCCCCGCTAGCGTCGACGGTTTTGCCGACGCCACTGCCAGGGCGGCACACGTTCACTGTCCGGCAGGGACCAGAGCCCGCGGGCCGCTGAACGGGCCTCATCTTCCAGCCGGATCAAAGCGGCATCATCTGTGTAGCGCCTGTACACCCATGCATCGCCCTGCCTGATCATCTCCCGGTTGACGTCCAGCCCGTCCGACACCCGGCTCACGACCGCGACAGTCCGGCCGTAGGGATCCGTCGTGACCGGCTCTATGCGCAGGCGGTGACCGCGTACCAGCCGACGCAGCGCTTCCCGGCTGCGTCGGCTCCAGGGCTGATTACGTTCTGGCGCATCGATACCGAAGAGCCTGACTTCGAGTTCCGTCGCATCCGGCGTGCGCATAACGAAGCTGTCGCCGTCGAATACCCGCACCACCTGTCCCGACCCCTCGGTCGATGCCTCGCAGGCGGCGAGCGCCAGCGCACCAAGCAGGGCAAGGGCCACCCACCCGCTCGTTGGCGCCAGCGGAGCGCGGCAGGATGACAGATGACTAGCGACCGGGGTCATCCGCGCTGAGGAGGACGTGCAGCAGGTTGTCCTGGAAATTGATGTTGCCGGTCAATGCATCATGCCTCTCGCACAGGAAAAATGCGGAGCCGAGCGGGAAGAAACTGTAACGGTGTCGGGCGACGGTAGGATCAAGCTCCTGCCGAGCGAGCAACGAAGCCTTGGTCACCACGCCGTCTCCGGGCTCCAGCATCAGAGCATCATAGTCCACCCCCGGCAACGGGTGTTCGATCTGGTCCGGCCATAGCCGCATGACCGAATCACCGCCGACCTCCTCCACCAGGACCCGCGCCGGCGTCAGGGCGCAGTCGCCCCCAAAGACAGCGTAAGACAGCGGCGGATCGGTCATCGGGACCGTCAGCGACCACACGAATCGCCGCCCTCGCTCAAGCCGCTTCTCGAAGTAACGCTCGAGGATCTCCAGATGCTGTTCTGCGTCGCCCGGCCGCTCGAAGTCCGCAGCGATGCGGGCGCGGATCTTCGGATCGAAGACCGAGAACTCGAATCGGCGCCAGAAATCGATGTCGAACAGGTCCCGATCGAGATCGCTGCCGTCTGCTTTCACGAGCCAGCGATTGATGGGATGGGGCAGCAACTGGTAGGTGCTCGGGAACGTCGCCAGTACCTCAGGGGGGACACGATCCAGACCGACAGGGAACCCTTCCAGCATCGTCTGGATGGCCTTGACCGAGCCGAGGCTCGGCGTGCCCAGAAAGATCGCTCGCCGGATCCGCTCTCCGCCGTGACCGTTCACTGGAAACTCGTTGCCATCAAGCACGTCGAGGGTGCCGTAGCGTATGTAATAACGGGTCAGAAGACCGCCCATGCTATGCGCCACGACGTCGACTTTCAGATCCGGCTGCAGATGGTCGCGGCGGATCTTCTCTATGTACGCGTCAAGCTCGCGGACATTCTCGACGATGTCCCGACGCCAGTCATAGGCGAATACGTAGAGCGATTTACTGGCCTCAGGGACGGGCTGACCGGGAGACGTCTCTACGTATCCGCCTGCGTCTCGCAGGACTTCGATCAATCGGCCATAGAAGTCCCTGCCCGCCGCTCGATCGGTGATGCCCCGGACCCGGTAGTCATCTGTCAGCGGCTCGAGCGTCTCGCCGTCGATCTCCAGCGCCAGAGAGCGGTAGTCGTGGAACAGGATCTTCCAGGTGGACCCGGGCCAGACCTCGCGACCGTCGCCCTGGCTGACCAGTCGGCTGCCAAGCATGCCGTGGATAACCACCACCGGGGGCTGACCCTCCGGATTTGCCTGCATCGCGTACAGTCGCCCAAGATCCGGTCGCGGGCCCGTGCAGGCCGTGAGCAGCACGCTCAGAACGAGCAGACGCAGCTTCGGCATGTTCCGGGTCCGTGGTGAATTCAGCACCCGGTCAAGATATCACGCAGCCGGTCTCAGTCCTCCAGGTCCCGGAACTTCTGGCGCAGTTCGTAGCCCTGGTCCGTGACGATTTTTTCCAGCACCTGGACACGCTGCTCCAGCGCCTCCAGCCGCGCAGGTTCGTTCGTGCTGGTCTGCGTATCGGCGTTCGCCGACCGGCGACGGCGATGGCCCCGCCTGCTCTCTATCACCTTGCCGATAGTGACGATCAGGACGATGGCAAAAACGAGTTCGTATACGTTCATTCGTAGCCTGTCTCGGTCAGTCTCACGACGCCAGCCCGGACCGCGTCAGTCATCCTTGAGGTCGAGGAATTCTTTGTCCAGATTGAAGCCGGGCGAAGTGATATAGCGCTCCATCCTCTGCATTTTGACATCAATCTCCCGCAGCTTGTGACGCACCGAGGAGACCGTCGCCACCGGCGAAGTCCGGACCGACTTCCAGAACTGCTCTTCCTTCTTGTCTCTATAGATCTCGCCGGGCTTTTTGGGCACCAGGAAACACATCAACAGATAGCACAGGAAAGTGGCCGGAAACAGGAACTGCAGAATGACTGTGAGCACGCGGGTCGCGGTCACGTCGAAGCCGAAGAAATCGGCGACGCCGGCGCAGACACCGCACAACATGCCGTTCTGCTTGTCCCGGTACAGCCTGCGATAGGCGGGTCGTTCGTTGTTCTCGAGACTCACGAACAGAACCTCCTCGATCCGCGGCGACTACCGTTGCGCCAGAAACGACTCTCGCCTCTGCCGTAGAAAGTCAGACTCTGGGCGGGCAGCAGCAGGCCGGCCATCAGGTAGATGACCGCGGTCGGCAGGAATGCGACGACCAGGCACAACAGAGCGACGAGTCTTACGACGGTCAGCTCCACATCGAAGCGCGCAGCGATCCCCGCACACACGCCGAAAAACAGACCGTTCTCGCGGTCTCTTCGCAGTCCGCGCAACTTACCGGCCAGTCGTTCCATATCGTCACGGTTCATACTCTCCGCCTCCAGTCGGGAGCCTGATCGTCAAGAATCGTCTCGAGCGCGTTGATGCGACTCTCCATCTTCTGGGCGCTCTCCCAGATCTCCTCGAGCATCTTCTCGTCTTCGCGGGAGAGTCCCTTCGACGACTTCCACTTCGTCATGTAGTGCAACACGACGATCAGCGGCAGTACGAAGGAGACGAGAATTACGCCAATTACTTCCGGCATGGGTGCTCCCCGTCAGCTTGCCTGACCTTTGCTATCGTCAGCGTCAATCCGCTGCTTCAGGTCCGACAGTGCGGCCTCGATAGACTCTTCGTTAGCGAGGCCATGGAGTTCCTGGCGCAGATCTTTCTTGTGCCCCAGGTCGTATGCTTCGACCCGGCCTTCGATGTTTTCCATCTTACGCTCGAACTGGTCGAACCTCACCAGCGCATCGTCGATCCGATTCTCGTGGATGGCCTTGCGAACCTCGAGGCGATGACTGGCAGTCTGGTGACGCATAACCAGCGCTTTCTGGCGCGCTTTCGCGTCCGCCAGCTTGTCCTCCAGGCGACCGATGTCTTCCTTGAGCCGGGCGAGCCCCTCGTCCACTTGCTGGTGCTGTTCCCGCAGAGCAGCGACGCGCAGCTCGACGCGTTCGCGCTCGGCCAGGGCGGCTCGTGCCAGATCGTCACGCCCCTTGCGGACGGCCAGTTCGGCCTTGTCGTCCCATTCGTCCCGTTCACTGGCGACCGTTTTCAACTTACGGTCCAGTTCCTTTCTGTCTGCGATCGCCCGCGCGGCCGATGAGCGCACCTCGACCAGAGTGTCTTCCATTTCCTGGATCATCAGGCGAACGATCTTTTCGGGATCTTCTGCCTTCTCCAGCATGGCGTTGATATTGGCATTCACGATATCGGTGAATCTTGAAAAGATGCCCATGCGGCCTCTCCTGTCATTCGGTGGTTGCCTGCTATCTCTCTCGCAGAAACCGTGCCAGCTCATGACGGACTCTATAACCCACTGATTTAATGGAAATTCTCGTAGTGGGTCGATACAATGATCAGATCATATTAGTTGTTTAGACTAAATTCTCTAGCGGTATCAGCTAAACTTTAGCCTATATGACAGATCAATCTCCTGAACAGACGTCGATTATCGGCGAATCCCCGCCGTTCCTGGCGATGATGGAGCACGTATCCCGTGCCGCCCGCCTGGACAAGCCCGTCCTCGTGATAGGGGAGCGCGGGACCGGCAAAGAGCTGGTGGCATCCCGCCTGCACTACCTGTCCGACCGCTGGGACCAGCCGATGGTCAAGCTCAACTGTGCCGCGCTGACCGAGAGCCTGCTGGAATCGGAGCTGTTCGGTCATGAGGCAGGCGCGTTCACCGGGGCCGCTCGTCGGCACACCGGCAGATTCGAGCGGGCAGAAGGGGGGACCCTGTTGCTGGACGAACTCGCCATGATCCCGGTGCGCATGCAGGAGAAAATCCTGCGTGTTATCGAGTATGGCGAATTCGAGCGCGTCGGCGGCTCCGAAACGCTGCGTACGGACGCGCGCGTAGTGGGCTCGACCAATCAGGACTTACCGGCCCTTGCCCGGGACGGTCGATTCCGCTCCGACCTGCTGGACCGGCTCGCATTTGACGTGATCACGGTGCCGCCGTTGCGTGCCCGGGGGCGGGATTTGCTGTTGCTCGCCGAGCACTTTGCGCTCAATTTCACAGCCGAGATGCGACGGCCGTTTTTCGCCGGCTTCTCCCCTGCCGCCGAGACAGCCTTACTGGCACACCGGTGGCCGGGCAACGTCAGGGAACTAAAAAACACCGTCGAACGGTCCGTCTATCGCACGGAGTCCCCGGAAGAACCGGTTGTCGATATTCAGTTCGACCCGTTTGACTCGCCGTACAGGATCGGAGCTGACGATCCGTCACCAGAGCAGGAAGTGCTCGAGAGCGTCACGCTTCCGCGGGACTTTCGCGACTACATCTCCGGGGTCGAGCGCCGCTTGATCGCGCGCGCGTTGTCGGAGAATCGGTACCACCAGGGCCGGTCGGCGGAAGCGCTGGGTCTGAGCTATCACCAGTTCCGTGGCTACCTGAAGAAGTACGCAATACGGGCACGCCCCAAGTCGGCGGACGAGACGCCGTCAGGCTAGCGGAGCACCAGTGTGACGCGCCGTTGCAGTGCCGGCACCGTCATGCTGGCGGACAGGCCGGAGGGGTGCCGGGCCTGCAGGACCACTCTCTCGACCGGGAGATTCGGAATCAGCGCGCTACCATCAGCAGCGATCACCGTCGCCGTAACGCCCGGCTCGTCGGCAAGAGTGGCAACGATCGAGCCACCCTCCATGGGCTGATTCAATGAGTCGGTGAGTTGTGCCGAAATATCGAGATCGCCCGCCCACACACGAATCTCGCCGTTCAGAGTCTTGCCGGCGGCATCCCATGCACGGAACGACACGGTATTCACGCCGGCCTGCATGACGTAACTGGCGGCGACGATACGCCGGGTCACTACCAGGTCGCTGATCGGCAGCTGACTCTCATTCACGAAGATCGCAACGTCACGCGGGTCCGCGGAAAAGTAGGCGCCCGACAACTCCAGAAAGACGGTGCCGTGCGTTGGATTAAAGCGTTCGGGGGAAATGCCGGTGACCGTGATGCTTCCTGCCGACGGCGCGGAGGCCGGCGCTGTTGGCTCCTGGGCGCCCGCATTCAGCCAGACCAGCGCCAGGCAAAGCAGAGACCGGCGGGCGGTGGGCATAATGGATCTCATTGGCTGACGGTCCTCCGGCTGGCCACAGGGAGCGGGTCACCTGGCAGGGGCCGTTTATACCGCAGGATTGACGCGGGGCCCACCTCGGGCAGTCGTGTATCAGCCGGAAGAGACGTCCACGGTCAGCCTGGATACCACCCGGCTGACGCCCTCCACCGATGCGGCCACGTCCACCGCGCGCTCCAGTGCCGCAACATCACTGACGTCTCCCCGCAGGGTCGCGACGCCGCGCCTGACTGACACCCGCAGATCTTCGGCGCCCAGGGTCGAATCTCCTTCGAAAGCATCGCCAATATGCCGGGCCAGACTCTCATCTTCTGCCGTAGGGGAGTAGTTGCCAACCCAGGTGGCTTCCACGTCATCCTCGTCCTCGTGGACGACGATGATGCATGCGGTCATCGAACAAAGGACGAGCGCCAGAACGAGTGCCTTGAAAGTCTTTTCCACCGCAGTAGTCCTCAGCTTCAGGTGTGTATAGATCAGCTCTCGTCGCGGAATCGGCGGACCCAGACGGCAGCCGAAAAGAAAAGTGCAGCGACGATCAAACCACCCCACAGACCCGGGCTGCCGATGAGCGACCCCGGATCCACGAGCGCCAGAAGGCCATCCGAAAACTCCAGATCCACGTCGGCGTGCTCACCCTCGTACTGCCAGTGCAGCTGCTGGTGCGAATCATCGGCGAACGCCAGCGGATAGACGCCGATCAGACGTTCCTTTATCAATTCGGCGAAGTGTGTCGTCCCCAGCAGCAGTCCTTCCGCCGCCTGCACGGCGACTGGCGGCAGGATCGCCCATAGAAGGACAGCGCGCCTCGACCATGCCGAGACCAACAGCAGCCAGGCGAAGATCGGCAAGTACCAGAGCGACTGCACTGCGAGGGCGTATGCGTGCGTCAACGCGACTTCTGCCAGCGCCAATGGACCGGCCGACAGGAACAGCCCCGTGCCTGAAAAAAGCATGGTGACGCCAGTGATGGCATACATGCAGAGAGCCACCGCGGTGAATATGACCAGCGTCACCAGCGGGATCACCAGGGCTGCGGTCAACAGCTTCGAACCGACGACCTTCAGATCCGAGACGGGCAGCGACTTCCAGAAAAGATTGCTGCGATCCTTGCGCTCTGCGTACAGGCAATCCAACAGGTAGAAGGCTGTCACGAGCAGCATGACGGTATTGAGGGAGACCGCGATCAGTGCCATGCCGATCTGGGTGAGGGCGCCTGCCTTGTGTGCATCCAGCGACTGCAGCATCTCCGACAATCCGAGACCACCGGCATCTATGTGCACCTTGACCACGCCCAGTGCCGCCAGGAGATTGACCGCTATGAACAACGCACCGAAGGCCAGCGGTACCAGGCTGATGGCACGGTGTTCCCACAACTCCCGTCTGATCAGCATCCTCATCGGACTCATGCTGCCTGCTCCTTGATCTTGGCCACGAACAGGTCGGCGATGCCCGGCGTCCGGACGTCACCCAACGGGCGCACATGGTCAATGTCGACGTTCTCGAACAGGAACACGCGTCGCCCGAACACCTCGGTCTCACTGACGGGGCCGAGGCTGCGCGCCTCGTCGGCCCGATCAGGGTTCACGGCCACTTCGAGGAATCGATTGGAGATACTGTCCATGCTTTCATCAAGGACAATCCGTCCCTGGTCGATGAACATGACATCCGTAAGGATGTGCTCTATCTCTTCGACCTGGTGAGTGGTCACCAGGATCGTCCTGTTCTCATCGAAGTAGTCGCCAAGGATGGAACCGTAGAACTGCTTGCGAAAGAGTATGTCCAGACCGAGCGTCGGTTCGTCGAGAACCAGCAGGCGGGCTTCTATGGCCATCACCAGCGCGAGGTGCAACTGGGTCACCATGCCCTTGGAGAGCTGGCTGATCTTGCTGTCCGGCTTGATCGAGGTCTTGGCCAGGAAACTTTCAGCCTTGCTTCGATTGAATTTGGGATGCAACCCCTGCACAAGCTCGAGCGTCTGCTTTACTCGCAGCCATCTCGGCAGCACGGCGACGTCGGCGATGAAGCAAACATCCTGCATGATCTGATGTCTTTCGCGGCGCGGATCCCGACCGAGCACACGCAGGTCGCCCTCGAAGGAGGTAAGCCCGAGCACCGCTTTCAGCGCGGTCGTCTTACCGGCCCCGTTAGGTCCGATCAGTCCGACTATTCGGCCCTGCTCGATCTGGAAGTCCACTCCGTCCAGCGCAGCGGCGCCACCGTAGTGCTTCGATAAACCGCTGGCCTTGACCAAAGTCGTCACTGCTCGCCCTCCCCGTCGTCACCGGAGAGCTGCGCCTCCGCCTGCTGGATCAGATCCTCCATGTCCAGACCCAATCGCCGGATCGTTGCGACGACCGACGGCCATTGTTCATTGATGAAGAGTTCACGCTCGCCGAGGAGCAACTTCGTCTTTGCGCCTTCACGGATGAACATGCCGCGACCCCGTTTTTTCTCAACCAGGTCTTCATCAACAAGTTCCTGATAGCCTTTCAACACGGTCAGCGGGTTCAGGCGATATTCGGCAGCGACGCTCCGCACGGACGGCAACGCATCCCCGTCACCGAGCGCCCCCTCCAGGATCATCTCCACGACTCGATCGCGGAGTTGCCTGTAGATCGGCTGGCTGTCGTTCCAATTCGGGTCCATCGATGTTCCTCGGCGCTGCCCTCCAGGCGGCGCCTAGCTGAGGTCCTCGGGAGCGGTTGCCAGTCTGTTGTCGGGAGCATCCTGCGGACTCACCGCCACCGGTGATAAGTCAGCCGGGTCCAGCGCGGACGAGGGGGCGGCTGTCGCAATGAGCAGCAGGGCAGCCGCCAAGACGATCCAAAGAACGCTTAAAGCGCGCCGGGCCCTGAAACTGTTAATCAACATGGTCGATCCTCCATCTACACTCGTCACCTGATTCTCGGTGACGTGGTGTTGTAGTTAACTATAACACCAAAATTAAACATTGCAACCCTTTCTCGAACCGCCCCCGCGAGTGTCCCGATCTGCTGTGACTGCTAGAATTTCAGGTTTGAGGCCGGACCGTCGCACGGGGCCGTCTCCAACCCAGGAAACAAAGAGGATTCCCAGATGAAAAATCCCGTCAGAGTTACGATCACTGGTGCCGCCGGCCAGATTGGCTATCAGCTCGCGTTTCGCATCGCGTCAGGGCAGATGCTGGGCAAAGATCAACCTGTCATCCTGCAACTGTTGGAAATACCCCCGGCTCTCGGCGCCCTGCAGGGTGTCGAGATGGAACTCAGGGATTGCGCGTTCGACACGCTGCACGACGTGATCAGCACGGACGACGCAGACGTCGCCTTCAAGGACACCGAATACGCGCTGCTGGTGGGCGCCAAGCCCCGCGGTCCTGGCATGGAACGCAAGGATCTGCTGCTGGGCAATGCGAAAATCTTCTCCGCCCAGGGTCGCGCCCTCAATGAAAACGCCAGCCGCGACGTTCGTGTGCTGGTGGTCGGCAATCCGGCCAACACGAATGCCCTTATCGCGATGTCCAATGCCCCTGATCTGAAGCCAGGCAACTTCACTGCCATGACTCGTCTGGACCACAACCGCGCTATCAGCCAACTTGCCGCCAAGACCGACAGCCAGATCGCGGAGATCCGGCGCATGACGATCTGGGGCAACCACTCGGCTACCCAGTATCCTGACGTCAGCCATGCACTGGTGGCCGGGCGCAAGGCTACGGACCGTGTGGACCATGCCTGGCTGGCCGATGAATTTATCCCGACCGTCCAGCAGCGTGGCGCGGCAATTATCAAGGCCCGCGGGGCGTCATCAGCCGCCTCCGCGGCTTCGGCAGCCATCGACCACATCCATGACTGGGTGATGGGGACGCCGGCAGACGACTGGGTCAGCATGGCGGTACCCGCCGACGGCAGCTACGGTATCAGCGAGGGCGTCGTGTATTCGTTCCCTGTTCGCTGTAGCGGGGGCGGCTACGAGATTGTGCAGGGGCTCGATATCGATGACTTCAGTCGCGAGCGCATGGACTCCACGGACACCGAGTTGCGTGAGGAAAGAGACGGCGTCTCCGACTTGCTCTGAGTTCTTATGTGAAAAGACCACTCTGGGCGCGTCTTTGACGCGCCCTTTTTATTTCAATAGCTTACGTGGGTTCGGCGCGACTCATCTGGGAACTTTTGGCGCACCACAGCATTCCTGCGGTATAGTCATTATTGCGCACTGCAACGGAAAAGACGGTTGCGGCCGGAACCGTCAGGAGGCAATAAACAGTGTTATCCGTATTCTGGGTACTTCTCTTCGTCGTCGGCGGACTGACCCTTGCATATAGGCGGGTCAGCCTGTCCGGTTCCACCGCCGCCGCAGGCGCCGCCCTTGTCGCATACAGCCTGATCGGCGACCCGCCGGGGCTGTGGGCCGTCATCCTGTGGGCCATATTCGGCCTGATGGTCGCGCTGAACTTCCGTGATTTTCGCCGCACCCGGATAACGCGCCCCCTGCTGGCCACCTACCGGCGCATGCTGCCTTCCATGTCATCTACCGAAAGAGAAGCCCTTGAGGCAGGCTCAGTCTGGTGGGAAGGCGAACTGTTCTCCGGCGCACCCGACTGGCGCAAGCTGAGCGCGGCGGTAGCGCCACGACTCACCGAGGAAGAGCAAGCATTCCTGGACGGTCCGGCCGAAGAGCTCTGCCAGATGATCGACGAGTGGGAAGTCAGCCATGAGCTGGGGGACCTGCCGCCGAAAGCGTGGCAGTTCATGAAGGACAAGGGCTTCTTCGCCATGATTATTCCGAAGGCCTATGGAGGCCTGGAGTTTTCGGCCTATGCCCATTCCCAGGTACTGATCAAGGTGTCTGGACACAGCGGTACGGCCGGTTCCATCGTGGCCGTCCCCAACTCACTCGGGCCGGCGGAACTCCTGTTGCATTACGGGACGGAAGAGCAGAAAGACCACTATCTGCCTGGCTTGGCCAAAGGCACAGAAATCCCTTGTTTCGCCCTGACGAGCCCGCGTGCCGGTTCTGACGCGGCATCGATACCTGATCAGGGCTACGTATGTAAGGGCGAGTTCAACGGCGAGGAAATCGTCGGCATCCGCCTGACCTGGGACAAGCGCTACATCACGCTGGCTCCCGTGGCCACGGTCCTCGGCCTCGCGTTCCGGCTGTATGACCCCGAGGGACTGCTTGGCGATCCGGAAAAATCAGACTACGGGATCACCGCCGCTCTCATCCCGACGGACACAGCGGGAGTGGAGATTGGTCGGCGACACCTTCCCCTGACGATCCCGTTCCAGAATGGCCCGACTTCCGGCAAGGACGTGTTCGTGCCGCTGGACTACATCATCGGCGGACCCAAGATGGCGGGGCAGGGCTGGCGCATGCTGGTGGAATGCCTGTCCGTCGGGCGCTGCATCTCGCTGCCTTCGAACGCCGTCGGCGGCGCGAAGGCCGGCCTGTTCGCAACTGGCGCCTACGCCCGGATCCGCAAGCAGTTCGGCATGCCTATCGGGCACTTCGAAGGCATCCAGGAAGTCATGGCGCGGATGGCGGGCAATACCTACATCGGCGACGCCGCCCGATCCGTGACGATCGCCGCCGTCGATGCGGGCGAGAAGCCGTCGGTCCCCTCGGCGATCCTCAAGTATCACTGTACGGAGATCGCCAGATCCGTCGCCAATGACGCGATGGACGTACACGCCGGCAAGGGCGTGATGCTGGGTCCGAACAATTACCTCGGGATCGGCTGGGGCGCGGTACCGGTCATGATCACCGTCGAGGGCGCAAATATACTGACGCGCAGCCTGATCATCTTCGGCCAGGGTGCGGTCCGTTGCCATCCTTTCGTGCTGCGCGAGCTGCATGCCGCCAGGGACGAGGACCGGCAACGCGGGCTCGTGGAGTTCGACGATGCCCTGTTCGGGCACTTCGGCTATGCGATCAGTAACGCGGCCCGCTCGCTCGTCTCCGCGGCAACGCTGGCGCGTTACATGAGCGCCCCCGACAGCGCGGACGGGACCCGTCGCTTCTACCAGCACATCGCCCGCTTCAGCGCCTCATTCGCCCTGGCGGCGGACGTGGCGATGCTGACCCTTGGCGGCGCGCTGAAGAAGAAGGAGATGCTCTCGTCTCGATTAGGTGACATCCTGAGCACGCTGTATCTCGCATCAACCGTGCTGAAGCATTACGAGAACCAGGGACGGCCTGCCAGCGATCTTCCGGTCGTTGAGTGGGCGTGTCGCAGCCTGCTGTACAAGGCCCAGGAGCAGCTCCACGGGTTCTTGCGCAACTTCCCCAACCGCCCGGTGGCCGCGGTGCTGCGCGCACTGATCTTCCCGCGCGGCAGGACCTACTATGCACCGGCGGATGGACTGTCGCGCCGGGTAGTGGAGTTGATGATCACGCCGAGCGAGACTCGTGAGCGTGTCTGTGGCGGCATCTACCGCAGCGTCGAGCGCGGCAGCCCGCTGGGTGAGTTGGATGAGGTCATGCGCCTGGCGATCGACATCACGCCTCTCGAGAAGAAGATCCGACGCGGCATCAAGGAGGGTAAGATCAGCGCCCCGGATGCCCACGGCCAGATCGATCAGGCGGTGGCCGCAGCAGTGCTGACGGAAGAAGAAGGCCAGCGGCTGCGTGAAGCCGACGCGCGGATTATGAAGATCATCGACGTGGACGACTTCACCTCCGAGGAACTGGCGAGACGGCCCGCACCCGGTACCGGTGGCCCCCGGCCGGCGACTACAAAGAAGCCCACCGAGGCCAAGGCTGCCAAGCCGCCAATGGAGAAAGATGTCGCAGTAGGCGGCTGAAACTCCGGCGGTGACGTAGAATTCTGTCCGCATGGGCAGCGGACAGATTATCTACGAGGTCACGCTCTCGCCGGATCCCTCGATCGCGGCCGCTTTCGATACGTGGCTCGAAGAACATGTCCGGGAGATGCTGACGCTCCCGGGCTTCCTCGGTGCCAGCATCCACCACGCGGCTGACCCGGCGAGCGATGGCCTCGAGAGTGTGGTCATGTACCGCCTCGAGAACCGCGACGCACTACAGGCTTATCTGCACCAGCACGCCGAGGCCATGCGATCAAGGGGTGTCGAGCGATTCGGTGATCGTTTCCAGGCATCGCGGCGTGTCTATGACGCCGGGCAGGAATTCTCCGCCGCCCAATCATCCGACTCGAACTGCGCCAACTGCGACGCCTCCCTTCGTGGTCAATACTGCGCTTACTGCGGCCAGCGTGCCCGCGGCCGGATGATCTCGGTGTGGGAGCTCGTCAAGGAAGCCAGCGAGATACTTACCTCCCTCGATTCACGCCTGTGGCGTACCCTGGGACAGTTGGTGTTCCATCCCGGACGCCTCACCCGCGATTACCTGCTCGGCAAGCGAGCACGCTATATCCCCGCCCTGCGCCTCTTCCTGGGTCTGAGCCTGCTGTTCTTCTTCCTGTTTTCCCTTAATACCCGCTTCGAGGTGACCCCTGGCGGCGAAGGTGATGACGGGGATATCGGTATGCAGATTCAGGTCGGGGAGGAGCCGGAAAAGGCCGACGGGATCCCGGAAGCGCCGCCAGATTCAGAGGCGCCTCCTGACGAGACAGAGGCGACCGATGAGCCTGGCCAGTGCGCTGACTTCGGGGTGGACATTCCGGAAGAACTGGCCTGGACGAGGGCATGGCTGTCCGAAGAGCGCCTCAAGGCAACCTGCGAGAAGATCATCGCCGATCACGGCGCCAGTTTCGGCCGGGCGCTGCTCGAGAACATCCCTCTGATGATGTTCGTCTTCCTGCCCTTCATGTCTTTCATCATGAAAGCGCTCTATCCCCTGAGCCGCCGTTTCTATGTCGAGCACCTTCTCTTCCTGGTCCACTACCACTCGTTCTTTTACCTGCTGCTGGCCATCAATATGGCCACAGGCTGGCTGTTCAACGGCGATCGTCTGACCGATACGCCGGTAGTCCTGCTCAATACGGTCAGCGCTGTCTACATTCCGTTGTACCTGTTCCGTGCCATGCGGGTCGTCTACACCCAGGGGCGGATGCTGACCGCCCTCAAGTACGTGACGCTCGGGCTGGCCTACTTCACCAGCCTGCTCCTGATGTTGTTGGCGACGGTCACCGTCACGGCTATTTCGCTGTGAAACGTCTCGTCATGCCGGTCCCCGGGCATACAGACGAGCACCTGGCGACATGACGGCGGGCACGGATCAGGAGCGCTGTATCGCGCATGTGGATATGGATGCGTTCTATGCGTCCGTGGAACAGAGAGACCGGCCAGAACTACGCGGGTTGCCGGTGCTCGTCGGTGGCAGCGGCGATCGCGGCGTCGTGGCCGCCGCAAGTTACGAGGCCCGGCGTTTCGGGATCCGATCCGCGATGCCGGCGACAGAAGCACGACGGCGATGCCCGGACGCCTTGTTCGTAAAACCCCGGATGAGTCACTACAAAGATGTCTCAACAGAGATATTCCGCGTCTTCGGCGAATTCACGCCGGACGTCGAAGGGCTGTCGCTGGACGAGGCCTTCCTGGATCTGACTGCCAGCCTCAGGCTGTTCGGGACCGCGAGCGACCTGGGTATCCGCATCAAGGAGAGGGTGAAGGAGGAGACCGGACTGACTGCCTCCGTCGGTATCGGGCCCAACAAGCTCGTGGCCAAGATCGCATCGGATCTGGACAAGCCCGACGGGCTTTGCATCCTCTTCGGCCCACAGATATCCGCTACGCTCGATCCGTTGTCAGCCAGTGTCATCGGCGGCATCGGACCGAGGACGGCGCAACGCCTGGATCGCCTCGGTATCCACACGGTGCTGGACCTGCGCAATGCGCCGGACCACCAGCTCGAGAGGGTCTTTGGACGATATGCCGCCCGTATGCGTCAGAAAGCCAGCGGCATCGACGATCGACCCGTCTGCAGCCACCGTCCCGACCAGAGCATCAGCGCGGAAGAGACGTTCTCGACCGATATTGCCGAGCCCGCCGCGCTGCGACGCAAGCTGGCCGGCCTGGCGCAACGCGTCGCAGCGCGGGTCAGGGCCAAGGGCCTGCAGGCCTCGGTAGTAATCATCAAAGTCCGCAAGTCGGACTTCCAGACCTTCTCCAGGCAACGGCGAGTGACCCCGGCTATCGGTGATGAAGCGACCGTCTACCGGGTCGCGGTCGATCTGCTGTCCGTCTGGCTAACGGACAATCCGGGCGCGAGACTCCGCTTGCTCGGTGTCGGGGTATCAGGCCTGAGCGACGCGGCCCAGCTGGGCCTGTTCAGTGAGTCGTCAGACCGGCTGGGGAGCACGCTGGACACTATCCGGGACCGCTTCGGACAAGCGGCGATGGGCACCGGCAGAAGCCGGGAAGGGGACTGAGGTATACAGGGGAGGACCCCCTGAGGCATCATTCCAGACCGTTTCCGCTCCGGTGATGTACCGGACCAAACCCCGAAAGCGCGACGAAAACGATGTATACGAGCTTCTTCGGGCTGAACGAAAAGCCGTTCTCGATTACGCCGGATCCCCGCTACCTGTTTCTCAGTGAGCGGCACGCGGAGGCTCTTGCTCACCTGCTATACGGTGTCACCGAGAGTGGCGGCTTCATCCAGTTGACCGGCGAGGTCGGCACCGGCAAGACCACGATCGTGCGCAGCCTGCTCGAGCAGCTACCCAAGGACACTGAGGTGGCGCTGGTCCTGAACCCGCGACTCACACCACACGAATTCCTGCTGGCCATCTGTGAAGAACTTCATATCCCGCTCACGATCGAAGAACGCAACAGCGCCAAGGCCATCGTCGATGGCCTCAACCGCCATCTGCTGGATGCTCATGCCAATGGCAGTCGAGTCGTTCTGATCGTGGACGAAGCCCAGAACCTGAGCCCCGACGTGCTCGAGCAGATCCGGCTCCTCACCAACCTGGAGACCGCGAAGCAGAAGCTGCTGCAGATCATCCTGATCGGACAGCCCGAACTACGCCAGCTGCTGTCCAGGACGGACCTTCGCCAGCTGGCACAGCGCATCACCGGCCGCTACCACCTCGAGCCGCTTGATCCGGAGGAGACCCGGGCTTACATCCGGCACCGCCTGCGTGTGGCGGGTGGCGGGGGCGAGATATTCAATCCCGGGGCGACCAGTGCGATCCATCATTCGGCTCGAGGCGTGCCGAGACTTATCAACGTGATCTGCGATCGCGCCCTGCTGGGCGCCTATTCCAGGGAACAACCGCGGGTCTCTCGACTGACCGCCCTGCGTGCGGCCGACGAGGTTGCCGGGGGCGGTGAGCGGGTCAAGAGCAGCCGCAGGCTGGCGTGGGTGGCCGCTCTCGTCCTGCTGGTGGCCGCTAGCGGGATCTATGCCTGGCAAGCAAACCGCAGCGCCATTGAGCCGACCGCGAACGTGGCGGCCACCGACACGAAACAGGCGCCCCGGGTAGCACCGGCTGCGGCACCTGTAACGGCAGGTGCCGGCAACGACGGAGGCAGCGCGCTGGCGCAGACAGCGGCTGTTGTGGAACCGGGCCCGGCGGTTGCGGAACCGGACGTCGTAGAGATGGTGCCGCCGGAAACAGCCGCATCCCTGAGCGCTGTCCTTTCGCAGCGCGCGGCGCAGACGGGAACGGACGCTGCGCTCGCAAGCCTGCTCCGCGTCTGGAAAGTGGACTACACGGCGGGCATGGGCCGTGCCTGCGGTGTCGCTGAGGAGAACGGCCTCCGCTGTCTGTATGAGCGGGGCACCTGGGGATACCTTCTCAACCTCGACCGGCCGGCCGTCCTCTCTCTGAGTACCCTCGAAGGCGCCCCCCACCAGGTCGTCCTCGCCGGGGTCACGCCGCAAGGCGACGCGTTGTTGAGATTCGGAGACGAGGAATACACGGCGAGCCTGGCGGAGATCATGCCATTGTGGCTGGGCGACTTTCTCCTGGTCTGGCGACCGGCTGTGGGCAACGGTCGCGTTCTGAGGCAGGGGTCAATCGGAGCGGACGTTGCCTGGCTTCGAGACTCGCTGGCGAAGACCCTCGATATCGACATACCCGGCCAGCCCGCCAGCAACTACGACGGCGCGCTGAAGGCAGCCGTCCAGGGCTTTCAACGGCTGCACAGACTGCAGCCCGACGGCGTCGCCGGCGCGCGGACGCTGATCACCCTCAACTCAGCGCTCGACCTGCCTGACAGGCCGCGCCTGCGACCGGAGGGCTGAGCCGATGTCCTTCATCCTGGAGGCGCTGAAGAAGTCCGAGAACGAGCGTCAACGGCAGGCCGGCCCGGGATTCGCCGCCTTACCGGAAACCCCGGGGCACAAACCGCGCGGTCGCTGGCCGCTGGTGGTCGCCGGGCTGCTGATCCTGAATCTTGTGGTCGTCGCCTACGTCCTGCTGCGTGACAAACCGCAGCCGGCCACCATGACCGGGGACACGGGCGGCGCGCGTCAAACAGGTATCGTCGAAAGTCCTGCGGCGCCTGCCGCGGTAGCGCAGGACAAGCAGTCCCCGGTTCCGACGCGGCCGACGGCAACCGCCGGGCAGGCCGTCGTCGAGCAGGAGCCCACGGACCGATCGACCCCTCCACAGGTACCTGCCCCGACCGCGGATGAGCGCCAGACCGCGCCAGCCAGCAGACAGGTGCGGCCGCTGTCGGGGGAGACGCAATCCTCGACGACGACGGAGGCGGCTGTACCAATCAGGGAGTCTTCGAGCCCAGACAGGCCGGTTCCTGCTGCGGAGGCCGCACCGCAACAGTCTGTTGAACACGCCCGGTCCGGCACAGACGGGCCAACCACCAGGGCCCCCGCGGGGACAAACGAAGGCCTGCCCACCGCTAACGACCTGCGCCTGCAGGGCTTCCTGACCGGACCACCGCTACACCTGGACCTGCATGTCTACTACCCGGACAAGCAGAGACGCGTGGTGTTCATCAGCGGCAGCAAGTACCGGGAGGGTGACCGCGTCAGCGGAGGCGCGGTTGTCCGTGAGATCGTGCCAGAGGGCGTCATCATGGAAGATCGCGGCCGTCGATTCCTACTCGAGCCGAACTAGCCGGGGGACTTCTTGACAGAGGCTGTCCCCGGCATCGCCTACCTTGACGCAAAACGCGTCATCCGCGGCCTGCGCGCGGGCATCCATCGTGTCATGGCGGATCAGGAGAGGCTGAACCGCATCAATGTCTTTCCGGTACCCGACGGCGACACCGGAACCAATCTGGCGATGACGATGCAGTCCATCCTGTCCGCCCTCGCCAGGTCGGACGATCAGCATGCCGGACGCGTCCTGGAACTCGTGGCTGACGCGGCGCTGGATGGTGCGAAAGGGAATTCGGGAGCGATCCTCGCACAGTTCTTCCATGGACTGGGCGATGCCTGCGGGCAACTGCGGACCATCACCACGGACCCGTTCGTCGACGCCGTACGGCAGGGCGCCCGATACGCGCGCGAGGCGCTGAGCGAGCCGCGCGAGGGCACCATCCTTACGGTCCTGGCCGAGTTTGCCGCGGCCATCAATGTGTCCCGCAAGAACGGACAGGATTTCGTCACCCTGCTCGATGCCGGATTAAGAAGAGCCGTCCAGGCGCTGGCCGAAACCACCAACCAACTCGACGTGCTTCGCCGGGCCGGGGTCGTCGATGCCGGAGCGCAGGGCTTCGTGGACCTGCTCCAGGGCATCTGCGCCCTCGTGCACGAGGGCTCTCTGGAGGACGTCCCGGAGTCCCCGCTGGCCGTTGCCGCCGAAGCACGCATCGACCATGGTCTGCAGCAGTCGACGTGTGAGCATCGATTCTGCACCGAGTGCACATTGACCGGCGAGTCCATCGACCGACGGGCGCTGCGGGAACAACTATCCAGCCTGGGCAGCAGTCTGGTGCTCGCGGGTACCGCCCGCAAAATACGCGTCCACATGCACGTGGACGATCCGGAGGCATTGTTCGTCATCACACGTCGCTTCGGCACGATCTGCGGACAGAAAGCTGACGACATGAGTCTTCAGCAACGGGCCGCGCGGGGCGATCGACCGGCGGTCGCGGTCGTGATGGACACTGCCGGTGACATCGCCGAGAGCGATATGGAGCGATACGGCATCTTTGTCGTACCCATTCATATCCATTTTGGCGACAAGAGCTTCCTCGACAAGGTCACGTTGACCCCCGAACAGTTCTACGCGGAACTGCAGAGCAATCCGCATCATCCCAAGACTTCGCAACCGCCCCCCGGTGACTTCCGCAGGCTCTACCAGTTTCTCGGCTCCCATCACCAGGCCGTGGTGTCGGTACACGTCAGCGCCAAGGTAAGCGGTACGCTACAGGCGGCCGAGTCAGCGGCTAATCGAAGCAGCGACAGCGGACCGGTGGTAGCGATCGACTCACGCAATGCATCACTCGGTCAGGGGATGATCGCCTTGTATGCGGCCGAGATGGCCGAGGCGGGTTTCGACCTGGACCAGATCGTGATCCGGATGGAGAAAGTCATCTCGAGGACGCGCACTTTCGGTCTGCTGCAGGACATGCGCTATGCCGTGCGTGGCGGCCGGGTGCCTCGATACAGGAAGGTCATCGCCGACATGTTTCGCTTGAATCCGGTGCTCACCAACTTCCCGGACGGACGTATCGCCGCCGGCGGATTCATCTTCGGTCGACACCGGTCCGTTGAGAGGTTCGCCCGCTTCATCGCGGCGCGTACCGATGTCGGGAAGACCTACCGGATAGGTGTCGGCCACGCAGACAATCCAGACGAAGCAGACCGGCTGCTGCAGATCCTCGGCGATTCGCTACCCTCCGTCAGCAGCCACTTCACGACCGAGGTCGGAACGGCCCTGGGCGCACATGGCGGTCCGGGTACCCTTGTCGTTGCGTTGCAGGAAGATATTCCGATAGGGGCGCCGGAACGATGAGCGGAACCCTCGGTAGTGCCGTCAGTCGCACTAGACTGGGGCGATTTGTGGCTCAGGGAGCGCGGTGACGATGCCGGGGAGACTGGCACTACCCATTCTGCTTGCGATTGCGCCGGCTGCAGCGGGCAGCGATGTACTGCGTTACCGCGTCAGCGTTCCCGAGTCCCTTGATCAATTGTCGGTCGAGGTCTGCCAGGGTAGCCGGGTGATCAGGGAGTTCAGTAGCCACTCGGCGGAGGCCGGGCAATTCCTTGTCGTTCCGGATCGCCGGGTGACACCCGGGCTCATCGAGGTTCGCCACGGGCGCATCCGCTACAAAGGAGGCGCTGGACAGTGTTTCGACTATGCGGTGGACCTGGCAGCCGCTCGCGGCGCAGACAGCTCCCGACTCGTGCGCGAGCAGCACCAAGCGGTCCTGATGAGGTCGGGCCTGTGGCTATGGCGGCCGACCTCCCAACCTGCGGAGACGTCCATCCGGGTGGCATTCGATCTGCCCGAGGGTCACGGAGTCTCGGTGCCGTGGCAGCCGCTTGACGGATCGGACGGGGACCTTGCCTACACGGTCAGTGGGTCGCCCTCGGACTGGCCGGACCTGGTCGCTGTCGGACGCTTCCGAACCGACATGATCCCGGTGGCAGGTGCCCGTCTGCGAGTCGCCGTGCTGGGTGCGGAGCCTGCGATCAGCGAGCCGGACATGTCCTCATGGATCCGCGAAGCGGCGGATGCCATCACGACCCTCTACGGCCGGTTTCCGGTGCCGTCCCCGCAGATCCTGGTCGTCCCCCAGGGTCCGGCCGGCGAAGCGGTGCCATGGGCACAGGTCCTCCGTGGGGGCGGGGCAGCCGCCCATTTCTTCGTTGACCAGACGCGCCCCCTCGATGAGTTCCGCGAGGACTGGACCGCGGCTCATGAACTCAGTCATATGCTGCTGCCCTACGTCCTCAGGGACGACTCCTGGCTGTCGGAGGGTTTCGCCAGCTACTACCAGAATATTCTGCGGGCTCGTGCCGGCATGCTGACCCGGGAAGCGGCGTGGCAAAAACTCTATGACGGCTTCCAGCGTGGCCGGGACGGCACCCGTGGCGCTAGCCTGGTCGAGGCCAGTCGCGACATGCGCAAGCGAGGGTCCTATATGCGCGTCTACTGGAGCGGGGCCGCGATCGCACTGATGGCCGACGTCGAACTGCGCCGGCGTTCCCGGGGACAGCAGTCTCTGGATACAGCACTCGGCGCGCTGGCGGAGTGTTGCCTGCCGAGTGATCGCGCGTGGACCGGAAGCGAAGTGTTCGGACTACTCGATGACCTCACCTCCGAAACGGTATTCATGGAACTGTACGAGGAACACGCAGAGTCCAGCCATTTTCCTGACCTGGGTCCAACAAACACGCGGCTGGGCATCGACTATCGGTCCGGCCAGGTCCGGCTCAGCGATGCGCCGGCGGCCTATCGCCTGCGGGGCGCTATCATGTCGCCTGCGGATGGTCGGCCCATTGACGCCAGGAGTGCGCTTGAAAGACAGGAAATCGGCGACCTCGATTGACACACTCGCGGTACACGCCGCGCGACCGGGGGAAGCCGCCACCGGCGACGTCACACCCGCGATCCACGTCAGCACCACTTACGAGAGGGACGTGGATGGCCAGTATCGGCGTGGTTACCAATACGTGCGTGACGGCAACCCGAACCGCTCAGCCCTGGAGGAGGGCATAGCCGCGCTGGAGGGGGCCGCTGCGGGCGTCGCATTCAGTTCCGGCTCGGCGGCAACCCTCGCGTTGTTTCAGGTCGCCGCCAGCCGTGGCGCCATCCTGGCGACTGATTCTTCTTACCACGGGACGCTGCGCCAGCTACGCGAACTGGTGCCATCCATGGGCGGGCGGGTCAGGCTGGTGGATTCTACCTCGCTGCCCGCCGTCGAAGGCGCGATGGATGAAAGTGTCGCCCTCGTGTTCGTGGAGACCCCCTCCAATCCGCTGATGGGCGTGACTGACATCGGTGAGCTGGCGAGGATGGCAGGTCGCTACGGCGCTTTGCTCGCCTGCGACAATACCTTCGCGACCCCGGTGCTGCAGCGACCGCTCGATCACGGTGCATCCATCGTCTTGCACAGCTCGACCAAGTACCTGGGTGGGCACAGCGATGTCATGGGCGGGATCATCGTCGGCGGAGAGGATGACTGGATGGATGAGATAGGCCACATCCGCAGCGCTGCAGGCGCGGCACCCTCGCCGTTCGACTGCTGGCTATACCAGCGCAGCCTGCCGACACTGCCGCTCAGGGTCCGGCGGCAATCGGACAGCGCCGCAAAGATCGCGGCGTTCCTCTCCACGCATCAGAAGGTAGAACGGGTTCATTACCCCGGGCTGGAATCGCACCCGAATCATGCTGTCGCTCGATCTCAGATGAGCGGATTCGGCGGCATGATCTCCTTCCAGCTACGATCAGGACTGGAGGAGGCCATGCAAGCTGCCGCCCGGGTTGAGCTGTTCACGCGAGCCACGAGTCTTGGCGGGGTGGAGAGTCTGATCGAGCACAGGGCGTCTATCGAAGGACCGGGAACTACTACGCCGGACAACCTGTTGAGGATCTCGGTAGGGCTTGAGAGTCCGGACGACCTCATCGGTGATCTCGAACAGGCGCTGGGTCAGTTGCCCACCGGCTGAATCAACTCAGGGCCCTCGTTGCCGGGATTGTTCACCTGTCGACTCACCTGTGTCGCCTCCAGTTCCACCCCGGTGGGCCCCTCACACACAGAGTTCAAGGCCTGCTCCCCGGTCGCGGGATCGAGCCAGCGGCTGGCCGTATCGCCGTCGACGATGACCGGCATGCGATGGTGGATTGCCGTCATCCATGGATCAGCTTCCCGGGTGAGAATAGTAAACGTCTCCAGGGATTCCTCTCCCTCGGGCCGCCAGCGCTCCCACAGGCCGGCCATCGCGAAAGGGCCTCCGGCCGTGGAGTGGATATACCAGGGCACTTTGCCTGCGTCTTTCCGCTGCCACTCGTAGAAGCCATCAGCGAGGACCAGACAGCGGCGGCGCCGATAGGCTTGCCGGAAAGCGGGCTTCGCCGCGACCGTCTCGGCGCGCGCGTTGATCATGCGATTGCCGATCGCGCGGTCCTTGGCCCAGAACGGCACCAGCCCCCAACGCAGCAGATTGAGCCTTCGGCTGCCGGCATCATCCCTGCGTAACACCGGCGCAACCTGTGTCGGAGCGATGTTGTAGCGTGGCTGGAACTCCTGCTCGAACTCAACTCCGAACAGACGCGTCACAGCCTCGGCCGGAGAGTAGAAGACGAAGCGCCCGCACATAGGAAGTTACTCCCGAATACCGACACCGCGCTTCAGAAGCAGCAGGGCGAAACTGTAGAGTGACACGATGAACACGCCGATGATGAAGTAGGCGTAATCGATGGGTATGTCCGACACGCCCAGTATGCCGTACCTGAACGCATTGACCATGTAGAGGACGGGATTCGCCAGCGAAACCTTCTGCCAGAAATCCGGCAGCAGGCTGATGGAATAGAAGACACCGCCCAGATAGGTCAGCGGTGTCAGCACGAACGTCGGAATGATCGAAATGTCGTCGAATTTCTTCGCGAATATCGCGTTGATGAGCCCGGCGAGAGCGAACACAACGGCGGTCAGGAAAACGACCGACATCGTGACGAATGGATGCTCTGGGCGAAGCTCCGTGAAGAACAGGGCGATGAGCGTCACCAGAAAGCCTACCAGCAGGCCGCGGATGACACCGCCGGCTACGTGTCCCAGCAGGATCAGCGACGCGGGCATTGGCGACACCAGCATCTCCTCAATGTGCCTGGCGAATTTGGCGCCGAAGAACGAGGACACGACATTGCCGTAGGAATTGGTGATGACCGACATCATGATGAGACCGGGCGCGATGAACTGCATGTAACCAAAGCCGTCCATCTCACCGATACGGCGGCCGATGAGGTTGCCGAAAATGACGAAATACAGACTCATCGTGATAGCAGGGGGCACCAGCGTCTGGACCCAGATGCGCACGATACGGAAATATTCCTTGGTGACCAGCGTCCACAAAGCCGTCGCGTTCTGGCGCACCCTGACGCGATTCCCGGTCACGACGCACCTCGGTTCGCCGCGGCTTTATTGTCGACGATGTGCAGGAACAATTCCTCCAGCCGATTGGCCTTGTTGCGCATGCTGACGACGCGCAGATCATTGCCGCTCAGGTCGGCGAACAGATCATTGATGTCCCGGTTGTTCTGAACATCGACCTCTATCGTCGAGGCGTCCACCATCCGGACCTCGTATCCCGGCAGTCGGGGCGGCGCCTGAATCTCCCTATCCAGATTGAGGACGAACGTCTCCACGGACAGTTTGCGCAGCACCCTGCTCATCCGGTCGTTCTCGATGATCCTGCCTTCGTCGATGATCGCTACATGACGGCACAGGGTCTCCGCCTCCTCCAGGTAATGGGTAGTCAGAATGATCGTCGTGCCCGCAGCATTGATCTGCCTCAAAAAACTCCACATGGATCGACGGATCTCGATATCCACGCCCGCAGTGGGTTCGTCCAGGATCAGCAATCGTGGCTCGTGCACAAGAGCCCGCGCAATCATGAGCCTGCGCTTCATCCCGCCGGACAGGGAGCGGGCCACCTCGTCGCGTCGATCCCACAACTGCAGCTGGCGCAGATACTTCTCCGCGCGCTCCATCGCCAGATCACGCGGAATCCCGTAGTAGCCCCCCTGGGTCACGACGATGTTCAGCACCTTCTCGAACAGGTTGAGATTGATCTCCTGCGGAACCAGACCGAGACACGCCTTGGCGAGGGTCAGATCGCGGTCGATATCGTGGCCGAAGATCTCGACGCTGCCCGCGCTCTTGTTGATCAGGGACGTCAGGATCCCGATGGTCGTGGTCTTGCCGGCACCGTTAGGGCCGAGCAAGGCACAGAACTCGCCTTCTTCGACGTCCAGGTCAATGCCCTTGAGGGCATGCATCCCGTTGTCGTACACCTTTGTCAGGCCGCGGATCTGCAGTGCTCGCATATGTCGAAGTCTCTTGTCGCTAATCGGCGATCGGCGAAACCCGGCATTCTATCAAGTGCGGCGGCCCGGCCGCAGGATCACCTTGCGGAGTACAATTTTCTCCGTGGCGTTTGCAGCGGACTAGACGTAATGACCCGTGGAACCCGGCAGTGAATCTTGAACAGTGGCGACAACTTGGACGGCGGGTCGACTATCACGGTCATGACATCGCACTCTACGAGGGTGGCCGAGCGGACCGGCCGACGATGCTGTTGATCCACGGATTTCCCACGGCGGCCTGGGACTGGCACCGGCTGTGGCCTGCTCTTGCAGACAGCTACAGGCTGCTCGCGCCGGATCTCATCGGATACGGATTCTCCGCCAAACCCAGGCGTTTTCCGTACAGCATTTCGGCTCAGGCGGATCTCTGCGAAGCGATCATCGCTGACGCCGGTGTTTCCCGATTCCATGTCCTCGCTCATGACTACGGTGATACGGTCGCTCAGGAGTTGTTGGCAAGACGGATAGAGAGCGAGCAGCCGGATGGCATGCGCTCGCTTTGCCTGCTCAATGGGGGTGTTTTCCCGGAGCGGCACAGGCCTCGTGTCATACAGACGCTGCTTGCCAGCCGTATAGGCCCGCTGCTGGCCCGCCTGATGAGCAAGGGACGCGCTATGGAGAGCCTGTGCGCTGTATTCGGCCCGGACACCCGTCCAGACCCGCACGAACAGGAAGTGCTCTGGCAACTCATGGACGCACATGAAGGTCGCCGCGTCATGCCGAAACTGCTCAGCTACATCCGCGAGCGGGAACTGAATCGCGAACGCTGGGTCGGCGCCCTCGCGGCCAGTCCGATCCCACTACTGTTTATCAATGGCCTGCTCGATCCGGTTTCCGGCGCCCACATGGTGGACCGCTGGCGAGAATTGCTGCCCCAGTCGCCGGTCCAGACCCTGCCGGGGATTGGTCATTACCCCCAGCTTGAGGACCCTGACTCGGTGCTCGCCGCCTGCCAGCCGTTCTTTTCGAGCATCTCAGACTAGGCCCCGGACAAGCGGGGCCATGCAAGCGCCTATCGATTGCGACACAGTCGTCCGCGAGGCAAGCGGGCGTTCTGCAGGCTCAAGGCTCGCTGCAAGGACAGGTGTACGCCCACATGGCTCTGGGCCACGCCGGGCCGGCACAGGGCCGCGTCGGTGACGATCGCTTCCCACCACTCCCAGCGATCCGCATGACGCACACGCAGCCAGGGCTTGATGGCGTCAGCGATGACGGGTAGCCAGGCGAGTTCCGTCCGCGAGATCGCGGTTGCGAAGTCGCGCGGAATTCCGAACAGAAGCGAGGTCGACAAGGGCTCCGCGCGCGCCATGTCTCTCAAGGTACCCAGCGCGACGACAAGAAACTGCTGTCGCCTGGACCCATCGTCCGGCCATGCGCCAGGACCGGACGCCTCGCTGACGCCACACTCTGTCACCGACTCCCAGACCGGCAGATCATGCAGCCGCAGACTGAACAGGGCGAAAGGAAGCCGACTTAACCGCTGCACGGACTCCCCATCGAGCAAACAGATACGATTTAGCGTCGCCGGCTGCAGACCCGGCCATGCCCCTGTGTCATCCCCGCAACATGTCCTCAGAAGGCTGAAGAACGCCTGATTCAGACCCGCCACCTCTTCAAACGCCTGCTGGCTTACTCCTGTGTTGAGCATTGTTATTCCCTCCCCCGGTTTACCCGCCAGTATTCAGTTTCCCAGTGGCGCTGGCCTCGCTCATATCTCGCTTTTGCCGGCAAAAATGTCCAGCCAGTAGATTCAATATTGGGAATATAATACCGAATATGGTCTGTTTAGACCAGATGTAGTATTTTAATACCATATTTGGGCAGCAGGTTCATCAAAAGGGGACGCCTCACATGCGATTCACAGACGATCGATATGCCGGGGAACGGCAGCAATTCGACCTGGCGGTGCGTCTCATCGCGCACGAGGCGAGGACACACATAATCGCCGCGCTGACCGGGTTCTCCCAAGACCGGATCCGCAAACTGTACGCCACGTACTTTCGCCGCCCCGACGGGTCGACGATCCGCCGGCAGAGAGGCAAGTCACCGACCAATGTGGCGTTCTTTGTGCGCAATGCCAGCGTGCAGGCAGAAGCGTCTACGCTCGTTTATCTGTTCGGACTCTTCGGGATACTGGAGATCACCGAGCGCCTCGACCCGCTTCCCAGTAGGGATTGCTCGGGCGTCGTCTTCGGAGAGTTGTTATGTCGCGCTTACGAGACCTACACATCACTTTACCCGCGCACGACGATCAGTTTCGAGCGCTCCTGGAACCTCTATCGGGCGATCACCTCAAGAAAGGACGCGCTGCTTGCTGACTGCCTGCACTGCGGAAACATCTACGTCCAGGATGCGCTCGCCCTGGATCGTGCCGAATGCCCGCCATGCCGATTGAGTCGCACCCGGAGCACCGCCACACATGTCTGACTCCGGGTGCGCCTGCGGCCTGCGCCGACATAGAATAGCTGCAAGCCCATTAACGAGACCGAGCCATGGAAGTACTGACCGCAGATATCTGCGATGCCCACCCAGGGGATATCGAAGTCGCCGAACCGATCATGCGTCACTTCGGAGGTCGCAAGCGCTTCCATGGGGAAACCGTGACCATGAAAGTTCACGAAGACAATGTGCTCGTGCGAAAAGCTGTCGAATCACCCGGGGACGGCCGGGTGTTGATTGTCGACGGTGGCGGCTCTCTTCGCCGGGCGCTTCTTGGAGACCGGCTCGCCGCCCTGGCGACCGAAAACGGCTGGTCTGGTGTCGTCGTAAACGGATGCATAAGGGACAGCGCGGAGATAGCCCGCATCGATCTCGGTGTCATCGCACTTGCCACGCATCCGCGCAAGAGCAAGAAGAACGGCGACGGGTACACGGGGACCTCGGTCAGTTTTGCCGGGGTCACGATACGTCCGGGGCAATACCTGTACGCTGACGAGGACGGTTGGGTTATCGCGGCACGCGCGCTGCACGGAGATGCGTGAACCCCTTGAGTCGCTCGCCCTATGTAAACCTGCTGGCCCATAGCCCGATCGACAGACTGGCCCACCTGCGGAACCGTAGTGAGTGGATCGAGGAAGTGCTGTACTCCGGGGCGGCGCGTTTCCTTCCGACCCAGGGTAGTCGCAGTCTGGTTCATGTCACCGATCCACCTCGTCCCGCCCTGCTGAGCACGGAAGAGCTGGGCGAACTCGGCGCCGGCATTGCGGCACCCGTACTGCTCGGCATCCGTGAGCAGCGATACTTCTTCAGCGTCCCTGTCGGCGAGGAATTGCCGCTGCCGGCCTCGTTCGAGTTTCGCGATCTTCGCCCGCTGGCCGGCCTGCTCGAGCCCTGGGAAGCCTCGTTGCTGGCCTACGCCCGCGCAATGGCGATCTGGCACCGTAACCACGCCTTCTGCGCCCGTTGCGGCAGCGGTACGGAGTTGGCCGAAGCGGGCCACGCGCGAGTCTGCGTCTCGGAGGAATGCGGCCGCAGGCACTTTCCGAAAGTTGACCCTGCGGTGATCGTCCTCGTGGCACACGACGAGCGCTGCCTCCTCGGCAGGCAGGCCTCGTGGCCGCAAGGACGGTTCTCGACCATCGCGGGTTTCGTCGAGCCGGGCGAAAGCCTGGAGGATGCGGTTCGGCGGGAGGTCTACGAGGAGACGGGTGTCAGAGTCTCTGACGTCATCTATCACTCGTCTCAACCCTGGCCATTCCCGTCATCACTCATGCTGGGTTTCCTCGCTGAAGCCCGGACCGAGGAGATACAGCTGCTTGACGGTGAGCTCTCGGAAGCCCGCTGGGTCAGCCGCGAGGATATCGTCAAGGGCGAGACACTACTTCCCCCCCCGGTGTCGATTGCCTACGCGCTGGTAAGGGAGTGGTTCAATGCGGAACCTGGCTTCGATCTTGACCGCCAGGGAGAGTCCGGGCCGCCGGTCTGGCGCTGACCCGGCTTCGCAAGCATGTGTGTTCTCGCCTTCGCCTGGCACCAGCACGTGCGTTACCCGCTGATACTGGTCGGCAATCGTGATGAATTCCACCGCCGGCCCGCGGCACCGGCCGGCTGGTGGGACGACGCTCCCGACATTCTTGCCGGAAGAGACCTGCAGGCAGGCGGCACCTGGATGGGTTTCTCCCGTAGCGGTCGTTTTGCCGTGGTGACCAACTTCCGCGAGCCGCCGGATCCACAGCCGGAGAGTCGCAGCCGTGGCCAGCTGGTCAGTGACTTCCTGGGCTCGCGGCGCCCACCGCGATCATGGCAGGACACGGTGGAAGCCGATGCATACGGCGCATTCAACCTGATATTCGGCGATCCCTCCGACATCCGGTACATGACCAACCGCGGCCCGCCCGGTGGCCCGCTTCCCCCGGGCGTATACGGACTCAGCAATCACCTGTTGAACACGTCCTGGCCAAAAGTGACAAGGACCAGGGAGGGGCTGCGCGCATGCATCGGGGAGCAGGCCCCGGACGTCGAGGCCCTGTTCAGCATCCTGCTTGATGAGGAGATGGTCCCGGACGACCGCCTGCCGGATACCGGTGTGCCCCGTGAATGGGAGCGTCTGCTCTCGCCTGTTTTCATCCGCAGCCCGATTTACGGAACGCGATCGGCAACCGTCATGATGCTTTCGATGGACGGGCAGGCGTTCCTGGAAGAACGGACATTCGACGGCAACGGCCGGCCTGCCGGGTCAGTCAGCTTCACTTTCGGCATGGATCGGTCCGAAGACAGTCCGACATAGCGAACCGCGTCGCCCGGGCCGGTTCACAATCCGAGGCGCTCTTTCAGCCAGGCAGCGATGTGCCCCACCTCTTCGGGGCAAACGGCGTGCATCATCGGATATTCGTGCCACTCGACCTGGTGACCGAGATGACCCAGCAGCTCTGCCGCGCGCTGGCCCCCCACCATCGGCACGACCTGGTCGAATGTGCCGTGCGCCAGGAACAAGGGCGTGGCCGAGTTTCCGCCGCTGCGCTCAGCCTCTGTGCTCGACGTCATCAACAGGTAGGTTGAAAGGCCCATGATCCCGGCCAGAGGTCGGTCGAGCCGCAGTCCCGTGTACAGCGCCATGGCGCCGCCCTGGGAGAAACCGGCCAGGATGATGTTCTGTGAAGAGCATCCGCGTTGCTCCTCACGCCTGATCAGGCTCTCGACCGCCAGGCGGCTCGCGGTGATGCCCTCCTGGTCGCGGGGCGGACCGGCATCGAAAGAGACGATGTCGTACCACGCTCGCATCGGCATGCCGCCATTGATGGTGACGGGTCGCAATGGCGCGTGAGGGAATACGAAGCGGACATTGGCAATGCCCGCCGCCGCCAGCTGGGGCACGATGGGCTCAAAATCGTGCCCGTCGGCACCCAGCCCGTGTAGCCAGATCACGCTGGCCTGCGGGCGGGGGCCCGTCTCCAACTCGACCGTTTCCAGTCCTGAATCGCTCATCCCCGTCTCCGAATCCTGAACGCAGCGCGAGTCTAACGGCCACCACCCCGGAACCCAAGCTTGACTTTTGATGCGCATGAATAATACATTATGCGCATCTTTATTCTTGATTAAACTCGACCATGCCCACAGATCCCAGTCAGCAGGCCGCAAGGCGTTCAGAAATCCTGCGGATTTTGAAGAAGTACCCGATCGCCCGTCAGGAAGACCTGGTCCGGGAGTTATCGGAGCGCGGCATGGACGCGACCCAGTCGAGCATAAGCCGTGACCTCAAGGATCTCGGTGTCGCCAAAGTCGGTGAACGTTACCTGGCCCCGCAGAATGTGCGTGCCCCTGGCGAAGCCCGGTTCGAACTGCTGGCGGGATTTGTCCACCATGTCGCGACTGCCGGCCCCAGCCTGACCGTCATCCGTACATCGACAGGCGCCGCACAGAGCGTCGCGGTGGCTCTGGACGAGTCCGGCTGGCGTGAGATCGTCGGCACCATCTCGGGTGACGACACCATTTTCGTTGCCACAGCCACCCAGCGGCAACAGCAGATGCTCGTCGCCCGCCTGGAAAAGATATTCCCGGACGCGAGACGCTCATGAACACGGATAATCCCATCCTCCTGGCCTTCTCGGGAGGCCTGGACACCTCCTTCTGCATTCCCTGGCTCAGTGACACTTACCAGCGCCCGGTCGTCACCGTTACCGTCGACACAGGCGGTCTCGACGAGGTGGCGCGTGTGGCCCTGGAAGAGCACGCAATGGCCCTGGGTGCCCTGCGTCATGTCACAGTCGATGCTCGTCAGAGTTTTTTCGACCAGGTACTCAGGCATCTGATCTTCGGCAATGTCCGGCGAGGCAACCTGTACCCGCTGTGTGTCGGTGCCGAACGGGTGCTTCAGGCACAGACTATGGCGCATGTCTGCGGCGAACTGGGTTCCCGCACGGTGGCTCACGGCTGCACGGCGGCCGGTAACGACCAGGTCCGGTTCGAGGTGGCACTGCGCACGCTGGACCCGGCGCTGGAGATCCTGGCCCCGGTCAGAGACAACGCCTGGCGGCGCGAGCAGCAGATCGAGTTCCTCGAGGGAAAGGGTCTGCCGGTTCCGGCGGGCGGTGGCGCATACTCGATCAATCGGGGGCTGTGGGGCGTAACGATAGGCGGGCGAGAGACGCTGGACTCCCGCGAAAGCATCCCGGAGGACGCCTGGGTCCTTACCCGTGGAGCATTCGACACACAGTTGCAGGATGAACGCCACACACTTGCCTTCGAGGCGGGCATACCGGTCGCTTTTGACGGGAACACGCTACCGCCCGTCGCATTGATCGAGGCCGTTGAGGCGGTGGCGGCGAAGTTCGGCATCGGCAGGGGTATCCACCTCGGTGACACGGTGCTGGGCACGAAGGGCCGGGTGGCCTTCGAAGCACCGGCAGCCGCCGCGATTCTGACCGCGCACCGCGAACTGGAGAAGCTGACGCTGAGCGCTGCTCAGCTGCGCGTCAAGGAGCCGCTCGCCGGCATCTATGGCGACATGCTGCACGAGGGGCAACATCTCGATCCCGCTTGCCGCGACATCGAGGCCCTGCTGGCCTCGTCCCAGGTGCGTGTCACCGGAGAAGTATCTTTCCTGCTGCGGCCCGGACAGGTATTCGTCGAGGGCGTCGGGTCTCGCCACTCGCTACTTGCGGCAACCCGTGGCACCTATGGCGAAGCCGCGGGCGAGTGGACCGCCGCCGACGCGCTCGGCTTTTCACGCATGCGATCCCTGCCGGGGATGCTGTACACGCGGGCCGGCGCGGACGGCGAGGGCTGATATGAAACCGATGATCGTCGACAAGGTGGCGTCCGTCGCTTCCAGCTGTGAGCTCGGTCGAGAACTCCGTGTCTCCCCTGACATCCCCTGCGAGGAAGGTGTGGTCGTGGCCGTCGAGGTGCTGAACAACAAGTCCAGCTACAACCAGCTCGAACTCACCTCGGGCCGGATGGCACAGGTCAAGGCCGGTGATATCGTCGTCGGCGCACTTGGCCACCGGCACGCATTGTTCGGTTACTCGGGTCACATGCCGCTGTCGCTGTCACCAGGCGATACGGTCAACATTCTCAACCTCGGTGGCGTCATCGGCATATGCGACTCGGTGACACCGGATCGGGGATCGCCGTTCGAGTGCCGGGTACTCGGGTCTGTATTGCATTTCCCGGTGCTCGGCGAGCGAATAGGGCGGCCGGCCCGTGTGGGCATCCACGCTCTCCGCGACGGATTGACGCTAAAGACGGACGGCATCCCCGTCGTTGCGTTGGCAGGCACCTGCATGGACGCCGGAAAGACCGCCGCCGCCTGTGCCATCATCAGCCGCTTTTCGCACCACGGATTACGGGTGGCCGCTTTCAAGGCGACCGGTGTCTCCCTGCAGCGGGATGTGCTGGCCATGGAGGATGCGGGGGCACTTGAGACCGGGATGTTTACCGACTTCGGAGTCGTGACGACCACGCCGGAGAGCGGGCCGGCCCTGACTCGGGCGCTGCTCAACCAGATGGCTGCAAGCCGACCGGAGGTGATCGTGTTCGAACTCGGCGACGGCCTGCTTGGCGCCTACGGTGTCCAGGCGATATTGTCGGCTCCCGACATCCGCGAAGCGCTGGACGCAGTCGTCCTCTGCGCCAATGACCCGGTCGCCGCCTGGGGCGGTGTAACTTTGCTGCGGGACAATTTCGGCATTGAACCGGCGCTCGTCACCGGACGCGCCACGGACAACTCGGTCGGTTCCGACATGATCGTCGAGCAACTCGGTGTCCCGGCTTTCAATGCGCTGACCCAGGAGACCCAGGTCGGCGCCACACTCATGCAGAAGCTCTTCCCCGAGCGCTGCTAAGGGATCACACACGTGCCACAACGGCTTCCTATCGGCATCGTCGGCGGCACCGGATATGTTTCCGGGGAACTGCTACGCCTGCTCGCGACTCACCCGTCCCTGAAACTCGGCAGCATTGCGTCTGTCAGTCAGACCGGCACCCCGGTAGCCCAGGTGTTCCCGAACCTGGCGAGCTGCGTCGACGATGTGAGCTTCGCGTCCGTAGATGAGCTCGAGTCGATGTGGCGCGATGGAGGGCTTCGGGGCCTGTTCTGCGCGACGCCCCATGGGGCGGCAGCGCCCGTCATCGCCAGGCTGCTGGAGGGGTACGGAGGGAGCGGCCGGGTCGTGGACATTTCGGCCGACTTCCGCTTCCGCGACGTCAGGACTTTCCGTGAGATCTACGGGCAGGACCACGGCGCGCCACAACTGGCGGACGAATTTTTCTGCGCAGTACCGGAACACTCGGCCCCAACTCCTGCGCGGCATGCTGCGCATCCGGGCTGCTTTGCGACCGCCATGCTTCTAGGGATCGTGCCATTGCTCCGATCGGGACTGACCGACGGACCGTTCCACATCGCAGGCGTGACAGGCAGTACCGGATCGGGCCGTTCACCACTCGCGACGACCCACCATCCGGAACGGCACTCAAACCTGTATGCCTACCGGCCCCTGAACCATCGACACGCGCCGGAGGTGCGAGCCATCGCGCTACACCTGACGGGTGAGGACGCGGCGGTACAGTTTGTCCCGCATTCAGGGCCTTTCGCTCGCGGGATCCACATCACCATCCAGGGAAGTCTGGCCCGGAGCGCCGACGGAACGTCACTGCTCGCCGCCCTGAAACACGCGTATGAAGATCGGCCCTTCGTGGAGGTCGTCGATACACCGCCGCGAATCAAGGACGTCGTCGGCTCCAACCGGGCACGGATCACGGCCACCGCCGAGGCGGACTGCTTCGCGGTCATGGTGGTGCTGGACAACCTGGTCAAGGGCGCGGCGGGCGGCGCCATGCAATGGATGAATCGACTGCTCGACCTGGACGAGAGGGCAGGCCTGACGATACCCGGGCCGGCCTGGATATGAACAAGATGAGTGGCCAACTGGACGAGAGTGCATGGAGCCTGCCGGTCTACGGGCAGCTCCCCTTCGAGCCGATCCGCGGAGACGGCGCCTATCTGGAGACCCGCGACGGGCAGCGCCTGCTCGACCTGTATGGCGGGCATGCGGTGGCCTGCCTGGGATACGGGCACCCGGGCCTGAGCCGCGCCATCCGAGAACAGACCGATCAGCTGATCTTCCAGAGCAACATTGTTCCGATGTCGGTGCGCGCGGAGACTTGCCGGATGCTGGCCGACTTCGCCCCGGCCGGGCTGGATCGGGTATTCCTGGTGAACAGCGGCGCCGAGGCCAACGAAAATGCCTTGCGGCTCGCGTTTCGGTCGAACGGCCGCAGCCGCGTGCTTGCTGTCGAGGGCGCGTTTCACGGCAGGACCGGCGCAGCTGCCGCCGTCACCTGGGGAGCAGCGGCAAGCTGGTACGGCTATCCGCGACTGCCCTTCGACGTCAGCTTCGTGCCAAGAGACGACATCGCGGCGCTGGAGGCTGCCATGTCGGACGAGGTGGCGGCGATGATCATCGAACCGGTACAGGGGGTCGCCGGGGCCGTCGACCTCAGCACCGAGTTCCTGCAGGCGGCTCGGGGTGCCTGCGATCGCAGCGGCGCACTGCTGATATTCGATGAGGTCCAGTGCGGCATGGGGAGGAGCGGGCATCCGTTCGTGGCCCAGGCAATCAACGTGTCTCCGGACATCCTGACTACCGCCAAGGGCCTCGCGGGCGGCATCCCCGCGGGGGCTGTGATCACGAATTCGCCCATCGCGGATGGGCTAAAAGTCGGCGACCTTGGCACGACCTTCGGCGGCGGACCGGTTGCCTGCGCGGCCATCCTGGCCGTTATTCGCGCGATACGCAGCGAGGGCTTGCTCGAGAATGTACAGACGATCTCCGAACTGATCAGAACGACTTGCGTACGCGGGCCGGTGACCAGAGTGCAGGGACGCGGCTTGCTGCTGGGGCTGATCACCAGACAGCCTGCGAAGGCGGTCCGGGACGCGCTCCTGGAGCAGGACATTCTCACCGGTACAAGCGGCGATCCACACGTGCTGAGGCTTCTGCCACCGCTGACGCTGAAACCGATACACGTGGAGAGTCTTGCGTCGGCTCTGGGAGATATCGGCGGGTGAAGAATTTCCTCGACCTGGCCCTTGCAGGCCCCGACCTCGTCGCCGAACTCGTCGCGCTGGCAGGCCGTCTGCAACGCCGTCCGGAACCCGATGCCCTGCGGGGCAAGGTCCTTGGCCTGCTGTTCATGAACCCCTCGCTGCGGACGCTGGCCTCCTTTCAATCCGGGATGGCGCGACTCGGCGGCAGCTCTTTCGTCATCTCACCCGGCTCCAGCTGGAATCTCGAGTATCTCCCCGACATACCCATGACCGGGGCTGCGGCGGAGCACGTCAGGGAAGCGATACCCGTCCTGGCCTCCTATGCGGATGCGCTGGGCGTGCGAGCCTTCGCGGGCGGCCAGGACCTGGCGGAGGATCTATCTGAGCCCGTGTTTTCAGCCATCGAAGGACTCTGCTCCGTTCCGCTGATCAATATGGAGTCCGCCGTCAACCATCCCTGCCAGGCCCTCGCCGACTGGAAAACCATGGACGATGAACGCATACCGGCAAGCAATGGTCGGTTCGTCCTCAGCTGGGCCAGTCACCCGAAACCCCTGCCGCTCGCGGTTCCCGCCGCCGCAGCCCACATGGCAGCCATGCGCGGGATGGACGTCACGGTCCTGCGGCCAAAGGGGTTTGAGCTTCCACCGGAGGTGATGCAGCGGATCGACGACGCCGCTTCCCGCAGTGGTGGCAGCATCACAGAGACAGACGACCGCGGACAGGCCATGCAGGGCGCCCACGTTCTCTACGCAAAGTCCTGGTCGGCCACGAGCGTGTATGGCGACGCGGAGGCGGATCAGGATCTGCGGGCAGGTCTCACCGGTTGGACGATCGATTCGGACTGGTTCGAGAATGCTCATTCCGAATCCATTTTCATGCACTGCCTGCCGGTACGCCGCGAGGTCGTCGTCACCGGGGATGTGCTGGAAGGACCGCGGAGCCGGGTGATCCGGCAGGCGCGGAATCGTATGTATGCGCAAATGGCGGTGCTCCACCGCCTGCTTGTCGACAAAGGAGACTGAACGGTGAGGAAGACCGGCGAAAGAGCCATCGTGGTATCCGCCCTCAAGGGCGCCGTACCGTACATCCGCATGTTCAAACGCAAGGTGTTCGTGATCAAGGCCGGTGGAGCGGTGTTCGCCGATCAGGGGATGACCCGGCATCTGGTTGAGCAGATTGGCCTTCTTCACGAAGTCGGAATCAAGGTCGTGCTGGTCCACGGAGGCGGCCCCCAGTCGACGCGACTGGCCGAGGCCCTGGGGATCCCGCCACGTTTCGTCGATGGTCGCAGGGTCACTGACGCACGAGCGCTGGAGGTCTCCGCTATGGTGCTCAACGGCCTGGTCAACACCCGGATTCTTGCCGCCTGTCGCGACCTGGGCCTGCCAGCAGTGGGCATGAGCGGCGTCGATGCCAATCTCATCCAGGCGCGGCGACGGCCTCCTGTCGATATTCCCGGCGAAGCGGAGGACCAGGTCGACTACGGCTTCGTCGGCGACATCGAAGGCGTCGCCAGTGACACGCTGCGCCGGCAGCTGGACGCGGGCTTCCTGCCGGTTATCAGCCCCTTATCCGCGGATGCAGCCGGCACCCTTTTGAACATCAACGCTGATACCGTGGCGGCAGCACTCGCGGCAGCCCTCTGCGCAGAGAAGCTGGTCATCGCCACCGGCGCACCCGGGATCCTTGATGATCCGGAGGATCCGGCCAGCCTGGTCTCCTACATGGACCTGGCCGGCCTCGCCCGGATGCAGTCCGAGGGACGCCTGGGAGCCGGCATGATGCCGAAGGCCGACGCGATCCGCAGCGCGATCCTTGGGGGCGTAGAGCGCGTCCACGTGATCTCTCACGATCTCCCCGACAGCCTGCTCCTGGAGGTCTTTACCAACGAGGGCACCGGAACTCTGATAGTAGAGGACACCGGGTCTTTGAGTGCCGCAGAGCAGACGGGAGACGATTGATCGTGGAATGCTGCAAAGAGACACTTCTCCCCGATGTGCGAGGTTTGATGTCATGAGCAGGCTCTGGGACAAGGGCGAACCGCTCGAAAGACGCGTACTCGAGTTCACGGCAGGAGAGGATCACGCACTGGACAACCGGCTCGTACCCTACGACGTGCGGGCATCTATCGCCCACGCCAACATGCTGGCGGACGTCGGGCTGCTGTCCGACCAGCACCGGCGACAGATCGAGGACGGGCTGCAGGCCCTGGCACAGGAGCACGCCGCCGGCGAATGGACAATCTCGCTGGACGAGGAAGACGTGCATACCGCCCTGGAGAGCCGATTGACGGAACGTGCTCCGGAAGCGGGACCGCGCCTGCACCTGGGACGGTCGAGGAACGATCAGGTCCTGGCAGCCCTGAGGCTATACATGAAAGATGCCTGCCGGGCGTTGCACGACGGCGTCACTTCGGTGGCGGAAGCACTTGACGATCTGGGACATCGGGAAGCAGACACGCCACTCCCGGGCTATACCCATCTGCAGCCAGCGATGCCAAGCACCGTTGCGCTGTGGAGCGGCGGTTTCGCGGCGGAGCTGCGGGACGACGCAGAAGGCCTGCTGGCATCTTCCAGGCGAGCGGACAGGAATCCTCTCGGGTCAGCGGCGGGTTACGGTGTCCCGGCGCTACCGATCGATCGAGACCACACCTGCCAGGCATTGGGGTTCGCCAGCGTGCACTCCCCCGTGACCGCGGTTCAGCTGTCCCGTGGCAAGGCGGAGGCACAGATAGCGTTTGAGATACACCTGTTGATGACAGACCTGGGCCGACTGGCAGCTGACCTGATCCTCTTCTGTACCCGGGAATTCAGTTTCGTCGCCCTTCCAGCGAGTATGACTACCGGATCATCCATCATGCCGCAGAAGAGAAATCCCGATGTATTCGAGCTGATACGCGGCCGGACGGCGACATCGCTGGCCTGCCTGACCGAGATCCTGGCAGTGGGCCCGAAGCTCACCTCCGGCTATCACCGTGATCTTCAGCTGATAAAGGCGCCGCTATTCCGTGCGATCGATCTCGCAGGCGATGTCCTCAGCGTACTTGAGGAGTCTTTGCCCTCTATCCGTTTCGTGCCGGATAACATCCGCATGGAAACATCCCTGTATGCAACCGAGGATGCATACCGGATGGTCCTGGAGGAGGACATGCCCTTTCGTGAGGCCTACCGGAAGGTGGGCCGACGCTACAGCGGCAAAGACTGATGACCGGCGCGATCGCCGTCTGACGGCGGCGGAACCGGGGTGGACGATTACGGTCCGGACCATTGGGAGAAGCTGTACCAGGAGCGCAGAACGCCCTGGGACGCCGGCACGGTGCCGGCTGCCGTCCGCGACTACGCCACCCGATGCGTCGAACTCGGTCGGGTGCTCGTCCCGGGCTGCGGTTCGGGTTACGAGGCGGGATACTTCGCCGCCGCGGGCGGCCAGGTTCTCGCCATCGACTTTAGCCCGGCAGCCGTAGCGCGAGCCAGACAAGTGACCCGCGGGAGCGGTGCCGTGGTCCGTCTGGCCGACTTTTTCGAACTGAGCGCAGGCCCCTTCGACCTTGTCTACGAGCGTGCCTTTCTGTGCGCCCTGCCCCCGCATTTGCGGCGCGACTGGGCCGCCACGATGGCGAGAGTGGTCAGGAGCGGTGGTCGGCTTGCCGGCCTTTTTTTCATCGATCCTGCCGCGGCTGACGGACCGCCCTTTGGTATATCGCCAACGAGCCTCGCCAGGCTGCTCGAGGAAGACTTCTTGCTCGTGGAAGACCTGCCCGCAACCGGCTCGCTGCCAGTCTTCGGGGGTCGTGAGCGTTGGCAGGTGTGGCAACGCAGGAGCTGACCGCTACGCCAATCGCGCTCATTGCCCGTCTATACTTGACTCCTGTCGTCCGGAGACCCCTGAAAATGCGCTCGACGATCATAGTCTTCGCCTGCCTGCTGCTGTCGGCTTGTGGCCAGACGGGCCCGCTCTATCTCCCGGAGCCAGCGCCGGCTGACGATACGGTGACAACCGACTCGGCGGGCGAACCGGATCGGGATGTGGAGCGTGACAACGCCGAAGAACCAGACGAGAGCGACAAGGATGACTGAGCGCGCCCGACACAGCCCCTGTATGAGGCCGGCATGAGCGACGCGCCGCCGCTGGTCCTCGTAGACGGGTCTTCTTACCTCTACCGTGCCTTTCACGCACTGCCGCCGCTGACGTCGAGTAACGGAGAACCGACGGGCGCCGTGCTCGGCGTCCTCAATATGCTGCAGAAGCTCATCACCGAGTACGAGCCGGAGCGCATGGCCGTCGTCTTCGACGCTCGCGGCAAGACGTTCCGGGACGAGATGTTCGAGGCTTACAAAGCCAACCGGCCCCCGATGCCGGACGATCTGCGGGTGCAGATAGATCCTCTCCTGGACGCGATCGAGGCGATGGGCCTGCCGCTGCTCAGAGAGCCGGGCGTTGAGGCCGACGACGTCATCGGCACCCTGGCCTCGCAGGCCGCCGAAGCTGGCGCCAGCGTGCTGGTCTCCACGGGTGACAAGGACATGGCGCAGCTGGTCTCGGACAAGGTGACGCTGGTCAATACCATGACCGGTAACCGGCTCGATCCGATCGGCGTAGAGGAGAAATTCGGCGTCCGTCCGGACCAGATAATCGACTACCTTGCGCTGGTCGGGGACACCTCCGACAACATTCCCGGGGTCCCGAAGGTAGGCCCGAAGACCGCGACCAAGTGGCTGTCGCAGTATGGCGACATCGAAGGGATCAAGTCTCACGCAGAGGACATCGCCGGCAAGGTCGGCGAAAGCCTGCGTGACAATTTCGAGCAGCTCGATCTGTCGCGCAAGCTGGCGACGATCGTGTGCAATGTGAAGATGAACCTCGATTCCGACGCTCTGGCGCGGACCGAACCTGACGTCGAGCGCCTGAGATCCCTGTACACGCGGCTGGAACTCACATCGCTGCTGCGCAATCTCCCAGAAAGCGGCGAATCGTCCGAGCCGGGGCCGGCCACGGATGTCTGCTATGAGACCGTGACCGACGAGGATTCGCTGGTTGCGTGGATCGAGCGCCTGAGCCAGTCGGAGCTGTTCGCATTCGACACGGAGACAGACAGTCTCGATTACATGCAGGCGCGCATCGTCGGCGTCTCATTCTCGTGTGAATCGGGGGCGGCGGCCTATGTTCCCCTCGCGCATGACTATCCGGGCGCGCCGGATCAGCTTGACTGCAACGAGGTTCTGGAACGGCTGCGGCCTGTGCTTGAAAATCCTGAGCGGCCGAAAGTCGGTCATCACCTCAAGTACGACGCACATATCCTTGAGAATCATGGGATCCGGCTGGCGGGGATTCGTCACGACACCATGCTGGAGTCTTATGTGCTGAACAGCACCGCGACCCGACACGACATGGACTCTGTGGCGTCCAGGTATCTCGGAGTTTCTACGACGAGCTACTCAGAAGTGGCGGGCAAGGGCGCCAAGCAGCTGACCTTCAATCAGGTTCCGCTCGAGCAGGCCGCTCCCTATGCGGCCGAGGACGCGGATATCACGCTGAGGCTGCACGGCGCGCTCTATCCGAGATTGCGTGACACGGGGCGATTGGCCGCAATCTACGACGACATGGAGATCCCCCTGATCCCGGTCCTGCAGCGCATGGAGCGGACCGGTGTTCGTCTCGACGTGGCCATGCTGGAAAGGCAGGGTAGCGAGCTCGCGCGCGAGATGAATGTCATCCAGCAGTCCGCGTACGAGGCTGCCGGTGGCCCGTTCAATCTGGGATCGCCAAAACAGCTGCAGGAGATCCTCTTCGAACGGCTGGGCCTGCCGGTAGTTCGCAAGACTCCCAAGGGTCAGCCGTCTACCGCGGAGGACGTCCTTGAGGAGTTGACGGGTCAGCATGAGCTGCCGGGGCTCATCCTCTCTCATCGGGAACTGGCCAAGCTCAAGTCGACCTATACGGACAAGTTGCCGCTGCAGGTCGATCCGGGGACAGGGCGCGTGCACACGTCTTACCATCAGGCCGTGGCGGCGACGGGACGGCTGTCGTCCTCAGACCCGAATCTCCAGAACATCCCGGTGCGTACCCCCCAGGGTCGCAGGATCCGTCAGGCGTTTGTGCCCGAGGCGGGTCACATCCTGGTCGCGGCGGACTATTCGCAGATAGAACTGCGCATCATGGCCCATCTGTCAGGAGACAAGGGCCTGATTTCGGCGTTCCGTGATGACAAGGACATCCATCGAGCCACGGCGGCCGAGGTGTTCGGCGTCGATCAGGACGCAGTATCGACGGATCAGCGCCGTTCCGCCAAGGCGATCAATTTCGGCCTCATCTATGGGATGTCCGCCTTCGGCCTCGCACGCCAGCTCAACGTGGAGCGATCGGCCGCTCAGGAATACGTCGATCTCTATTTCGCGCGCTATCCGGGCGTCAGGGACTACATGGACCGGACCAGAGCGCAGGCCAAGGATGACGGCTTCGTGGAGACGGTCTTCGGACGGCGGCTATATCTACCCGACATACGCGCGCGCAACCCGCAACGGCGCCAGTATGCAGAACGTAGCGCCATCAATGCCCCCATGCAGGGCACGGCCGCAGATATCATCAAGATAGCCATGCTGCGGGCATCAGAATGGCTTGAGAACAACGAGACAGGCGTTCGCCTGATCATGCAGGTACACGATGAGCTGGTTTTCGAAGTCCCCATCGACAAGGTCGATGACGTAGTCCCGCCCCTCCTGGAGTGCATGTCCGAGGCCGCGGATCTTGAAGTCCCCCTGAAAGTGGACTGTGGACAGGGCGCCAACTGGGACGAAGCCCACTGAGCTGATCCGTGGAACTTTTCCTGCCGTATTCCGGTCTATTTATCTGAGCGCAAGTGAGCCGCTCGCCCGCCCTCCTCCCTGAGCGGGCAAGCAGTCTGGCTAACCTAGCCGGACGGAGCATTGGCCCCGGAATCGTCCCCTTTTTACCGATCTCCGGGGCCTCTTTTTTTGCCGGCGATAATCCCGAGCATCTCGCTCAGAACAGACCTCGCTTCCTCTACTCCCTGACGTTTCAACGCAGAGAACAGCTGGACTGTCGCCACGCCGTTGAGATCTTTCCGGGTTGCAAGCAGGACTGCAGATGCCTTGCCCCGGGACAGCTTGTCGGCTTTAGTCAGGAGCACATGGGCCGGACAGTGGGCTGCGACCGCCCAATCAAGCATCTGTCGGTCTCCGTCCGTCATCGGACGCCGGCAGTCCATTACCACGAACAGACCCGACAGAGTCATCCGGCTGGAGAAGTAGGACTCCATCAGGCCGCGCCAGTGCCTGCGCATCGCCTCCGGCACCTTGGCGAACCCGTATCCGGGCAGGTCCACGAGCCGCAGCTCCTCCCCGAGGGCAAAGAAATTCACCAATTGGGTCCGACCGGGCGTCTTGCTTGTCCGGGCGAGGCTACGGCGCCCCGTGACAGCGTTGATGGCGCTGGACTTGCCTGCATTCGAGCGGCCGGCGAACGCGACTTCGCGGCCCTCGTCTTCGACGAACTGCTGGGCCTTGTTGGCGCTGGTCAGGTATCGGGCTTCTGAGTAGGCGGACATAGCGGGCGGGGTGACTATACGGCGGTCCGGTAGTGTAGAATTTCCGGCTCTATCTGCCGCGGCGCAGTCTAACACGGTGCTCGTCTGCCCTGAATTCGGGGGCGTCGAGACGGCGAAAGTCGGAGTTATCGAGTGATGAGAAATTTTCGTGCCATCGCCCTCCTGACCCTGACCCTGGCCTACAGCTCGGGGGCGGCGGCTGAGGGTTCCGCGGATGCGGGGAAAACCAAATCGGCCGTGTGTGCGGCCTGTCATGGTGTTGACGGAAACAGCGTCAACCCGGAATGGCCTTCGCTGGCCGGTCAGCACGAAGCCTATCTATCTTCTCAGATAGCCCACTACCAGAACGGCGCCCGCCAGAACGTGTTGATGTCGCCTCAGGCGTCTGCGCTGTCGGACCAGGATGTCCAGGACCTGGCCGCCTATTTCTCGGGGCAGTCCCTGCAGCCCAAAGAGGCTGACCCGGAGCTGCTGGCCAGGGGCAAGCGCCTCTACCTGGGCGGAGACACGGACCGGGGCATTACGGCATGCATCGCATGTCACGGGCCACGTGGACAGGGCAATCCGCTGGCGGGATATCCCGTAGTCGCCGGTCAGTACTCGACCTATCTGGCAGGACAGCTGCGGCTCTATGCCAGCGGCGAAAGGCGATCTGACCCGAACCAGATGATGCGGAGCATCGCCCGGCGCATGACCGAGCAGGACATCCTGGCCATCTCGTCGTACATGCAGGGTCTGCGCTAGAGGGTCATCTCGGCCGCTAAGCCCGGGTAATCGGAGACACCACTATGAGGACATTCATCGCCCTTTGCTTGCTCACCTGCCTGACGGCCTGCGGCAAGGACGACCAGGGTTCAAGCGCGCCCGACCCGGCGCCGGCGACAGAGGCGCCGGCAGTCGTCACCCAACAGGCGGAGCCATCGCCGGCGACTGAATCTCCGGCAGATATCGCGGAGGACATGACAGAAACGGCTGGGCTCCCGGAAGACGAAGCCGCGGAACAGCCTTTGCAGCTGGCCAATGCGGAGACCGAGACCGGATCGGCACCGGAAAGATTTGAGCAAGGTCGCCACTACGAGTTGCTGACCGCCGCCCAACCCACCGGGGCCGCCCCGGGTGAGGTAGAGGTCCTCGAGATCTTCTGGTACGGCTGCCCGCACTGTTACACACTCGAGCCGCATGTGCAGGGTTGGCTGGACGACGGGATCCCGGCAGCGGCACGCTTCGATCGCATGCCTGCGACCCTTAATCGCAGCTGGCAGATTCATGCGCGTGCTTACTACACCGCTGAAGCCCTTGGCATCCTCGATGAGGTCCATCCGGCACTGTTCCGCGAGATCAACGTGAATCGCAACTTCCTTAGCACGCCCGAGGAGCTGGCAGAGTTCTTCGACGGTTTCGGTGTGTCGGAGGCCGACTTTACCGAGACCTTCAATTCGTTCGCGGTGCAAACCAAACTGCGGCGATCCGACAGTCTCGCGCGGCGGTACAGGATTACCGGCGTGCCGGCGATCGTCGTAAACGGCAAGTACGTTACCGGCGCGGATATGGCTGGCAGCGTCGATGGTCTTTTCGAGGTCATCGACTTTCTGGTAGAGAAGGAAACCACGCGGCAGTAGACCGTTCACAGGTCCCGATGCAGGCGCGACGATGGCCGCCGCACGGCGACCCTACCGCACCAGAATCCATAGCTACCAGGGAGGCCACTGGCCATGTTCCCAGCGTGTTGTCGCACATTGATCTGAAGCAATATCGACGGCGTCCGTGAAGGATAGTATCCAAGGCGATCTTTTCGACCACCGAGCGGGACACTTGGCCGCCAGACGACAGAGGCTGATACAGATACGATGACCGGGCCACGCAAAATTACGATTATCGGTGCGGGCCTCAGCGGCCTCGCCACTGGCTGGCGACTCGCGCAGGACGGGGCTGAAGTCACCGTGCTCGAACGCAGTGACTCCACAGGCGGCGTGATCCGCTCCGAGAGAGTGGACGGATTCCTGTGCGAGGCGGCGCCGAATTCGATCCTGATCAAGAGCGCCACCGCAGAGAGCTTTCTGTATGAGCTTGGACTGCGTGATGAGATCGTCGACTCCAACCCGGTGGCCGACAAGAGATTCCTGGTGAAAAACGGCCGCGTCGTGCCGCTTCCCACGTCGCCGATGGGCGGAGTCAAGACGCCGCTGTACTCGCTGCGAGCGAAGTTTCGTCTGCTGGCAGAGCCTTTCATCCGGAAATCCGGCCTTCGGGATGAGAGCGTGGCCTCCTTCGTCACACGCAGAATGGGGCGCGAGTTCCTGGACTACGGAATCGCCTCGCTGGTCTCGGGAATCTATGCCGGGGATCCGGACAAGCTGTCCATGCGTCACGCCTTCCCCAAGGTGTGGAACCTCGAGGACAGATATGGCTCCCTTATTGGCGGCGCTATCAAGCTCGGACGCGAACGAAAGAGAACCGGAGAGACCCCCTACAAGAGCCGGATGATCGCGTTCCGGGATGGCATCCAGACACTGACAAGACGACTGACGGACACCTCGCGGGCCAGGGTCGTGACCGGCGCCCGGATCAGCTCGATCGAACAATCCGACGACCACTGGACGGTACGCTGGCACTCTGCGGGAAGCGATCATGAGACCAGGTCCGATGCGCTCGTCGCCTCAGTGGGTGAACCTGATCTCCGCGGTCTTCCCTGGCCGCAGGATCTTGCTGTCAGGCTGGACGCGGTGCCGCGCCTTGAATACCCGCCGGTAACCACGCTGGTCCTGGGCTACCGCCGCGAGCAGGTCGCGCACGCGCTTGATGGATTCGGAATGCTGATCCCGCTCAAGGAGCGCCGCCGAATCCTGGGGGCGATTTTCTCGTCGACGATCTTCCCGGACCGGGCACCGGACGGGCACGTGTCCCTGATGATCTTCATGGGCGGGGCAACCATGCCGGACGCCGCCAAGGCCTCTCTGCAAGACGCCGTTTCGCTGGCCTGTGGTGAACTAGGGGATCTCCTGGGAATAAGCGGCGATCCGGTTTTCGCAAAATCAGTGCACTGGCCGCTGGCCATTCCGCAATATAACGTCGGTCACGGAGACTTCCTTGCTGCGCTCGAATCCATAGAGCGAGACAGGAGCGGACTCGCATTCTGTGCGAACTACCGTGGCGGTCCGGGACTATCGGATTGCCTCGATAGCGCACTCAGGGTCGCCAGCGGAACCCTGGATCAGGAAGGAGTCTAGCCTCAGCGGGTGGCTTACCTAGAAAGTGGTGCCCCGGCGCGCCGAGAGCATGAATTCTCTTGCCGCTTCGTTCTGCGCGTGCAGTTCGTCCGCTGTGAAACAACGCCATGCCGGTTGATGAGATCCGGTGATCTGCCCCATGGAGCAACTAAGCCGCTGGTCCGGATGCACGTGGGCATTGTAGATGGCCAGCTTCTCCTCCACGGTCATGTTGCGCTTCTCGTCATCGGTGAACCTGGGCGCATGCTCTTTGTAGCGCTCCCAGGCCCGGCCTTCCTCACTCGGCCCGACGTATGCGCAGCCGGAAGCCATCAGTGTGAAAGCAGCGATGAGAACCGTTCCCCCAATTTGTCGAATCATTGTCTTCGCCTCGCACTCTGGTTTGCCGTCCAATCTGGACAGCATTATTGGGGCCAGGCGCGGTGCGTCGGGTCGGTCCGGGTAGGCTGATGGCGTGCGCAACCGCGATGACCTTGATCACAGACTACAAAAAAAAATGCCGTCCTGACTAGTCCCGGGCATCAATAAGCCGACAGATCGCGACAGGAGGAAGGATTCTCTCGACGCACCGACGCGGGGTTTGCCTGAACAAGCCTGGAGCGAGAAAGTCATGGAAACAGGGCGCCTGACCCCCTATCGGGACAGGATTACGCCGGGCATCTGGCGAGGTTCGATCACTGGCCGGTGAGTAGCTGACGGCCCCGGCCCAGGCATGTCGTCACGATCGGCTCGTGCGCGACGCTTTGCCTCTCGCGGCTCGCCCTGCGGGTCGTCATCGCTGCCGCGATGACGCTGTCTCGCCCGGCTCCGCCGCGCTCGGCTCGAACCTGAAGGTTCTCTTCCAGCCGCAACCCCGCCACAAAAAACCCTCCACGAGGGAGGGTTTCTTATGGCGCGCCCGAGAGGATTCGAACCTCTGACCTTCGGCTCCGGAGGCCGACGCTCTATCCAGCTGAGCTACGGGCGCGGCGCGAAAAAGGCTGGCCATAATACGCGTACGGCCCGATATCGTCTATTGGCCTCGACTGGCGCGGAACGAGAACGGAAGACTATAATCTGCGCCCTTGCCAAGCCGTATTTTCTGAGGAAATCGCCGTGAGCGCCGAACAAGACCGGAAATTTTTTGACATCTTCATGGTCGTCCTGGGCAGCCTGGTCGCCATCTCCGTGGCCATCTATGCCTTGGCACAAGTGGTTCATGCACGCACCCAGGAGCAGTACATCAAGGAAGACAAGATGGTGCAGGCGCAGGTAGCGGCGCGCATTTCTCCAGTCGGACAGGTTGCGGTCGCGGGCGAGGACAATAGCCATCTGGCACCAGCACCCGTTGCGGCGCCCACGGCATCTGACGGCGGTTCGATGCAGGTGGCTGAAGCCGCATCCGGTGAGGATGTGTATAAACAGGCCTGCTCGGCCTGCCACACAGCCGGGGTCGCAGGCGCACCCAAGCTCGGCGACGCGGCTGGCTGGTCTGGCCGCATCTCGCAAGGCATGGAGACACTGGTCGAGCACGCGATCAAGGGCTATCAGGGGTCAGCAGGCTACATGCCGCCCAAGGGCGGACGTGCTGACCTCAGCGACGATGCGATAAAGGCCGCCGTCGAATACATGACGGAAAATAGCAAATAGGCGATTCGCTTTGAGCCCAGAAAGACCGGCCAGACAGGCCGGTTTTTTTTGGGCCACCAGAAGTACACAGAGCACTTTGTCGCCTTCATGCCTCTGGACAGGGGCCCTGCTGGCGCAGACTAACCGGCCGCAGGCTCAGAGCCTCGGAGAGGTCCTTCTCGACAAGATCTGCCTGGCCGCGAAGATCCGCGATGCTGCGCGCCACCCGGAGAACGCGATGGCAAGCCCTGGCAGACAACCGGAACTGCCCGGCTGCGCGCTCCAGCATCTCGATGGCGGCATCGGACGGCCTGCAGACTCTGCTGATCAGGGTGGGCGGTATTCGTGCATTCAACAGCCCTCGTTGACGCTGGCGCTCACGAGCGTGGGCAACCCTCAACGCGACTGCCTCGCTGGGGTCTCCATCCAGATCGGATGAGAACAGAGGGCCGGGCCGGGGCCTGGCAACATTGACCCGGATATCCAGCCTGTCCATCAGCGGGCCGGAGATCTTGCCCTGATAGCGGCGCACCACATCCGGCGTGCAACGGCAGTTTTCCTCAGGATCGGCGTAGTACCCGCAGGGACAGGGGTTCATCGCGGCTACCAACTGAAAGTCGGCGGGAAAGCTCAGGCAGCCGGCCGCTCGTGCGATCGTGACCTCACGATCCTCGATGGGCTGTCTCAGCGCGTCCAGTACGGGGCGGGGAAACTCCGCCAGCTCGTCCAGGAAAAGGACCCCGCGGTGCGCCAGGGAAACCTCTCCGGGGCGAGGCAACCTGCCGCCACCGACGAGCGCCGCAAGGGTCGCCGTGTGATGTGGATGTCTGAACGGTCTGATGCCCCAGTCACGGGGCCGGAAGCGTCCGTCCCGGGCCGCTAATACGAGTGCAGCTTCGAGCGCGTCTGCTTCGGTCATCGGTGGCAGCAGTCCCGGTAGTCGCCTTGCCAGCATCGACTTTCCAGTGCCCGGGGGTCCGATCATCAAAAGGTCATGTCCGCCCGCGGCGGCAATTTCGAGCGCCCGACGCGCGGCGGACTGGCCTCGCACATCCGCCAGGTCCGGCAGTAGGCGGGCCACGCCTGGCCGAGGCTCGTGCAGTTCGGGCGGGGCCATGGGGCTCTCGCCGGTGAGATGCCGCCACACTGGCATTAGATGATCCGCCGCCAGAAGTCGCCCGGCGCCGACCAGTGATGCTTCAGCCAGGTTAGCCGCAGGGATGACCAGAACGCGGCGCCGCTCGGCAACCGCCGCTGCGGCACTCAGGCTTCCGTCCACCGGCCGGAGTCTGCCGTCGAGCGACAATTCGCCTATAAATTCATGACCAGACAGGGCTTCGGCAGGCAATTGTCCTGATGCCGCCAATATGCCCAGCGCGATGGGCAGATCAAATCTTCCGCCGCCCTTGGGCAGATCGGCCGGGGCCAGGTTGACCGTAATGCGCCGCGGTGGAACCTCGAAACCACAGTTCTTCAGAGCCGCCCGCACCCGGTCCTTGCTCTCGCGGACACTCGTCTCCGGCAGGCCCACAATCGACAACGAAGGCAGTCCGCCAGCCAGATCCACCTCGACTGAGACCGGAGGCGCCGATAGCCCCTGGCATGCCCTGCTGGCAACCGTTGCAACGCCCATACCGCCCTCCCTGGCGATCGACGAACGCAGACAGCAGCTTACCCGGCGGGTGGGTGCTCGCTGCCTCCCGACTCCAACGCCGCCAGCCTGGATTCCAGATCCCTGAGCCGTTCCCGGGTCCGCCGAAGAACTCCCAGCTGCACGTCGAACTCTTCGCGCGTCACAAGGTCCATGCGACCAAGCCCGGCCTGCAGGATGGCGCGGAAATTCTGGTCAACGTCCTTCTGCAGCGCGCGCAGGCTGTCGGGCATGGACTCGGCCAGACGCCTGGCCAGGTCGTCGATGATCTTCGGATCAACCACTACGTATTCTCCTGCTAAGAGCCGCGCCCTGGAGGCGCCGTTTTTTGTTCTGTTGACGGCATTATCCGCCATCCGCCCCGATATGGCGCAACTGCCATCCCGATCCCGCACCAAGACAGTGCGGGCACACGACGGGTACCGATATGCGCCGGGCGCAAGCGCGTGATTTCAATCATATCTCCGCGATGGCACGCATTCTGCTAGAGGCTGATGCGAGCGGCCAGCATCCTGGCCAGGGGGGCTTGTCCCCGGATCCAGGACGCGGCCGACCTGAATTCACGGGAGGCAAAACAGAATGAAATTGGTTACCGCCATCATCAAGCCGTTCAAGCTCGACGATGTCAGACAGACGCTGTCTGATCTTGGCGTCAAGGGAATCACGGTTACCGAGGTGAAAGGCTTCGGGCGGCAGAGAGGTCATACGGAGCTCTACAGGGGCGCCGAGTACGTTGTCGACTTCCTGCCAAAGGTAAAGATCGAGCTCGCTGTCGAGGATGACATCGTCGAGCAGGCGATAGAGACGATCACAAACAGCGCCCGCACCGGGAAAATCGGTGACGGGAAAATCTTCGTGACCGACCTCGAGCAGGTCATCCGCATCCGGACCGGCGAAACCGGCCCGGAAGCCGTCTGAGCGCCGCAGGGGAGGAATACAGATGGAACAGATTCTTGAGCTCAGTTACGCGCTCGACACTTTTTACTTTCTAGTCTGCGGTGCGCTTGTCATGTGGATGGCGGCAGGCTTCACGATGCTCGAAGCCGGTCTCGTTCGCGCCAAGAACACCGCGGAGATCCTGACCAAGAACGTTGGTCTCTACGCGATCGCCTGCATCATGTACATGATCTGCGGGTACGGGATCATGTACGGCGACGGCAGCGGCATCATCCCGGGCATCAGCATGCTTGGCGCCGACGACAATGCCGTAGAAGCAGTCGTCGCGGGCGGAGACGATGCGCCTTACTACTCCACTTTGTCTGACTTCTTCTTCCAGGTCGTCTTCGTCGCGACAGCCATGTCGATCGTTTCGGGCGCCGTCGCCGAAAGGATGAAGCTCTGGTCGTTCTTCATGTTTGCGGTTGTCCTGACCGGATTCATTTACCCGGTGCAGGGATATTGGAAATGGGGCGGCGGATTCCTCGATGAACTCGGATTCCTGGACTTTGCCGGTTCCGGGGTCGTGCACATGTGCGGTGCGGCGGCGGCGTTCGCCGGCGTACTGTTACTGGGCGCGCGCAAGGGCAAGTACGGATCCGGTGGTCAGATCAATGCCATCCCGGGCTGCAACCTGCCCCTGGCGACTCTCGGCATGTTCATCCTGTGGCTCGGTTGGTTTGGATTCAACGGCGGGTCGGAGCTCAAGGTCTCCAACGTTGGCGAAGCGAACTCAGTTGCACTGGTGTTCGTCAACACCAACATGGCAGCGGCCGGCGGTCTGGTGGCTGCGCTACTCGCCGCCAGGTTCAGATTCGGCAAGGCTGATCTGACGATGGCGCTCAACGGTGCCCTCGCCGGCCTTGTGGCGATCACCGCTGAACCGTTGACGCCGACTCCGCTGGCCGCAACCCTCATTGGCGCGGTGGGCGGCGTCATCGTCGTATTCTCGATCGTCGCCCTGGATCGGCTCAAGATCGACGACCCGGTGGGTGCGATCTCGGTACACGGCGTGGTCGGTATCTGGGGCCTGCTTGCGGTCCCCATCACCAACGGTGATGCCACGGTGACAGCCCAGCTGATCGGCGCCGTCACGATCTTCACCTGGGTGTTCATCACCAGCCTGCTGGTATGGGCGGTGCTGAAAGCGATCGTCGGCATCAGAGTTGGTGAGGCAGAAGAGTACGAGGGCGTCGATATCTCAGAGTGCGGCCTGGAGGCCTACCCGGAATTCACTAAATCCGAGGTCTGAGTCCGCCAAAGCGTTGAGGGCGGGGGCAACCCCGCCCTTTTTTTGCTTGCCTAACTCCGGCCACGCGATGGTAGACTCCGGATTGAAGGTGCCAGGGAGAATCGGCGTGAAAATGATCTGCGCCATCATCAAGCCATTCAAGCTCGATGACGTCCGTGAGGCGATCGCGGATCTTGGGATCCAGGGTGTTACCGTCACCGAGGTCAAGGGATTCGGACGCCAGAAGGGTCACACCGAGCTCTATCGGGGTGCCGAATATGTGGTCGACTTTCTGCCCAAGGTCAAGCTGGAGCTGGCCGTGGACGATGCAGTAGTCGAGCAGGTGATCGAGACGATTATTGAAGTCGCCCGAACGGGGAAGATCGGCGACGGCAAGATATTCGTTTTTGATCTGGAGAAAGCCATCAGGATCCGCACGGGTGAGACCGGTTCCAAGGCTCTATGAATTCGATTCAATAGAGGAGCAAGCCTTGAGAAAGCGACTAGCCGTAAATCTCCTACTGTTCGCGAGCCTGGTCATGTTGGGCACGACAGCGCAGGCGGAGAAAGAAGTGTTCCGCTGGGTGGATGAGACCGGGGTCGTGCATTACAGCGACCGTCCCATCGATCCCCGGGCGCAGCCCACGGGCGTCTACTTCAAGCCGACCGACCCGACCGCTGTCAGTAACCGCCTCATGCGAGAAGAGCAAGAGGAAGAGCAGGCGGGACGGGGCACCGAAGTCCGTGAGGCCCCTCCTTCGGAGGGAGAGATAGCGCTTGAGCAGGAGGAACGTATCCGCAAGCTGGAGTGTGAAGCCGCAAGGAAGAGGTTCCAGACTTACACCGAAGCGCCACGACTTTACGAGACGCTGCCGGGCGGCGAACGCCGATACCTTAGCGACGAAGAACTCGATCAGGCCCGCGCCGGCGCGGAAAAGGACATCGAAAGCTGGTGTGACTGAGCACCTCTAGCCGACGGCTCAACGAGTAGCATTCGGCGGAGATGGTGCCGGGAACGCTGTGGGTGGCACAGCGGCCTGCTGTCGGAGATGGATCCGCGGCGGCGGAGGAGGGTGCCTCAGTCGTGCAGCTTCGCCTGGACTCCGGGTCGCAGCTCCCGTTTGTCGTTTATGCCCGCCTTGTTGGCGGCGGAAGTGGGGATCCTCCCCGGCTGATACGACCGTCTCGGCGATGCTCTCCACGGGATCGAGTCCTGATGGTATCAATGCATGGTCGGACAACTGGCAGCTGCTGGCGATCATGGGGTTCGCCTGGACGGGGTGGATCCATTCAACCTGGAGTCTGGAAACCATGCTGAAGACTGGATTTGTCGGCCTGGGCGCCATGGGGCTACCGATGGCGAGAAACCTGCACAAGGCAGGACTATTGAGTGCCGTCTGGAACCGCACTCCCGGAAAAGCCTCTGATCTCTCTCGGGAAACCGGATGCCTGCACTGCGACGGGCTTGAGGAACTCGCGACTCATTGCGACGTAATCGTGACCTGTGTTTCGGCGGACCAGGATCTGCTGACGGTCGCAGAAGGACTCGCCACCGGCGTCGGTCCGGGCGATGTCGTCCTGGATTGTTCAACGGTCGACTCAAAGACGGCTCTTGCCGTCGACAGGATTCTCTCGCACATGGGCGCCGGATTCCTCGACTGTCCGGTCAGCGGCGGAACTGAAGGTGCCCGCCTGGGTACACTTTCGATCATGGTGGGTGGCGATACGGACGGCCTGAATCGGGCCGCTCCGGTACTGGAAGCGATGGGACGCACCATCGTCCACGTCGGACCCGTCGGCGCGGGGCAAGCCGCAAAGGCGACAAACCAGATTATGGTCGCGGGGATCAATCAGGCGGTCACCGAGGCGCTGGCGTTCGGCCAGGCGCATGGTCTGCCCATGGACCGACTCATCGAAGCCTTGTCCGAGGGCGCGGCGAGCAACTGGTTCCTGTCCCACCGGGGGCCGACCATGATCAAGGGAGAGTATCCTCTGGGGTTCAAGGTTATGCTCCACCAGAAGGACCTCGGGATATGTGCCGGTATGGCTGCCCAGAAGGGTGTAAAACTCCCGATCGTGGAGATGACCAGGATCCATTACCGCCGGCTCATGGAACAGGGTCACGGCGAAAGCGACATCTCTTCCCTGTTTGTCCTTAAGGAAGAGATGTTCTCAACAGTCGATGGCTGATCGATTATGAGCGCAGGCGCGACCGGCCGCATGGGACCGGAACGAGCTGACTATCTCCCGGACTTCTGTACGCCGGCCGTCGTGTTTGCCGTTGTACTGATCAGTGAACTCGTTGCCGTGGTCCTTGCGCTCGGGCAGACCGGGACCGGGACAGCGGCCTCGTTCTGGACCGCTCTCGCACGAACATCCCTGTTTCTTCTGTGGATCAGCCTCCTGGGCGCCGCCATTCTCTGCTACGGGCGTCCGCGCCTTTCCCGGATGACGGTCCCCTGGGCGTCAGCCGTCGCACTCGCGTTGCTCATGCTGGTTGCCGGACTGATCTCGGAAACCGGCTGGTGGCTGGCGGGATATTGGGACGAGCTCGGGCTGCCGCCGGGCCATGCGCCGGCCCCCTCGAGCCACTTTGGATTCCTGGCGAGGAGCATGGCGATCACGCTGATCGTCGGTGCACTCGCCCTGCGGTATTTCTACGTCGCCCACCAGTGGAGGCGAAATGTCGAACTGGAGGCGACCTCCCGCGTGAATGCCTTGCAGGCAAGGATCCGGCCGCACTTCCTCTTCAACAGCATGAACACGATCGCCGCCCTGACGCGGCGGGATCCGGGACTTGCGGAGGAGGCCATCGAGGACCTGGCCGACCTTTTCAGAGCGTCCCTGCGCGATTCCAGCATGCGCATGTCGCTGAAGGAAGAATTCGAGATCGCGCGTCTCTATCAGCGTATCGAGCAGCACAGACTGGGGGATCGGCTGGCAGTGGACTGGAAAATCGACGGCCTGCCCATGCGTGCCCAGGTCCCGGGCCTCTGTATCCAGCCACTGCTGGAGAACGCGATCTACCATGGAATCGAACCGACGGCTGGAGGCGGCAGGGTGACTATCGAAGGCCGTGTCCTGGACGATGGCCGGATCCTGATCGAGGTCCGGAACCCGGTCGCGCCAGACAGAAAAGAGACGCACAGACTCGGCAATCAGATGGCTTTGGAGAACATCAGCGAGCGATTCATGATCGCCTATGGCGAAGGAGCTCAGTTCCGATACGGTGCGCAGGGCGGCGAGTATCGGGTTACGCTGACCTTTCCGTACATGGACAGGGATTCATGAAAGTACTTGTGGTTGATGATGAATCCCCTGCCAGAGAGAGGCTCGCCGCCCTGGTCGAGGAGATTGATGGCTACCAGCTTGTCGGCCAGGCTGAGGACGGCCGCGGGGCCCTGGAGATGGTCGGCTCACTGGACCCGGACATTGTCCTCATGGACATCCGCATGCCGGAGATCGATGGAATCGAGGCGGCCAGACATCTTGCCGGTCTGGATCAGCCCCCTGCCGTGATCTTCACAACGGCATACGATGAATACACATTGGAGGCCTTCGAGGCCTTTGCCACCGGCTACATATTGAAGCCGGTGCGGCGACGACGCCTGGAAGAGGCTCTGCGACGGGCCTCGCGACCTACCCGCGCCCAGCTGACCGGACTGGCCGCCGCCGGCGATACACGCAGTCGGAGTAATATATGTGCCCGCTTGGGAGATCGCATACAGCTGATACCGGTCGACGACGTGCGTTACTTTCGCGCCGACCAGAAATACGTGAGCGTTTGCCACAGCCAGGGCATCGATCTGATCGACGAACCCCTGAAGGACCTCGCGGCGGAGTTCGGCGCCGATTTCGTTCGGATCCACAGAAATGCACTTGTGTCGGTGCGGCACGTAAAATCTGTGGAACGGGATGAAGAAGGTCATCTCAAGGTAGTCCTCAATGGATGCGATGAGCGCCTGGCAGTCAGTCGACGCCACGCCTCTGACCTCCGCCGGAGATTAAAGGAAACATGATCCAGAAAATCCGCATCGCCACCCGGCAGAGCCGCCTCGCACTCTGGCAGACCGAATATGTAGCGGATACGTTGCGAAGAGCGCATCCGGACGTCGAGATCGACATCGTCCCGATGAGCACACGCGGTGACGAGATACTGGACCGGTCGCTGACGAAGGTCGGCGGCAAGGGCCTGTTTATCAAGGAACTGGAGGTCGCGATGATGGAGGATCGTGCCGACATCGCCGTGCATTCGATGAAAGACGTGCCGTGGGACATGCCCGAAGGCATGCGGATCGGAGCGGTGCTTCAGCGGGCGGATCCGAGTGACGCTATCGTGGCCAAAGACGGCAAGAATTCGCTCAGCGCCCTGCCCGAGAACGCCGTGGTCGGGACATCCAGTCTGCGCCGCCAGGCGCAGATCCTGGCTGTCCGGCCCGACCTGGAAGTGAAACCGGTCCGGGGTAACGTCGAAACGCGCCTGCGCAAGCTGGATGAGGGCGAGTTCGATGCGGTCATCCTCGCCGCGGCCGGGCTCAAGAGACTGGGTCTGGGTGGCAGGATCACGGGCCGGCTGGAGATGGAAGAGTGTCTGCCGGCCGTGGGGCAAGGGGTCATCGGGATCGAGTGCCGCTCTGGCGACGAGGATATCCTGGAGGCCTTGTACTCGATCGAACACGGCGCAACGAGACGTTGTGTCAATGCCGAGCGAGGTTTCGCGGAAGAGCTTCAGGCCAGCTGCGAGTCGCCTATCGCAGCATATGGAGAGGTGCGGGACAGCGAGATCTTTCTCCGCGGCGTCGTCGCGACCCCGGACGGCGGCCGCATCCTGCGCGGCAGCGCCAGAGGCAGCCCGACGGACGGTATTTCGCTCGGCAAGGAATTGGCCACGGAGCTGAAGATGGAAGGCGCGGACGAACTGCTGGAGGCTGTCCGCGAGTCGTCATGACAGCCGGGGACACCCCTCGCCTTGGCGTCCTGGTCACCCGGCCCGGTGAGCGATGCGATTCGCTCTGCGCGCTGATCCAGTCCCAAGGTTATCAGGCACATCCCTGGCCGGCGATAGACATTCGGCCGGTAGTTCCCTCAACGGCGGGTCTGGAGCGCTTGTCGCGTGCAAGGCCTGAGGACCTGATCATCTTCGTCAGCAAAAGTGCGGTGGCATTCGGCCTATCCTTTGTATTGGAATCGGCTCGGACGCGGTTGGCGGCCATCGGCCCCTCTACCACCCGGGCACTGAGCGACTCCGGCCTGGACGTGGATATCCGGCCCTCGGGATTCGACAGCGAGAGCCTGCTCGCCGAGCCAGCGCTGGAACAGGTGAGCGGGAAGAATGTTTACATTGTCCGCGGGGTCGGCGGCCGGGAGAAGCTGGGGCGGGAACTCCAGCGTCGGGGCGCCGAGGTGACCTATATTGAAGTCTACCGGCGTGAGACCCGCAGACCGGGCAGTGAAGAACGGGACGCACTGATGGAGGTCTGGGAGAACGGCGGCATAGGCTTATATACCGCCACCAGCGTTGAAATTCTGGAGTCGTTGTACGACCAGCTCGGCCCTCGTTTTGCCGGGCTCCTTGCGCAAACACCGCTGGTGACTGCGAGTCGTCGTGTGGTACAAAGATCGGTGCAACTGCACCACCGCGCCGAACGAATTCTTTCGCCAGGTCCGGACGATCAGTCATTGGTCGAAGCGATCGCGACCTGGCAAGGCAAGGCGCTGGTAAAAGCAGGCCGCCAGGAACAATAACGATGAACCAGCCTAACCCGCCTGAAGCGGCAGATGACCGGGACAACCGGGATGTCGAAGCCGGCGAAACGCCGCTCGAGGACATCGGAACGGAAGACAAGGCTCGGCTCGAGCCGGAACCCGCTCCCGTGCCGCCGGAGACTCCGGGTACGCCAGCACCTGACAGACCGGTCCGCAGTGGCCGCGCCCTGGCGATTCTCGCCCTGCTGATAGCACTGGCCGCAGCAGCAGGATCGGGCTATCTGGCCTGGATCGAAAAAATCAGTGCCGGGACATCGGATGCCATCAGGGCAGACCTGCGTGGCGAGATCGGGCGCGTCGAGAACAACTACCAGACCCAGCAACAGGCCGTGCGCGATCTGGAACGCGTTACTGACGCCATCGAGATGCGGATGGACGAACTCGTTTCGGTGGAACGTAACATCGGCAACCGGCTGGACGGTCTGGAGGCGGGTGTCAGAGACCTGGCGGCCAGGGACCGAAGCGCCGAGCTCTCCGGTGACTGGCAGATAGCAGAGGCCGAGTACCTGATTCGGATAGCCAACCAGCAGTTGAGTCTGGCACGCAATCCGGGGGCGGCAATGGTAGCGCTGGAAGAAGCCGATGCCTTGCTCGCACGGGTGGCGGATCCCCGACTGCAGCCTGTAAGGCAGCAGCTCTCCGACGACATCGTGGCGTTGCGGTCGGTCCGCCAGCCGGATGTAGAAGGACTCGCACTGCGCCTGGGAAGCCTGTCCCGCAAAGTCGATGGTTTACCTCTCGCTGGTCAGCGGGAGGATGCCCGGGACAGTCGACCGGACGATGAGGCGGCGAGCGGCTGGTCGCGATTAAAGAGCAAACTGTCAGCGTTCTTCGGCAGCATCTTTCGCGTTCGTCGAACCGAGGGCAGTGCCGCGCCCCTGCTGTCTCCCCGGGAGGCATTCTTCCTGCGCCGCAATCTGGAACTGGAGCTGCAGGCAGCCAGGGTCGCCATACTTACGGAGGATGCATCGGTCTATCGCGCAAGCCTTGGCGCGGCCCGGCGCTGGACCGAGGAGTACTTCCGTACGGATGACGGTGGCGTCAGCGCGTTTATCGATGCGCTCCGCGAACTGGAGGGCCGCGAGATAACAGTTGAATTGCCCGATGTCTCGGGGTCCCTGCGGGCCCTCTCCGAGACCAGACCCGCCGAGGGCACATGAGATCCGGGATTCTGTTTGTCGCCGCCCTCGCGCTGGGCGCGTTCGGCGCTCACTTCCTGCTTGATGACAGCGGCTACGTCCTGATCGACATCCGTGGATACGCGGTGGAGATGTCGGTCCCGGGTCTGGTGCTGGGCCTGATCCTGCTCTATGCCCTGATCCGCCTCGCCGTGCGATTGTGGCGCGTCCCGCGGCGCGTCGGTCAGGCGGCCGGACGCTATCGGGACAATCGGTCCCGCAAGCGGCTCACAGACGGGCTGCTGGCACTGGCCGAAGGTGATGCGGCTAAGAGCGAGCGCCTGCTGGGACGCGGCGCTCATCGCAGTGATGCACCCGTCGTACATTATCTGACGGCTGCCCGGGCAGCACAGCAGCAAGGCGCGGATGATCGTCGCGATGACTGGTTGAAACTGGCCCTGGAACAGGACAGCGATGACGGAGCGGTTGTGCTGCTGACGCAGGCCGAACTGCAGCTGGAGCGGCAAGAGTTTGAGGCGGCCCTGGCTACTCTGCAGCGGCTGCAGAGCCGCACACCGGGTAATGGCCGGGCGCTCGCGTTGCTCGCACAGGTATATCGGCGACTCGAGCGCTGGGATGATCTCGAGTCGATACTGCCCGGGCTCGGCAAGACGAGCAGTCTGGGTCCGGCCGAATTGTCCTCTGTACGCCACGAAGTCACACGAGCGCTCCTCGCCAGGGCTGCTTCAGAGGGAGATCCGGACGGGGTGGAAGCCGTCTGGAAGAAGCAACCGAAGGCGACGCAGGTGCAGCCGGAGATGGTGACGGCTTACGCCCGGGCGGTCTTTCGCTGCGGCGATCATGATCGGCTCGAAAAGACCTTGCGCAAGGCCCTCAAGACAAGCTGGAACCCGGCGCTGGTGGAAGTCTACGGTGAATTGCAGACAAAGAATCCGCATACGCCGCTCGCCCATGCAGAGGCCTGGCTGACACGCAAAGGCGATGACCCGGTGTTGCTGCTGGCCGCTGCGCGTCTTTGTATCCGCAATCAACTGTGGGGCAAGGCCCGCAGTTACCTGGAGTCCAGTCTGGCAATGCAGGCAGACGCGGTAGGCTACCGACTTTACGGCCAGCTACTCGAGACCATGGGTGAAGACGATGCGGCAGCCGAGGCTTTCCGCCTGGGACTCGAGACCGCCACGGCAGCCGCTCTGCCGGCACTTGCGGCACCCACTCCGGCCGAGCCGGGCTGATCAATCGTCGCTGTCTGCGGCGTAATCGAAGGAGTCGAAAAAGAGCCGCTCTTTCGGCAGGCCTGCGGCAAGGAATTCCTCTCGAGCGGCTTCGATCATGGCCGGTGGTCCGGCCGCATAGACATCCAGGCCCGACAGGTCGGGAAAGTCCGCCAGAACGGCCCGGTGAACCCATCCGGTGCGGCCTGCCCACACATCCTCCGCCTGTGGTTCCGAGAGCACCGGTACGAAGGCGAAACGTTCGCTCGTCCACGCCTCGACAGTCTGCCGGTCGTACAGGTCGCATGCAGCACGTGCGCCCCAGTAGAAGTGAATGGGCGACGCAAAGTCATCCTGGAATGCCTGTCGCAGAATCGCCTTGATCGGGGCATAGCCGGTGCCGCCGGCCATCATGAGCAGCGGCCGCTGCTGATCGTCTCTAAGGTAGAACTGCCCCAGCGGACCCTCAAGCCGCAACAGGGCTCGCTCTTTCATCTTCTCGAACACATGCTCGGTGAAGTGCCCGCCGGTGACTCGACGGACATGTAGCTCAAGCAGTTCGGAGTCGAAGGGCGGATTGGCGATCGAAAAACTCCTGCGGCGGCCGTCGGCAAGCAGGATGTCGACATACTGACCCGCCAGGTACTCGAAGGGCTCGAATCCCGGGAGTTTCAGGTACAGGCCCATGACATCTTCCGACAGCCGCTCGAGCCTCTGCACCCTGCAGGGAAGTCGTCTGATGCGCACGTTCCCAGGCACCTCAAGGGGGCGTGCCTCGACCTGCAGATCGGTCAGGGCTCGGGCCTGACAGAGAAGCGCGAAACCCTCACTCGCCTCGGCTTCGGTCAGTGCGGCGGGGAAGCCTCTGGGGTACTCCACCCTGCCCGCGAGGATTCTGGCGCGGCAGGACAGGCAGCTTCCTCCGCGGCAACTGTGTGGCAGATTCAGGCCGTGCCGCAGTGCCGCTTCCAGGACCGACTCTCCCGGATCAGCGGCAAAGGATTCATCTGACGGCTGTAGGTTTATCTTGTAGGTCATGGATAATCAGCCCGGACTGGTCATGGGTATCTAGATGGACGACATACCGATCATCATCGCAGGTTGCGGCTATACCGGGCGTCGGCTTGCGACTCGTTGCATGGCGAGTGGCAATGTCGTGCTTGCCCTGGTCCGGTCACGGTCGAGCCTCGATTCGCTCGAGTCGGGCGGCGTACCGGTCGTGCAGACGGACCTGGATGAGACTCCCCGACCGACGCCTGACCAAGGCGTGCGATACGTGTATATGGTACCTCCGCCCACCTCCGGCGACACCGACCCGCGTATCGCTCGCTGGCTCACGGCGATCTCCGGTACACCGGAGCGGATCGTATATCTCAGCACGACCGGGGTCTACGGCGATCGTGGCGGTCAGACGGTTGACGAGGACACGCCGCCGCGTCCGGTCTCGGATCGGGCTCGACGTCGCCTCGATGCCGAGTCCCGCCTTTTGGACTTTGGTGCCAGCCGCGGGGTGCGGATCGTCATCCTGAGAGTACCGGGTATCTACGGGCCAGGCCGGCTGCCACTGCAGCGGTTGCAATCGGGGCAGCCCGTCCCCCGGGACGGGGATACCGGCCCCGGTAATCGGATCCACGTTGATGACCTGGTCTCTGCCTGCCTTGCTTCGATCAACTATGACGGAGTCCACCAGGTCTTCAATGTCGGGGATGGCAATGACACCTCGATGGGTGAGTACTTCCGCGTCGTCGCCAGACTCGCGGGTCTGTCGGCGCCAACGCAGCTGCCGCTGGACATACTGCTCAAGGAAGTCTCGCCGGCGATGCGTAGTTTTCTTACAGAGTCTCGCTGGGTGGACGTATCGCGGATGCGGAAAGAGCTGCGGGTCGCGCCAAAGTACGAAGATCTGGAGGCGGGCATCCGGGACAGCCTGGAAGAGGAACGGCGCGCAGGTTAGGGGCGGGACCCGCGACTCTTCAGCCAGTCGATCAGCGGGCCCCACTGCTCCCAGTCAGGCCAGGCCAGGTATTCCGGTAGTTCGAAGACACCGAGACCACGCGAGTAAGCGCGGATGTAATTCTGGGCTTCCCTCAGCGTGGCAACATAAGGGACACCGATCTTGCGGAGATCGGCATCGAGTTCGTCGAATATCAACGTGTTGTCCCGGAACCTGTTTGCGACCACGGCGATCCTGGCCTGCTTGCGTTCTACCTTGCCGACGCCACGCAACTCCTCGATGAATCGCTTGCTGGCACGCATGTCGATCCCTGACGGCATGACAGGCACGATGATGGTCTCGGCACGTTTGACCAGGGCGGTGAGTTCGGGCCCGTGAGATCGCGCGGGGGCGTCGATGATCACGTACTCCGTCGTCCTCGGCAGATGCTTCAATCCGTCCTCGTAGGCCGCAAGTCCGAGCACTTCGGGCCGATCGGAAGAGCGTGCTTCCACCCAATCCAGACTGGATCTCTGCGGATCGAAATCTGCCAGCGCCACCCGCTGACCCGCCACCGCGAAGTAGCTGGCTATGTTGGTCGCCAGAGTGCTCTTGCCGCAGCCTCCCTTGGCGTTCATGACCATGATGTGGCGCATTCTTAATCTCCTTGTCGCTTAAGCTTCCGTATTCAGTCGAGGCCCAGCGAGGGCCACAGTTCGTCGATTCTCTTGCGGGTCTCGTCGTCCATCTGAATCGGGCGACCCCACTCCCTGTCGGTCTCGCCAGGCCACTTGTTGGTTGCATCAAACCCCAGCTTCGAGCCCAGCCCGGCCACGGGCGACGCGAAGTCGAGATAGTCGATCGGCGTGTTCTCGATGATCATGGTGTCGCGGGCGGGATCCATCCTGGTGGTCAGTGCCCAGATGACATCTTCCCAACGGCGTACATCGACGTCGTCATCTGTGACGACGACAAATTTTGTGTACATGAATTGCCGCAGGAAAGACCAGACGCCCATCATGACCCTGCGCGCGTGGCCAGGGTACTGCTTGCGGATGCTGACGACGGCCATCCGGTAGGAACAGCCCTCGGGCGGAAGATAGAAATCGACGATCTCAGGATACTGGCGTCTCAGGATGGGGACGAATACCTCGTTGAGAGCGACGCCGAGAATGGCCGGCTCGTCAGGCGGCCGGCCCGTATAGGTACTGTGATAGATCGGCTGGTCACGCAAGGTGATCCGATCGACAGTCAGCACCGGGAATGACTCGACCTCGTTGTAGTACCCGGTATGATCGCCGAACGGGCCCTCTGGGGCGGTGTCTCCCGGAGCGATGTGCCCCTCGAGTACGATCTCCGCAAAGGCCGGCACCTGCAGATCACTGCCGATGCATTTAATCAACTCGGTCTTCGATCCGCGTAACAGACCGGCAAACGCATATTCGGAAATGTTGTCCGGCACCGGCGTCACGGCGCCCAGGATCGTCGCCGGGTCCGCGCCGAGAGCGACGGCAATAGGGAAGGGCTCACCCGGATGAGCTTGCTGCCATTCGCGAAAATCCAGTGCTCCGCCCCGATGCGACAGCCAACGCATGATCAGGCGGTTACGGCCAATGACCTGTTGGCGGTAGATACCCAGATTCTGCCGCGGCCGGACAGGGCCCCGGGTGATGACCAGACCCCAGGTGATCAGCGGGCCGGCATCCTCCGGCCAGCAGGTCTGCACCGGAAGCGCACCCAGATCGACATCCGGGCCTTCCAGAATATGGCTCTGGCAAGGCGCGTTGCGGACGATCCGCGGAGCCATGTTCAGAATCTGGCGGAATACAGGCAGCTTGTCCCAGGCATCCCGCATCCCTTTGGGAGGCTCCGGCTGTCTCAGGAAGGCCAGCAATTCGCCGATCTCTCTCAGCGCCTCTGTGCTCTCCTGGCCCATGCCCAGCGCGACGCGGCGCGGCGTCCCGAAGAGATTGCCAAGCACCGGTATGTCGAATCCGCTGGGCTTCTCGAACAGGAGTGCGGGTCCCGCAGCTCGCAGGGTGCGGTCGCAGATCTCTGTCATCTCCAGCCGCGGATCGACGGGCACCTGTATGCGCCGCAGTTCATCCCGTTGCTCGAGCTGGGAGATAAAGTCTCGGAGATCGCGGTATTTCATGGTCGCTGTCTGGAAGTTGCCGCCGCCACTATAATCACGGCCAGTCCATGTTGAAAGTACCATCAGTTCAGAACCACGAGATGCTGCAAACACCACCCCTGCCCGGGCCGAACAACCCCGTCCCGGAGATCGGACGATGACCGCAGTAGAGGCGCTCGCGCGATCAGGCGTGCGCTTCGTCAAGATGCATGGTCTCGGCAACGATTTCGTCGTCATCGATCGCCGTCAGCAGAACTTTGAGCCGCGCGGCGCAGACATCCGGCGCATGGCGGATCGCAATCTCGGTATCGGCTTTGATCAGCTCCTGATCCTGGATCCGCCGTCCGCCGATGGTGACGTCGGATTCGGCATCTATAACGCCGATGGTCGTTCTGCCGAGCAGTGCGGCAACGGCTTGAGGTGCGTCGCCCGGCTGTTCTATGAGACCAGCGCCAGGCGGCGGCGCGATCTCGTGCTGGAGAGTCCTGCCGGAATGATCAGGGCCAGGGTGATGGATGACGGCGCCGTTGCCGTTGATATGGGTGAACCGGATTTCCGGCCCGAGGCCCTGCCGTTTGTCGGCTTCCCGTCGTCCGAGTCATATGTCCTGCGCGCGGCCGGGCGGGAGATACGCTTCGGCGCGGTGTCCATGGGCAATCCTCATGTTGTAATACCCGTGGATGACGTGGCGCATGCTCCGGTCGAAGGAGTCGGTTCCGAGCTCGAACGGCACGAGGCATTCCCGCGGCGTACGAATGTCGGGTTCATGCAGGTAGCGAGTCCGGATCGGCTCCTGCTGCGTGTGTTCGAGCGCGGGTGTGGGGAGACCCGGGCGTGTGGCACGGGCGCCAGCGCCGCTGCGGCGGTCGCACGACGCTGGCAACAGACCGCAGCCAGCGTCGATGTCGAACTGCCCGGCGGCACACTTAGGATCGATTGGGAGGGGCCCGGCCATCATCTGTGGATGACAGGTCCGGCGGAACGAGTATTCGAGGGTATCATCAGCTTATGAGCAGTCGTCAGACCAATGCCGCCGAGCAGGAACAATTGACCGAGGACGAGATCGTCCGTTTCCTGACATCGGACCAGGAATTTTTCTCCAGACATCCGGAGCTGCTTGCGGGCCTGCAGTTGCCGCATGAGTCGGGCCAGGGCGCAGTTTCGCTGGTGGAACGTCAATTGGCGGTCTTGCGTGACAAGAACACCAAGATGGAACGACGACTGAAAGATCTGATCTCGGCTGCGCACAGCAATCATCAGCTGTCCGACAAGGTGCATCGGCTGGCAATGAGTCTGATCTGCTCTGACGACACCGCGGCAGTCATAGAATGCGTTGAAGCCGTGCTCCGGGAGGACTTTGGCGCCAGCGACACCGTAGTGGTTCTGTTCCACAACGCTTCGGACATCATCCAGGCGTCGGACACACGATTCCTGCGACGGGTTGAGCGCCAGAGCGAGGCACTCAAGTCGTTCGCCACCTTCATCGAGCAGGCCAAGCCCCGCTGTGGCCGGGCCAGGGACGCGCAGCTGGAGTTCCTTTTCCCTGATCATGCGATGGAGATCGGCTCGATTGCATTGATCCCGCTTGGCGACAGGGCGGATATCGGCATGCTGGCGATCGGCAGCCGTGACACGGACAGGTTCCACCCTGGCATGAGCACTGATTTCCTCGAGCGCATCGGGGAACTCGTCGGCAAGGCACTCGCGACACGGGGCACCTGACGGGATCGCTGTGGCCGATCTCGACCGGGAAGCGATAAACGAATACCTGCGTTATCTCCGCTTTGAGCGCCGCATGTCGCCCAATACGGAGAGGAACTATGGCCGGGATATCGACGCGCTCTGCCGGTTCCTGAAGAGCGAGGAGCTTGCGGACTGGCGAGAGGTCGATAGCTACCATATCCGCGCCTTCGCCTCCTGGTGTCACCGTCGCGGACTGGCGCCACGCAGCATTCAACGCCGGATGTCGGCCCTGCGGGGGTTCTTCCGTTACCTGTTGCGGGAGGGCCTGGTCGACTCGAATCCGGCCACTGACGTTCCGTCCCCCAAGCAGCCAAAGCGCCTGCCGAAGACGCTCGACGTTGACCAGATCGCGCGCCTGCTGGAGATCGACGGCGATGGCCCACTCGCGGTTCGGGACCGGGCGATCATGGAGCTGTTCTATTCGTCGGGTCTGCGACTGGCCGAGCTCACGTCACTCAGTGTGACGGACCTGGATCTCGCCGATGGCACGGTCCGGGTGACGGGGAAAGGCAACAAGACCCGGATACTGCCAGTCGGCGCCAAGGCAAGGCACGCGATCACCGCGTGGCTGGGCGCCAGGTCGGAGATGGCCGGCCACGACCATGAGGCCCTGTTCCTGAGCCGTCGAGGCGGGCCGTTGAGTGCGCGAGCCGTGCAGAACCGTCTGCGTGAGTGGTCGCGCCGGATCGGCATGGCCACGGGGGTCAATCCACATCTGCTGCGGCATTCTTTCGCGACCCATCTGCTCGAATCCAGCGGGGATCTAAGGGGCGTCCAGGAGTTGCTGGGCCATGCTGACATCAGCACGACCCAGATCTATACCCACCTTGATTTTCAGCACCTCGCCCGCATCTATGACAAATCGCACCCCAGGGCGCGAAAACGAGACCGGGATTCGGACTGATCCCGCAGCCCCTTCGGGGCCCCACCCGATCTACATTCCGAGGACTCGCCATGGACCAGTATCGAGGCACCACTATCTTGTCGGTCCGGCGTGGCGGCATCGTCGCGGTCGGCGGGGATGGCCAGGTCACGCTCGGCGACACCGTGATGAAAGGCAACGCCCGCAAGGTCAGGCGTCTCTACGACGGCAAGGTGCTGGCCGGGTTTGCCGGTGGTACGGCCGACGCGTTTACGCTCTTCGAGCGATTCGAAGCCAAGCTCGAGCAGTACGGTAATCTGACTCGTGCCGCTATAGAGCTTGCCAAGGATTGGCGATCAGACCGCATACTGCGCCGCCTCGAGGCCTTGCTGTGCGTGGCCGACCACCAGAAGTCATTGACCATCTCCGGCAACGGCGACGTCATCGAGCCCGAGAATGACCTGATGGCGATCGGTTCCGGTAGCCCTTATGCGCGCTCCGCCGCTCGTGCCCTGCTGGAGAATACCGAGCTGGATGCTCGCACGATTGTTGAGCGATCGCTGCAGATCGCTGCAGATGTCTGCATTTATACGAATAATAATCTGGTGATCGAGACGCTCGATGCTGACCAGAACACTGACTGAATACCAGGAACGTTGCTGATGAGCCAGATGACCCCCCGAGAGATCGTCCAGGAACTGGACAAGCACATCATCGGACAGGACGACGCCAAGCGGGCCGTTGCGATCGCACTGCGTAATCGGTGGCGCCGAATGCAGGTCGACGATCCTCTCCGGAGCGAGATTACGCCGAAGAATATCCTGATGATCGGCCCGACCGGGGTCGGCAAGACCGAGATCGCGCGACGTCTGGCCAGGCTGGCAAGAGCGCCATTTATCAAGGTGGAGGCCACCAAATTCACCGAGGTGGGATATGTGGGGCGCGAAGTAGACAGTATCGTCCGCGATCTGGTTGATGAAGCCGTGAAGATGACGCGCGAAGAAGCGATGGAGAAGATGCGTGATCGCGCCCAGGATGCAGCGGAGGAGCGGATCCTGGACTCCTTGCTCCCGGGCTCCGCCGACCGCGCCGGATGGGATGCCGACACATCCGAAGGGCAGTCGGCCGACACCCGGCAGAAGTTCCGCAAGATGCTGCGCGAAGGCCAGCTCGATGATCGCGAGATCGAGATCCAGACGCGGGCGGTTCCCATGGGCGTGGAGATCATGGCGCCACCCGGCATGGAAGAGATGACAAGCCAGCTTCAGGGGCTGTTCCAGAATCTCGGCGGTGGCAAGACCCGCTCGCGAAAGCTGAAGATCAAGGCCGCCTATCGCATCCTCGTGGATGAAGAGGCGGCGAAGATGATCAACGAGGAAGAGCTCAAGCTGAAGGCTGTCGAGAACGTCGAGCAGAACGGTATCGTTTTCGTAGACGAACTGGACAAGGTGGCACGTCGCGCCGAGTCCCACGGCGCAGACGTTTCTCGCGAAGGCGTCCAGAGAGACCTCCTTCCGCTCGTCGAGGGCTGCACCGTGAACACCAAGTACGGCATGGTCCGCACGGATCACATCCTGTTCATCGCTTCCGGAGCCTTCCACCTGTCCAAGCCATCGGATCTCATCCCGGAACTCCAGGGCCGATTTCCGATCCGGGTCGAGCTGGCTGCGCTTACCACGGAAGACTTCGTACGAATCCTGCAGGAACCCGACTGCAGCCTGACAGAGCAATACGCTGCGCTGATGCAGACGGAAGGCGTTGCACTGGAGTTCTCCGACAGCGGCGTCCGGCGGGTCGCCGAAATCGCATTCCAGGTCAATGAGCGCTCCGAGAACATCGGCGCACGGCGGCTCCACACGGTGCTGGAACGGCTCCTGGAAACGGTTTCGTTCGAGGCGTCGGACAGGGACGGTCACGACATCGGGGTCGATGCAGGCTACGTTGAAGCGCACCTGGGCGAGTTGATCCAGGATGAGGACCTCACCCGATATATTCTCTGAAGCCGTCCGGTCGTTCGCCGCGTTAGAATATTCATCCCGCGCCGCCCGGCGCAGACAGTCGAGTGTCAGCCATGAGCACGGCCCCCGTACCCACAGAGCTCCGACTTCACCGCAAATCCAGGGTGCTGGAACTCACGTATGGCGACGGGAGGCGATTCGAGCTGCCATGCGAGTACCTGCGGGTCTATTCGCCGTCTGCCGAGGTCCGCGGCCATGGTCCGGGTCAGGAGATACTGCTGGTGGGCAAAGAAAAGGTCGGGATCGCCGCAGTGGAACCGGTCGGCAGATACGCAGTTCGCTTGCGATTCGATGATGGCCATGACTCGGGCCTTTATACCTGGGAGTACCTCTACGAACTCGGGGATGAACAGGATCAGAAGTGGCAGGACTACCTGGGGCGCCTGGATGAGGCCGGGTACCAGCGCAAGGAGACGCCCGCAGTGAGCACGCACTCGTGAGCCGCTCCCAGCGATCGACCGATTTCGGTTTCGAAGAGGTGCCGTGGGAAGAGAAGGCTGACCGGGTCCGGGACGTCTTCGACTCCGTATCCGGTCGCTACGATCTGATGAACGATCTCATGTCCCTGGGCATCCACCGGGCCTGGAAAAGATTCGCACTGGCCAGGGCCCGCCTGAGCGAAGGCGACTCCGGCCTGGACGTAGCCGGCGGCACCGGCGACCTGGCGCTGGGGATGGCGCGCAAGGTAGGCCCGTCCGGCCGGGTCGTATTGAGCGACATAAATCATTCGATGTTGGCGCGAGGGCGTGACCGGCTCATCGACGCGGGCAAGGCCGGCAATGTGTCTTTCTGCGTCGGCGACGCCGAGCATCTGCCGTTCCCGCCGGCCCAGTTCGACTGCGTCACTATCGGCTTCGGACTGCGCAACGTGACTGACAAGCTGGCTGCCCTGAGATCTATGCGCGAAATCCTCAGGCCCGGGGGCCAGGTGTTGATCCTGGAGTTCTCGAAACCGGTCGTTCCCGGACTGACACCGGTCTATGACCTCTACTCTTTCAAATTACTACCGATGCTTGGCCGTGCTATCGCCGGCGATGCTGACAGCTACCGATATCTGGCGGAGTCTATCCGCATGCACCCCGACCAGGATGCCCTCGAGGAGATGATGATCGAAGCCGGTTTCGAGAACACCGGTTATCACAATCTCACCGGTGGCATCGTGGCCCTGCATTTCGGATATCGCCTCTGAGCCACCGGCCCGGTCATGCGCACACCGCTGCTGAATCCCCTCGAAAACCTCCTGAACAGGGGCATCGATGCCTCCGTCGAGGCCCGCAAGCTCCGGCAGGATCTGCGTGGGCGCAGCCTGCGGCTCGACCTGACGGGCTTACCCGGATCCATCATGTTGCACGCTCGCGACCAGGGCCTGAGCCTGGAGATTGGCGCCCCCGCGGAGGCGGATTGCGTCATCCGCGGATTGCCGTTGACGCTATTGAGGGCAGGTCTTGGTGGCTCAGCGCAGGTATTGGCCTCGGGCAGTGCAGAGATCTCCGGTGACCCGGTCGTAGCACAGGACTTTCAGCGCTTGCTGGATCTGGCGAAACCGGACTGGGAAGAGGACCTCTCTGCGCTGGTGGGTGACGTTGCGGCACACCAGGCAGGCAATCTCGTTCGGACCCTCGCCGACTGGGGAAGGAACGTGGCGGAGGTACTGGCACGGGATGCCGGCGAGTATCTCTCGGAGGAGAGCCGGCATCTGCCGTCGCGATTCGAAGTCGAGGAGTTCCTCGACGACGTGGATCGGCTGCGCAATGAGGTGGAGCGGTTTGTTGCCCGCCTCGCGAGGGCAGAACGCGAGCATCGCGGAGACGATGGATGATCGGCCCACGGCAGATATTCCGCATGGTCCACATCATCCGGGTATTGCTGCGGCATGGCCTGGATGAATTTTCGGACGATAAACGGATGCGGCGCACTACGCGTGCGCTTCGCGTCCTGCTTCTGGTCGGTTCCCGTTCGGGGGTCCCTGGACACACGCGCGGTCGTCGGGTCCGGGAGGCATTGCAAGAACTCGGGCCAATTTTCGTCAAGTTCGGGCAGACCCTGTCTACCCGCAGGGACTTGCTGCCCCGCGATGTCGCTGATGAACTGGCGCGTCTTCAGGACGAGGTCCCACCGTTCTCTTCGACCGAAGCAAGGGAAAAGCTGGAGACCATCTACCGGGACCGCCTGGAATCCGTCTTCCAGCGATTCGATGATGAACCGCTGGCCGCGGCCTCTATCGCCCAGGTACACGGTGCGCAGCTTGCCGGAGGCGAGGAAGTCGTCGTCAAAGTATTGAGACCCGGAGTCGCTGCGCAGATACGCAGAGATCTGGACCTGATGTTCGGTATCGCCCGGGTCGTGGTCAGGACCTGGGCCGAGGCGCGTCGTCTTCGTCCGATCGAGGTCGTGTCGGAATACGAGAAGGTAATCCTCGATGAGCTGGACCTGATGCGCGAGGCCGCCGCGGCATCGCAACTACGCAAGAACTTCGAATCATCACCCCTGTTGTATATCCCGGCCGTGTATTGGGACTACTGCCGCCCGGGCGTCCTGGTCACAGAGAGGATCCACGGAGTTCCCATAGGAGATACGGCCGAACTCAACCGCAAGGGCGTAGACATGGCGCTCCTGGCGGGGCGCGGTGTGGAGATCTTTTTCACCCAGGTCTTCAAACACAACTTCTTCCACGCCGATATGCACCCGGGCAATATCTTCGTCGATGTCGGCGACCCCGCCGATCCTCGCTACATCGCCGTGGATTTCGGCATTGTGGGCAGCCTGGACCCGAGAGACCAGCAGTATCTCGCCGAGAACTTCCTGGCGTTCTTCAAGCGAGACTACCAACGGGTAGCCAGGCTGCACATTAATTCGGGCTGGGTGCCACGGGAGACCCGGCTGGATGAACTGGAGTCCGCTTTCCGTACCGTCTGCGAGCCCATCTTCAATCGCCCGTTGAGCGAGATCTCCTTCGGCCAGTTTCTGGTCAGGCTGTTTACCGTCGCCCGGCGGTTTGGCATGGAGATCCAGCCCCAGCTCATACTGTTGCAGAAGACGCTGTTGAACATCGAAGGGCTCGGTCGGGAACTCTATCCCGGGCTGGATCTGTGGCAGACGGCCCAACCCATCCTCGAGCAGTGGATGAACGATCGGGTCAGCGGCAGGGCGGTCATCAGCCGGCTGCGGGAACAGCTTCCCGAGGTTGGGGAAACCCTGCAGGAATTCCCGCAGGTAGTGCATGCGCTGCTGCAGCGTGCGTCGGAGGGTGAACTCGAGATCAGGATCTCGGCACCCGGAATCGACCGGATGCGTCGGGAAAACCTGGACATCGCCCGTCGACGCCAGGCTGGTCTAGCGGGTGCCGCCATGCTGATCGCCGCAGCAGTGCTGGTAGGCCTGGAAGCTTCCCCTGCCTGGATGGGCTGGCTGATCGGTACGGGCGGCCTGCTCTTGATGTTTCGCCCGCACCGCTAGGCCGGCTGCCTATCGGCGACCCGCGCCGGTCTCTGACCCTGCCCCGGGGCGGTTCTGGCACGGCGTCTACAGCAATTTTCAGTTGTTCCGGGCGCCCTGGTCTATCCAGGCACGCAGCGTTGTAACCTCGCTCGCCAACAGCCGGTCTTTGTCACCGTGCGGCATGGCGATCGCCGGATCCGCCCGTCCCTCGACGAGCACGACCAGCGTGCTGCCGAAGCTGTCGCCTGCCACCACCACGGGACCGAATCGGGTGCCGGCCATGATGCTGTCGTAGTCCGCGAAACTGAGACCGCTCGCCTCGTATCCGGGCTGGCCAGGCGCATGGCACTCGCCACAGCGACTCTGCAGGATCGGCATTACCTCCCCGCTGAAGCTGGTCGCAGGTGGCTCGGACCTGCCACAGGCGCACAAGCTGAACGCAATCAGCAAGCCGATCGGGAAGCGAATCGGGATACTCATTGTGTCTACTCCTTGCCAGCGGCCATTAACGACATCTATCTAGTATAACCATGCGGCATCGGGATCGAGTCAGTGCAGCTGCCGACGAATGCGGCGATAGGCCTCGGCGATCTCGGCGGCCAGCGTGTCGAAGGCCGACCTGACATCCCCGGATGCCTCTTTCGCCTCCTTGCCGGCCGCTGCCGCCCTCGACTCCAGATCACCCCATTTGTGCTCCAGCTTGTCCCACTCTTCCCGCGCCTCCGCCCTTGCCAGGTGGGCCCTGACGCGTAACTCGTCCCGCTCCGTCCTCAATCTGTCCAGCACATGCTCGATCTTCTCGTGATGCTCTGTCATTGCCGTTCTCCTGTCGCCGGACACCGAAACCCGGCTCCGTCCGACGAAACGTCCGTCCCATAACAGATATATAGAAGTGACAACGGTGAAATAGAAGGTCTGCCAGCGAATTGTTACCGCAATCCCGACCCCCGAGCGCCCGGTAACAGCGAGACTATCCAGGCTGAGCCGCCCGCTACCGGTGCATCGCCGATCCAGGGAGGGCGATCAGGATGCCCTCAGTCCTTGTCCTGCCCGGTCGTGTCGCTGATAGCGAGAAAGTAGTGATAGAAACGGCTGTCCCGACGATAACCGAGCGACTCGTACAGCCTCTGCGCGACGTGATTGTCCGTGGCGGTCGCCAGGCTCAATCCGGCTGCGCCGCTGTCCTCGGCAAGGTGCCGCGCAGCGCTCATCAGTAGTCGTCCGATGCCGCGACCCCGACACTCGGGATCGACGAACAGATCATGGAGTATCCAGACCGGGCGCGCATCGACCGAATCGAAGCTGGGATAAAGCTGTACAAATCCTGCCGGGCGCCCGTCCATCTCGGCCAGATAGATCGTGGACTCCCCTCTCTCCTGCCGGCTATGCAGGAATGCCCGGGCGGCGTCCAGATCAGATCTTCGGCCGTAGAAACGCCGATAGGCGTCGAACAGCGGAGCGATGCGTTCTATGTCCGCCGCGACGGCCCGATTGATCTGAATGTCTGGCATCCGGTACAGGTACGCTGGTCCCGGGCTTACCCCCCTGAATCGGTCTGGCGCCGGCGTGACGCACTCCCTGATCACGCCGACGCGACTCAGGACCGGTCAGGCGTCAGTCCCGCTGCTTGAGGAGATCCCGGATCTCGGTCAACAGCACCTCTTCCTTGGAGGGCGCTGGCGGTGCCGCAGGTTTCTCTTCTTCCTTCTTTTTCAGCGAATTCATGGCTCTTATCACCATGAAGATAGCGAAGGCTATGATGACGAAGTCCAGTAGTGTCTGGATGAACGCCCCGTAACTGATCAACACCGCCGGCGTCTCGCCGACGGCCTCTTTCAGCGTGATTGCCAGATCGCCGAAATCGACGCCACCGATAAGCATGCCGATCGGCGGCATGATGACGTCCTTTACGAACGAGGACACGATCTTCCCGAAGGCTCCTCCGATGATTATGCCGACCGCCATGTCGACCACGTTGCCGCGCATAGCGAAAGACTTGAACTCTTGCATCATCCCCATCTTCTCCTCCCCGAGAGTTGTCCTTGGGTCCCAACCAGCCCGGCCGCACCGCCCCTTGGCGATGATGGCAGGCCGACTATATCCACCAACTTACAACACTTGGGGCTCAGGCGTCAGGTCGAAGTGCAGTCAGGAATGCGGCCGGATCATCACCTCTTTCGAGGGCCTCCACGAGGGCCGAGCCGACCACGACTCCCGGCACATGCCGGCCGATCTCGCTGACCTGGTCGGCGCTCCGGACGCCGAAACCGGCGCAGACCGGGACCTGCGAACTGGACGCCACCCTGTGCAGATACGCGGACAGGTTGCCGCCACCTCCGGCGTCGCCTCCGGTGATGCCAGTTACGGTGACCGCATACAGGAACCCCCGGCTTGCCCGGCCTGCCGCCGCCAACCTTGCGGCGGTTGTCACGGGGGAGACCAGCTGCACCAGAGCCAGACCCTCGCCAGCGAGCTTCTGGTCCAGTTCCCCGCTTTCGTCCAGCGGCAGGTCGGGAACGATAAACCCGGCCACGCCCGCGGCACGCGCCTGTCCGGCGAGTTTCCCGAATCCCATCGCCAGCAATGGGTTCAGATAGCTCATCAGGACCACCGGCGCCGATGGCGCCGGATCCATGGCGCCGATCTCATCGAGGATCCACTGTAGCGTCACGCCGGCCTCCAGAGCGGCGTGGGAGGCCCTCTGGATCGTGACGCCGTCCGCCATCGGGTCGGTAAACGGGACACCGACCTCGACCACGTCCGACACCGAGGCGACTTTCGCCAGGTCCGACCGGAACGAAGCCATCGCGGGATAACCGGCCGTGATATAGGACACGAGAGCGGTTCGTCCCGCTTCGCCAGACTGGCGGATCGCCTGCTCGATGCGCTGACTGCCGTTCATCTCGAAGCCTTTTTTGGAGGATATTGGCTGAGCGTGGGCATGTCCTTGTCGCCACGGCCGGATAGCCCGATGATCACGGTCTTTCCGCGATTCTTGCCAGCCCAGCGGCGCGCGCCCGCGAAAGCGTGAGCGGTCTCCAGCGCCGGCAGAATACCTTCGAGAGAAGCGCACTGGTCCAGCGCATCCAGGGCCTCATCGTCTGACGCGGTCTGGTACTCGACTCTTCCGATGGATGCCAATAGTGAATGCTCGGGCCCCACGCCAGGGTAGTCGAGGCCTGCCGAGATCGAGTGCGTCTCCTGGACCTGTCCATGCTCGTCGTGCAGCAGGATCGAATAGCTGCCGTGGAGCACACCGGGGCGTCCGTGGCTCAAGGTTGCAGAATTGTCGCCCAGGCCGCCGCCGCGACCACCGGCTTCGATGCCCAGGAGAGAGACGTCTTGGTCAGCCAGAAACCCGTGGAACAGGCCGATGGCGTTGGAGCCACCGCCCACACAGGCTATGACCGCGTCCGGCAGCTTCCCGCAGTGCTCCAGGATCTGCGACCTGGACTCCCGCCCGATCACTGCCTGCAACTCACGCACGAGGTAGGGGTAGGGGTGGGGCCCGACCGCGGATCCCAGCAGATAATATGTTTCGACAGGATCCGACACCCAGTCGCGCAACGCCTCGTCAATGGCCGCCCGCAGTGTGCGGTCACCCGAAGTAACCGGGATGACTTCGGCACCGAGTCGCTTCATCCTGTCAACATTGGGCGCCTGACGCTCGCAGTCGATGGAGCCCATATAGACGACGCACGGCAGGCCCACCCTGGCACAGGCGGCCGCAGACGCCACACCGTGCTGACCCGCGCCGGTCTCGGCGACAATCCGGCGGGCGCCAAGCATCTTGGCGAGAAGAGCCTGGCCGAGCGCATTGTTGATCTTGTGAGCGCCTGTGTGGGCCAGATCCTCGCGCTTTAGCCACACTTCCGCGCCCCATTCCCTGCCGAGCGCGGGGGCGGGCGTGAGCGACGTCGGTCTTCCCGCCCAGTCACGTAGTTCCGCCGCAAGACAGTCCTGAAAGCCCGGCTCATGCAGATGCTGGTCGATTCCCGCCTGCAATCGGTCAAGGGCCGGTACGAGCGTCTCGGGGACATAGCGGCCACCGAACGGCCCGAATCGTCCGCGCTCGTCAGGAAGACGGCCGTCAAGCAGTGCCGCGAGCAAGTCCTCGTTTTCAGCTGTCTGGTCTGCATCAGGGTTCATGAGACATCTCCAATGAAATCCTTCTGTCGATCGGCATCGCGAACGGCCTCTACAAATTCTCTGATCAGCCCCGGATCCTTCTTGCCCCGGGACAGTTCCACACCTGAACTGACATCGACCCCGTATGGCCTGACGGTCCTGATCGCCTCGGCAACATTCCCGGGGTGCAGACCACCGGCGAGGATCACCCGCGTCTTCGCGGCCAGCTTACGGGCCTGGGACCAGTCCGCCACCTCCCCGCTGCCGCTGACGGGCCCCTCGAACAGCAGTAGTCGTGGAAGCTTCTCGGGTACCGGACGGCCTGCCCGGAAGACCGGCAATGGCCGGCAGGGCCCGACGAGCTCGATACGATCAAAGTCCTCGACATCAGTCTGCAAGAACACCGGATCCAGCACCCTGACGATATCCTCTACCTCATGGCGATCCGGGTGCCGCATTACGGCGACGCTGATGATGCTTTCCGGCAGCGATTCGGCCATGCGGGCGGCGGCATCGGGCGTTACCCGCCGCGGTGACTCCGCGAACACGAACCCGACCGCGTCCGCTCCCGCGTCGATCGCTGCGTCCAGCATTTCGAAGGAAGACAGCCCGCAGATTTTTATCTGCGTCCTCATGCCATCTCTCCGGCAGCGCCACGACCGGCGGCGAGCATGTCCCGAAGCAGCCCTGATGGATCCTCGCAGCGCATCAGAGCCGTTCCTACCAGCGAGAGTCCGTAGCCAAGTTGCGCTGCGCTGCGAACATCCTCCGCCGCGGCCATGCCGCTCTCCGCCACCTTCGGGTAGCCGCTCGGGAAGCGATGGGCCAGAGCCGAGAAACGGGCGGGTTCGATCTCCAGTGTTTGCAGGTCCCGGCAGTTCAGACCCAGCAATAACTGGTCAACGGGGGCCTGGTCTTCCAGGACCGCGCCAGCCCGATCGAGATCGTTTTCGTCGAACGCCTCCAGCAGCGTGAACATCCCCAGCCGGCCGGCAAGGGCGAGCAGGTCTGCCAGCACATCATCCTCCAGAATCCGGACGATGAGCAGGATGCCGCCGGCGCCGGCGGCGCGGGCTGCGTAGATCTGTATTGGGTCGACAATGAAATCCTTGGCCATGGCCGGGATTCCGAGAGGGTCAAGAACGGCTGCGGCCCGACGCAGATGGGACAGGCTGCCACCGAAACGACTGGGCTCTGTCAGAACGGACACCGCCGCCGCACCCGCCCGGGCGTAGACGCCGGCCCGCGCCTCGATGGCATCACAGTCGGCCGAGAGTACCCCTGCGGAGGGTGAGGTCATCTTGATCTCGGCGATCAGGTCAAAACCCGTCGGGCTCAACGCAAGGCGGGGCGGGGGAGGCATGCCTGAGACCGCCGCCGCGAGATCTGCGGACTCCGGGTCCTGTTGCAGGCTCCTGGCTCGCCGCGCTGAGGCCGCTGCCATCGCCGCGAGAAATTCCGTCGATTCACTCAAGCCCGTCAGACCTCATTCCGGCCGTCCCCTGGAAGCTCGCCTAGCAGACGGGCGGCGGCCCCTTCATCAAGTGTCGCCGCGACTGTTTCGGCGGACTCCGGGGGGCCGGGTGAGCGACCTGTTAGCTCCAGCACGAGAGCGGCGCCCAATACGAGTGCATCCCGGTGAGGTCCGTGTTCCTCGCCCTGGAAGACGGCCCTGATCCGAGCCGCGTTGCCGGTCGCGTCGCCACCCGCGAGATCCTCCGGAGAACAGCGCGGCAACCCCCATTCAGCCGGATCCCGCACGGTCCGGGTCACCTGTCCGGGGGTCACGTCAAACAGCAGGAAGGGGCCGACCGGCGTAGCTTCGTCCCATCCGGGATCCCCGTGGACCACGAAGGCCCTGGTCAGATCAGTACCTGACAGCGATTGCGCCATCAGTTCGGCCATTTCGGCGCTGAACGCGCCGATCAGGTGATAGGGGGGCGCCGCGGGGTTAGTCAGTGGGCCGAGGATATTGAAGACAGTGCGCACCCCCATCGACGAGCGAACCGGCGCCACCGACTTCATCGCCGGATGGTAATAGGGCGCGAACAGGAACGAGAATCCGCACCGCTGCAGATAATTCGCTGCCTGGTGCTCATCGAGGGGTAACGGCATACCCAGCGCTTCGAGCACGTCGGCGCTACCGCTCTTGCTGGAAATCGATCGATTGCCGTGCTTGATGATCGGCACGCCGCAGGCCGCGGCAAGGAGGGCGGTTCCGGTGGACAGGTTGAGGCTGCCTGACCCGTCCCCGCCGGTGCCGACGACATCGGTCAGCCCTTCGATCACCGGCAATTCAGGGCATCTTGCCAGCGAGCGCATGGCGCCCGCCATGCCGCGGATCTCGTCCGCGGTTTCCCCTTTCGAGCGCAAGGCGGCGAGCAACGCGCCGGCCAGGGCCGGCGGACAATCCGGCTGCGTCAGTGCAACCAGAGTTCGGGCGGCACCGGCTTCGCCGATATCCTGGCCGAGGAGGAGTTGCTCCAGTATCGGGCTAAGCTCTGACGGCATCGACTTTATCCCCCCTGACTGTCAGTTCCCCGCGATCGAGAAAGTTCTTCATCAACTCAGGCCCGTCCGGCGTGAGGACACTCTCGGGATGGAACTGCACGCCCTCGATCATCAACTGCCTGTGGCGGATTCCCATGATCTCTCCGTCGGGCGTACGGGCCGTGATCTCCAGGTCACCCGGAAGACCATCCTCCCTGGCTGCCAGCGAGTGATAGCGCCCCACCAGCATCGGCTGCGGCAGACCGGCGAAAATGCCGCGATCGTCGTGCCTGACCTCCGACGTCTTGCCATGCATCAGTTCGCGGGCGGGGACGATAGCACCGCCGAACGCAGCGACTATGCATTGGTGGCCGAGACAGACACCGAGGATCGGGACACGCCCCGTGAACATCTGGATCATGGCGACGGAATCTCCCGCCTCCGACGGGTTACCCGGCCCGGGAGAGACGATCAGGTGAGTCGGCCGCAATTCCACCGCCTGGTCGACGCCGATCTGGTCATTGCGGTGGACCAGGACCTCCGCCCCCAGCTCTCGGAAAGCCTGCACGAGATTGAAACTGAAGGAGTCGTAGTTATCTATCAGGAGGATCCGCTGTCTCATAGCCCGTCCCTCGCAATCTCCAGCGCCTTCTTCAGTATGGCGCTCTTCGCCATCACCTCTGCGTACTCGTTCGCGGGCACGCTGTCGGCTACGATGCCGGCGCCGGCCTGATAGCTGTAGCGCTGACCCTCGAACACCAGCGTACGGATGGCGATGGCCTGATCCATACCGCCGGCACGGTCGAAATAACCTACCGTCCCCGCATAGAAGCCTCTCCGGCGCGGCTCGTAGGCATCGATCAGCTCCATCGCCTTTACCTTGGGCGCACCGACCAGGGTGCCGGCGGGAAAAGTCGCGGCAAAAAGATCAAAGGCGTCCAGCCCGGCCTCGATCTCCCCCACGACCCCACTGACCAGGTGCATCACGTGACTGTAACGTTCTATTGCACGGCTCGGCTGCACGCGTATGGTCCCCGGCACGCCAACACGGCCGAGATCGTTGCGGGCCAGATCCACCAGCATCACGTGTTCTGCCGCTTCTTTGGGGTCTGCAAGCAACTCGCGTTCGTACTCGCGGTCCTGCTCTGTGTTTGCACCACGCGGCCGGGTGCCGGCGATGGGCCGGAGCGCGGCGGAACGGCCGTTCAATCGCACCAGGGCCTCCGGTGACGAACCGGCGATGGCCGTGTCGCCGAATTCCAGGAAGTACATGTAGGGTGACGGATTCAGCAGGCGCAGGGCCCGGTATGCCTCGAAGGGATGCAGGCTGCATTCGCCGGAAAAACAGATGGAAAGGACGAGTTGGTACACGTCGCCGACACGTATGTGTCGCTTCGCGGCCTCGACTGCGTCCATGAAAGTCTCGCCGCTCATGCTGGCATCCGGCGCGGCGAAGCGTCCATGCCGCCTGGCCGGGATGCCGGCCTGCAGAGCACGCACGACGTCATCCCGGACGGCTCGCCTCTCAGCCTCGGAGCCGGCATGCAGCAGCGCTGCGCGTCTCGTGAGGTGGTCGAAGACCAATACGCTGGAGGGAGCAAGCCAGACAGCCTCTGCTTGCTCTCCGGCCGGAGTCGGCGGTCCGGGAAGCCGCTCGAAGTGGCGGACGATGTCATAGGCCGCCGCCCCCACCATCCCGCCCTGGAAGGGCAGTTCATCCAGGGCCGGCGTCAGCTCGGGCGTGGCCGCCAATGCCGCGCGCATGTAGGCGAGCAGCTCGGCCGTGCTGTCGGGCCTGGGGTGAGTCTGGGAGCCAATATGGAATCCGGCGGCGTCCAGCCTGATCTCGACGGCATCTCCGAAGCCGAGGAACGAATATCGCGCCAGGCGCTCACCGCCCTCTACGCTTTCAAGGAGAAAACGTGGTTGGAACGACGCGAGCTTCAGGTAGGCCGATACCGGGGTATCCAGATCGGCAGCTATGTCGAATGGCGGCTCCATCAATTCCTCCCTCTTGATCCGCGGTCCGGGGGGAGGTTCATCGAAAAACCCATCCCCTTGAGGCTGCGGAGATGGGTTCGTGCGGTCAGCTAATTCAGAGGATCAACCGAGCGCCCGCACCCGCTCCGGGGCGACAGGCCACCAGTGCCAGTGGAGTTTGTCGGCGATCTTTGACATCCCGACCAGTGTATCCACGTGCCGCATCGCGTCAAGCCCGATTGTGCAGCAGACGCAGGCTAAGAGGATAGGTATGGTCTTCGCCGGCCTACCCACTGGCCGCTGCGATCACGATCACTCCCCACGCGCCTGTGCTGACGAAGATCAGCTATGGCAGCTCATGGCCCACCAGCGATCCGCGGGCCGCATCTCTCAGAGATCGTACAGGGCCGACAGGACGAAAGTGAACCCGATCCACATGAGGAAGGTGAGCGGGATGCCGACCCGCATGAAGTCTGAGAAACGGTAACCACCGGCACTCATGATCAGCAGATTTGTCTGGTAGCCCATCGGCGTGGAGTAACTCATGTTGGCACCAAACAGTACGGCCAGGACCAACGGCTCCGGCGGCAGGCCGGCCTGCTGGGCGATGCTGATCGCGATTGGTGTTCCGATGACCGCCGCGGCGTTGTTGGACACGATATTCGTGACCACCGCGAAGGTCACGATCAAGGCGCTGACGATGAATGTCGGCGACAGGCTGCCGGTCGCCTTGACGAACAACGAGGCTACGAATGTATCCAGTCCGGTGCTGATGATCGCCTGTCCCAGCGCGAGACTCGTAACGATAATCATCACCACGGAAGGACTGATGGCCGACAGCGCGTCCCGCCACTTGAGACACTGCGAGATCAGCATGACCGTGGCACCGATGACAGCTCCGGCAAAGATAGGCAGGATGCCGGCGCCGGCGAGGATCACGACGACCGCCATGATCCCCAGTGCCAGAGGCGCCCGAGTGGTGTGCGGCAGATCCATGGTGCCGTCGAGCACAAGCATGTTGCCGCTTCTCTTCAGATCGGCGATGTTGCTTCGCGGTCCCTGGACCAGGATGACGTCGCCTGCTCTCAGCAGCACATCCTCGAAGTCCCCCGAGATCTCTCCGGGTGCGGTCCGTGCCCTGTGGATCGCCATGGGCAGCAGTCGGTAGCGGGCACGGAATTGTGTTGCGTTCAATGTCCTTTGATGCAATGGAGAACCCGTCGTGACGACCACCTCGGCGAGCTGTTGATCGGCGCCGGCGGAAGGCAGGAAATCGCCTTCAGCTGCTTCCGCCCCGGCAGCATCGTGCATCGTCACGCCGAGAAGGCGTTCGAATTCCTTGAGGTTCTCCCGGGTATCCGCTACCAGCATGCGGTCTCCCTCTTGAAATATCAGCGACGGCAATTTGGCGACGAAGAGCCCGTCCGCGCGCTGGATCCGGTTGATCGTCATCCGCTTGCCGGTCCGTTCGCGGACCTCCGCCAGCGACTTCCCGAACGCGAAGCTGTCCGTGTTCACGAAGAACATCGCCTTGAAGATACGCGGCGAGGTGTCGGCCATCGGTGGTTCGCGCTCAGGCAGCAGTCGGGGCGCGACCAGCCACAGGAACAACAGTCCGATCGATCCGACAATGACCGCCGGAAGAGTGAAATCGAACATATCGAACCTGCGCATACCCATGTCCGCGGCGATGGCGACCACCAGCAGATTGGTCGACGTACCGATCGCCGTCCCCATGCCTCCGACCAGGGTCGCAAGACCCATGGGCATCAACATGGCCGAAGAAGACAAGCGGTTGCGCAGCGAGACAGTGATCAGAATCGGCAGCAACAGAATAACGATAGGCGTGTTGTTCAGGAATGCGCTGAGGACCGCGCAGCAGATCAATGTCCCCAGCAAGGCCAGCTTGGGACGAGCTGCCCAGGCTTTGGCCACGATGGCCGCCAGAGGCTGCAGTGCGCCGGTCGTCTCGAGACCCTTGCCGATGATCATCAGCGAGACGATGGTCACCAGCGCAGAGTGGCCGAATCCGCTGAAGAACTCGGCCGACTGAATAAGCCTTCCATCGAACCGATAAGGGAATAGCTGGAATCCCAGCACCAGCAGAGACAGGATCACGAGACACGAAGTCTCCATGGGAATGCGGTCCCGGGAAAAAAGTATCAGGGCTACGATCGTCAGCCCCAGCACCGCGATGCCGTGGGCGTCGGGGAGGACAGTAGGCAAGGCGTCTCCTCGAGCTGATCCGGAACTCGCACCGGCCCATGACGCCGGCTGCGGATCAAAATGCTATAGCATTTCCGCCTCTCTTGCCGCACAGATGCTCAAGGTGCCCGGACACCGACTGCCCTCCGTGGCAGCCCCGGTGCCCGGGCGGGCCCGACATCCCTGTGGCCCGGACGACAAGGCTAGTGTGGCTCTCCTCCTGCTGAAAGTGCCCGTTTCCTGTCCATTGCCGCTGATACGTTGCGCCCGGCGACAACTATCCGGATCATGAGTGCCTTGCCGTCTATCGCCTCCCGAAGTCGTTTGATCTGGCCGGATTCATGAACATGTCGAGAGAGTCTCTTACGTTCGAACCCAAGGATGACGCCTTGCGGCAAGACGTCGGGCGCCTTGGCGCCCTGGTCGGAGAGCTGATACTCGAACAGTCCTGTGCTCGCGTGTTCGACATGGTGGAGACCGTCCGCAAGGCGGCTATCCTCAGTCGCGAGCGTGATGGAGCCAGCATTACCGAGATTCCATGCGATGTGGCTCCGGACCATGAAGCCGAGCTCGTAAGGGCGTTCTCGACCTACTTCCAGGCTGTCAATCTCGCGGAACGGGTCCACAGGGTGCGACGCAGACGGGACTGGCTGAGACAGTCGGATGGTCCGCAACCGGGTAGCCTTGAGGACGCCCTGGCGAGCATCGCAGCAAGCGTCCACAGCCGCGACGATCTGCAGCGAGTCCTGGACGGCATCCGGGTCGAGCCGGTATTTACGGCGCATCCCACAGAGCCGACCCGCCGGACAATCCTCAGGAAACAACAGCGCATCGCTCGCCGTCTGGTCGAACTGATGGACCCTTCACTCACACCTGACGAGAACGCGACCGCGTGGGGTCGGGTCCGGGAAGAACTCACCTCGATCTGGCAGACCGAGGAACACCCGGGTCAGCGGATGACCGTCAGTGACGAATTCGAGCATGTCCTGTTTTTCCTGACGGACGTGATCTACAGGGTCGTGCCGGTCTTCTATGAGAATCTTAAGCGCGCTCTCGATTCCGTCTTCGGCGAACTCGCGACGGGACTGCGGATCCCTGTCCTGATCCGCTTCGGTTCCTGGGTCGGTGGCGACATGGACGGCAACCCCAATGTCTCCGCAGCCACCATCAGCGCGACTCTTGCGGCTCAGCGGGACGCCATCCTGGCACGCTACCGTAGCGAATTGGTCAGGCTCGCAGAGATCCTCACCCAGTGCCCCAGTCGAGTCGGTATCGATCCGCGTGTGATGGACCTCTGTGCGCTCTATGGGGAGATGTTCCCGGATGTCACGGCCAGCATTCCGGAACGCCACCGCAACATGCCATACCGCATCCTGGCCAGGCTGCTGCGCGCACGACTGAAAGCCACCTTGGACGAACAGCAAGGGGGGTACGGCAGCGCCGCCGAGTTCGTTGACGACCTCGAGGCAATCGCCACCAGCCTGCGCAACAATCGCGGCCAGCATGCCGGACTCTTCCTGACGCAGCGCCTGATATGGCGCGCGAGGACCTTTGGCTTCCATCTCGCCACTCTCGACCTGCGGCAGGATGCGTTGGTCCACCGGCGCGTCATCGGCCGGGCCCTCGGCGACGCGGGCTGGGAAGAGCTGGGTGCGGCAGAGCGCGCCGCCCGCTTGCGTGAGACGCTTTCCGGCCCGGCAGGGGCCGTCGCTCGGCTGGATCGTGAGGGCGAGACCGTACTGGACGTTTTTCGCGCGGCACGGGAAGCTCGAGATCGATTTGGTGCAGACGCGATCGGCCCCTATATCGTCAGCATGGCGAGGGCGGCAGATGATGTTCTGTCAGTGCTGGTGCTCGCTCGCTGGGCTGAGCTGTGTGACAACGATGGCCACGTCCCGGTCGACGTGGCGCCCCTGTTCGAGACGCTGGAGGACCTGGAGGCGGGTGCCGAGGTGCTGGAAGGGTTGCTTTCCGACGACCTCTACGCCCGTCATGTGGGACGCCGGGAACAGCGCCAGATCGTGATGATCGGCTATTCGGACAGCAACAAGGACGCCGGAATCGGCGCAGCCCGCTGGGCGCTACACGGAGCGGAGACGTCTCTGGCGAGGTGTGCTGATCGTCACGAAGTGGACCTCACGCTGTTCCACGGTCGCGGCGGCACGATCAGCCGAGGCGGAGGCAAGACCCATGTCGCAGTGATGGCGGCACCGCCCGGCGCGGTGCGGGGCGTCCTGCGGGTCACGGAGCAAGGCGAGATCATCAACGCCAAGTACGGGCTCCGCGGGGTCGCCTTGCGCACCCTTGAACGGGCCGTTGGATCGGTCACTCAGGCGACTTTCGGTGCGGCGCCAGCGCCGCCCGAACCCAGCTGGGAGGAGGCGATGGACGAAGTCGCCCGCACCAGCGCCGCTGCGTATCGCGACCTGGTCTACGCGGACCCGGCTTTCTACGGTTTCTTCCGTCAGTCCACGCCGATTGATGTCATCGAACGAATGAAGATTGGATCGCGACCCGCCAGTCGCAGGACCGGACAGGGCGTGCAGGACCTGCGAGCCATCCCCTGGGTGTTCGCCTGGTCACAGAATCGGGCCGTCCTTCCCGGCTGGTACGGATTTGGCGCCGGCCTGGAGGCAGCGCTCAGGCGTCACGGCCCTGATCTGCTCAGGGAGATGTTCTCGGACTGGTTGTTCATGCGGGCTCTCCTGGAAGACGTGGAAATGGTCCTGGCCAAAGCAGACATGTCGATCGCCGAACGCTACGCATCGCTGGCCGATGACGGTCTGCGGTCATTCCATGAGTTGATCAGCGCGCGCTTCGACCGCACCGTCGAACTCGTGCTCGAGCTGAAAGGCAATACGAACCTGCTTGACGATGACCCGGTGCTTCAGCGGGCGGTCCGCCTTCGGAATCCCTATGTCGATCCGATGAGCCTGATACAGGTTGATCTGCTGGGTCGATGGCGCGCCGGAGGCAGCCGGGATGACGACCTGTTGCAGAGATTGTTGCTGACCGTGAACGGCATCGCTCACGGATTGCAGAATACCGGCTGACTTCAGTCGGACGCCTCGGCTGCCACTACGACTGCCTGGCGGGCCAGATACTGGCGAGTCTCGGTGGCTGCCACCCCGCTCAGCATGACCAGACCGATGATATTGGGGATGGCCATCAGGCCGTTCATGACGTCCGAGAAAACCCAGACGAAGTTCAGACTGTAGATCGAGCCGGCGTAAGCCGCGACGATGAACAGCAGCTTGTACGGGAACACGGCGCGGCGACCGAGCAGGTAGGCGACGCTCTGCCCGCCGTAGTACCCCCAACCGAGGATCGTCGAGAAGGCAAACAAGGTCAGGCAGACGGCGACGATGCCATAACCCAGACTGGTTGGTAACGCGGACGCGAAAGCGGCCTGGGTCAACGCGGCTCCGTTCATGCCACTGCTCCAGACGCCCGACGCTACGATCGCGATGCCGGTGAATGAGCACACGACGATGGTGTCTATGAAGGTCTGGGTCATGCTGACCAGCGCCTGCCTGACCGGCTCGCGGGTCTGCGCGGCGGCGGCGGCAATGCCGGCCGAACCCAGACCGGACTCGTTGGAGAAGATGCCCCGGGCGACGCCGAAACGCATCGCCTGGGCGATCCCGGCGCCCAGAAACCCACCCGCCGCCGCGGTGCCGCTAAATGCGTCGGAGACGATGGTAGTAACGGCTGCGGGCACCTGCGCGGCGTGCACGATCAACACCCAGCCGCAGGCGATCATGTAAAGACTCACCATGGCAGGGACCAGCACACCCGTGACTCTGCCGATGGATCGGACGCCGCCCAGCACGACCAGAGCCAGGCCGGTAGCCACGAACAGTCCGGTTAGCCACTCCGGAACGCCGAAAGCTCCATTGACCGCATCGGCCAGGGAATTCGACTGGACCATATTGCCGATGCCGAATGCGGCCAGCGCAGTGAACAGGGCGAACAGGACTCCCAGGGGGCGTCCGAGCCAGCGCCAGCGGATACCTCGGGACAGGTAGTACATGGGCCCGCCAGCCTGCTCGCCCGCCTCATCGGTCACCCTGTATTTGACCGCCAGAAGTGCCTCGCAGTACTTCGTGGCCATCCCAAGAAGCCCCGTCATCCACATCCAGAACAGGGCGCCGGGGCCACCGGCGGCGATCGCCGTGGCGACCCCGACGATATTGCCGGTGCCGACAGTCGCCGCAAGCGCCGTCATCAAGGCCTGGAAATGTGAAATCTCTCCATCGCCCTCGCCTTCGTGGCGGACGATGAAGGCCAGGTGCAACGCGCTGCCCAGTTGTCTGAACTGCAGACCGCGGAGACGCAAGGTCAGGAACACACCCACGCCGAGCAACATGGGAATCAGTAGGTTCGGACCCCATATGAAATCCGACGCGCGGGAGAAGAACTCGGTTATCGCTTCAGGCATGAGTGCGTCTTCTTCAGCCATGATCGATCTTGAAGTCGGCCACTTCTCCCAGCGGCTTCCTGGAGATGTCCGGCACCCGCACCGTCTCCGAGGGATACCCGGTGACCAGCAGCAGGAATGGTCTCTCGTTACGGGATCGTCCGAGGATCTCGTTGAGGAATTTCATTGGACTCGGAGTATGTGTCAAGGTGGCCAGGCCGGCATTGTGCAATGCCGCGATCAGGAATCCGGTGGCGATGCCGACTGACTCGGTAGGATAGTAGTGCTTGCGCCGCTCGCCCCCATCCGTCAGCCCCCAGCGTTCCTCGAATACCGCAATCAGCCAGGGCGCGGTCTCCAGAAACGGCTTGTCGGCGTCCGTGCCCAACGGCGCAAGCGCTTCCAGCCATTCTTCCGATGCCCGGTGCTCGTAGAAGTGACGTTCCTCGTCTTCGGCAGCGACACGGATGCGATGCTTGATGGCGGCATCGGCCACGGCGACAAATCGCCAGGGCTGCATGTTAGCGCCGCTGGGAGCGCTGGCTGCGGCGGCGACGCAGTCTTCTATCACCTGCCGCGGAACAGCACGATCGGAGAAATCGCGGATGGTCCGGCGACGTTGTATGTCCGCGCGGAACTCGGCGGCCCTCCGGAGCATCTCTTGCGGATCATATTCGCGGTACTCCGACCATCGCCTGAAACCGTTCTTGGAAGCAGTCATTCGGTCAATTCCTTATCCATCGGATCACGTGCTCATCCAGCCCCTCTGGCGCAACATGCTCCTCCGCCAGAACGCGCCCCGCGACAGAGATCCCGGCCCTTCGGACCGTCTCCGGATCTCCCGACACGAGTGGGTGCCACCAAGCCAGGGGCCTGCCTTCGGCCAGCCGCCTGTATGCGCAGGTGCCGGGCAACCAACTGGCGTCGCCGATCGTGTCGGGCTCGAGCCTGACACAATCCGGCACCCGTTCGCGGCGCGCCGGATAATCCGTACAGCGACAACTCGTGATGTCGAGTAAGCGGCAAGCCACGCGCGTGTAGTAGAGCCTTCCGGTGTGTTCGTCCTCAAGTTTGTGCAGGCAGCAGCGACCGCAGCCGTCACAGAGAGCTTCCCATTCCTCGGGGCTCATCTGTTTCAGAGTTTTCCTGCTCCAGAATTCCGGTGCCAGGCTCAAAAATCCGTCTCCTATCCTGCGGGCAAAGTCGCTTGGCGGGGTGTTGACCCGACCGGACCCGGGACGACGCCAGTGGTTGGCGCATAGTGTACCCTTGCCGTCCGTTCACCCGAGTGCTCTGGCTATGAAGGCCGTCTTCCTTGATTTTGACACCGTGAGTAATGGCGACGTCGATCCGGCGTCGATTGCGGCCGCCGGTGTCGGCCTGCAGATCCACGGCGTCACCGCGGACAGTGAGATCCACGAACGTATTCGGTCAGCCGAGATCGTGATCACGAATAAGCTGAGGCTGGACGCGACCGGGTTCGACGCCGCTCCCGGCCTGCGCCTGGTCTGCGTGGCTGCAACCGGGGTCAACAATGTCGATCTGGACGCTGCCCGGGAGCGGCAGATCGGCGTGTGCAACATCGCCTCATATTGCACCCAGTCAGTCGTGCAACACGTCTTCGCCGTCATCCTGTCGCTGACTCATCACATCGCGGAGTATCAGCAGATACTCCGCTCGGGCGCCTGGCGTGACAGCCCGCAGTTCTGTCTTCTCGACTTCCCGATACGAGAACTCTCGGGGCTCAACCTCGGAATCGTCGGGCTCGGAGAGTTGGGCCGCGCCGTCGCTCGCATGGGCGAAGCGTTCGGCATGCGTGTGATCGCCGCCCAGCGACCCGGCTACGAGGGCCCGGCCCCCGATCGGGTGCCGCTGGACCGCCTGCTGCGTGACTCCGATATTGTCAGCCTGCACTGCCCATTGACCGATCGGACCCGCAATCTCATAGGGCAGCGCGAGCTGTCGCTGATGAAACGGGACGCTATCCTGATCAACACGGCGCGCGGAGGCCTGGTGGACTCGGCGGCGCTGGCGGATTGTCTGCGACGAGAGGCCATCGCAGGCGCGGCTGTCGACGTGCTGTCGCAGGAGCCTCCGATCGACGGAGACCCCCTGCTCGCCGACGACCTGCCCAACCTCGTCGTTACGCCGCATATCGCCTGGGCGGCCAGGGAAGCGCGTCAGAGGGCAGTCGACGAGATCGCGGCAAACATCGTGTCTTTTCTGTCGGGGGGAAGGCGACAACGGGTCGTCTGAACACACGGATCATGCAACCTATCATCGTCTGGCTGAGACGCGAGCTTCGGCTGACCGATAACGCGGCTCTGATGGCTGCCGCAGAGCGCGGTGATAACGTCATCCCCGTATACATCTGGTCGCCGGCGGAAGACCATCCCTGGGAACCGGGAAGCGCCCAGCGCTGGTGGCTGCATCACAGCCTCCGTGCGCTGGACAGGGATCTCGCGGATGCCGGGAGCCGGCTTATCGTCCGCTCGGGCAACTCGTTACAGGTACTGCGCCAGCTCGCAGAAGAGACCGGTGCGAGCGGCGTATTCTGGAATCGACTCTACGAACCAGCGGCACGCGAACGGGATGCGACGATCAAGGCAGCGCTGCGGGAGGACGGGCTGATCTGCGAGAGTTTCAACGCCTCGCTGTTGTTCGAGCCCTGGCAAGTTGCGACTGCTGCGGGCAACCCGTATCGCGTATTCACGCCGTTCTGGAAGTCCTGTCTGGCCATCGAGCCACCAAGGGAGCCAGTCGCAAAGCCAACCAGGCTTGCCGCGCCGCCTCGCTGGCCAGAGTCCATGCCGGTGGATGCGCTGGAACTCCTGCCGCGCGCGCCCTGGGAGGCGGGACTGGAGGCATCCTGGTCCCCGGGAGAAACTGGTGCGTGGAAGCAGCTGGAGGCGTTTCTGAGCCATGGTCTGCTCGGATATGACGGTCGTCGGGACTATCCGGCTATTAACGGGGTTTCCAGGTTGTCGCCGCATCTCCACTTCGGGGAGATGTCCCCTTTCTCGCTTTGGCAGGCAGTCTCGTCCTTGTCAGCTGCCGGGACGGAATCAGGTGCGGCCGCGTATCTTCGCGAACTGGGCTGGCGGGAGTTCGCCCATCACGTTCTGTATCACTTCCCGCACACGGCAGAGGAGCCTCTCGATGCCCGCTTCGGGAATTTCCCCTGGCGCCGCGGCGGCGGAGCCCCACTCGAAGCATGGCAGAAGGGCCGGACGGGGATACCGATGGTGGATGCCGGCATGCGGCAGCTCTGGCGGACAGGCTGGATGCACAACCGTGTGCGGATGGTCGTTGCCTCGCTGCTCGTCAAGAATCTGCAATGGTCATGGCGGGAGGGCGCCGAGTGGTTCTGGGACACCCTGGTCGATGCCAGCCTCGCCAACAACACAATGGGCTGGCAGTGGGCCGCGGGCTGCGGGGCGGATGCGGCGCCCTTCTTCCGGATATTCAATCCGGTCTTGCAGGGGCAGAAGTTTGATCCGGACGGCGGTTATGTCCGCCGCTATGTACCCGAACTCCGCAAGGTGCCCCCGAGATACCTGCATCGGCCGTGGGAAATGTCTGTGTCGGAGCGGGACAAGATCGGATTCCGCCTGGGACGCGACTATCCCGAACCCATTGTCGACCTCAAGACTTCGCGTCAGCGGGCGCTCGAGGCGTTCAAGTCTCTTCGGAGCGGTTCGACCTGATACCGATCTGCCGGGACGCCCAGTCGACGACCGGTTGCACCCGCGGTGAGGTTAGCCGACTTGCCTCTTCAGCGCACACCCAACGATATTCGCTGTGTTCAGGACGGCCGAGCTCCGGATTGGTCGGCAGATCCACTTTCCTTCTCTCGGTACGGGCGATGTAGTAACGGGCGACCTTGCCGCGACTGTACGGCCCCGTCTCCACGAACTCGGCACCCCAGTCGAACCGCAGGTCCCCGAGCGTGGTCTCTTCCTCCACCTCCCGGACAGCCGCTTCCACGGGGCTCTCCCCGGCTTCCACCATGCCTTTGGGGAAATCCCAGTGACTGAAGGCGCGCAGCAACAAAAATCGCCACTCATCGCCGACGGATCGGACGACGACCACGCCCGCGGAGAGTCGTGTCTGGGCGAAATAGTCCATCCGCCCAGTATACCGTCCGGTCCTTCGGACACCGATGATTCATGCGGCCTGAGAGGCCACCAGATCAGTCCCCTGGCACTCGAGTACCTCGATGACCGGCCCCGTTGTCGTGAGTCTGGCGACATTGAGCCTGACGGTGGTTGATTTATTCAGCTAATTGGTTTTATATTTCTGATAGATGAAAGCTATCAGCTCCGGAATCAGCCTGAGAGCCCTCGGTTATCTGGTCGCGCTGGCCGACGAGAACCATTTCGGCAGGGCGGCGCAGCGTTGCTTCGTCAGCCAACCGACGCTGAGCGCCCAGATCAAGAAGCTGGAAGATCAACTCGGCGTGCAGCTGGTAGAACGGAGCCAGCGGCGGGTCATGATGACGGGTATCGGTGAGAGGATCGTCTCACGTGCGCGGGCCGTCCTCCGGGAAGTGGATGAGATCTGCGAGTCGGCCCGTAATCATCAGGATCCGCTTGCCGGTGATCTGCGCGTAGGCGTCATCCCCACCATCGCCCCCTATCTCTTGCCCCTGATCGCCCCTGACCTGCACAAGACCCTGCCGCGACTGAAGCTTTACCTTCTGGAGCTCCAGACGGAACCTTTGCTCGCGGCCCTCGGGAACGGCGACGTCGACCTGGCGATCCTGGCGTTGCCGATCGCGCAGGACGGCTTGCAGATACAGGAGCTCTACTCGGAAGACTTCGTCGCCGCCCTGCCCTCGGGACACCGTCTGTCGCAACGACCGCATCTCAAGGTGTCGGATCTCGAAGGCGAGACCCTGCTTCTGCTCGAGGAAGGGCACTGCCTGAGGGACCAGGCGCTGGAAATCTGCAACCGTGTCGATATAGACGAGGCTCAGGACTTCCGTGCCACCAGCCTCGAGACACTCAGGCAGATGGTCGCCTCGGGGATCGGCGTCACGCTGCTCCCCGGGCTCGCCACGGAGCGCCCGGTGGCCAGAGTCGCAGGATTGGTGACCCGGCCGCTCAGGAACCCGACCCCGGACCGCCGGATCGCGGCGGCCTGGCGACGCACGAGTCCCCGCATCGCCACGCTTGAAGAAGTCTGCCGCATCATCCGGCAGACGCTGGTGGCCAGCAAGGCGCCGATCAAAAGCGCCTGAGCACGGCCACCGGCGAGTGGGTCACGACGGTTCGCGTCGCCAGAAAACCGCTGCCGCCGACCAGCACGAGCCCGGCCATGAGACCGGCAAGCCAGAGCCACGGATTGCCGTCGAAATCGAGCTGGAACACACGGTCGGCAATCACCGTACCGGTTACCAGCGCGCCGCCCGCGGCAAGGGTCCCGGCCAGAACGCCGAGTAGCGAAAACTCAATCAGCGCCGCGCTAAGGACCTGGCTTCTGCGAGCCCCGAGTGATCTCAGCAGAGCGCTCTCATAGAGTCTCTCATCGCGACCGGCGTCAACCACGGCCAGTAACACGAGTACACCGGCGGCCAGAGAGAACAGGAAGACGTACTGGACCGCCGTGGCGGCCTGATCCATGACGCGGCGGATCTGTCCGAGGATCGCATCGATATCGATGATAGTGACGCTGGGAAATTTGCGGATGAGTTCGAGCAGGTCAGCGCCATTCTGCGGCGTCACGTGGATGCTCCCGATATGGGTGGTCGGGTAGGGGTCGAGCGTGCCGGGTGAGAACAGCATGAAAAAATTCGGGCGAAACGAGTCCCACTGGACCGTGCGCAGGCTGGTCACGTCTGCCGTGAATTGCTCCCCCGCCACATCGAATCCCAGCCTGTCGCCCAGGTCTATCCCCAGATCGCGGGCGAACTCGACTTCCACCGACACCTGCCCCGTCGCGGCACTCGAATCGGACCACCAGGTCCCCTGCACGACACTGTTATCTTCCTGCAGTTCAAGGTTGCTGCTCAGGTTGGCCTCTCTGTCGGCCAGTCGCCTGCCACGCTCCGACGCCAGCGACTCGATGTCCAGGATCTCACCGTTGATCTCAGTAAGGCGCGCCCGGACCAGCGGCACCAGCCCGGCCTCGCCGACGCGATCCTCGAGGAATGCCGTCACCTGCTGCACCTCGTCGGGCTGGATGTTGATCAGGAAGCGGTTCGGAGCATCCTCCGGTAGCGCCGCGCGCCACTCCACGAGCAGGTCGGTGCGCACCAGCGTCAGCAGCAGGAGCACCATGATCCCGAGGCCGAACGCGACGACCTGGACGACACTGCTGGTCCTGCGACGCGCAAGCCCGGCCAACGCATAACGCCAGGCTGCCCCGGCCGACCCCCTGATCCTCGTTGCAACGATCACCAGCACTGCCGCGGAGACAGCAAGCACCAACAGCAGGACCAGCAGGCCCAGGACGAGCCACCCGGCCAGCACCGCGTCGCCCACCTGCCAGAACAGCAACCCCACGATCGATACCGCAGCGGCCCCGTACACTGTCCACGCAGAGGGCGGGGGCGCGGACAGGTCCCGGCGAAGCACTCGCAATGGTGGCACGCGTCGCACGGCCACCAGACTGGGCAAAGCGAAGCCTGCGAGCACGACGGCGGCGAGCGCCGCCCCGCCCAGGGCCGGCCGCAATCCGGGCGCCGGAAGCTCGCTGCCGGCCAGGTCCGTAAGAACCATCGCCAGTCCGGCTTGCGCGCCGTATCCGAGGATCACCCCGGCCAGAGCGGAAGTCGCAGCTATGGTCGCCAGTTGAGCAAGACTGACCTTCAGAACGTAGGACTCCCGCGCCCCGAACGACTTCATGAGCGCCACGGTATCAATCTGTCTCCCCGCGTATCGACTGGCCGCCATGGCGACAGCTACCGCCGCCAGTAATGTGCCGACCAGAGCCGCGAGACCCAGAAATCGTTGTGCCCGGGTAAGCGCGTTGCGGATCTCCGGGCCGGCGTCGCTCAGGTCACGAATCCGCTCGCTGACGCCAAGTCGCGGCACGACGAACGCCCTGAGATCGGTGATCGCGTCGCGGTCGCCGGCGAACAGCTGTTTGTAGCTGACCCGACTGCCCGGCTGTATCAACCCCGTCGCGGGCACATCCCGCTCGTTGATCAGCAGTGTGGGTGCCAGGTCGACGAAACTGAAACCCTGATCGGGGCGGTAGTCGAGCACACGCGTAATGGTCAATCGCGCATCCCCCAGGGCGACAGTGACCCCTGGCGACTCTCCCAGGCGAGCCAGCAGCTTCGCGTCGGCCCACGCCTCGCCCGGTTGCGGCACCGAAGATGCCACAAGCGACTCGCCGAACGGCGTGTCACTGGTGCGTAGCTGGCCCCGAAGCGGATACTTCTCGCTGACCGCCTCGACATCGACCAGCGCTGTCGAGTCGCCGGCAACTACGACACTCGGGAACGACGTCCCGGTGGCGACCTGCAGCCCGGAAGCTGACGCCTCCCGGAGGTACAGATCCGAAATCGGCCGATTGGACCTGATGACCAGGTCGGCGGCGAGGACCTCTGCGGATCGCATCACGACGACCTGTTCGACGCGATCGGTGAAAAAACCGACCGCGGTCATGGCAGCCACGGCCAGCGTGACCGCGGCAACCAGGACTCTCAGTTCGCCGCCGCGCAGATCGCGGATGACGGACACAAACCCCTGTCGGACGGCTCCCCTCACGCCAGCCGGCCCGCATCCAGCCGCACGGTGCGATCACAGCGCGACGCCAGGACCTGGTCATGGGTTACGAGGACCAGGGTGGTTCCATGCTCCGCATTGAGATCGAACAGCAGATTGGCTACCCGCTCGCCGGTCGCGGCGTCGAGATTCCCGGTCGGCTCGTCCGCAAACAGGATCAATGGCCGGCCTACGAATGCCCTGGCGATTGCCACCCGTTGCCTCTCCCCACCCGATAACTGTCTTGGATAGTGTTTGGCGCGCTCCGCGAGGCCGACTCGCTCGAGGACGGTCAATGCCGCGGCCCGTGCCTGACGATCTCCAGCGAGTTCCAGGGGCAGCATCACATTCTCCAGAGCGGTCAGCGAGGGAATGAGATGGAAAGACTGGAATACGAATCCCACGCGCTGGGCCCGGAGGGCAGCCCTGCCGTCCTCATCCAGTCGCGTCAGGTCCTGACCGTCCAGTATCACCTGTCCGGCAGTGGGCAGGTCCAGCCCTGCCAGGAGTGCCAGCAACGTCGACTTGCCGGCGCCGGAGGCGCCGATGATCGCAACCGATTCCCCCCTCACAATGCCCAGATCGATGCCGTCCACGATAGTCAGCGTGCCCTCCGGGCTGCTAACCTCTCGCGTCAATCGGCTGCTTTCAAGAACCATGTCCCGCTCCGTCATCTTGCTTGTCCGACTCCTGATCCTTGTATTCGTTCTGAACCCGCTGACTGTTTCGGGCGAAGACGAGCCTACGCTGCTTGTGCTTGGCGACAGCCTGAGTGCCGGCTATGGCCTGGCGAAGGACGACACCTGGGCGACGCTACTTCAACTCCGCCTTCAGGACGAAGGCTATCCTCACCGCGTCGTCAATGCCGGCATCAGCGGCGATACTACCCGCGGCGGCCTCGCGCGTCTCCCACGGGCGCTGTCGGTCCATCGGCCGGAGATCGTCGTCATCGAGCTCGGCGGCAACGACGGTCTTCGAGCGATCCCTGCAGATGAGATTCGCGACAACCTGACGAGGCTGGTCAGGCTTTCGCGCGCGAGCGGCGCCAGGCCGCTCATCGCCGGAATCACGTTGCCGCCCAACTACGGGCCCGACTATACCCACCGATTCCAGGCGGCATTCGAGTCCGTGGCCGAGGAGGAGCAGGTCCCTCTGACGCCGTTCATCCTGGACGGCATCGCCCTCCAGCCGGGCATGATGCAGGATGACGGCATCCACCCGACGGCCGCGGCTCAGCCCCTGATCCTGGACAACCTGTGGCCGTGGATCCAGCCGTTACTGGAAGAAAAACATCTGACAGACCGGCCCTAGAGTTGCTCATACCTTGCTGCGCCTGCTATACATCCGCATTCGGGGCGCACCCAAATAGCCCGTGTACTAAAATTGAGTAGCGGCGCGCGGCGCGGTCTACGCACCGGGCGAGCCGGGGAAACAGAATAATCACAAGCCGGGGGCATCAAATGGCGGAGAAGATCTGGCTGAGTCAGTACCCAGAAGGCATCCCTGAGACGATTGATCCGAATTGTATTGCTTCGCTGAAGCAGCTGATCGAGACGTCGTTCGAGAAATACCGGGATCTGCCGGCGTTCACCAACATGGGACACTCGATCACCTATGGTGAACTCGACCAGATGAGCCGCTACTTCGGCGCCTATCTGCAGAAAGTCGCCGGATTGCAGAAGGGCGAGCGCGTAGCGATCATGCTGCCGAACGTCTTGCAGTACCCGGTTGCCGTCTTCGGCATCTTGCGCGCCGGGCTATGCGTCGTAAACGTCAACCCGCTATACACGCCCCGGGAGCTCGAGCACCAGCTCAAGGACTCGGGGGCCAAGGTCATCCTGATCCTGGAGAACTTTGCCACCACCCTCGAGAAAGTGGTGGACAAGACAGATGTCTCCACCATCATCACCACCGGGGTCGGCGACATGCTGCCCTTCCCGAAGGGCGCCCTGACCAACTTTGTGGTGCGCCGGGTCAAGAAAATGGTGCCACCGTACTCGCTCCCATCCCCGACCAACTTCTCCCGGAGCCTGAAAGAGGGCAAGTGGCAGACCCTCGACGATGTGGAACTCGATCACGACGATCTGGCGTTCCTGCAGTACACCGGCGGCACGACCGGCGTCTCCAAGGGAGCGATCCTGACCCACGGGAACATCGTGTCCAATGTCCTGCAGTCCGAGGCCTGGTGCGGAGCGGTGTTCTCCGAGGGTGCGGAGATCGCGATCACCGCCCTGCCGCTGTATCACATCTTCTCGCTGACGGCGAACTGCATGATGGTCTCTTATGTCGGAGGCAACAATGTCCTGATAACCAACCCGCGGGACTTTGACGGGTTCGTGAAAGAGCTCGACAAGTATCCGTTCACCTTTATCAGCGGCGTCAATACCCTGTTCAATGCGCTACTCAATACACCAGGGTTCGACCAGGTCGACTTCTCGCCGATGAAGATCGCCCTGGGCGGCGGTATGGCCGTCCAGAAGCCGGTCGCGGAGCATTGGAAAAAGGTCACCGGCAAGCCGATCCTGCAGGCATATGGGCTGACTGAGACATCGCCCGCCGCCTGCATCAATCCTCCCGATATGAGGGAGTTCAACGGTTCAATCGGGTTACCGATCTCGTCAACCGAAGTCGAGATCCGGGACGACGACGGCGGCGACGTGCCTCTTGGCGAGGTCGGCGAGATCTGCATCCGCGGACCACAGGTCATGGCCGGCTACTGGCAACGACCGGAGGAGACCGCCAAGACGATGTTCCAGGGCGGCTGGTTACGCACCGGCGACATGGGGCGGATGGACGAATCCGGCTTTGTCTTTATCACCGATCGCAAAAAGGACATGATCCTGGTCTCCGGGTTCAATGTATTCCCGAACGAGATAGAGGACGTGGTCGTGGGCATGGAAGGCGTCCTGGAAGCGGCTGCGATAGGGGTGCCCGACGAGAGATCCGGCGAGATCGTGAAACTCTTCGTGGTACGCAAACACGAGTCCCTGACAGAGGACGAGATCCGGGCCTACTGCAAGGAGAACCTGACCGGCTATAAGCGCCCGAAGGTGATCGAGTTCAGGGAAGATCTGCCGAAGACCAACGTCGGAAAGATCCTGCGCAGGGCTCTACGGGACAGCTGAACGCGTGGGTGTCACGCTCGGCGAGCTGAAGTTCCGGGCCTGATCTTCGAGTCCATCCACTTATCGAGCCGATCCAGCGCCTCGCTCAGCCGATTGGTCGTCGGATTCAGGTAGAGCCCCACCTCATCGAGTCCGCTACTGTCCTCAAGTGCGGCGGAGAAATGGCGTCCCCGTTCATCGAGGATGTCTGATCGCACGGTGATACCGTGCGCGTCCAGCACCGGGACGAGCTCGTCCAGGCGCAGTCTGAGGTCACGGCGTGTCGTGCGATACGCGTGCTGGCAGACGTTCTCCCGATCCGCATAGCTGAAGAGGTTGGTAAAGAACATGCGAGAGTCGTGCCGGTCAGGCTCGAACAGCACCACCTTGGACTGCTCGTAACTGCTGTCATATTTCGACATGCCGACCCGCATCCGGGAGTGGATGATCGACCGGAACGTCTGGGACAGCACCACCGGCAGACCGCCCTGGACGAGCTTGTCGTGGCGTTTCTGCTCATCCTCGGGCGCCAGATCGGCGTCATAGGGCACGATCGGGTTGATGCAGAAGAGAAGATCACAGCCGGCATCCAGGGCGACGGATGCATGCAGTGTCTTCTTCAGACCGCCGTCAACGAAGTCCCGGCCCTGGATCTTGACCGGCGGATACAGGCCGGGCAGGGCCGTACTGGCCTGGACCGCCCGCGAGATGGGAATGTCATCGGTACCGCTGGCCCCGAAACGCACCGACTGCCCGGTGTCCAACTCGACGGCGATGATGTACAGCTCCTTCTCGAGCTCGCGAAAGTCGTTCGAATAACCTCGATTCGACAGCAACTCGGAGAGGAAACGCTCTATGGGCCGATTGTCGAAGATAGCCGTCGGGATGGCGCGGGTGATGCCGCTGAACGACTCGAGCAGGGTTCTGCGGAACGGGTTACGCAGATATCGGAAACTCGAGTCCAGGAGCAGGCCCGGAACCGACGCCAGCCGCCTCAGGTACTCCCGATAAGCCGGTTGCAGGAACAGGACGGGGGAAAATCTCGCGTCGCCGGGTCGGGGTCGGATAAAGACCCGCGCCATATCCTCCGGCGCGATACCGTTGGCCAACAGGGCGGAAATCATTGCGCCGGCGCTGACTCCCACGTAGACATTCACATGCTGGAAGTCCATGCCGTCCAGGGCTTCGTTGAGGGCGATCAGCGCGCCGATCTCGTAGACGCCGCCCAGAGGTCCGCCGCCAGCAAGCGCGACACCGATCTTGCGCCTAGGCGGCTTGGCGGCACCGTTGGACTTGCTCGCCGCCATCCTCAGGGCCGGGTCGCAGTCCCGGCCGCTTTCCTGCGCCTGCCGGTTGTCTTGGCTTGACGTCGGGGCCGGGGAGTCGCCTTCTTGGCGGCTGCCCTGGTCCCTGACTTAGCCGGCTGCCCAGGTCGCTTGCGGGTGGCCGTCGACTTTTTCTTCGGCCGCCGACTGGCCGTCCCGGTACCGTCCAGGCCTTGCAACGCCCGCTGCAATTTCTCTACTCGCTCGGTGAGTTCGGCGATATCCCGTTTTGTAGGTATCTGGAGTGAATTCAGTGCCTTAGCGACTCTGCGCTCGAACATCACCTCGAGTCGTTCGCGGGTTTCACTCACGGCCGTCCGGGCGGCACTGGCCTGCTGCTCCGCGGCGCGGAAGGGACGCGCAACCTGATCTCGAGCGGTCCGCTCGACACTCTCGCCGAGTTCCACCAGCCTCTCGAACAGACGACCGCCCTCTTTACCAGCGCGCGAGTAGGCGCCAAGTCCGGCCAACCAGATGTCGTGGGCAGAAGCTCGGATAAGGTTTGCCAGGGGATACCCGTTGACCGGGCTCTCTGTGCGCGTTTTGGCCATGTTCCTTGCCTCCGTCCTTGTGGCCGTCTCTGCCGGCGACGGCGCTCGAGACGGGATTCAGGACAATGTTTCCTATCCCAAGGATACCATCTGGAGCGGTATGATGCTGCTTTGCATCATCACGAGGACCCTAGGTGGAACGGGGCCGGATCACGATGCAGCCGGGCCGACACCACTAGAATCTATCCCTATGAGTGACGCTGCCAGACAAGAGCTCGCGGAGCATATCGCCGTGCTTCTGGAACGCTGCCGCCAGGGGCGCGAGCAGATCACCGCTGGTGGAGCCCTGCGACCGGCGTTCGCGCTGCTTGCAAGTTGGCAGTCGGGCCGGCTCGCGTGGACCCATTCAGACCTGCTCGCCTCGCCCCGATTCGGCCCGGCGGCCCGCTTCTTCCTCTCGGATCTCTATGGGGATCAGGACTACAGTCCGAGGGATGAAGGCATGGAGCGAGTCTATCCGGTCATGATCCGGCTCATGCCGGCCGGCGCGCTCAGGTCAATCGCCATGGGCATCACGATGCACGCCATTACCCAGGAACTCGATGTCCGCATGGTAGAGGTGCTGTTCGACGAGATGGGAGTCACCGATCAGCTGGACGCGGACCTGTATGCGGAAGCCTACAGGCGCTGCAACAATGCCGCGGACCGGGCCCGCCAGATACGCCTGATTTCGGAAATCGGCCACACGCTTGATGATGTGGTCCACCATGCTCTGATCTACAACATGGTGCGGCTGGCCAGGCGGCCGGCCCGCATGGCCGGTTTCGGGCCGCTACACGACTTCATCGAACGCGGATTCTCGGCCTTCAGACACCTCGATGGCGCGTCCCGGTTTCTGCAGACGATCGATCGCCGCGAGACCCGCATCATGGAATCTATCCTGGCAGGCCGGCCGACGGCGACCTGGTCACCGCCGCAGGGCGGTATCGTTGGCCCGCTTATCCGCCCTGGTGATAGGCAGGACTGAGAGCATGGACGGCCTCGATCATCGCGCCGGCATGCTCGGGCGGCACGTCCGGGGTGATGCCGTGCCCCAGGTTGAATACGTGCCCGCCACCGTGGCCATAGCTCTCGAGTACCCGACCGACTTCCCGGCGAATGACCTCGGGATTGGCTTTCAGCACGCTCGGGTCCAGGTTCCCCTGCAGAGCCACGCGGCCCGCGGTCAGGCGTCTGGCATCCGCGAGATCAGTCGTCCAGTCCACTCCCAGGCCATCGCATCCCGTCCCGACCATATCCGCCAGGCGACTCCCTGCGCCTTTGGTAAACAGGATGGTCGGAACGCGGTCCTCACCTTCGCCAGTGCCCAGGGAATCCAGAATCCTGGCCATGTAGTTGAGTGAGAACTCCCGGTAGGCAGAAGGCGTCAGCACACTGCCCCAGGTGTCGAAAATCATGATCGCCTGGGCACCGGCCGCGATCTGCGCGTTCAGGTAACCCGTCGTCACCTGCGTCACTTTGTCGAGGAGCGCATGCAGGATCGCCGGCTGGTCATAAAGCATGCGCTTGATCTTGCCAAAATCCCTGCTGCTCCCGCCCTCGATCATGTAGGTCGCTACCGTCCAGGGACTGCCCGAGAATCCGATCAGCGGGACCTTGCCATCCAGCTCGCGTCTGATGGTCCGCACCGCGTTCATGACGTATCCCAGCTCGGTCTCCGCATCGACTGCCGGTAGCTGTCGGACGTCTGCGGCGGTTCGGACCGGGCGCTCGAAGCGCGGCCCCTCTCCTGCCTCGAAATAGAGCCCCAGGCCCATGGCGTCGGGGACGGTGAGGATGTCGGAGAAAAGGATCGCCGCGTCCAGGGAAAATCTCCGCAGAGGCTGCAACGTCACCTCGCAGGCGAGATCGGCGTTCCTGCAGAGATCCATGAAACTGCCGGCGTGAGCGCGGGTCTCGAGATATTCAGGAAGATAGCGACCGGCCTGGCGCATCATCCATACCGGCGTGCGGTCGATCGGCTGCCGCCTTAGCGCCCGCAGCAACAGATCGTTTGCAGGTGTGCTGTTCATCCCTGAAAAACCTCCGCAATCGTTCTCTGGATCCCTTCGGCAGCGACGCGCGGGTCCTGTGCATCCCGGATCGGCCGGCCGACGACGATGTAGTCGGCCCCGTTCCCGAACGCCTGCGAGACGCTGACGACCCGCTTCTGGTCATCTGACGGCCGGTTCTCCACCGGCCTGATACCCGGGGTAACGACCACCAGCCTGTCGTCGACGAACTCCCTTAGCTTCGCGACCTCGAGACCGGAGGAGATGACACCGTCGCACCCGGCTTCCAGGGCCCTGCGGGCTCTCGACAGTACCAGTTGCCCGACATCGCAGGAGAAGCCGAGATCGTCCAGGTCACCCCGGTCGAGGCTGGTCAGAACGGTGACCGCAAGGATGCCGACGTCGCCCTTGGCCGCCGCCGCGGCCTCCATGATGGATTGATTGCCGTGTACCGTGGCGAAGGTGATGCCGCGATCCCGTAACCTGGCGACCGCCCTGGCGACCGTGGCGGGAACGTCGAAGAATTTAAGGTCGACGAAGATCTTCTTGTCACGGGACACCAGCCAGTCGATCAGGTCGAAGTATCCCCCGGCCATCATCAGCTCGAGACCGAGTTTGTAGAACTGCACCGAGTCCCCCAGATCTTCTGCGAGTACGCGGGCGGCGTCCGCGTCAGGCACATCCATGGCGAAAATCAGGCGTTCGCGTGAGGGAATACCCTTGGTGGGCATCGGCTTCTCCAGGGGCCGTTGAAACGGCCGGCATTCTAGCACGCCGGGGGCCTGGCTCAGTCGGAACCGCCGGCCGGAAACAGCCTCTCGTGCTCCAGGATCGCGTAGCGATCCGTCATGCCCGCAATGTAGTCGGTGACGACCCGCAATCGGCCAGACTCACCGTGTTCGCGAGCCGCGTCCTCTGCCGCCAGACCGAATTCCGGGGGCATGAGCCCGATGTCGGACTGATACGCCTCGAATAACTCCGTCAGCGTCGACCAGGCCTGGTTGGTCATGTTCAGGACGCGTGGATTCCGGTAGAGGTGATGCATCAGGAAGCGTTTCAATTCACGGTGCTGCTCGGCCATGGACTGGCTGAAAGCGATAAGCGGGCGGCCTGCCGACCTGACGTCCTCAACGCTCCGCGGCGCCGCTCCCAGCAAGCGGCGGGACGACGCCTCGACGAGGTCGTCTACCATGTAACCGATCAATCGCCGGACGATCTCGTAAATGAGCCGCCGCCCCTGCAGGTCTTCGTAACGGTGACGGACCTCATCATATGCGCGGCGAAATAACGCCACCTCGCGCAGCTCTTCGACCTCGAGCAGGCCCGCTCTTAGACCGTCATCCACGTCGTGGCTGTTGTAGGCCACCTCGTCAGCCAGGTTTGCCAACTGGGCTTCCAGCGCCGGCTGACGCCCCTCGAGGAAACGGCGACCCAGTTCCCCGAGACCACGGGCGTGTCGCGCCGAGCAGTGTTTGAGGATCCCCTCGCGGGTCTCGTACATGAGATTGAGACCGGGGAAATCAGCGTACTTTTCCTCCAGTTCATCGACAACCCGCAGGGATTGCAGATTGTGCTCGAAGCCTCCATGGTCGCGCATGCAGGCATTCAGCGCGTCCTGACCGGCGTGTCCGAACGGAGTATGGCCAAGGTCGTGGGCGAGACCGATCGCCTCCACCAGATACTCGTTCAGGGACAGCGCGCCGGCAACAGTTCGGGCGATCTGCGCCACCTCGAGGGAATGAGTCAGTCGCGTGCGGTAGAGGTCGCCCTCATGGTTGACGAACACCTGTGTTTTGTAGACGAGCCGGCGGAACGCAGAGCTGTGTATCACCCGATCGCGGTCGCGCTGAAACTCGCTCCGGTGAGTCGGTGGGGGTTCGGGGATGCGCCGCCCGCCGGCGCTCGACTCGTCCACAGCATAGGCCGCGACGGTCACGCCCGGGCCTCTCATCCTGCCGCAGCAGCGTGGAGCACAGCCCGCACCTCCCCTTCCGGGCAGTCGGCCTCGACGAAGGAGTCGCCCAATCCTTTCATCAGTATCAGTCGGAGCCTGCCGGACAAGACTTTTTTGTCCATCCGCATCAGGTCCAGCAATCTGTCTGCAGATATCGGGGGAGGCGCCACAGGCAGGCCGAACACAGACAACAGGTTCTCCAGACGAGCCGCGTCATCTGCCGGCAACAGCCCGAGACGGCCGGACAGGCGGCCGGCCAGCACCATACCGGCGGCGACGGCTTCGCCATGCAGCCAGCTACCGTATCCGGTAGCGACCTCGATCGCATGCCCGAAAGTGTGGCCCAGGTTCAGCAGCGCCCGACGTCCTGCTTCTCTCTCATCCTGCTGCACGACCGCCGCCTTGGCTTCGCAGGAGCGACACACCGCGACCCTTAGCGCCTCTGCATCGCGCTGAAGCAGTGCCTGGGCGTTCGCCTCGATCCAGGAGAAAAAGTCTGCATCCAGTCCCGCACCATACTTGACGACCTCTGCGAGCCCGGCTCGATACTCGCGCTCCGGAAGCGTGTCCAGGACGGCCACATCCGCGATGACGGCCCTGGGCTGATGGAAGGCACCGATCAGGTTCTTGCCGCCGGGGTGGTTGACGCCTGTCTTGCCGCCGACCGCGGCGTCTACCTGGGCCAGTAGCGTGGTCGGCACCTGGACCACGGCGACCCCGCGCTGGTACGACGCTGCGGCGAACCCTGCCATGTCTCCGATGACACCACCGCCGAGGCCTATCACCGTCGCGTCCCTGTGCATGCGCGCCGCGACCATCGCATCGATGATGCGGGCGAAACTCTCCAGGGTCTTGTGCTCTTCTCCGTCAGGCAACGTCATCAGGGTAATGCGGCGAGAGCCAAGCGCCGCCGTGAGCCGGTCGGCGTACAGCGGACCCACGGTCTCGTTGGTCACTACGAATACCTCTGCGCCGAGCACATCGGCAGGGAAACACTCCGGCTGGTCGATCAGTCCGGTTCCCACGGTGACGTCGTAGGCGCCCCCGCCAGTCTCGACGCGGATCACGGCATCCGAATCATCCATCCTGAGCCGGCTCCTGTTCGAGGCATTGAAGAATCTGACGGGCCACATCGGGCACCCGCCGCCCGTCGGTGTCAATGACATGATCGGCGATCTCCCGATAGATCGGCTCGCGGACCTGCATCAGCTCCGCGAGCCGCGCACCGGGATCCGGCGTATGCAACAGCGGTCTGCCGCGAGAGCGGCGCGTGCGCTCCAGTTGCTGGGGTACCGATGCGTGCAGATAGATGACGATCCCCCTGGATCGCAGGTCGGCGCGATTGTCCGGATCGAGAACCGCACCGCCGCCGGTGGCCAGCACGATCCGGTCGCGGCTGGACAGCTCATCGATGACCGACCGCTCACGCTTGCGGAAGCCCGCCTCACCCTCTTTCTCGAAGATGAAGGGAATGTCCACGCCGGTGCGGTCCTCTATCTCCGCATCACTATCGAGAAACTGCGTCCGCAGCATGCGCGACAGTTGCCGGCCGACGGCGGATTTCCCCGCGCCCATCGGTCCGATCAGGAATACGTTCTGAGTGATGCCCATCGAGAGCAAAGCCTAACACCAAAAGAAAAGGGCCAGACCGGAAGGTCTGGCCCCTGGATTTTCAACGCCGCAGTCGGTCAGAGATCATCCTGGCAGGATGCGCTCGTCCCCCACTTGCTGTCGACGCCACCCGGAGGATCGATGTCGAGCTTGACGTCATCCACCGTCACCGGCAGTACGAACTCGGCCGTCGTGGCAAACTCGGTGCCGGCGACCGCCGTCTTGGCGCGCAGCCTGACCTTGAGCCAGTTACCGTTCTCCTGCTGATAGGTGATGCGGAAATCGGCGCGGCCCGTGTCATCCGTCACCAGCTGGGATGACGACAACAACGCGATGTTGCCGGCCTCGATCTTGCCACTGGCGTTGCCGATCCCGCCCGGCTGCTGGGGGCCACCCGGGTTCAGTACCGCGGCATCGTCTTCGCCCGTATCGATGCGGCCGTTACGGCAGCGCGGATCAAGGTTCGGCTCCTGGAACGCGTCGCAGAACTTGGTATCTTCGTCGTAACAACGCACCGTCTCCGAGGCGGCCCAGCGATTGTTCAGAATCTCGGGCACATACATGCCCTTGATGTACTGAATCGAAAGCACGCTGACATCGACCGGCGCTCCCGCCACGCCGACGCCCTCGACGTCGGTCACCAGCACGGTCCATGGCTGCTCGTAAGTCGTCGTGTCGGGCTCGAACAACGAGTTACCGGTACCGAGACTGAGGAACACTTCCTGGCCGGCAACGGTCAGGCTGACGCTGTCGTTGACGGTCGTGTTTGAAATCACTCTGGCCGTCACGGTCACCGCACCGGAGGCACCTACGGTGGAACCGGCCGTGTAGACGACCTCCGCCTGACCGGCGCTGTTGGTAATGTTACCGCCGGCCGACAAGGTGCCGCCGGTGACGTCATCGAGGAGAAACTCGATGAATTCATTCTTGACGAGATTGCCATTCGGGTCACGCACCGTCGCCCGTATGGTGCTCTGCTCGCCCGGCGCGACGATGAAGCGGCTCGCCTGCAGATCCAGGGAGGCCGGCGTCGTCGCGACGAACTCGATCTCCTGGGAGATCTGCGTGCCGTTACCGTTGACGGCCGTCAGCAGCGCCACACCGGAGCTGTCCGAGGAGATCTGCACCGTACCCCGGCCGTTGGCATTCAGCACAACAGAATTCTGCGTCAGAGTCCCGCGAGTGGTGAACAGGTTGACCGACTGGCCGGTCTGCGGGACGCCGTTGATCAGCCACTCGACGGTGACGTTGGTCTGGACGCCCAGGGGAATCTCGGTGCCGGCGGCCGGCGCCAGGTAAGTAAACGCATCCTGGCTGACCTCGAGGTCGATGTTGGCGACTTCGCCAATGGAAGTCGCTGTGAGCGTGTCCGCACCGAATACGGTAGCGGTCAGGAACACGGCAGCCTCGCCCTGGCTGTCCGTCACAACAGACGGTGCACTGAGCGTATTGCCGTTGGCGGAGGTGAAGTCCACGGCCTCGCCGGGAATTCCGTTGTCGCCGGAATCCAGCAACCTGGCCAGATACTGCACGTCAGCATCCGCGACGACATTGATGGGACCGCTGAGCTCCAGTCGCGTACCGTTGACGTCCACGGTCACGGTCTCCTCGGCGAATCCGGCCTCGGCGGTCACAGTGATCGTCCGGTTGGTAGGATCTCCTGCCGTACCCAGCGTCGCCTCGGCGCGCCCATTGGCGTCGGTCTGCGGGTCGGACTGGGCGATGTCACCCGTGTCCGCGGTAATGCTGACGATGGCGCCCGGCACAACTCGCCCGCCCGAATCCTGGACGATGGCGGTAATATCCGCCCGGCTTACGCCATCGGATCCCAGAGTCGGTGTACTGGTAAACAGACCGATGCTGGCGATATCCACGCCAATCTCTATATCCAGCGTTGTGAGTTCACCGAATCCGGTAGCAACCAGCTGGTCCTGACCGAAGTCATCGCCGGTATATCGGAAGGTCGCCTCTCCGGCGGCGTTGGTGTTTCGCGCCGGGAAGTCGATAGTGTTGTCGGCGATCGAACTTAAGGTGACCTCCTGACCGGCGATGGGATTACCCAGATCATCGGTCAGCCGGACGATGTACTCGGTGATCGCGCCGACAAAGACCTCCGTGGGCCCATCGATGACCAACTGGGCATTCACGATGCTGACGCCGATCGCGTTGCTGACGCCCTCCGAGGTCGCGGTCACCGTAATCGTACGCGGCGTGTTGTCACCGCCCGCGCCTACGATCGTCTCGGCCTGCCCCAGCTCGTCGGAGATCACCGATCCCGCGCTGAGCACGCCGCTGTCGGCGACGAACGTCACGACGGCACCGGGGACCACCACGTTGTTGGAGTCCTGCACGATGGCGGTGATGACCGCCGATGCGTTACCCGAGGTGGGTAGCTGGGCGCTGCTGGCCGACAGCGTCACCTGTGCGACGGCACCGGTAGCCGCGCCGTCATCGTCCGGCGGCACCAGGATAGTTTCGTCGCTGCCGCCGCCGCCGCAGCCGGCGATGGCCAGTGCCGCTAGCAGGGAGCCGGTCCGAAGCCAGCCCGAGAGGAGTGTCGATCTTTGCATGTCAGATTCCATCCGAAATGTTCTGTGCGTAAAACGCCTCAGTAGATGTTGCTCCCCTCCCGGAGAATCTTGGGCGTGACGAAGATAAGCAGCTCCGCCTTGTTCGATATGTCGCTATTGCTCTTGAACAGCCGGCCGACGCCCGGAATATCACCCAGGATCGGCACCTTGTTGATGGCCTCGCGGCGCTCGGTCTCGAAGATGCCGCCAAGGACGACAGTTTCACCGTCATTAACCAGGACCTGGGTGGTCACTTCCCGGGTATCGATACTCGGCACCAGTCCACCGGTCGCGCTCGGCACGAACTCACCGACGCTGTCCTGGTTCACCTGAAGATCCATGATGATGCGATCATCCGGAGTGATCTGAGGCGTCACCAGCAGGCTGAGGACTGCCTCCTTGAACTGGGTCGTCGTGGCGCCGCTGGATGCAGACTCCTGGTAGGGAATCTCGACACCCTGCTTGATCAGGGCTTCCTTCTGATTCGCCGTGATCACCCTCGGTGTCGAGATGATCTCTCCGCGACCTTCAGACTGGGCAGCCTGCAGCTCGAGGTCGAGCAGGTAGTCAGAGTCGAGGATGGCGAGAGCCAGCCTGCCTGCCGGATTGTCGATGGGCAGATTGACGTTATAGCGCTCGTCGATGGGCGGCACGGTTACCGGGAACGGATTGCCGGTATCGTTGATGTTCTCGATACCAGACTGGACGATCGTGTCGGAACCCTGGCCGCTACCGGTGACCGACATCAGGCCGTCGACGCCGTCATCGGTGACGTAGGTGAGGCCCGCCCGTACACCGAGATCCCTGCTGAAGTCATCGTTGACCACGACGATCCGGGACTCGATCAGGACCTGCTTGACCGGGATGTCCAGCGTCTGGACAAGCTGGCGGATGTCCGCCAACCGCTCGGCTGTGTCATAGGCCAGCAGGGTGTTGGTACGCTCGTCGATACTGACCGTACCGCGATCGGACAGCAGCGAATTGTCACCGCCCGTCTGGATGAGAGCGGCCAACTCACCGGCTTTCGCGTAATTGACCTGGATGAAGTCGGAGCGCAGCGGGGTCAGCTCCTGGAGCTTCTCACGTGCCTCGAGGTCCTGCTGTTCGCGCAGCGCGATCTCTTCGGCGGGCGCGACCATGACGACATTGTCGATCTGGCGGCTGTCCAGTCCGCGCGTTGCCAGCACGATATCGAGCGCCTGGTCCCAGGGCACGTTGCGCAGACGCAGGGTCACGTTGCCCGTCACAGTATCGCTGACAACCATGTTCAGGCCGCTGACTTCAGCCAGCAACTGGAGCACGGCGCGCGTCTCGATGTCCTGGAAGTTCAGGGTCAGCTTCTGTCCTGCGTACTCTTTGCCGGTGTCGTAGATACCCAGCATGTCTTGCGGATCTTTGATCACGGGCCGGACTTCGAGATTGAAGACGTCGTCGGCCTGATAGGCGAAATGCTCGTAATCGCCGGTCGCGGCAATTATCAAGCGGGCACCTTCGCCCGCCTGGAGAGTGTCGACAGTGGTCACGGGGGTAGCGAAATCCAGCACGTCCAGTCTGCGGCGCAGATTCTGCGGCAGCCCGGTCTTGCGGAAATCGACGACGATGTTGCCGCCCTGTTCCCTCATGTCCACTTCGGTTCCCGGGTCGGTCAGCTTGACAACGATCCGGCCTCCACCCTCTTCAGTGCGGCGGAAATCGACATCGCGGATCGAGCGATCGCCGACGGCGGCTGATGGCGTCGGCGCTGCGGTGAAGGTCGATGTCTTCGCCGCCTTCGCAGTGCTGCCTCCAAGGTTGATCACGATGGTGTTGCCTTCGACGCGCGTCTCGTACGGCACCATGTAGTCCATGTTCAGCACGACCCGGGTGCGCCCTTGTGCTTCGGCGGCGACCACAGTGTCCAACGCTCCTTCCTTGACGACAGTCCTTCGTGAGGCCAGCGCCAGTCCCGTTCCCGGCAGATCCAGCGATATCCTCGCCGGATTGTCGATCGCGAAACTCAGGGGTTCCGGCGCCGGTCCATTCATCTTCAGGTAGACGACTACGCGTTCTCCGGCAGGGGCACTGACGTCGATCGCCTGCAGCGCCAATGAACTGTCCTGCCCCTCGGCGATACCCGCCAGGAACATTAACGGAATCAGTGTCACCAGAGCGCGCAGCCGTCCCGTCAGCCTTAGATTACGGCGGGCCGTCAAGCTCGCCCCTTTGTTGCGCGTCATGAGCTGTACTCCCAGCATCATCAGTTTTCACCCAGACCGATCGTGGCGGTACGCTCGATATATCCGCCGATACCGTCCGGGATGATTTCGACCACCCGAATCTCGGTCTCTTCTATCGCTATGATCCGGCCGTCGTTCTGGCCGACGTAGTTTCCGACTGTCACTCTGTGAACCAGAGTGTCTCCGGTCTGCACCAGTCCGTAGTAAGCGCCTTCCTGCGTCAACGTCCCCACCATATCCAACGTATCCAGCGGGAACTGCTCGAGGTACTCACGACTGCGACTGCTATCTGGACGCAGACCTTGGCCACCGCCCGACCTCGCGTCCTGCACCGGTGCATCTGGCACGAACGGCGAACGCAGATCGAAGGCCTGATACGCAAATGCTTCGTATGGCCTGATCACCGGCAACGGCTCTATCCGTCCACCGGGTCGCGCGTTGACCTCGGCGATATAGGCCTCCAGGTCGGACATGTCGCGGCCACAGCCCGACAGACCGACCGCCAATGTGGCGAGCAATATCCCGATTGCCGCGCGGACCCCGATCATGTTTGCTCCTCGCCTTCTTCGAGATATCGATAAGTCTTGGCCGTGACACTCATGACGAGATCATCGGCGTTACCCGCGCCGGCCCCGTCGAGTTCATCGGCCTCCTTGAGCGAAACGTCATGAATGGTGACGATCCGGGGAAGGGCGGCCACGTCGCTGACGAAGCGCGCCAGTTCATGATAGGTACCCGCCAGGCGGATCTGGATCGGCAGCTCGGCGTAAAAGTCGCGCACCAGCTCGCCCTGTGGCTTGAACAGTTCCTCTTCGAGACCGGCGGCCAGCCCGGTCTGCGAAATGTCCACCAGGAGGTTCGGCACCTCGGTCTTGCCAGGCAGCTGGCGGAGCATCGCACCGAATGACTGTTCGATCTCGGCGAGCTGTTCCTTGTACGCCTGGAAATTGGCGGCCTTGCGCTGCTTGAGCTCGAAAGATCCCCGCAGAGTCTGCTCCTGGGCCTGCGCGGCCTCCAGTACCGGGATCTTCTTTTTGTAGACCGTGTAATAGATCCCGGCCGCGGAGATCGCGATGAATATCAGGCTGACGGCGATCGCCCTGAATACGAACGGCCAGCGACCGACGTCATTAATGTCCAGATTGCGCAGGTCTTCGAAGAATTGCTTCATTGGGGCGCCCCCTGGGCAACTGTCTCCGCTGCCTCCAGTTGTTCCTCGGTGGTGACCTGGGTAGCCGATACGCTGAACCGGCTGCGGCGCACACCCCCGACTTCATCGGATTCCACGACCTCCAGCCGCGGCTCCTTGAGCCAGTCGGAGTCCTCGATATTTCTCATCAGCGCCGAAACCCGGGTGCTGGACTCCGCCAGTCCCCTGACCTCGACACGATTCGTGGTCTGCTGAACGACGTCGTAGAAAACCCCGTCCGGCAGAACCCTCGCCAGCTGATCGAACAGGTGTACGCTCTCGGGACGCCGGCGCTGGAGTTCCTCGATGATCTCCATGCGCGCAAGCAGGCGCTCCTTCTGCCGCTCCAGATTTCTGATCTCCTCGATCAACGCATCAAGCCGGGCGATCTCCTGTTCCAGACGCTGATTTCTCGCATTCTGGTGGTCGATCTGGCCCTGGACGATAAATCCGGTGAGCAGGGTCGCGAGTCCGGCCGCGGCGACGGCAGCGATAGCGCCTGCGGCGAAATTCTTCTGACGCTGCTTCCGGAGTTCCTCGCGCCAGGGGAGGAGGTTAATGCGAGGCATGTCAGTCGAAGCTCCTCAAGGCAAGGCCACACGCTGTCAGCAGTGCGGTAGCGTCTTTCATTACGCCGGATGAACGGGCTCGCGACGATAGCTTCATATCGCCGAGCGGATTGCCGATCTCCGTCGGGATCCCGACCCGGCTACCTATCACGTCGGCCACGCCCGGTATGTTGGCGCAACCGCCGCAGACGAGAATCTGGTCAGGCTGCTCACGTCCGCTCCCGGAGGCCAGGAAGAACTGTAGTGAACGACTGACCTGCTGAGTCATATCATCGATGAACGGATCGAGCACCTCGGGTTCGTAGTTACTCGGCAGGCCACCGGTTTTCTTTGCCCGGCCCGCATCCTCGAGACTCAATCCGTAGGTACGCATGATCTCCTCGGTAAGCTGTTGTCCACCGAAAGCGAAATCCCGTGTGTATACAACCTTCAGGTCGCGCAAGACGCTGAACGTGGTGCTGCTGGCCCCGAAATCGACGACCGCAACATTGTGGCCCTGGCCCTGATCCGGCATCTGGTGTTTCAACAGGCGGCAGGCGGCTTCGAGGGCAAAGGCCTCGACATCGACGATCCGCGTCTTCAGACCGGCGGCTTCCACCGCCGCCTGGCGCTGCTCGACATTCTCAGTTCGCGTTGCGACGAGCAGGACATCCAGCATGTCGGGATCATGTTCTGTCGGCCCGAGGACCTCGAAGTCGTAACTGACCTCGTCCATCGGGAACGGGATGTACTGGTCCGCCTGCAACTCGACCTGGCCTTCCAACTCGTTGGTGCCTAGAGTCGCGGGCATCTGGATGATCTTGGTGATCGCCGCATCACCACTGATGGCGATCGCACAATCACGGCTGCGGGCGCCCGATCTCTTGACCGCGCGTCGAACCGCGTCGCCGACCGATGTCGGGTCCACGACCGCCTTCTCATTGACGGAATTCTGGGGAGTGGCCTCTGCTGAATAGGACTCGACGCGGTATTGGGATCCGCTGCGGCTTAACTCGATCAATTTGACCGAGGAAGTCGTTATGTCAAGTCCTAGAAGTGGCCGAGACTTCTTCGCGAGGAGCACTTGAATTTCCTTTTAGGTCCGCAGCTTGGCATCGGAAGATAGAATAATGTCTTAAGTATTGCAATCATCTATATAACAATTACAGGTTAAATAAAACGTGATCCTATTCACGATACTCGAAAAGACGCTTACCAAGCCTGTTTACTCACAATGCGCGCACGACGTCATGTCGGCGGCAGACTCTACACGCGTGGGGATCGACAAAACTGAGATGCACCCCTCAATTCGCCGACACCGACCAGGCGGTTCGGAAGGGATGATCGGTAATGAGGGGTCTGGCCGCCAACCGGGATGCGGCCGGAGAGATTTATCGAGACAAGCGGTCGGATTTGGTAACCCCGCCATCCTAGGAATCCTCCCTTAGATCGGTGGTTTTGCGTCCCCAACTTTCGGTGGGTTTGCCTTTAACGTTCGGTGGTAATATGCATAACCGCCCGGGCCAAGGCAAGAAAACCCTTTCCTCCCCCAGATGAAATTCCTGCTTCGCAGCCTATACGTAGCGGCACTTTTGACCCTAGCTCTCGCCGCCACCATCGGTGTCGCGGCCATCGGTGCGTATTATTATGTGGCGCCCGGCCTGCCCCCCGTCGAGTCTCTCAGGGAAGTCCAGCTTCAGGTGCCACTACGGGTCTATACCCGCGACGGCAGGCTGGTGGCCGAGTACGGCGAACAGCGCCGCATCCCGTTGAAGATAGATCGTGTTCCGGATTCCATCATCAATGCTTTCCTCGCCGCAGAAGATGATCGTTTCTATGATCACCCGGGCGTCGACTACCAGGGGCTTGTGCGAGCGTCGATCTCCCTGGCGCTCACCGGAGAGAGAACCCAGGGCGGCGGCACTATCACCATGCAGGTCGCCAGAAACTTCTTCCTGACCCGCGAAAAGACCATTTCGCGCAAAGTCCGCGAGATTTTTCTGGCCCTCAGGATCGAGCGGGAGTTGTCCAAGCAGGAGATTCTGGAGCTCTATCTCAACAAGATTTTCCTGGGCCAGCGGGCTTACGGCATCGGCGCGGCGGCTGAGGTCTACTTCGGCAAGACAGTGGACCAGCTGTCTCTCGCCGAGGCCGCCACTATCGCCGGGCTTCCCAAGGCCCCGTCGCGCGACAATCCCGTGTTCAGCGCTGAACGGGCACTGTCACGCCGCGCTTACGTTTTGCGTCGGATGCTCGAGACCGGGCATATCGACGGTCCCGCCTATCAGGCAGCATCCGCAGAGCCCATGGAATCAGAGCTCCACGGGCCGACTGTGGAGATCGACGCGCCCTATGTGGGAGAGATGGTGCGCCTGGACATGCTGAACCGGCATGGCACCAAGGCCTACACCGCCGGTTTCATCGTAACGACCACGATCGACAGCCGCCTGCAGAGAGCCGCCGTCGCTGCATTGCGCAAGGGGCTGCTGGAGTATGACCGCCGGCACGGTTATCGAGGGCCGGTAACCAGGATCGACTGGCCGCAGGATGAAACGGATGTCGACACGTTACTCGGTGGGCTGCGTCCGAGTCCGAACCTCGCCCTTGGCATCGTCACCGCGGTAGACGAAAGCGGCGCAATGGTTGCCATGCGATCCGGCGAGTCCGTCGTGCTGGACCTGGATGCGCTGAGCTGGGCGAGGCCCTATGTTCATGAGAATCTTCGCGGCCCGGCTCCGAAATCGGTGGCCGAAGTCCTGGCGCCGGGTGATGTCATCGAACTGGTCCAGCTGGCCGATGGCTCGTGGCAGCTCGGACAGACTCCGAACGCACAAGCCGCGATCGTTGCACTGGATCCGATTGACGGCGCTATCGCAGCGCTCTCTGGCGGATTCGACTTTCGCGCCAGCAAATATAACCGGGTGACCCAGGCACAGAGACAACCGGGCTCGTCATTCAAGCCATTTATCTATTCTGCGGCACTCGAGAACGGGTTCACTACCGCAACGGTGGTGAACGATGCGCCAGTTGTCTTCGAAGATGACAGCCTGGAGGACACCTGGAGACCGGAGAATTACAGCCAGCGGTTTTACGGGCCGACCCGACTCAGGGAAGCACTCGTTCGATCCCGTAACCTGGTTTCGATCCGCGTCCTCCGGGCGATCGGAGTCGGCCCCGCTGTCCAGCATATCGAACGTTTCGGGATCCCGCGATCCTCGATGCCTCGCGACCTGTCACTGGCCCTGGGAAGTATCACACTGCCGCCGATAGACATCGCCGACGCCTACGCGACCTTTGCGAACGGCGGCTATCGGGTCGGGGCCTATTACATTCAGAGCGTCCGCGACAGCGACGGTAATCTGATCGAAGAGGCAGACCCTCTGATCGCCTGCGCAGTTTGCGAGGATGAGGCTGTCGAGGAGATGTTGCGCGAACGGCAGCCCCAGGACCAGGGAGAGGAGGAGCCGGAGATCAACTTCGTGGAGATCGAGTATGCGGAACCGGCCATCTCTCGTCAGAACGCCTATCTCGTGGCCGATATGATGCGTGACGTCATCAGACGCGGTACTGGCCGGCGGGCGATGAAGCTCGGTCGCTCTGACCTGTCCGGCAAGACGGGAACGACAAATGATCGCCGCGATGCCTGGTTCAGCGGATTCAATGCCGATCTGGTCGCGACAGTCTGGGTCGGTTTTGACCAGGAGCGTTCGCTGGGGGCACGGGAAGAAGGCAGTCGCACGGCATTACCCATGTGGATCGACTTCATGGCCGAGGCTGTCCGGGACACGCCAACCAGCCTGGTGCCGAAACCTCCCGGACTGGTCACGGTACGGATTTCACCGGACACCGGGCTTCTGGCCCGGTCCGATGACGGATCAGCAATTTTCGAAACGTTCCGGATCGATCAGGTTCCGGATCCTGGCGATAACGCAACGGCTTCGCCCTACGAAGAGCCCGAAGAGTCAGAGCCGTTGTTCTGAGCCATCGCAGTAACCGCGGATAGTGAAGGTGGGCAGGAAACGAAACGACAAGGCCGGTTACGCCCGCCAGATGCTGGCCGATGAAGCTGCACGCGTGATGCGCGAACAAGGCGTCAAGGACTTCCTGCTCGCGAAGAAGAAAGCGGCCGATCGCCTGGGCATCCATGAGCGCGCGGCTCTTCCCGGAAATGACGAGATTGCCGCCGCCCTGGGAGAACAGCAGCGACTGTTCGGTGGCGATGCCTACCTGCAGCGTCTGGCGCAGCTGCGCAAGGCCGCTCACAACGCGATGGTATTGTTTGACGGTTTCGAGCCGCGACTCGTCGGCTCGGTGCTAACTGGCATGATCACCGATACCAGCGACGTTAACCTGCACTTGTTCACAGACACGCCGGAGGCGGTAGCCGTGCTCCTCATGGAGAGGCATATCCCTTATGAATGCTGCGAGCGGCGAGTGCGATACCCGAACGACAGGTCGGAATCGATGCCTGCCTATCGATTCTGGGCAGAAGACGTCGCAGTAGAAGGCGCGATTTTCCCTGTCGCCGCGCTCAGACAGGCGCCAACCTGTCCTGTAGCGGGCCGTCCCATGCGTCGCGCCCGACTCTCCGAACTGGCGCAACTGGCGCGCGCCTAGCCCGGATCAGGACCGGTCGCTGACCGCTACGTAGTCGCGCCGATCCGCACCCGTATAGAGCTGTCGGGGCCTGCCGATCCGGCGCCGCGGGTCGGCGATCATCTCCTGCCAGTGAGCCACCCACCCGACGCTGCGGGCGATAGCGAACATCACCGTGAACATCGTATTCGGTATTCCCAGCGCCCGGTAGATGATTCCGGAGTAGAAGTCCACATTCGGATACAGCTTCTTCTCGATAAAGTATTCGTCCTTGCGGGCGATCTCTTCCAGGCGCAGCGCAAGCTCGAAAAGCGGCGAGTCGGTATGCCCGATCTTCTCCAGCACCCGATGAGCCATCTCGCGGATGATCTTCGCCCGCGGATCGAAATTCTTGTAGACCCGGTGACCGAAGCCCATCAGCCGGAAGGGATCGTCCCGATCCTTGGCCTTGGCCACGTACTTGGGTATCGACTCCGGCGTGCCGATCTTCTCGAGCATCTTGAGGACCGCTTCGTTGGCACCACCGTGGGCCGGCCCCCACAGGGCCGAGACACCGGCGGCGATAGCCGCGTAGGGATTGGTCCCGGAGCTGCCCGCCAGTCGCACCGTCGAAGTACTGCAATTCTGTTCGTGGTCGGCGTGCAGGATGAACAGCAGGTCGAGCGCTTCGGCGGCTATCGGATCGACCTCGTAGTCCTCGCAGGGCACAGCGAAAAACATGTGCAACAGGTTGCTGCAATAATCGAGATCGTTGCGCGGATAGAGGAAAGGCTGACCGACCGAGTGCTTGTAGGCGGCGGCCGAGATAGTCGGCATCTTCGCGATGATCCGATGGGCAAAAATCTCACGGTGCCCCGGTCTCTCGATGTTCATGGAGTCGTGGTAGAAGGCCGACATCGATCCGACGACACCGGATACCATGGCCATGGGGTGGGCGTTGTAATGAAAGCCGTTGAAGAAACGTAGCAACGTTTCGTTGATCATCGTGTGATGGAGGATCGAGTGGCGGAACCGATCCAGCTCTTCCGGGGTGGGCAGATCACCGGATAGCAACAGATAACAGACTTCCAGGAAATTGCTGTGCTTGGCCAGCTGCTCGACTGGATAACCGCGGTAGAGAAGGACGCCCTCCTCCCCATCGATAAAGGTGATCTGGCTCTCGCAGCTGGCGGTCGCGACGAATCCAGGATCGAACGTGAAGGCTCCCTGCTCCCGGTAGAGCCGACCGACGTCGATGACGTCCGGGCCGAGCACTCCTTCGTGCACCGGAAGTTCCGAAGATGTGCCTGTGTTCACGTTCTCAAGCTGGAATTTTTTGTCGCTCATAGACGGCCTCACTTCAGTTGTCCAAGTCCCCTGCCGGGTGCGCGATGATCGCCGGGGCCCCGTCAGGGCCCGTTAACAGGCCCGATGCGAAATTCGGAGCAGAAAACCGCCTAGTCATGGCTGTGTCGACGGCAACCCTGGAGCGGCAACCGAACCTGCGGGGGGCTGGATTATAAGACAGCGCTAATGCAAATGACAGGCGAAACGCGGACGGTGCAGACACGAAAAAGGCGCCCGCAGGCGCCTTCGCAGGAAACCGACCAAGGCGTCGCCGGTCAGCTGCCACCCATGCCGTACTTGCGTCGGAATTTGTCGACGCGTCCACCGGCATCGATGATCTTCTGTTTGCCGGTGAAGAACGGGTGACACTTGGAACACACTTCGATGTGAAGTTCCTTGTCCAGCGTGGATCGCGTGGTGAACGCGTTCCCACAGCTGCAGACAACTTTGATGTCCTGGTAATCGGGATGGATTTCAGCTTTCATTTCTGGACTCCTGGCGCAGGCCAGCAGGACTTGAAGACAAGCCGGCAAGTTTACCGTCTTGCGTCTCTTCGCACAAGATATCTGTGGCCCCGCTGGTGGAACGCCGGTATGGGGGCAATCCAGAATCGGCCGGCCAGTAGAGCACTCGTTTCACGTATTACATTATGTTCTGCCGCTTAACTCGATGTTGAAGTGAGAGTTTCTGAATTATCCACAGAAATTGTGGATAACTCTGTGGAAGACTGGGGTACGAATGCAGCGATGCTCTGTCAAAATAGTGTCACAAACAAATTGGACAAATTTACGCCACATCTGGCCATCTGCATGCGTATCAATAAGTTACGCGTGCAACTGACCTTTATTCAGTCCTCTTGCGACGCATCGCACGCGTCCAGGCGTCTTCATTGACGGATTCTGTGCATAAGCGCGGGACCGGAACGCCGAGTCGAGGCGGATCCGGCGGCGGTTCAGCCTCGCTCCTCGCCCTCCAGGGGCAGAAAAATCGCTTGCAGATCATTGAGAAACCGATAGCCGAGGTCCGTCGGTCTCCAGTCGGTCCCTGCGCGGGACTCCAGCAATCCTCGCTCAATCGCCAGGTCGAAACCGGGCTGCACGGACTGCTGCATGACCCCCGTTCTCTCCTCGAACTGGCTCTCCGGGAATCCTTGCTTCAGGCGCAGGGCATTCAGCATGAACTCGAAGACCCGGCGAGGGCGGTCGATGAGCCTCGACTCTTCTGTCCTTAGGGGCCCCGGCATATACGCGGCGGGATGCCTCTTCTTGCTCCGCCTGACGATGCGGTCCTCGGCCGGATAGGTGAGCTTGCCGTGCGCGCCCGCACCGACGCCAAGATAGTCTCCGAAGGTCCAATAATTGAGGTTATGCACACACTCCTGTCCTGGTACCGCGTAGGCCGACACCTCGTATTGCTCGAGTCCGGCGCCGGCTAACGCTGCCTGGCATCGCTGCAGTGCCGCCCAGATCCGCTCATCGTCGGGCAGTTCCGGCGGGTCACTGTAGAACAGCGTATTCGGCTCCAGGGTGAGCTGGTAGTGCGACAGGTGTCGGACGCCAGCATCGAGCGCGATCTCTACATCACGGAGCGCGCCCTCGGGCGTCTGCCCGGGCAGGCCGAACATCAGGTCCGCGTTGAGCCTCGGGATACCGGCCCGGTGAACTTCCTCGATCGCTCTTAGCGCCTCGTCGGGCCCGTGGATGCGGCCCAGAACCGAGAGCTGTTCCGCATCGAAAGACTGCACGCCGAGGGAAACGCGATTGATGCCGGCGGCGCGAAGGTCGGCGAATGATGCATGTTCGACCGTCCCGGGGTTGGCTTCCAGAGTGATTTCTGCGCTTTCCGCCAACCGCCCTGCGGACTCCACTGATTCGATCAACCGCCCAATCGTGGAAGGACTGAACAGGCTGGGCGTCCCCCCGCCGAAGAATATCGACGAGATCGTCCGCTCCGGCACCGCTGCCAGTTCCTCGTCGAGATCAGCCAGCAGCGCGTCGCGATAAGCGGACTCGGGCAGGCGACCGCGAAGCGCATGGGAATTGAAGTCGCAGTAGGGACACTTGCTGACGCACCAGGGCAGGTGCACATAGAGCCCGAGCGGGGGCGCGGTAAGCATCGTATCGCGATTCCTGACTTGTGGGCGGCCCGGCCGGATCCGCCGGGCTCACCCGACGGGCGTCATGGCGGCGACCAGCTGTCGCAGCGCCTGGCCCCGGTGGCTGTGCCGATTTTTCTCCTCCGGGACCATACACGCCGCCGACTGCGCGCTGCCAGACGGCACGAACAGCGGGTCGTAACCGAATCCTCCCTCACCGCTCGGCCGCATCCCGATGCGCCCTTGCCAAACGCCCTCACAGATGACCGGTGCCGGATCGTGGGCGTGACGCAGGTAGACCATGACGCATCGGAACCTGGCGCCCCGTTCGGCTTCCGGCACGCCCTGCAATTTCTCCAGGAGGAGCTTGTTATTGTCCTCATCGCTGCATCCTGCCCCCGCGAATCGAGCTGACCTGACGCCTGGCGCCCCGTGCAGATGATCGACTTCGAGACCCGAGTCATCGGCGATGGCGGGCAACTCCGCACCAGCGCACGCTGCCCTGGCCTTCAGGATCGCATTCTCGACGAAAGTGAGACCGGTCTCGTCCACCTCGGCGATGGCGAATTCCGACTGCGGCAAGACATGCAGCCCGGTCCCTACAAGCAGCGACCTGATCTCTGCGAGCTTGCCGGCATTACCGGACGCCAGGACGACCCGCCGCGCGGGACGGTCAACCGGCATCGCCCGCCAGCGCCTCACTCTGTGCCTGGATCAGCGTCGCACTCCCGAGCACCGCCAGGTCGAGCATCCTGTCGAGTTCGTCCCGGCGGAACGCGTGGCCCTCGGCGGTCCCCTGGACCTCGACGAACGCGCCGGCATCGTTCATCACGACATTCATGTCGGTCTCTGCCTCCGAATCCTCCGCATAATCCAGGTCAAGGATCGGCGCGCCCTCGAAGATCCCCACCGACACGGCGGCCACCTGGCCGAAGACCGGATCCCTGACCAGCCGGCGATCTTTCCGCAGATGCCTTACGGCGTCGACCAGGGCCACGTAGCTCCCCGTAATCGCCGCGGTCCTCGTACCGCCATCGGCCTGAAGCACGTCGCAATCCAGTGTAATCGTGACCTCGCCCAGCGCCGCCAGATCCGTGACTGCCCTGAGAGAGCGGCCGATAAGCCGCTGGATTTCCTGGGTGCGGCCACCTTGCCGCCCCCTCACCGCCTCCCTGCCGTTACGCGTGTGCGTTGACCGCGGCAGCATGCCGTATTCTGCCGTCACCCAGCCCCTTCCGGAGCCGCGCAGAAAACCGGGCACCCGGTCCTCGACACTGGCCGTGCACAGGACAATCGTCGAGCCGAACTCTGTGAGTACGGAGCCCTCCGCGTGTCGGGTATATCCACGGGTCAATCTGACCGGCCTGAGTTCGTCGGGTTGCCGACCACTGGGTCGCATGGGGAACCTCCTCGCGATTGCGCGTCGAAAATCTCGCGCGATGATCGGCCGGTCAGTGAGGGAAGATCCTCAATGCCGCCGCCGTTGTGTTGTCGCTATACGGCGCATTCGCCGCAACAGCCATCTCCGACACGCACCCCAGCCACTCCGAGATGGATCGATCCTCTCGGCAGCTGTCACCCAGGACATCGTCGGGCACGCCTGACCAGAGCCCATCGGAACAGACGAGGATCATGTCGCCTGACAGGAGTTCGCGGCCGCCGCGGATCGTCTCGGTCGGCAGATCGGATTCTCCGCCAAGGCAACATTCCACATAGTGCCGCATCGGGTGCCCCGGTATCTCCGCCTCGGAGATCAGGCCCTGTCGTAGCAGGACTTCCACGTGACTATGGTCGCGCGTACGCTCGGCCACGCCGCGATCCCGGAGCAGGTAGATCCTCGCGTCCCCGACGTGCGCCCACCATGCGGTGTCATCGATGATCAGACATACGGCGCAGGTCGCCCGCGGTTTGTTCTGCACGGGCAAGGATTTGCCGATACCAGCGACTGCAGCGTGGGCACGTTCTACGGAGTCCACCAGAAATCTCGTCACGTAGTCTTGCTGCTCGATCCATTCCGTACTGGCCTCGAAGCTTTCCATGAATGACTGCGTGGCCACCTCCGCGGCACGTTCGCCCTCCGCGTGCCCGCCCATTCCGTCTACGACGATAAGAAAAGCTCCGCGCTCATGCCTGACGATCGATACCCGATCCTGATTGTCAGCGCGATCGCCAATGAGGCTTATTTCAGCTGTCTCGAAGCGCAAACGATCTCCTTCGGTTTGCTAGACTACGCGGACCTCATGCCGCGGGATGCCAGAGTATAAGCTCAAGGTATCGTTTGCGCATGGCCGCATTTCTCAATTTCCATCCCCGAGGCACCGACAGCGCATGATCCAGAGCATGACCGGCTTCGCACGGCGTGAGACGCGATACGACTGGGGCACGATCTCCTGCGAGATCAGATCTGTGAATCACCGCTACCTCGAGGTGTCCTGGCGCCTGCCTGACGAACTCCGTCCACTGGAGCCGGCATTGCGTAAGGTCGTCTCGGGCCAGCTGAAGCGCGGCAAGATCGAATGCGGGCTGCGGCTGCGCTGGAGCGAGGCAGTCCAGCCCCCGATCCGGCTCAACACGGCGGTGCTGGAGCAACTGTCGGAGGCGCTACGCACGGCCTCAGGGTTTCTGCCCCAGGCGGCTGCGGTGGATCCCCTCGATATCCTGCGCTGGCCGCGGGTGGTAGAGGACGTCGAGAGAGATACGGGACCGCTGGAGGCGGCGGCTCTGGCCATCCTGGACGAATCACTGGCTGAACTGACGGCATCCCGGAGTCGTGAAGGGGAGCATCTGGCCAGCCTCTTGATCGAGCGCTGTAGCGGCGTGGAGGGACTGGTGGGGGAGGCCAGAACCCGCCTGCCCGAGGTCCGTCAGGCGCTCAGGGACCGCACTCTCGAGCGTATCGGCCAGCTTGATGTTCAGCCGGACTCCGACCGGGTGGAACAGGAATTGGTGCTGCTGGCCCAGAAGATGGATGTGGACGAAGAGCTCGACCGACTGGGAGCCCATGTCGCGGAGGTCCGCAGGGCGCTGGAGTCGGAGCAGGCAGTGGGGCGCCGGCTGGATTTCCTGATGCAGGAGTTCAATAGGGAAGCGAACACGCTGGCATCCAAGTCCCAGGATCAGGAGTCAACCCGGATAGCCGTCGAACTCAAGGTCCTCATCGAGCAGATGCGAGAGCAGGTCCAGAACGTCGAATGACTACCGTTACCGAACCCGCAACCCATCGCCGTCGGGGGCGATTATTCGTTATCTCGGCGCCGTCCGGTGCCGGCAAGACGTCACTGGTGCGGGCGCTGCTCGAGAGCACGCCATCCACCCGGTTCTCGACCTCTTTTACGACCCGGAGCCCGCGCTCCGGTGAGGCGGAAGGCCGCGACTATTACTTTGTCAACGAAGCGCAATTTGCGCAGATGATCTACTCCGGAGCGTTTCTCGAGCACGCCACGGTCTTCGACCATCGCTACGGGACCGGCCGGGCCGAAGTATCGCGCCTGACCGAATCCGGCTTCGATGTATTGCTGGAGATCGACTGGCAGGGCGCCCGACAGGTCCGGACGGCTGATCCTGACTGCGTGTCCATATTCGTCCTGCCGCCGTCTCTGGAAGAACTCGAGAAACGCCTGAGGGGCCGGAGCACGGACGATGAGCCCACGATTCTCAGGCGTCTGGGGGACGCACGCTCGGACATGACGCACTGGGACGAATTCGATTACGCTGTCATCAACGACGACTTCGAAACAGCATTGACGGAGCTGAAGTCGATCGTCGAGGGCGGATGTTCCGAGTGCAGGACCGACGATCCTGCATGCCGGCGCCAGATTGAGCGCGTTGTGGCCTAGGCGGGATATTCGATAGAATTCCAAGGCTCTGCCCCCGGAACGTGGGGCCGGCACCAAGAGAGACGAGCAATGGCGAGAATCACAGTAGAAGACTGTATGCGGAACGTGGACAACCTGTTCGAGTTAGTGCTGATCGCCTCCAAGCGGTCCCGGCAACTCTCCAATGGCGCGCCCACCGACCTCGAGTGGGAAAACGACAAGCCGACAGTCATGGCCCTCCGGGAGATCGCCGAGGGCAAGGTAGATGTCAGCATCCTCAAGGAATCCGACCACGTCGAGGATCCCACCCTGACCGAAGATGAATTCCGTTCGGAAGAAGTCTCGCCGCGACCCATACCCTCGCTGGGAGACTGATCCGCAGTCCCCGCACCGCCCATGGATTACGCCGCTTCCATACTGGCCCGCCTGCCAAACCGGAAGCGCGCGATAGGACTGGACGGCCTCGTCAAGAAGCTGCAAAGCTACCTGCCGGATGACCAGGTAGCGCAGGTCCTCGATGCTTATCACTTCGCCGAGGAAGCGCACCAGGGACAGAAGCGCAAGACCGGCGAGCCCTATATCTCGCATCCGGTCGCGGTGGCGGGGCTGCTCGCGGAACTGAACCTCGACTCACAGACGCTGATGGCGGCACTGCTGCACGACGTCATCGAAGATACCGGCATCGACAAGACTGACCTTGGCGAGCGTTTCGGCGAAGAGGTCGCAGAGCTCGTGGACGGCGTCAGCAAGCTGGACCAGGTGAAATTCCGCAGCCGGGAAGAAGCCCAGGCTGAGAGTTTCCGCAAGATGCTCCTTGCCATGGTGGGCGACATCCGCGTGATCCTGGTCAAGCTGGCGGATCGCACACACAACATGCGGACGCTATGGGTCATGCCGGCGGATAAGCGGCGCAGGATTGCCCGCGAAACGCTCGACATCTATGCCCCCATTGCCAATCGGCTGGGCATGAACACGTTGCGGCTCGAACTTGAAGACCTCGGGTTTCGGGCGCTTTTCCCTTACCGCTATCGAGTCCTGGAGCGCTCCTTGCGACGCGGGCGCGCCCAGCGCCAGGTCCTGGAGAAGATCAAGAAGCGCTTCATCCAGACCCTGAAGCTCGCCGAGGTCAGCGGATCCGTCGAAGGCCGGGAGAAGCACCTCTACAGCATCTATCGGAAGATGCGCGAGAAGAAGCGCTCGCTGGCGGAGATAGCGGATGTCTACGGCCTGCGGATCGTCGTCGATACGGTTGATAACTGTTATCGGACGCTGGGGCTGGTACACAAGTGTTACAAGCCGATGCCGGGCCGCTTCAAGGACTATGTCGCCATCCCGAGGGTGAATGGCTATCAGTCGCTGCACACCACGCTGTTCGGGCCGGCTGGTGCCCCGGTGGAAGTCCAGATACGCACGGAGGAGATGGACCGGATCGCCGAAGCGGGGATCGCGGCGCACTGGATATATAAGGCTGGGGAGAAGGGCGGCTCGGCCCCTCAGGCACGCGCGCGGGAATGGCTGCAGCACCTCGTCGAAATGCAGGAGAGCGGCAGTTCCGAGGAATTCCTCGAGAACGTGAAAATCGATCTGTTCCCGGACAAGGTCTATGTGTTCACACCCAAGGGCGAGATCCTCAGGCTGCCGCGGGGCTCGACCTGCGTCGACTTCGCCTATGCGGTGCATACGGGAGTGGGGAATCGTTGCGTGTCGGCACGGGTGAATCGCAGACCGGTACCGCTCAGGACGCCATTGCGAAACGGCCAGACGGTCCACGTCATCACCTCGCGTAACGCCCAGCCCAATCCGGCGTGGGTCAATTTCGTCGTGACGGCGAAGGCCAGGACCGCCATCCGGAGTTTCCTGAAGAACCTGAGACGGGGGGAAGCCCAGGATCTCGGCAAGCGGCTGCTGGACAATGCCTTGCGTGAATACAACCTGAGGCTGCGCAAGGTACCCAAGCCGACCATGGCGGCAGCTCTCCAGCAACTCGGCCTGAGCCAGCGCAACGATCTGTTCGAACAGATCGGACTGGGCGAGAGGATGGCTACGCTTGTGGCCCGCCACCTGGTCCCCGGACAGACACCGGACCAGCCCATCGGTCAGCCAGCGCCTCTTTCCATCGCCGGGACCGAGGGTATGGTCGTCGGCTATGGACGATGCTGTTGCCCGATACCCGGCGACACTATCTTCGGCTATCTGAGCGCCGGCCGCGGCCTGGTGATCCATCGGGACGGCTGCGGCAACCTGCCCGAATTCCGCAAGCAGCCGGACAAGTGGATCCCGGTGGAATGGGAGGAGGGCCTGGACCGGACCTTCATGGTCGAGATCCGCGCCGAAGTACAGAATCGTCTCGGCGTCCTGGCGGCGGTCGCCGCCAACATCTCGGCCACCGAGACCAATATCGAGCATGTGTCGGTGGTCGAGCGCGACGGCGATACGTCATCGATTACATTCCTGCTGCAGGTGATGGATCGAGCCCACCTCGATAAGGTACTCAAGAGCATCATCGCCATGCCGGATGTGCTTGCAGTCGCCCGCACCAGCACCTGAGAAGTCATTTCCGCGATCACAGGAGTCCCGCGTATGTCACGTCGACCCGTTGCCACCGACGAAGCCCCGGCTGCCATCGGAACCTATTCGCAGGCCGTCGAGGTCGACGGCATGGTCTTCCTTTCAGGCCAGATACCCTTGCATCCGGCCACGATGGAGATGGAGGAGGGAGACATGCGGGCGCAGGTCGGGCGGGTACTCGACAATCTCCAGGCTGTTGCACGAGCCTCTGGCGGTGACCTTGATCGCATCGTGAAGCTCACCGTATACCTGACGGATCTCGGTGATTTCGGCACGGTCAACGAGGTGATGGCGGACCGCTTCTCGGAGCCCTACCCGGCACGCGCCGCAGTCCAGGTGGCCGCCCTTCCGAAGGGGGCGCGGGTCGAGATCGACGCCATCCTGCGGCTCTGATGCGCGGCCGGGGCTGTTGACGAACGTGTCGAAGATCCGTCCGGCCGCGGTCGCACCGGAACCTGTTACGGCCCTGTCAGGCGTCGGGCCCGCGCTCGCTGAAAAACTCACGAGACTGAACGTGTCTTGCGTGCAGGATCTGTTGTTCCTCCTGCCGATCCGTTACGAGGATCGGACTCGTTTGATGGAGATCGGCGCCCTGCAGCCTGGCATGCGGATCACGATCGAGGGACACGTCGAACTGACGGATGTCGTCTACCGGCGGCGGCGCATGATGCTCTGCCATCTGGCCGATGGCACCGGTTCGATCCTGCTGCGGTTCTTTCACTTCAGCAAATCCCAGGCTGACGGACTCGCCCGCGGTGCGCGGGTGCGTTGTTTCGGTGAGGTGCGCCAGGGTGCCGCCGGACTGGAGATGGTCCATCCGGAATATCGACGCCTGGAGGACGACAGCCCGGTGGCTATGGAAGCGACCCTGACCGCCGTCTACCCGACCACGGAGGGTCTGCAGCAGGGCCGCATCAGGAGACTGGTTCACCTGGCTCTGCGCCAGATAGAGATCCAGCCCCCTGAGGAGTTGTTGCCGGCTGAGGTCATCGACGAACTCGGCTTCCCGCCGCTCCTGGACGCCTTGAGATACCTGCACATGCCGCCAGCGGAGGCCTCTCTCGACCTGCTTGACGAGGGGCGGCATCCAGCGCAGCGTCGCCTCGCCCTGGAAGAACTGCTCTCCCATCATCTGAGCCTCAGGCTCATCCGCCGCGATGTCCGCAGTCATGGCGCACCGGCGCTTGCGAAGACCGAGGGACTGCTGAGCGACTTCCTCGGGGATCTGCCTTTCTCGCTCACCGGTGCCCAGCAGCGCGTGCTCCGGGAGATCCTTGACGACCTGGCAGATGAGCGTCCCATGCTCCGGCTGGTCCAGGGAGATGTCGGCTCGGGCAAGACTGTTGTGGCCGCGGCCGCGGCAGTCGTAGCGGCCGCGAGTGGATTCCAGGCAGTGATCATGGCCCCGACCGAGCTCCTGGCAGAACAGCATTTCAGGAACTTTGACGCATGGCTGTCACCCCTGGGGCTTAGGGTGGCGTGGCTCACCGGCAGGCTGAGTGCTGCCAATCGTCGTCAGGCGCTGGCCGAGATCGGCAGCGGGGACGCCGCAGTCATTGTGGGCACCCATGCGCTGTTCCAGGCGGGGGTCGAGTTTGCGCGCCTGGGGCTGGCCGTCATCGACGAACAGCATCGATTCGGTGTCCACCAGCGGCTGGCGTTGACAGAGAAGGGCGAGCCCGGCGGGCTGCGGCCCCATCAGCTCATCATGACCGCCACGCCGATCCCGCGGACCCTGGCGATGGCGAGTTACGCGGATCTGGATACGTCGACGATCGATGAACTGCCACCGGGCAGGGGCGAAGTCAGGACCGTCGCGGTGCCCTCTTCCCGACGGGCCGAGGTCGTCGACCGTGTCCGTCTGGCCTGCGCGTCCGGAAGCCAGGCTTACTGGGTATGCCCCCTGATCGATGAGTCCGAGCAGCTGCAGTACCAGGCCGCGGAGGAGACCGCGGTCGTCCTTCGGGACGCACTGCCGGAACTCGAGATCGGCTTGGTGCACGGCAGGATGAAGGCCGCGCAGAAACAGGATGCCATGGAGCGCTTCAAGGCAGGTGCCATGCAGCTGCTGGTGGCAACGACCGTCATCGAGGTCGGTGTCGACGTGCCCAATGCGAGTCTCATGATCATCGAGAACTCGGAACGCATGGGTCTGGCGCAGCTTCACCAGCTACGCGGCAGGGTAGGCCGGGGCAGCGCGGACTCGAGTTGCGTACTGATGTACCAGGCCCCGCTCGGCGAGATCGCGGAGCGCCGGCTTCGGATACTCCGACAGACCAGTGACGGGTTCCGGATCGCCGAGGAAGACCTGCGCCTGCGTGGGCCCGGCGAGGTCCTCGGCACGCGGCAGACGGGCATGATGCAGTTGCGGGTGGCGGACCTGACCAGGGACCAGGACCTGTTACCGGGAGTGCGAAGAATCGCGGACCGTCTCCTGGCCCGCCACTCCGGGTCGGTGAAGCGCCTGCTGCAGCGCTGGATCGGCGACGCGGCGCGTTACGGTCAGGTGTAAAGCTTCAGGCCCGCCGCAAGCCGAGTCGCTTATAATGTCGGCCCGCGCGCCGCGCGCGCCGCGAGAATGATTGCCACCCGGATATCATGGATCCCGTCCACGTAAGCAAATCGAATGGGACATCCTGGCAGGCTGCGGATAGCCTCGAGACGCTGCCGACGGAAGCGGGCACCCGCTGCTGGCTGGAAGACGGCGGATCTCTGACACGACGACTCAGGCGGCTCGGTGGTCACGGTTTCCGTCTTCAGGTCCTCACGGAAGGCTGGGAGAGCGCCACCGCCGAGGACATCCGCATGCTCGAGTCTGACTCCGGCCGGGTACGTGTGCGGCGGGTTCGTCTGGCGGCAGACGGCGTGGAACTGGTCTTCGCGTGCACCCGCATGCCACCAGAGACGCTGGCCCGGCATCCCTGGCTGGCCCGCCTCGGTCACAAGCCGCTCGGTGAAGCGCTGGCCGATCGCTCGGATGTCCGGCGAACGCCGTTCGAGTTCGCCCGGCTGTCGCAGGGTCAGATCCTCCTCGAAGACGCCCTCAGCGGGACGGATATCGTTCCGGAGAGCCTCTGGGGCCGGCGCTCCCGGTTCCTGATCGGCGATCATCCGATACTGGTCTATGAAGTGTTCCTCCCCGGGCTGGCGGGTTTCGGAGACGCGTGATGGCGCGTGGCAGCGACGGATCGGCTGCCGGCTTGCCCAACCGTCTCCGGGCCTATGGCCGCCTGATCCGCCTGGATCGACCGATCGGCACGCTACTGCTTCTGTGGCCGACGCTATGGGCCTTGTGGATTGCTTCCTCCGGGCGTCCTGACCCGGAAGTCTTCGTCGTCTTCGTGGCCGGCGTCTTCCTGATGCGTTCGGCAGGCTGCGCGATCAACGATTTCGCGGACCGTGACTTCGACCCTCATGTAGAGCGGACCCGCAGCCGACCACTGGCCAGCGGCGTGATCGCGCCTGTAGAAGCGCTGCTGGTCGCCGCGAGCCTGGCGCTGGCCGCCTTCCTGCTCGTTCTGAGGTTGAACGCGCTCACGATCGGGCTGTCTCTGATCGGCGGGTTCATGGCGGCGAGCTATCCGTTTCTGAAACGATTCACGTCGCTGCCGCAGTTCTATCTCGGTGCCGCCTTCGGCTGGGCGGTGCCGATGGCATTCGCGGCACAGACGAACACCGTCCCGGCAACCGCATGGCTGCTTTTTGTCGCCGTCATATTGTGGGCAGTCGCCTACGACACGATGTACGCGATGGTGGATCGTGAAGACGATCTGAGGATCGGGGTCCGTTCTACGGCCATCCTTTTCGGCCGGGCCGACAGACTGGCGGTGGCCGTGGCGCAGGCGGGCACGCTTCTCGCGCTGCTTCAGGTCGGCAGAATCGAACAGCTCGGAGGCTGGTATCAGGGCGCCTTGCTGGTCGCCGCCAGCATGTCGATATGGCAACAGATCCTGATCAGGGATCGACAGCCGGAGCGATGCTTCCGGGCTTTTCTCAACAACAATGCGCTCGGCATGACCGTCTTCATCGGCGTGCTTCTCGACTACACATTCCGTAGCGCCTGAGGCTGGCCGAGGCGGCCCGGCGATCTGGCCACGGCCCATACATCCACCCTTCTGGCGCCGTGGCGCAGCAGCGTGACGGCCAGGGCCTCGGCCGTCGCACCCGTGGTCAGGACATCGTCCAGCACCGCGACGTGCTTCGGCGGCGCGTGCCGGCATTCGAACGCACCGGCGACCTGCCGGCGGCGCTCAGGCGGGGGCAGCGACCAGAGAGGCGGCGTGTTCTTCCGCCGGCGGCAGATGTCGCGCAGCGGCACACGGGTGACACGGGCGACGATCGATGCGATCTCGCTCGCCTGGTTGAACCCTCTCGACCGGAATCTGCGCCAGTGCAGTGGCACGGGCACGATTGCCGCCGGACGTTCAGCGAGACGGCGGAGACGGTGACCGGTGAGCTCGCCCAATAGCCGCGCATGCGGCAGGTAGCGACCATACTTCAGGCGCTGCAGCAGACGGTCCACCGGAAAAGCGTAGACAAGAGGCGCCTGCGCTCGTTCGAACGCGGGCTGCCGGGAGACACACGGGGCGCACAGCCCCGGCGTCGCCACCGGGCGCGCGCACACGGGACAGGCCTGCCGATTCCAGGGCAGGTCGCGGAAACAACCGCTGCAGATGTCCGGTCCCAGTCCCACAGCACCGCACAGCTGGCACACGGGCCGCCCGAGCAATCGGTCAATTGTTCGCCACATGTTCACCCAGACATGGCCTCGCGGTTGACACCCTTCCGGCCGGCCCGAATACTCGTCCGGCGCGCCCGATGGACAGTTTCGCGGGCCGCGTCTATGGCCGAACAGTCAGAGAAACAGGGAGCCTCGATAACAAATGCAGCCATCCGCCACGAATGCAGACCCGCAGATTAGAACGGACTGGTCCGAGGCGGAGGTCCAGGCGCTTTTCGAACTCCCTTTCAACGACCTGCTGTTCCGGGCCCACTCGGTTCATCGTCAGAATTTTCCCGCAAACGAGGTCCAGGTCAGCACGCTTTGCAGCATTAAGACCGGATCGTGTCCGGAGGACTGCGCCTACTGTCCGCAGAGCGTCCGCTACGACACGGGGCTGGACAAAGAAGACCTGCTGGCGATCGACGAGGTCGTTGAGCAGGCGCGTCGGGCGCGTGCCAACGGCGCCACCCGATTCTGCATGGGCGCCGCCTATCGCAGCCCCAAGCAGAAGCAGCTCGACGTCATCAAGGAGATGGTCCAGCGCGTCAGCGAACTCGGGATGGAGACCTGCGCGACGCTGGGGATGCTTTCGGAAGACCAGGCCAACCAGCTGAAACAGGCGGGTCTCGACTTCTACAATCACAACCTCGACACGTCCGAGCGCTTCTATGAGGAGATCATCACGACCCGGACGTACAAGGACCGACTGGACACGCTGCAGAATGTCCGGGAAGCAGGGCTGAAGGTCTGTTGTGGAGGCATCCTTGGCATGGGAGAAGACCCCGCCGACCGGGTCCAGCTCCTGCAGACGCTGGCGAGCCTGTCTGAACACCCGGAAAGCGTCCCCATCAACCAGCTGGTCCAGGTCCCTGGCACGCCACTGCACGGCGTTGCGGAACTGGACCCCCTGGAACTCATCCGCACCATCGCCGTGGCGAGGATCCTGATGCCGCGCTCCCACGTCAGGTTGTCTGCGGGCCGCAGTGACATGAGTGATGAGACCCAGGCTCTGGCTTTTTTTGCCGGGGCGAACTCCATTTTCTATGGCGACCGCCTGCTGACGACTGACAACCCGGAACAGGACCAGGATCGCGCATTGTTCGAGCGGCTGGGCATCCGGCCGGCGCCGGCAAGCCAACAGGCAACGGAGGGCGAAGCCGACCCGGGCCGCGCCGCCGGCGCACATGCGAGCCTCTGACGCCGGTCTGACGACGGAGCTTGCCGACCTGGAAGCCCGACAGCTCTACCGGAGCAGGCGGGTCGTGTCCCGCCGTGAAGCCGGAGCCCGGGTCGAGCTGGACGGCAGGACGCTGCTGAATTTCTGCAGTAACGACTATCTGGGGCTGGCCGGCGACCAACGGATCGGCGAGGCGATGAAGGCCGGCGTCGATCGATGGGGCACGGGGGCGACCGCCGCTCACCTGGTCACCGGACACACCGCGGCCCATCATGCCCTCGAGGAAGACCTGGCACGGGTCACCGGCAGAGACAGGGCGCTGCTCTTCTCGACGGGTTACATGGCCAACCTCGGCGTGTTCGCGGCATTGGCCGGCCGCCGCGACCTGATCGTTGAGGACCGGCTGAACCACGCTTCCTTGCTGGATGCCGCCCGGCTGTCGGGCGCCCGGGTAAGACGTTTCCGGCATGCGGACCCGGCGGCTGCCGATGCGCGCCTGTCGACCGGCACCCACGGCCGCAGCTTCGTCGTCACGGACGGCGTTTTCAGCATGGATGGCGACGTGGCGCCGCTCGGCGAGTTGTCGACGGTGAGCTCGCGGCACGGGGCCTGGCTGGTCGTCGATGATGCCCATGGCTTCGGCGTGATCGGGTCCGATGGCACGGGCAGCCTGAGCCAGGCCGGGCTGAGCCAATCGGACGTGCCCGTATTGATCGCCACGCTCGGCAAGGCCATCGGCACGTTTGGCGCATTCGTCGCAGGCAGCGAAGCTGTTATCGAAACGCTGATACAGCGCGCCCGCACATACATCTATACGACGGCGCCGCCGCCGGCCGTCGCGGAAGCGACGCGGCGGGCGCTGGGCATCGCCTTCGCCGAGACCTGGCGTCGCGACCGGCTCGTCACCCTGATCAAGCGTCTCCGCCGCGGTGCTGAACGTCTCGGCCTGGCCATGACCGACTCGCGCTCTCCCATCCAGCCCATCCTCCTCGGCGAGCCCGGCCCGGCCCTGCGAGCCAGTGAGGCTCTGTTCGAAAAGGGCTTCTGGGTGACAGCCATCCGCCCGCCCACGGTTCCCGAGGGCAGCGCGAGGTTGCGGATCACGCTGTCCGCCGCACACGAGGAACACGACGTGGATAGGCTGGTGGACGCGCTGGCCGATATGGACGTCACGGGACCACAGTCCGATGGATGAGCTGTACATCGAGTCGTCGGGCCATGGCCCGCCCCTTGTCATGCTGCATGGCTGGGGGATGCACGGAGGCATCTGGGATGACTGCATGCCGGAACTGGAAGGACACGTCCGGATCAGCAAGATCGACCTGCCGGGGCATGGCCGCAGCCCGGGATTGAGCGGTGTGGCAGACATGGACGCCCTCGTCGAGACCATCGCACGCCATTGCCCCAGGCGGATGACATTGATGGGATGGTCACTGGGCGGAATGATCGCGATGGAGATCGCCCGGCGGTTGCCTGGACGGGTCGAAAGGCTGCTGTTGATAGCGACCACTCCGCGATTCGTGACGGCCCCCGACTGGCCGTGCGGCGTCGACCCGACCGTGCTGGCGAATTTCGGTGCCGGTCTCGGCGAGGACTATCGGCGAACCGTCAGAGACTTTCTCATGCTGCAGGTCCGCGGCGACGATCATGCGCCGGAGTTGTTGCGACAACTCAAGCAACGGGTCTTTGCCCACGGCGACCCGGATCCCAGGGCGCTCAGTCAGGGCCTCGACATCCTGGCCGGCACCGACCTGCGGGCGGATCTCGAGCAGGTGGCTTGCCCGGCCCTGGTCATCTCCGGCGAACGTGATCGGCTCACGCCTCCCGAAGCCGGCTGCAGACTCGCTGGCATGATTCCGGACGCACGTTACGTGCAGATAGGTAAAGCCGCCCATGCGCCATTCCTCTCTCATCGCCGGGAGTTCGTTGCGGCGGTGGCCGCTTTCACGGGGATTGCCGCATGACCCGCCACCGCGATGACCCGTATCTGCTGGAGACCCGCGCCATACGCCGGGCCTTCGATAGGGCAAGTTCTACTTATGACGGGTCGGCCGTGCTCCAGGGCCAGGTCCGGCAACACCTGCTGGACCGCCTGGAACCGGTGACCTTGAATCCGGCCGTGATCCTGGATGCCGGCTGCGGCACGGGGCAAGCGGGTCCGCCGCTGCTCAAGCGGTACCGTAACGCCCGCTTGGTATCCGTGGATCTGTCGGAGGGCATGCTGCGCCGGGCCAGGGCGAGGCGACTGTGGCTGCGGCGGCCCGCCGCCGTCTGCTCGGATGCCCTGCGTCTGCCGTTCGCGGACGCGAGCGTGGACCTGGTCTTCTCGAACCTGATGCTGCAGTGGTGCAGCGACCTGGATGGCGTACTGCGGGAGATTTCACGCGTGCTGAGACCCGAGGGCCTGTTCAGCTTCTCTACCTTCGGGCCGGACACGCTCACGGAGCTCAGGCAGGCCTGGAGTGCGGCCGACGGTCATGTCCATGTGAGCAGGTTTCTCGACATGCATGACATCGGCGACGCCCTGATCCGGGCCGGCCTGGCAGAGCCTGTGCTGGACGTGGACTATTTCAGCATGACCTATTCGTCCGTAAGAGACCTGATGCGCGACCTCAAGGCGATCGGCGCCAGTAACGCATCGGGTGGCCGCAATCACGGGCTGACCGGACGTCGTCGGCTGGCGGCGGTGGAACAAGCCTATGAAGCCCGCCGCAGAGACGGCCGACTGCCGTCGACCTGGGAGGTCGTGTACGGGCACGCCTGGGCTTCGCCGACGCGGCGTCGAGGGCAGTCCGCGGCCGGTGAGACCCGCATCCCGGTCAGCAGCATCGGAGTCCGCGATGACTGAGGTTCGGCGATGAGCACGGGCGTCTTTGTCACAGGGACGGATACCTCGGTCGGCAAGACGCTGGCCGCCTGCGCGTTGCTCAGGGCGCTGGGCGGCACGGGCATGGCCGTGTCCGGTTACAAGCCGGTGGCCGCGGGCGCTGAGCTCGTCGACGGCTTCCTGCGGAACGACGACGCCGTATGGCTACAGCGTTGCTCGTCAACGAGACCGGAATACGACGAGGTGAACCCGGTTGCCCTGGAAGCGGCGATAGCGCCGCATATCGCAGCACATGATGCTGCCGTGGAACTGGACCTGGGACGGCTCGTGGCCGCTCATCAGCGGCTGGCAGACAAGTCCGACTTCGTCGTCACGGAAGGCGCGGGTGGCTGGCTCGTGCCTCTGGGTGACGGACTTCAGTTCTCAGATCTGGCGGTGGCCCTCGACGTCCCCGTGATTCTCGTGGTCGGCATGCGGCTGGGCTGTCTCAACCATGCGCTCCTCACCGCCGAATCGATCGCCGGCCATGGCGCACGCCTCGGCGGCTGGATCGCCAACACGCTCGAACCCGGGATGACGGCGCTGGCCGAGAACCTGGCAACCCTCGAGCGCGGGCTGGCAGCACCACTCATCGGTTCCATCCCGTGGCTCGAAAACCGATCCATGGAGGAGCGGATTGACAAGGCACGGTCCGTCATGAACCTGGACCTTTTCCTCCAGGCCTCACGTAACTGACTGAATAATAGAATTTTTTTGTCTGAAAAATTGGCTCCGATATGTTGCCATGACTGCGGCCTTCCATTAGCATAGCGGGCTCGGCGCCGGGTCAGGCTGTAGTGGGAAGCCCATGACCGAACTGTCATCGCCGGAAGATACGCTGCTGACCAGGATTCAGGTGAGCCACAACTGCTCCCTGAGCTTGCGAGGTGCACTCGTCTTTTTCGGTGCCACTGCGGCCGGATCGCTGACCGTGGCGGGTTATTTCACCCTCCAGGGTCTGTGGCCGATATTGCCCTTCGCGGGGCTGGAATTGTTGGTGCTCGGTGTCGCGCTTGGACTGAGCATGAGACGGGGCAGCTTCGTCGAGGAGATCTCGATTCACAGTGATCGGGTGACCGTGCACAGATACGGGCATGGCAAACAGGAGTTGGCGGAATTCCCGCGGCACTGGGCCCGGGTGGAGTTGCGGAGGTCGCCGAGACTGGGGCACCCCAGCCGGCTATTGATCAGGTCGCATGGACGGAGATTCGAAGTGGGCGCGTCGCTCACCGAGGACGACAGGAGCAGGCTCGAGAGGCGTCTGCAGGAATTGATCGGCGGGGTCGGACAGGTTCCGGGGATCTCGCCGGAAGAACAGATCCGGAATACTTGAAACTGGCAATGGAGTTGGGATTGATGTCCAACAGCAAGCTCGGAAGGCTCGCGGGAATGATGACCGCGATGGCTCTTCTAACGGCGATATCGCCGCTCGCGCACGCAGCATGGGAAGTCAACATGCCGCGCGGCGTCACCGCGATCAGCCAGGAAGTCTACGGACTTCACATGTTGATCTTCATTATCTGCTGCGTCATCGCTCTGGTCGTCTTCGGCGCGATGTTTTACTCGATACTCCGGCACAGGAAATCACTCGGCGTCCAGCCCGCCAGTTTCAGCCACAGCACCAAGGCCGAGATCCTGTGGACGGTCGTCCCCTGTGTGATCCTGATCGGCATGGCAGTGCCGGCCGCCGACACGCTCATCCGCATGGAAGACACGCGCGGCAGCGATCTGAGCATCAAGGCTACGGGTTACCAATGGAAGTGGGGCTACGAATACATCGATGAGGGCTTCGGCTTCTTCAGCACCCTTCATCCCGACCACAACCTGGCGCGTCAGCTCGGCTCCGGTATCGATCCCGCCAGCCTGGACAACTATCTCCTCGAAGTAGACAACCCCCTGGTCGTGCCCGTGGGCGCGAAGGTCAGGCTGCTGCTCACCTCGTCGGACGTTATCCACGCATGGTGGGTGCCCGATTTCGGTGGCAAGAAAGACGCCGTCCCCGGCTTCGTCAACGAGTTCTGGTTCAAGCCGGAGGAGACCGGCACTTTCCGCGGCCAGTGTGCCGAATTGTGCGGCCGTGATCATGGCTTCATGCCGATCGTGGTCAAGGTGGTATCGCAGGCCGACTACGAGTCCTGGCGCGCCGGGCAGATGGCGAGCGTCTCGGTCGAGCCGGCGGTGATGACCACGGAAACGCCCGCAGTGGCGATGGCGCTGTCCTCCGACCCGGTCGCCGAGCCCGCGGCAGCGGCCGAGTGGTCCATCGAGACCGCCATGGCCTCCGGCGAGCCTCTCTACAACGCCAATTGCGGCGCCTGTCACCAGATCGACGGCAAGGGCATGCCGCCCACTTTCCCGGCGATCGCCGGCAGCGCGGTCGCGAAGGGCGACGTTGACGCACACATCGACATGGCCGTGAATGGCAAACCGGGGACCGCCATGGCGGGCTTCGGCCCGCAGCTCTCGGACG
>CALDWW010000056.1 GCA_937924335.1 uncultured Gammaproteobacteria bacterium
TCCTTCGAGCATACCTGCATTTGCGGAATTCCCGCGGCGACTGAGTCACACTTTGGTGGCAAAACCTTGTAGGCCAATCCCCACCGCCTGCGCCTCGCGCAGAGCGTTTCCATCTCTAGAGTATTCTCCGCTTCTGGCCGAAAGCAGCCGTTTGGTCATAACCCAATGCATGATATGTTGCCTATCGATGAATAATTACAGTTGGGCCGAGCGACGGCAGTCACTGAGATGACTGAACTGCGTTATGACGAGGAGGCTACGAAACGGCTGCTCGCTGCCTATGTGACGCCCGACGTGGTCGCGCAGCGCGAACAGTTCTTGCGCGCCCTGGAACCTCAGGCCGGCGATAGAGTGCTGGATGTCGGCTCTGGCCCGGGGTTTTTGGCGGCGGCGATTGCAGAGATAGCTGGATCATCCGGTGCGGTTTGTGGTGTTGATGTCAGTGAACCGTTGCTTGCGGTGGCTCGAGATTATTGTGCTCACCAATCATGGGTTGAGTTCCACCAAGCGGACGCCACGCAACTTCCATTTCCGGATCACACCTTTGATGCAGTTATATCGACGCAGGTCCTGGAATACGTGCGAGATGTTGAGGCTGCGTTAACCGAAATGCATCGCGTCGTTCGACCCGCCGGACGGGCGGTTATCGTGGACACGGACTGGGACTCAATCGTATGGCATTCACCCGACCGGGAGAGGATGAACCGTATTCTTGCAGCGTGGGAGCAACACGCGGCAGACTCTCATCTGCCTCGGACTATGGCCGATAAGCTGCGCTGCGCCGGTTTTTCCGTGGAGTCACAGCAAACTATTCCGTTGTTCAATCCACGCTACGATCCGAACACGTTCAGCAATCGGCTCATTGATCTCATTGTTCCGTTCGTAACTGACCGCAATGGCATTACTCGGGATGAAGCAGAGGGCTGGGCGCAGGCCCTAAGGCAGGCAGGGGGCCGGGGCGATTACTTTTTCAGCCTCAATCGTTATCTGTTCGTCGCGAAGAAAGATTCGTGATGACGAGATCTGGTGCGCATGCCTAGCCAGGACCTTGCAGCCGACGAGCTATGGCGCACGGCTGAAGGCGACGTTAGGTGACACTGATCTGTAGGGCGTGATCGAAGACTTCCGTCGTCTTCATGTGGGTGGCGAATAATGCCCGCTATTGGTCGAAAGCAGTCGTTCAAAACGTAGGGTTTGGGCGTGAATTGGCGATACTCGGAGGCTGTCAGCGGGCAAATCGGTGAGGGCGGGCTATCTAACTTATTGAATTACACGCTTGCCCAAAAGGAGTCGAGCCCTACAGTCTGGCAGGCCGCGCCGGACAGCTAACCCGGATTCCGCCAGCCGAACAGCATGGTCACATTGATGCGCCGATTGGTGAAGCCGGGCCGGAAAGAGAAATCGTCGGTCTTGTGCACCAGGTTGGAATTGAACATGACCATCCTGTTGCAGCGATGCGGTACGAGCACGCGGTCATCGCCTGTGACATAGGGATCGAGGATCTCCGGGCGATTGTTGTAGTCCTCGAAGTCCCATTCCCGGGGCGCCTCACGCCGTGACACGATTAGACCGCCGCTATCGGGATCCCGATTGGCCTCGTCCGGGGTGATCCAGAAGTTGAGATTGACAGCCGCTGGATCGGCATGGGCGGTGATCCCTTCCATCTGCTGGTCGTAGATATAGGCCCACATCTGGTTGAGATGATGGGGGCCCAACAAGCCCGGCAGGCGCTCCCTGAGTTCGCTGGCCAGCTGCAACAACAGTTCACAGCCGAAACCGTCTTCCATATACGACCCGCAGTAGCCGCGTGCCTTGCCGTAGCCGAACCAGACGGTCGAGCGATGCAGGTAGCGGCGCAGAGCATCGAGCGCTGCGGGTTGCAGGAAGTCATCGGCCGTGACGATGCCCGGCCCGCTGTCCCGGTAGCTCCGCTCCAGCTCGGCGAAGTCCAGTGCCGGGTTGAGGACGCCGTCCGACAGTGCCGCCGCAGGTTCGTGATGGACCAGCCGCTGCATAGCTTCACCGATCAGCGTGAAGCATTCTTCGGGCAGGACAAATCGCCTGCCTTCCGGCGCGTGCCCCTCGAGCGTTTCCAGTACCTGCCGGTAGCCATCGATCAGGCGGTCCAGATCAGACACCGGGGCATCCACCGATCGCAGGTATTCAAGCTGCTCGTGTTCCAGGCGCAGGCTGTGCAGCGTCGTGCGGCGCATCGCCGGATCGCGCCCCGCCTGATCGACGTCCGCCCTCTCGAGTCGACGCCTCCGGATACGCATGGCGCGGCCGTAGAGCCCCAGCGCACCGGCCAGGTTGTCCCTGTCCTTGAAGAGTGTCCCCAGGTTGCGCAACAACTCATGGTCCTGGGGGTCCGCCTTCAGCATGTCGGTATAGATCGGCTCCGCCTCATCGAGCTGACCGAGCTGCTGGAGGGCGGCGGCCAGATTGCGTCGCACCAGCGGGTTGCCGGGCCGCAGTTCCAGTGAACGACGGTAGTGCCCAACGGCCGCTTCCGGCTGACCGCCGGCATGCAGCAGCAGGCCAAGCGTCAGCTGGGCTTCCGGATCGGAGCCGAGCGACGACGGCAGCGCCGCGATCTCGGCGCGTGCTTCCTGCGCGTCGCCCCGGTGCAGCAGAGCCTCGACGAGATTGAGGCGGGCGCGTACGTCCCCGGGTGAACGGGCGAGGTACGGTCGCCACATCGCGATCGCGGCATCGTCGTCTCCCAGCGCGCGATATGCGCTACTCAGCAGTGCCGCCGTTTCGCCGTCCTCCGGCCGGGCGGCCACAACCGCCGCGAGATGCGGCGCGGCTACATCCGGTCGGCCAGCTTCCAGTTCGATTGCGCCGAGCATGCGTCGAACGACCAGGTCCTGCGGCGCGACCTGGTGCAACTGGCGCAGCAACAGGGCGGCCTCCGGCTGGCGGCCCTGCCGATGGAGCGCGAGCGCCTCCCCGATTCCTCCGGGCTCATGCGGGTTTGATTCTGTCGTCACTTCCGTCCTGTGCGGAGCGCCGTATCGTGGCAAGATTCGACGGGATTATAGCTTCGAGCGGGATGCAGCCGGGGAGAGATGAGAGTGGATCCAGGCAAACAGAAGGTCGTGCTCGTCACCGGCTGCAGTTCGGGGATCGGCGCCTGTGTGGCTGGCGGGCTCCGCGAGAAGGGCTACCGCGTACTTGCGACGGCGCGCAAGGAGGCTGACCTGGAGCGACTCGCCGTCACGGGAGTGGAGGCCATCCGACTCGACCTGACGGACTCCTCATCGGTCCGCGAGGCGGCCGACGCGGCCCTCGAGCAGAGCGACGGCAGGGTCTACGGCTTGTTCAATAATGCCGGCTTCGGCCAGCCCGGGGCTGTGGAGGACGTCAGCCGACAGGCCCTGCGCGATCAGTTCGAGACCAATCTGTTCGGGACCCACGAGCTCACCTGCCGGATCATCCCGGCGATGCGCGCTCGCGGCGAGGGCCGGATCATCCAGAACAGTTCGATCCTCGGCCTGGTGGCGATGCCGTTCCGGGGCGCCTATAACGCCAGCAAGTTCGCCCTCGAGGGGCTCTCGGACACACTGCGACAGGAATTGACCGGCAGTGGAATATACGTCTCGATCATCGAGCCGGGTCCCGTGCTAAGCCGCTTCAGGGTCAACGCGCTCGCGGCGTTCCGTCGCCACGTGGATCCGCAGGCCAGTGCCCATTGCGAGACTTATGCGGTTCTCCAGGCCCGTCTCGAGAAGGAGGGACCCACGGCACCGTTCACTCTGCCGCCGGAGGCGGTCCTGAAGAAAGTGATCCATGCGCTGGAGGCTCGGCGCCCACGGGCCCGCTACCCGGTGACCGTACCGGCACACGTGTTCTCGTGGCTACGGCGCTTTTTGCCCGTTAGCTGGCTGGATGCGCTGCTTGCGAAGGAGACGGGTCGCCCCGCAAGATCCTGATCAGACTATAATTCGGCCCTTGTTTCGGGCCTTGCCGGCCCCATAGAAGGCAGGCGGTGCACAGAATTCGGGGGACAGACGTCAATGCCCATCTACGAGTATGAATGCCAATCCTGTGGTCACGTCCTGGACGCGCTTCAGAAGATCAGTGACGACCCGCTGACCCATTGCCCGTCCTGTGGCGAGGCCGGCCTGAAGAAACTGCTGTCGGCGCCGCGATTCCGCCTGAAAGGCAGTGGCTGGTACGAGACAGACTTCAAGGACGGCAATCGCCGCAATCTTGCCAGCGGGGATTCCGCGAAGCCGGATGCTGCCAAGGGCAAGGAGGCCGGCAAAGACAAGACGGCAGACAAGGCCAAGCCGAAAGAAGCCTCCAAACCGGCGCCGGCCGCCAAGAAAGAATCGAGCTCCGGAGACTGAGTCTTGCTAAAGGTATTCCGTCGCTACCTTATTACCGGAGTCATCATCTGGGTGCCGCTGGTGGTCACGCTGCTGGTGGCCAGATTCCTGATCAAACTCATGGATCGCTCGCTGGTACTGATCCCGCCGGCCTATCGTCCGGAGGAGCTTCTCGGTTTCGGCATTCCCGGCTTGGGCGTGCTCCTTACCATCGGCGTGCTGCTGCTGACCGGCATGCTCGGCGCCAACTTCGCCGGCCGCCGGTTCGTCAGCTTCTGGGAGTCCCTGCTTTCGAGGATCCCGCTGTTCAGTTCGGTTTACTCCGGCGCTAAACAGGTGGCCGAGACGGTGCTTTCCGACGGCGGCACGTCGTTCAAGAAAGTCCTGTTGGTCCAGTATCCGCGCAAGGGAGTCTGGAGCCTGTGTTTCCAGACCTCCACGGATCTGGCGGAGATCCAGGGACGGACCGACGAGGAGGTCATCTGCGTATTTGTGCCCACCACTCCGAATCCGACTTCCGGATTCATCCTGTTCGTGCCGCGAGGCGAACTGGTGCAGCTGGACATGAGCGTCGATGAGGGTCTCAAGATGATCATCTCCCTCGGCGTGGTCGTGCCGCGCTGGCGCGATCCGGAGGCGGCGGGGCGCCTTGCACCGCCGGAGGGGGGCACGTAACATTCTGCGGCTTTTGGCCCCCCGCTCCGGGGCGTGCCGAGCCACTCCACGGGACGGTGTTCCATGCGTAGCCATTATTGCGGTGAAATCGACCGATCACTGATCGACAAGACCATCAGTGTCGCCGGCTGGATACATCGTCGCCGCGACCACGGCGGCGTGATATTCGTGGACCTGCGGGATCGCGAGGGCATCCTGCAGGTCGTCTTCGACCCCTCAGATGATGCGGCCATGTTCGCTTTCGCAGAAGGATTACGGTCAGAGTTCGTCATCCGTGTCTGCGGCCGGGTCCGGCATCGGCCAGAGGGCACGGTCAACCCGAACATGCCCACCGGCGAGGTCGAGCTGCTGGCGGCCGAGCTCGAGGTGGTAAGTCCGTCGGAGACGCCACCATTCCATCACGACGAGCATGCCAGCGAGGAACTGCGGCTCCGGTATCGCTACCTTGATCTGCGGCGCGAGCAGATGCTGGGCAATCTGCGCCTGCGGCACGAGGTGACCCGGGCGCTGCGGCGTTTCCTGGATGAAGAAGGCTTCCTGGATGTGGAGACGCCCATGC
>CALDWW010000057.1 GCA_937924335.1 uncultured Gammaproteobacteria bacterium
CCCGGGTACCAGACGAGATCGAAACCGTACTGGCGGGCGAAACCTTTGAAGGCCGCGATCTCGCCGGAACCGAATCGGCCGTTCTTAGTGATAATTGTGACCATCTGCCAACTGCGAAGCGCCAGGACGCTGGCACCCGGGTCGTCGCTGCCTTGAGCAACAAGCGCATTGACGATGGTCGCCGCCAGACGCAGACTGCCACGCAACGGCAGCGAGACCCAAGCGTGGGCTGCGAGGAGGCCACCCGGCGCCAACCGCTGGAGCAGCAGATCGAAAGCCTCCCCGGTTCGCAGATAGTCTTCGTTGAGCGCGAAGAGCCCAGCGGCCCCGCCGCCCAGGCCGCCGGCCACGGATAGCTGGATCAGGTTCCACCCGCCTGAATCACCGGCGACGAAAGTTCGCGGATCGACCCGGATCCCACGTGACCCCGACCCATCGTAGAGGTTGCCGCTGAAGTCGGCGTAGTCGTCCAGCATCAGTCGGAGGACGTCGGGGTTCGACTCCACCGCTGTGGTCTCCGTGGCCCCCATGAGCCGCGCCTGCAGCGCGAGCAGGCCGCCCCCCGCGCCAAGCACGAGGACCCGTTCCGGCATAGACAACGCATAGGGAACCGCGGCCGGCAGAGCTCTGAGAAAGCCCAAGGTATCTGGGATTCCGTTGTCCTTGGTGATCGTGGAGACCCGGTTGCCATCGATGAAAACTGCTTTCTGCTCCGGCGGTTCCGGCCCGGCGACCAACCCGATCCCCGGCGCGTCCCGGAATGGGACCACCCGATTGGACAGAACGGTTACAACGCCGTGCGGACTGGAACGCACCGCCTCGACCGTCGCGCCGGAAACCTGTCGCGCGGTAGCCAGGTCCTTGTAGGGCGACAGACGCAATTGCGGCGCGGGGCCGAAGCTCAGGATCGACAGCCAGATCGCGCCGACCACGACGGCCACGACCGTGCCCCAACGCAGCTCGCGCGCCGCCAGAAAGGCCGCGATCAGGCCAGCGGCGACCATCAGGTTGAGTGCCGTCATCGGGCCGACCAGCCACAGGCTGCTCACCGCGGCCACGCCACCCGCTGCAGCACCCGCGAGGTCGGCCGCATACACACGGCCAGCTTCTCTCCCCCAACACATCAAAGCCGCCCCGACGGCGGACGCGACAAAGAAGAAAGGCACCCCGAGGACCAGATAGAGCGCGATGAGGCGCCAGATCAGCAGCGGCCGCCAGAGCAGCTCTTCAGGACTGAATGCCAGCTGCTGGGCGGCGAGGAATGCGGGAATACCAGTGACCGAAAACAGCAGGATTGCCACCACGTATAGCTGCGGCAGACGGGTCCTTACCCGATCCCCAAGCAGCGTCAGCACAGTTCCGCTGGCGCCATAGCCCAGCAAAGCCAGGCTGATAACCATGTACGCGAAGTGATGCCACTGGATGATGGAGAACAGCCGCAAGAGCAGGATCTGATAAGCGAGGGCCGCGGCGGATACCGTCGCGAGGGACCACAGCGGTGGGCGACCGGCGACCGACTGTGCCGACGGACCGGATCCCAGCTGTGTTTCAGTGGCCACCGGTCAAGGGAACGAACCTGACCGGCAGAACCTGCCGGGTCCGCAGTTCTCCCGCTTCGCCCTTTTCCACCAGCAATAATTGCTGGGTCATGAACCGACTACCCACCGGGATGATGAGCTTGCCACCGGGTTTCAGCTGCTCGATCAGGAGCGGCGGCACATGACTGGCGCCGGCGGTGACGACGATCCCGTCGAACGGACCACACTCCGGCCAGCCGTAATATCCGTCGCCCATGCGCGAACGGACGTTGGAATATCCCAGACGATCCAGATCGGCGCGGGAACGTTTCGCCAGCTGGGGTATGATCTCCAGCGAGCAAACCCGCTCAACGATCTCGGCGAGGACGGCAGCCTGGTAGCCTGAACCGGTACCCACCTCGAGCACGACGTCACCGGCCTCTGGCTCGATGAGCTCGGTCATGATTGCGACGATATACGGCTGCGAGATTGTCTGGCCGTAGCCGATAGGCAAGGGCCGGTTCTCGTAGGCGTAACGACGCTGGTCGTCGGGAACGAGTTCATGACGCGGTACGCTTTCCAGTGCGGCGAGGACCGACGGATTCAGTCGCTCACGGCCGAGATACGCGGCGGTCTGACGCACGTCCTCCCTGATTTCCCTGAGGAGCATCTCCCGTCGTTGCGCCGTATCACTGGCAAATGAGAGACCGGCAGCGAGCACGCCCGCCAGCATCAACAGCCCCGGAATCCACAACGATGCTTTCACGATCAGTTCCTCTTGCTAAGTATGGCAGGCGTGCGTCACGGCCACCGCAGGACGGCAGGCGGAATTCGCCAGGCATGCGTAACCTCGAAGCTGGTATGTCTACGAAAATGTCAAATGAAATCAGGCGCATCTGCCAGCCGGGTAGACTGATTTTCGGTGGGGGTATGGATCTGTCAGACAGAGAGTCGTGGAAGGCGTCTTGGGCGCCTTGCGCTTTCCTGCGGGCTGGCTGTACTGGCGTCGTGTAGCAGCACCCCGGAGACGGGCCAGCCCTTGTCCGCTGCGCACATCTCGGCGATCGCTGTCTCTCCCGCTCCGCAGGAAAAGATCGCTCGCGGCGTGCGCGTCCGCATGGATGCAGACTATTCCATCGACGATTACGCGCTGAATCCCGATGACTACTACGCAGTGGCGGAGTTACGGGCGGCCGACCATTCGGTCATCTACACGGACGGCTGTGGGCGTGGGTCGAAGCATCCGATCGCAGCGGCTGACGGCGAACTCCGCCTGTACTGCTCTATGCGCGTGCCGGTACGCGCCGACTCTGATAATTCTGTTCAGCTCCATGTGCGGCTCTATCAACGGTCCAGTCGTGACGTGAGCACCATGATCGCGTCCAGCGAACCGATGGCCTACGAACTGAGAAATAGTGACCTGATCCATCGGCAGATGCCGACGATGACGCATTGCGACGATCTGCGTCGCCGGACCGGTACCGTCCAGGTCTGCAGGAAGTAGTGCCCAGAGTGCTGTCCCGAGGTCCCTGCGGACCCGGCAGCTGTGTGCCAGACTCAGGTTAGGCGCGGCATAGAGTGGACCGGCAGACGTGTCCTCATCCCTGAACCAGCAGATCGCCGAGAAACTCGACGAGATGGCGGAACTGCTTGAAGCTCAGGGCGCGAATCCATTCAGGGTACGCGCCTACCATCGGGCGGCGACCGCCTTGGGAGAACTCGACCGGGATGTAGAAGAGATCGTCCAGTGCGAGGGTGTCGATGGCCTGGTGGCGTTGCCGACCATCGGCAAGGGCATCGCGTCGGCAATCTGGGAGATGGTCCATTCCGGACGCTGGAGCCAGCTCGAACGCCTGCGCGGCAGTCTGCAGCCTGAGACTCTGCTGCGGACAGTACCCGGGATCGGGCCTGCCCTTGCCAGGCGCATCCACGACGAGTTGCACGTCGACACCCTGGAGCAACTGGAGACGGCGGCCTATGACGGGCGGTTGCTGAACCTCGCCGGTGTAGGTGATCGCACGCTACAGGCCCTGAGGGCCTCACTGGCCACTATGCTTGGGCGGGCGCGGCGGCGCCACGGCGTCGCACCTGCGGCCGCGCCGCCAATCGACCTGTTGTTGGACGTTGACCGACAATATCTGGCAGGCACGGAAGCGGGCACGCTGCCCACCATTGCGCCGAAGAGATTCAATCCGTCCGGCAAGGCCTGGCTACCGATTCTGCACCTGGAACAGGACGGCTGGCACTTTACCGCACTGTTCTCCAATACGGCGCGGGCCCATGAACTGGACCGTGTCTTCGACTGGGTTGTGATCTACTTCTACAACGAGGATCACGAGGAAGGACAACAGACGGTGGTCACAGAGACGCATGGCTCGCTGACCGGCGAGCGTGTTGTCCGCGGGCGCGAGCGGGAGTGCAGACGCTACTATTCGAACCGATCGTGAAGAACTCGACGACCGATTGAACTCGCCAGCCAACCCCCGCGCACGACCGGATCCGGCTCAACTCCGCCGCGCCAATGACTGACGACGTCGCCTGCGCAAGCGCCGCTGATGGCGCACCTCTCTATCCTGAAGATGCTCGCAGGAGTCGAGTTTCCTGGTCCGCATGGGCCACCTCTGAAGTTAATATTCTCGCTCTGGGGCGGGCAATACTAGCGACTCACACAGCTTAAGATATTGATCTAGATCAAGTATATAACTTATTATTTTTAAACAATTTTTAATCATCTATTATGTCAAATTGATGACGCTCCGACCCATATCCTTCCTACTAGCGCGATACGGGCCCGATCGGACAGCCGATCGGGCACAAAATGATCTCGTGTCCGTGCCAGAGCGGCCTCGACGGGTTAGGATCACGGTCGTTTTGCGTTAGGGATTGGACAGCCGGAGCATCGATGTTTTTCTTCCGCGCCAACCAGCGAGTCGAGCTCGAA
>CALDWW010000058.1 GCA_937924335.1 uncultured Gammaproteobacteria bacterium
AGCTTGTTACGTCCGCTTCTGGCCGAAAGCAGCCGTTCGCTTGAGAGCCCGACCGACCCTCCTGTCGGCTACTTCTGAAGGTCCGCTTCCGACCCTGAGCGGACGCTCGAAGCCAACGAAATCACGTGTCGACTGACGTGAATAAACATAATGCAAGCATCGGTTTAGACATTCGTCGTATTGACGACCGGCAAGTCCCATTCGATTGACCTAGATCAGTAGGCCGATCGTGCCGCTCTTGTATCAATGGCTGCTATGGCCGGCGACAGCCGCACGCCCTGGACGACACTCCCTGCCGCAATGGACGTCGGCGCTAGCTGGGTAATCCGAGAGAACCCGCAGGGGAGTAATGATGGCTAAGCAACGATATGCGGCAGCCTGTTTGGCTGCCGTAGCTGCATTGTTTTGGTTTGCGTCAGCGGATGCTTGGGAAGTGACGGTCCAATTCCAAGGCACAGTAATCATCAGCAAAGATGACTTTGGAACCCTGGCTTCAGGCAACGTCAGTAACGGATCAGTCTTAAGGGGGCACTTCAGCTACGACACTGAGGCAATACCTAAGAACACATTTCCGGCGTTTGCTCAATATTACGACGGAGTAAAGTTTTATTTCGAGGTAGGTGATTTAGTTTTCGAGTGGGCCGGCATTGCTGGTAACGGACTAATCATAGATAACGATCGCGACTTGGGTGGAGTCTTGGATCGTGTCTCAATTCATCCGTCGGGCACCCTGGTCAATAAGGTAACCGGCGTATCAACATCAACGACGCTCCCCGTGCGCCCCAGTACTTGGATTAAAGATAGCACCGCATCTGTCTTCAATTCGACAGCATTGCCAAATGGATACGCCCTCGACCAGTTAATTGATCCGGCGCTAAACCCAGGGTATCAGTCATTCTTCCGTGTGCAACAAGGACTAAACAATGAGTTGGATTTCACATTATCAAATGTGTTGTGGGAACGGATTCCTACCCCAACTCGTAACGAGATTCAGCAACTGCTTGCCCCGGATGCAGAGTCCCAGGATCAATTCGGATGGTCAGTCGCGATTGACACGGACACGGCACTGATCGGGGCCTGGCAGGAGGATAGCGATTCCGGTTCCGTCTACGTGTATAGCCGGAGCATGGGAGTATGGAGCTTTCAGCAAAAGTTCACTGCCAGTGACGTTGCATCCGGTGACCTATTTGGTTGGTCGATTGCGTTGGATGGCAATACGGCAGTGGTCGGCGCTCCGACTGATTCGATAACTGCGCCAGCGAGTATCGGATCGGCATACGTATTCACACGTGACAGCTATGGTGTCTGGACTGAACAAGCCAAGCTTCTTGCGGACGATGGAGCCCCGGACAATGCTTTCGGTACAGGTGTTGCGCTCGATGGAGGCACCGCAGTAATTGGCGCTGCAAGCGTCGACAGTGCAACCGGCGCTGCCTACGTTTTTGTCGGTAGCGGCAGCGCCTGGACCCAACAGCAAAAGCTGATTGCGTCCGATGGCGACACCGCTGATGTCTTCGGCAGGGCGATAGGGCTGGACGGTGACACTGTAGTGATAGGGGCCGCCGGCGACGACGATAAGGGGGATGCAGCTGGTGCGGCTTACGTCTTCACTCGCAGCGGAGCCACTTGGTCAGAGACCGATAAGCTGCTGGCGTCCGATGGAGCGCCCGTTGATCTCTTTGGATTTTCCGTCGCATTCGATAACGATACGGCAATCATCGGGGCGTACCAGGCGGAATTCGAAGAACAAGGTGCTGCCTACGTGTTTGTTCGTAATCTAGGAGTCTGGAGCGAGCAGCAGAAATTAACAGCGAGGGACGGAGAGGACTTCGATGGTTTTGGAACCGCCGTCGATCTAGAAGGCGACATCGCCGTAATTGGCAGTCCCAACGGCAGCCGAATAGGCTCGGCCTACGTATTTTCTCGTACATCAGGGAGTTGGACCGAGCAGCTACAGCTTCTTGTTTCGGACGGAAGACCGGGTGATTTTCTTGGCGTTTCCCAAGACAGCATTAGCTTATCTGGCAATACTGTACTAATTGGCGCGCATTTGAGGGATGAACCAATCATCAATCAGGGCGCTGCCTATCCCTTTTCGCTTCTAGTTCATGACGAAGATGGGGATGGCCAGTCGGACGATCTCGACAACTGTCCAATAGTTTCCAATCCAGGGCAGATCGATAGTAATGGAGACGGTTTTGGTGATGCTTGCGTCGATCCTACCGTGGTAATACCGGATAAAGCAGATGTCGATCCCACTGCCTCTATTGGTCCCTACTCATCTATCAATCGTGGCGTGGTTATCGAGGAGAGGGTTCAGCTTGGGACAGCTGTTACATTAGATCAAAACTCCACGATAGGGGCCGACAGCTCCGTTGGAGACAACTCGCGTGTTGGAAGGGATTCCGAAATCGGTGCGAATGTTGTTATCGGGAGTTTCGTGGATATTGGTCAGAAGGCCGCTATTGAAGACTACGCACAGATTGGTGATCGAACCGTGATGGGCAAAGAAGTTTTCGTCGGTTGGGGAGCTACAGTCGGTACAGATTGCAGTATTGGTGCCGGCGCGCGAGTCCTAGCAGGAGCCACAGTTCCTGATGGCGCAGTTATCGGCAAGGGTGAGATAGTTTCGCCTTAGTTGTTGCTTCCGTTAGTCTTCAAGAACCCCGCCCTCGTGGCGGGGTTTTCTTATGTCCGCTTCTGGCCGAAAGCGGCCATTTGCTCAGTCGCATGCCAAATCCGATCTCGATAGTGCGAATCACAGGTAGGGGAGTATCAGGCCAGCCGCCCGTCTGGCTTGATTTCAGATGGCATAATCGCCTGAATCGCAGAGAAGCGAAATCCCTGCCGCCGTGGGCGGGATACGCGTGCTGCTAAAGTGTCGGTCGTCAGCCACTTCGGACAGGGAGTGTGTATTGCGTATACTCTCGCCTGGTGATGAGTTTCTGAGCAATGACAAATAGTCCCTGTGTGGTGTTGGCCGCACGCGAACCCACACGCGAACGCATCTGTAAATGGTTGGCTCAACTGGGTCAGGAGTGCACCTTTGTAGGCACTGCTGCTGACCTGCTGATGCATCCGCAGCTGGACTCGTGTCCGCTGGTGGTAACGCATATAGGCCACAACGAAACGCTGGAGGCCTGCAGACAATTGCGCCTCCGACCTGAGACGGCACTGCTGCCTCAGGCAGCGCTGGCCGATGACGATATCTGGCGGCAGTCTGCATATGAATCAGGGGTGGATGCCGTATTTGTGCGCACGACCTCCGATGCGGAGATCTTGGCGCGACTGCAGACCCTGTTGAAGCAGAGACAATGCTTCAATCAGTGGACCTCGCGACATGCGCAGGCGGCCGAACATGATCGTGAGAAGTTGCGCAGCGTGTTTCGGCGCTATGTCTCTGGCCGCCTGGTCGACGAAATCATTGCCCGGATGGATGGTGATATGGCCTCGCTCACCCTGGGGTCACGCGTTCATGCCGCTGTTATGTTTGCTGATATGCGCGGATTTACCGGCATTGCGGAGAAGCTGGCCCCGGCGCAGGTGTTCGAGCTGTTGAACGAATTTTTTGCGGCCTTGACGGCGGTGGCATTCCGTTACAACGGCACGGTGTTCAACATGGCTGGCGATTCACTGATGGTGGGTTTCGGCGTGCCGATCGCGCAGGAAGATGGCGGAGTGCGCGCCCTGCGGGCCGCACGCGAAATGTTGTCAGGTTTTGGTGAGCTGGCCGGGCGCTGGCAGCGTCGATACGGCATCGATACTGGTCTGGGAATCGGCATCAACGAAGGCGAGGTCGTTGCCGGCAACGTGGGGTCAGAGCAATACATGAGTTACACCTTGATTGGCGACACGGTCAACATTGCCGCGCGCCTCAGTCAACGTGCCCGCGCCGGCGAAGTGCTGTTCTCGAACGCGCTGAAACTCTCGCTGGATGACGACGGTGACTCAACGATACCGATGCTGGCTCTGCCGCCGCTGACCTTGCGCGGGCGCAGCAATCCGATCGATATTTTTTGCGTGCCCATCGAGAGACGCATTGATCTGCGCCACTAGAGCAGCGAGACGAGTCTTCCGATACTACTTGTGAAAGGGCGGGGCATGGACGCTGTGCCCGCTGACCCGGATCAGAATCAATCGCCGCCATCTCGCGCCCGTGGCGGAGGCATTCAACGTCTGCCGGGGATAAAGCTCCACAGGGTCGCGACGCCCGCCAGGGCCCACACGACCACGGCACCGGTGGGCAGGTCGAACAGGGCCGAGAGCAGCAGGCCGATCGCATAGCCGATGGCGCCGATGCCATAGGCGACCGGGAGTCCGGCAGCCGGTGGCATCGAGCGGGTGGCCAGCGCCGGGATGATGAGGCTGGCGAACACCAGGTAGACGCCCACGAGCTGCACCGCGACGGTCACACTGACGGCGAACAGCATGTAGAACCCCATCCGACCCAGCCGTTCCCGCAGGCGGAACCAGCACAGCAGTACGATCGCGCTGACGACCATCGCCGGCCACAACACGTGCATGTCCACCCACAGGATCTGGCCGACCAGGAGATCCTTGAGTTCCTCGCCGCCCTTGGGGTGATTCGCCAGCAGCAGGATGCCGCCGGTGGCGGCCAGCACGAACAGGGCGCCGATGATGGCTTCCTGCATCTCGCCCCAGTGTTTCTCGGTCCATGTCAGGAACATGCCGGCGGCGATCGCGGCCAGGAATGCCGCCACCTGTGCGGCGAACCCGTGGGCGTCCCAACCCAGCGCTCCGGCCGCGATTACGCCGAGCCCGGCCGTCTGGGCGACCGCCAGGTCGATGAAGATGATGCCCCGACGCAGGACCTCGCGTCCCATCGGCACATGCGTCGCCAGCACCAGCAGACCGGCGACGAAGCCAGGTCCGAGGATACTCAGCTCGACCATACTCATGGCGCGTGTTGCTCCAGGGTCGTTAGCATCACCTCGTAGAGTGCGAACAGGTCATCGGTACCGTCGACGCTGCCCACGGTATGCGGCAGCACGACCGCCGGTGCATCGATGCGATCCGCCAGCCATTCAGAGGCCCGCGCGCTCTGGTAGGACGCGCGGATGATCAGGCGGACACCCCGGCCCTCGACGCTGCCGAGCAGGCGGGCGAGGTGAGCGGCGCCGGGTTCGATGCCGGGTTTCGGCTCCAGCGTCGCGACCTCATCCAGATCCAGCCAATTCACCATGTAGACCCAGCTCTTGTGGTGGGTAACGATCGCCATGCCCCGGAGCCCGGTACCGCGCGTGGTCCAGCCGTCGACGGCTTCGGTCCAGCGGGCCGAGAAGTCTGCGTGGCGTGAACGATAGGCGTCGGCGTTAGCCGCATCGAGCGTGGCCAGGCGCTCGACCAGCGTATCCGCGACCGGGAGGATGTTGCGGGGATCGGTCTGCACATGCGGGTTGCCGTAAGGATGTACGTCACCCTGGGAGCGGTCCACCGAGACAGGTACTTCCAGCATCTCGATGTGCTGCGAGGCTTCGAGGAATCCGGGCTGGCCGGGCTGGATCTTGGCGTTGCCCGCCTGCCGAAGAAGGATCGGCAACCACCCCGCCTCCAGGCCGGCACCGGTGCAGATCAACAGGTCGGCGCGCCGGACACGCGCGATCAGGCTCGGTCGCGCCTGGATGTGATGCACGTCCTGCAGACCGGTCGTGGCCGATTCCGCCTTGACGTCATCGCCGCCCAGGGCTTCGGCCAGCGAGGCCCACTCGGGTTCGCAGCTGACGATCCGCAGTTGCGCCCAGGCGGGCGCGCCGATCAGGAGGCCGGCGAGCAACAGCGGTCGAACGAGCGTTCTCATGACGGGCTCCTCAGAAGGCGTGGGCGCCGTGGGCACCGATGCTCAGCACATACTGGAGGACGAACTGGGTGTCGCTATCGGACGACGAGTTGTCCTCCGAGACCTGCAGGCGCAGTCGGCTGAACTCGCTGTTGGAGAAATCCACCATGAAAGTGTAGCGGTCCGGTTCGCGATCGTCGCCGTCGAACGGGGTCGTGACGGAGAGCCCGGGCGTGTCGTTATCGGCCGACAGCCAGTCGTAACGTACCCCGACACGCCATCGTGGCATGAACTGGTAGACGGCCTGGAGATAGAGGCCGTCCTGGTCGGTGTCGTAGCCACCGGACTGCGGCCCGCCCAGGCCGTCGAAGTCGGCGTCGCCGTCCTCTTCGCGATGCAGGAACTCTGTCTGGAACTTGAAATTGCGTTCCCGCGGATTACCGTTCGGGGCCCACTTCCAGACGAACTCGGCGATGTACAGATCGCCGTCGCCGTTGAGCAACAGATCGCCGTCCTCCACTTCCAGCCCTGCATCCTCGACGTCATAGGACAGCCACGACAGGCCGGCCTTCCAGCTGTTGCTGGCGCCGACGTCGCCGCCGGCCTTGGCGAACAGCGAGAAAGCGCCGGTGCCATCGTTGGCCGAGCCGAGCGCCGGGTAGCTGTCGCCCCTGAACAGCTCGCCGCCGAACGTCAGGAACAGGTCGGTGGGCGCGACCCAGCGGCCCTGGACGCCGACGTCGGTGAATGCTTTGCCGAGCATGCCGCGATAGGCGAGCGGCTCATCGGAGAAGTCCCAGCTATGGGGGTGGAACGCGTTGTGGTAGCCGATGCCCGACAGGAACTTGCCGCCCTTGACGGCGAGCCCGGCGGGCAGCGCGAGGGTCTCGAAATAGGCTTCCTCCAGCTCGACCTCGGTCTCGCCCTCGGTATCGGTAAAAACGATATCCGCGTAGCCGTAGAATTGGTCGTCGACGTTCGCGCTGATGTTGAGTTCCGACTCGTCCAGCGAGAAGCCCTCGGCCGTCAATCCGGCTTCTTCGTCCAGCGGGAAGCCGGAGATCTCGTAGTCTTCGGCGTCGTTGGAGTAGCTCGAATACTGGCCGTCGAGGATCAGGCTGATGGCGGGGTTAAATTCGTTGCCCGAGATCACACCCTGGGCACGGGCGTCAGCCAGGCCGCCTGTCACGGCTACGGCGAGAAGTGAAACCAATAGAGTATGCACACGCATCTTTGTCTCCTGAAATCATTGTGCTCAAACCACCGTCGATGGGGCCGGCGGTCCGGCGGACGGTGTCACGGACGCGGATTCAGGAGTGTGTCGGCGGTGCCCGGACGGGGTGCGAGTATCGGAAGGATGTCGACAGGCAGGCGAGGCCCGGGTCGGTGAGCGTTACGGTCGTGATCGGAAGGGGCGTGACGAGCGTCGGCGATCCGGTCGGCGGGGTGGTGAGATTCGGGATCACGCAGGACGCGCAGGCATAGGCTGCCTCATCCCCGGCGTGGTTCGCCTGGTGGACTGCGAGCGCGACCTGAGCGAAGGCGATCAGGCCGAGAAGCAGCGCAACCGGCCAGGCTGCCTGGCGGCGATGACTGAGTGCCGTGTCGTGTCTGTTCGTCATGAAACGCTGCGAGTCCAATGCTGGACGGACCTCACGAAGATACTGGTCGCTGGCGGCGGCGGCAAGCGTGACACAGGCGCCCGGCCCGGCACCATCGTCGGAATGATCAGAGCATCTGCTGCGCCATCTCCCGATGTCGCGGCATGCCGCAGCGCTGGTAGACCGCGATAGCGTCAGTCAGTAGCCGTCGTGCGTGTTCCTCGTCGCCCGGGCCGTTGCGGGTCATCAGCATCTTCGCGTACCAGCGGCGGACCTCGCCCTGCTCGGTGGCATAGGGGAGTCCGTCGGCCTGTTTTAGCGCCTTCTGGAAATGGGCTTCCGCGGCGTCCATGTCACAGGCGGCCAGCGCGCCGATGCCGGCAGTCTTCTCGATCAGCCCGGTGTGGAATTGCTGGACGAAGAGCCCTTGCTCGATCACCTCAAGCACGCGCGGGTAGAGGTGACCGGCATCCCCCATCCGGCCCCTGATGGCCAGGCTCTCGACGGCGGCGAGCAGAGTCTGGATCCGGCCGGCGGGCAGGTCCACGGTGGTCTCGGGCACGGCCGGCCGTAGCTGTTCCCAAATGGCCTCGAATCGGGCTGGAGCAATCATCGCCATGCCGAGCAGGGAGTAGGACAGGTCACCATGATCCCAGCAGGTTCCCGATACCACGGTCGCCTGGGATTTGTCATAGGTTTCGAGGGCGTTGTCCCAGTCGCCCGCGCGCATCTGAAGGTCGGCCAGAACGCCATAGAAGTGCCCGCCCCACGGGAAGCCCTGAGCATCGTTGATGCGGACGGTGCGTCTTGCGATCTCGATGGCGCTGGGCAGATCCCCCGCGGCTGCATACTGCATGCCCAGCGCGAGCCCACACATCATCTCGCCCTGGCTGTCGCCGTCCCGGGTCGAGATCTCCAGCGTCTCCTTTACCACCGGCCAGGCCTCTTCGAAACGCCCCATCAGGGAGAGCCCGAGCACGTAGTAGGTCAGGCTGTTGGCCAGCTCCCAGGCCCGGTAGCCGGACCGGTTGAGCTCCACCGCGCGGCCCCCGCTGCGAACCATGCCGGCGGCGTTGAACGTCTGCCAGCAAGATATCGCGCGGTTGGCCAGCACTTCGGCGAGTAAGTCCTTACTATCCAGCGCTTCGGCCATCGCCAGGGCTTGCTCGTGCCAGCGCGTCGAGTCGGTGACGTCAGCCGCCAGGGCGCAGGCCAGGCCCAGCGCCGACAGGATGGAACACCGGGCTCGGGATGCTTCCTCGCCGACCACGGCCAGCCCTTCCTTGCACAGTGCCAGGCCTTCTTCCACATGGCCTTCGTAGGTGAAATGGAAGCACAGCCGGACGATGATCTGCGCGATCTCCTCGCTGCGCCCGTATCGGCGGTAAACATCCAGGGCAGCACGCAGTTCCTGGTCGGCCTTGGCCACTTCGAGGCTGCTGCGCAGCAATCCACAGCGGAGCAGTAACGCAGCCCGCTCGAGTTCGTTGTCCTCGGGCACCAGCGTCAGCGCCCTCTCGAGATGCTCCACCGCTTCGCTGCTGGCGCTGGCCTCGACCGCGCGATCGGTGGCGAGCATCAGGTAATGGATGGTCTTGTCGACCTCGGCGGCGTCACCGGCGCGATACAGGTGACCGGCAATGTCCGCCGCCCGATCTCCGCTATCGCCGAACAGAGTCTCCATGGCGGTGGCCACGTCCAGGTGCAGCCGGGCGCGGCGCAGGGGAGACAGGTTCTCGAGCAGGGTCTGACGCACCAGGGCGTGAGTGAACTCGTATCGGGGATCGCGCTGGCCGGCGGTGGCCAGTATGAGCTGTGCCGCTTCCGCTTCCTCGATGACGTCGATCATCTCGGCAGTCGACCGGCCGCGGGCGGCGGCCAGAACCTTCGGCTCGAAGCGCTGCCCGAGTACCGCTGACAGTGTGAGACAGGCTTGGGTGTCGTCGCCGAGACGCTCGAGCCGCCGGTGGATTACCAGCCGCACACTTTCGGGGACTGCGAGGGTTTCCGAGTCGATCTCTTTCAGCCACTGTCCGTCGGCGTCGAACAGACGCCCGGACTCGGCCAGGTCCTGGAAAACGGACTGCACGAAGAAGGCGTTGCCATCCGTCTCGTCGTAGATCAGGTCGACTACTTTGTCCGGCGGATCGGCGGGGCCGAGATAGCCGAGCAGGGCGGCGACGTCGTCGCGGGCCAGGTCGCGGAGCGGGATGCGACTGGTGGAGGGCAGGCGGTCCACCTTCGCCAGTGCGCGACGGAACGGCTCGCCCATGTCCGCCGCCACGTCCCGGTAAGTGACCACCATCAGGAGCGGCAGCCGGGGGAGGTGTGGCGCGATGTGCTCGAACAGCAGGGAGCTGGACTCGTCCGCCCAGTGCAGGTCGTCCAGCAGCATGATCACCGGTCCACAGCGGGTCAGCCGCGTCAGGAATTCCAGCATGGCATTGAACAGGTAGCGTTGCTGCTGCTCCGGCGGCAGCTCCATCGGCTCGGGGATGTTGGAGAAGCTGCGCCGCAACTCCGGCAGCAGCCTGGCGATCTCCGGGGCGGTGCCACCGAGGGCGTTCCTGAGAGCCTCCCGGGGCAGGGTGCGGGACACTTCTTCGAGTATCTCCGAGGCGATGATGAACGGTGCGCCGTGCTCCTCGTAGGCGTGTCCCACGAACGGCAGCATGCCCAGCTCGCCACCGATCTCCAGGGCCTGCTCGGCGAGCCGGGTCTTGCCGACCCCGGGCTCGCCGCCAATCAGAAGCACGCTGCCCTTGCCGGCGACGGCTTCCTCCAGCCGTGCCCGGATAATCCCGCATTCATCGTCGCGGCCGATCAACGGCGTCAGCTGCGGCCTGACCAGGTCCAGTTCCTGGATATCCACCGGGCCGGGATCGGCGTAAGTGAAGGGTGCGTCCGGCCGGTCTGCGGGAGGCGTGGATACAAGACCCTCGGGGGAGATGTCGAACACCCAGGCCAGCACCAGCGCCAGCGGCAGGCCCAGCACGACCACCGCGACCAGCACGCGGCCGGCCCATTCCGGCAGGGCCAGCAGGCTCAGCACGGTATCGCCGAACTGCAGCAGTATCCAGGCGAGCAGGCCATAGGCGATGGCCACCCGCATGACCTTGCGGCGTTTGAGCTCACGCCAGAAGTCCGTCGCCCGGGACTCAGTCAAAGATAATTGCCCCACCTGATGCCCTGTGGCACATGATAGCAACGCGTCCGTGTATGGCAAGTAAATTCAATAGCTTAACAATTACTGTTGGTGCAATTTCGCGAAGTTGGCGGGGTGGATTCCCGGAGAGAATAGCGGGATCGAATGGCCACAGCGGTCCGCCTGGCCGGTCTCCGCACATCCGGAGTCCGCCGGTATATCGTTCCGGGACAGTCTCGCCGGGCGACAGTTCGAATCCGGACCAAGCTGATCGTCGAATTTCTGATCAACAGCAAGCAGTGATACCGTCATGCCATGAAGCACTCTCTCGATACGCAGCTCTGGGTACCGCAGACACGGGAAGACGTGTTCCCGTTCTTCTGTGATGCCTGGAACCTGGAGCGCATCACGCCGCCGGAGCTCAATTTTCACATCCTTACGCCACGGCCGATCGATATGCGTGAGGGCGCGAAGATTCACTATCGGCTCAAGCTGTGGGGCGTGCCGTTCGGCTGGGAGACGCTGATCACCCTGTGGGAGCCGCCGTATCGTTTCGTGGATGAGCAGGTCTCCGGTCCGTTCGGGCGCTGGGTGCATCGGCATGAGTTCGTGCCCACCGGGCGTGGCACGCTGATCTTTGACCATGTCGACTACGTCCTGCCGCTGTCGCCATTGGGGGATCTGTTCCACCCGCTGGTCTGTCGTCAGTTATTGCGAATCTTCCGTCACCGGCACCAGGTATTGCACAGCATGTATCGCCCGGACGGCTTCACCGAGTCACCCATCCTCATCGACATGTCGCCGGCGGCGCCGAGGTTACCGTCCGCAGTTCAGCAGGCGAGGGCGCCGGCAGGCGAACCAGAGACTTCGCCGGTGGCAGCCAACACAGACGGCTGGCAGATCAAGCTGCTCTACGACGCCGCCTGTCCTTTCTGTCGTCGCGAGATCCATTGGATCAAGCGTCGCGACGAGGCCAACATCCTGGCGCTCGAGGACATCTCCGCCCCGGATTTCGATGCCGGCCGTTATGGACTCGACTACGAGTCGGTGGACGGCGCCATCCACGCCATCCTGCCGGATGGCAGCATCATCACTGGCATGGAAGTGTTCCGCCGACTCTACGCGACCATCGGCCTGGGATGGCTGCTGGCGCCCACCGGCTGGCCGGGCCTTCGCAAGCTCTTCGACTGGGGCTACAGAGTCTTCGCCCGTAACCGCGTGCGCCTGGGTGGCGTCGCCGGCCGTGAGTGCAGCGACGCGAGTTGCGAGACCGGTACCTGAGGCCCAGACCTCCTGGTGCCTGCCCGCCGGGAACACGCTCGTCCCCACGCAAGAATCATGAGATGCCAGGTTTCAAGCGCTCTCTGCTTGTCGACCAGTTCAGGCGGGGCCACGGCCAGCGGGCGTCATCAGACAAAGGGCACGGATTGAAAGCGCGCCGGACTGAGTCCATTTCGCACCCGATCCGTTGCAGCGAAGGGCTTTTACATAAAGACCGGCCGTCAGCGTATTGGACCGCCGTGGTTTCGCAGGTCTACACTCTTTTCCATAGGGGTCATCACGTGTTGCAGATCCCGCGGAGGGGAAGGTCATGGGGATTCGACGCCCGGTCGCAATGGCGGCCGCGGTTATCTGTCTGTCCGCTGCCGTTGTCGGCTTCGCCGAAGAGCATGTCGCGGCCGAGTGGTCGCCGCCAGTGGAAGTCGAATTGAGTGACAAAGATATGGCCGAGATTCGGACGGTGATGATCGGTCACGCGCCCGTGTTGGCGGCCAGTCCCGGGATCAAGTCCGCGAGTGCATACCAGGACGACAACGGCACCCACGCAGACCTCGTGTTTTATCCCCACGAGGAGACCGGTGGCGTCGCTCACGCGGTGAGCGCGAACTGCGGGCGTGTGACCGTGGACGCGCCCTGGATCTGCCGGAGCGGGCGACTCCGCACTTACCTGCAGATACCTGGCCAGGCATTTCACGTGCGGGTGCTGGGCAATATCGATTACGAGGCGGCGGTGGCATTGATCGACGCGACCCGCGACGCGCTTCAGGCGGACACGAGCCTGGTCGGCGAATCCCCGGACACCGCAGTCATGATCTACGGAACTGCGCCGCATGGAGTGACGGTGGGCTGGGGCGACAGCGACGGGCACTTTCTGGTGAGTCTGGATGCCGCGCTTGTCGATGGCGGCGATCCTCGCAGCGCCGAGGACTGGAGGGTTGTGCAGATGACCGACCAGAGAGCGATCGAGCCGCCGGACGAAGCGACGCAGGCCAAGGCTGCGGGGAACGATTAGCCGGGGATGGGCTGACCCGTCGATCCGGCGCCAGACAAGAAAAAGAAAGAGGCAGGCTGCAATGACCAAGCGACACGCTTCATGTTCCTGTGGACAACTCCGGCTGGAGGGCGACGGCGATCCGATCCGGGTGACCGTGTGTCATTGCCTGGCGTGCCAGAAGCGCACCGGCAGCACCTACGGCGCGCAAGGGCTATTCGATCGCGACAAGGTGAGGATCGAGGGGCGCAGCACCGAGTACCTCCGGGTCGGAGACGGGGGCTGCCAGATCAGCTTCCACTTCTGCCCGCAATGCGGTGCCACCGTGTACTACTTCATCGACCAGTTTCCCGATTACGTGGCGATTCCCGTGGGGGTCTTTGCCGATCCGGACTTTCCGCCACCTGTGTTCTCTATCTACGAGGCACGGAAACACGCCTGGGTGAGTGTGCCGGAAGACGCGCAGCACGCAGACTAAGAAGAACGAAGTGCGCTCCGGCCGAAGCGCCGGAAAGGACAATACGATGACAACCGCCCTGAAAGAAATGACCGATGAGGAATACGAGGACTACGTAGCCCACTCGATCCCGAACCATGCACTCAACAAGATCAATTCCGGAGAGTGGGCGGAGGAGACGGCCGAGCAGCAGTCGCGCGATTCGTTTGCCGAGCTCCTGCCCCAGGGACTGGCGACACCGGGGAACTATCTCTTCCAGATCATCGATGAATGGGATGAGGTACCGGTGGGCGTGATCTGGATCGCGGAGCGATACAGGGCCGGACAGAAGTCCGCCTACATCTACGACGTATTCATAAAGCCCGAGTACCAGGGCAAAGGGCATGGCTCGCGGGCCCTGAAGGCCGTGGAGGAGAAGGCGCTCGACCTGGGCCTGCCGGGCATCGGTCTGCACGTGTTCGGGCACAACGACGGCGCCCGGCGTCTGTACGAGAAGATCGGCTACGAGCCAGTAAACATTTTTATGTACAAGAAGCTCGAGCGCAGCGGGCTCTAACCTTTCGAACGCCTCACCGGTGTCCGGATGTCTGCGCGGGTCGGCCGCATGCCACCGCGGGTGGATGCCGGCATCGCCGAAGCTCTGCCGATAAGAGCGGATAGATCGTAAGTGATATCATAAGTAATAAAAACAATAAGTTATAAGTATCACTTAATCTTTTTTAGATTACTAAGTTAAATCCCCTGTCTCGGCCTGACTATGGCAGGGCAGCGCTTCACCGGGACGGGAGGCCGGCGCAGCAGTACCCAAGTGCGATGAAAGGGCGCAGCGTGCCAGTCAGCGATCGACGCATGGTTGTGGCGATCCCGGTCGCGTGCCGGGTGTGCGCAGAAAGCGCGATTCGCCGCGACCGCAGGGCGCTATCGACAGGCCTGCGACGGGTGCGACCCCCGAACCCTGAGACTCACTGGCTGCACCGGGCGTCGCGCTCAACTGAAGATCGGCCTCGTCTATACTGGGCGCCCGCTCATTCCGAACGGATTCATGCAGCATGGTTGCCACGCCCGACAGCGGATCCGATGAGACAACGACCGGCGCTTCGGCAGGGGCCGGCGGCCGCGATGTCACGGGCGCTAACAGCAGGTCCGATTTCCGCTACCGGGCCTTCCTGAGCTACAGCCACGCGGACAGAAAATGGGGCCGCTGGCTGATGCGTAAGCTGGAGACCTACCGTGTGCCGAAGCGGCTGGTGGGGCGTGAGACGGCTCGCGGCGTTGTGCCCGCGAAACTGGCGCCGGTCTTTCGCGACCGCGACGAGTTATCCAGCGCCAGCGATCTGAGCGATCGTATCCAGCAGGCGCTCGAGGACTCTGCCGCCCTGATCGTAATCGCATCGCCGGCGTCGGCACGATCGCGCTGGGTGAACGAGGAGATCCTGGCCTACAAGCGACTCGGGCGCTTCGAGCATGTTCACTGTTTCATCGTCGACGGCGATCCCGAGTCGGAAGACGACAACTGTTTCGCTCCGGCCGTGCGTTACCGCATCGGCGCGGATGGCCGGCTGACCGACATCCCGGTGGAGCCGATCGCAGCGGATGCCAGGGCGATCGGGGACGGCCGACAGCGGGCGCTGACCCGATTGATTGCCGGCCTGCTGGGCGTGGATTACGACGACCTGTACCAGCGGGAACTGGTGCGCCGGCAGCGTCGAATGTTCGCCATCACGGCGGCTTCAGTGGTCGGTATGGCGGTGACCGCCACGCTCGCCGGCCTCGCTGTCATGGCCCGTCAGGATGCCGAGCGCCGACGTGGTCAGGCCGAGAGCCTGGTCGGTTTCATGCTGGGTGATATGTACGAGCGGCTTTACGAGATCGGCCGTACGGACATCTACGCCGCAGTCGGGGACAAGGCGACCGAATACTTCAAGTCCCTGGAGAGTGACGACCTGACCGACACGGCCCTGGCTCAGCGCTCGGAGGCCCTACGGAAGATCGGCGAGACCCGCGCCGACCAGGGAGAGCTGGACCGGGCGCTGGAAGCTTTCGAGTTCGCCCTCGAGCTGTCGGAGTCGGTGACGACCCGCCAGCCGCAGCGGACCGACTGGCAGCTCGGTCTTGCGGAAACTCACTACTGGATCGGATACGTCGATTGGAAGCGTGGTGAACTCGATGCGGCGGCGGCCGCCTTCCGTAGGCAACTTCAGGTGATTGAAGCGCTGGTTACCCGCGGAGACCAGACGCCGGAACTGTTGCGGGACCTCGGTTACGCGTATACCAACCTGGGGCGCATCGAAGAGGGACGTGGCGAGCTCGACACCGCGCTGGAACATTACGAGCGGGTCAGGGCTGTCAACGAGCAGGCGGCCCGGATGGCGCCCGACGACCTCGACACGCGGCTGGAGAGCGGCTTCGCCCACAACAATCTGGGATTGCTGCTCATGCGCATGGGACGGCTGGAAGAGGCGGAGCGTCACTTCCGTGAGGATCTCGAGATCAAGACAGAAGTCGCCGACGCCCAGCCCGGGCACGGGTTGTTTCGTGGCTATCAGGCCACCAGCCAGTACTTCCTTGGTCGTATCCTCGAGGTGACAGGCGAGGTCGCAGAAGCGATGGATCAATATGCGGCGGCAGCGGGCGAGATGCGACGCCAGTTCTCCGAGACGCCGGACAATCATGCGCGGGCAAAGAACTACGCCAATTACGAGCGCCGCGCCGGCGACCTGGCCCGTCGTCGTGGCGACATGACCGAGGCGGCGCTGCGGCTGGGCCGCGCAGCCGGGACGCTGCGGTCACTGGGTGGCGACCACGCCGAAGACGCAGAGTGGCTGTCGGACCTGGCGGCGGCCGATATCGCCGTCGCCTTCTTGAGCCTGGACACCGGCAATCTGCCCCACGCGGAATTGAAAGGCCTCGAGGCCTATGGCGTGGTCGGTCAACTGATGTCGCTGTCACCCGGCGACGTGGCCGTGCAGCGTGCCTATATGTCGGCGCTGCTGCTCCAGGGCGAACTGGCGCGTCTACGCGGAGACGAGGCCACGGCCACCCGCGAGTGGGAGGTGTTGGTGAGGCAGATGCACGATCGGGTCAGGGACAGCTACGATCCGGATTGGCTGGCGCCATATGTCGTCGCCCTGCACCGGCTGGGGCGGACAAAGGAAGCGGCGCCCTATGTGCAGCGCCTGCGAGAGATGGCCTATCGCAGACCGGGGCCGGCGCTGGCCCTGCTGGAATAGAAACGGCCCGGGCAGGCATCGGGTAGTAGAGAGAGTGCGGCGGCATGCAGGCAGCCAAGCCGTGAAACAAGGAGGGAACAACAATGGCGATCGAAGCCACGCTAACTGCCAACAAGGAAGTCGTGATCTCCCCGGAAACCAAGATCAAGAAGAGAGACGGCAAGGATGATCACACGATCACCTGGCTACAGGGGACTGCCACCCAGCCATTTACATTCGTCTCCTGCAAGCCGGCGGCGGGCGCACCTATCAGCAAGATCAAGGTGACCGACAAGAAGATCACGGCCAAGGACAAGATCACCAAGGACAGCGGTACCGCGGACTATCCGTACACGATTACGGTCAAGGACGCGGACGGCCATCTCCACAGCAGCGGCGGCGACAGCCCGGAAGCCGAGGGCGGCAAGGGTGTCATCCGGAATACGCGTTGACCGGCATGGCGTGGGGCAGGGCAGCGTTCGCCTGATGGCCAGTGTCCGGTCGGCAAGAGGGGAGGATCATTGAGGAGAGCGACGCTCGCAGTATTGATTTGCGGGTTCCTGACTACGCTCGGGTTCATGTTCCATGCCGGCGAGCCGCAGCGGCTGTCCTGGTGGCCGCTATTTGTTCCGTTCGCTGCCTGGGCGGGCGTGCCCTATGCGTTGGTCTATGCCGCATCGCGCCGCGGCCCGGCTACGACAGCGTCCCACGCTGTGGTGTTTTTGAGCGCGCTGGCGGTCTCCGGGTTCAGTGCCCTGATGCTCTATCAGGCTTTTATCGCCCACCCAGATGCGCAGAGCGGGATCGTGTTGCTCTTCATCCCGTTCTACCAGGTCCTGGGGCTGCTGCCGTTGCTGTGGGTCGCCCGTGTGCTGGCCCGGCGCGGCCCCTAGGCCAGCATCTTCGCGATCAGTCGCTCGCAGGTGCGCTGGTCCATGTAGCGCGGCACCGCATAGGTGTAGTGCGCCTCTTTCAGCGCATTACGCGCGATGGCCGGGATGTCTGAACGGTGCAATGCTTCCAACCGGTCAGGGATGCCGAATTCCTCGTTCAGATCGCGGATGTGTTCGATGAAGCGACTGGCCAGCTGCTGCGGCCGGTCGCCCTTCTTCCTGAGACCGGAGACGTCGGCGAGCTTGGACAGTTTGCGTGTGCAACTGCGCTTGGAGAAGTCCAGCACGTAGGGCATGACGATGGCGTTCGCCAACCCATGGGGCGTGTGATAGAAGGCGCCGAAATTGTGCGAGATGGCGTGCACGTAGCCCACGCCGGCACGGGTGAATGCCAGGGCGGCGTAGTAGGAAGCGAATGACATGGCCTGGCGTGCTTTCAGGTCCTTGCCCTTCGAGACCGCCCGGGGCAGGTTCTCCATGATCAGTTTCGTCGCCGCAAGCGCGTAGCCGTCCGTCTCCGGGAGGGCATTGGCGGAGATATAGGCTTCGACCGCGTGGGTCAGCGCGTCCATGCCGGTGGCGGCGGTGATGTGCGGCGGCAGCCCGGTCATCAGCGCCCCATCCAGCGAAGCCATCATCGGCACCAGCTTGGGATCCATGATCGGTGACTTTTTCTTCTTCTTGGGGTCCGAGACCACGGCGGCGATGGTCACCTCGGACCCGGTGCCGGCGGTTGTCGGGACCGCATACAGCGGCATCGGCGCCGTGAAGACCTTGAACATGCCTTCCATCCTGGAGATCGGCTTGTCATTGGTGGCCCGGGCCGCGATCACCTTGGCCGCATCGATAGAGGAACCACCGCCCACCGCGAGGATGGCCTGGCAACGTTCCCGCTTGAGCACCTTCAGGCCGGCCTCGATCTGATCGACCGTCGGGTCGGGCAGGATGCCGTCGTAGATCGCGTACCTGACGCCGAGATCCTCCAGCTTGGCCTCGATGTCGTCCAGCAGGCCGATCTTGACCAGCATGCCGTCGGTGACGATCAGCAGCTTGCGCACGCCCATCTGCGAGATGGCTTCGCACAACTGTAGCGAGGAGCCGGGACCGGAGAACAGGGTGGGCTTGGGGAAGGGCAGAGTCTTGACCAGGCCCTTCAGGGTTTTCATCAGGCTCTGGTAACCAGTGACCTGGATGCCGAATGGGATCATGCCGTTGCCTCTGTTTTTCTTGTCGGCCCGGCGATGCCGGGTGCGGTGCAGGATATCAAGTATAGGTAATTCGGTCCCATACCCGTATCCCGGGCGCAAAGTTGTGTCTGCGGCCCGGGCAGGGTGTAATTACCGGCCCGGACCGTGGTCGCGCAGGCGCGGCGCGGCGCGGGGGACTAGGATAGAAAGGGGACCAGGCGAGCCGCCATCGTGGCGGCGCATGGAGTCCTCGTCGAACCGGAGCCTTCCATGAAGAAAGTCGTCAGCGTATCCCTGGGCCCCTCGTCCAAGGACATCGAGTTCAAGACCCGTTTCCTCGGCCAGGACTTCCTTGTCAAACGCGTGGGCGCGGATGGGGACTCGGGTAAGGCCTGGGAAATGCTGCGGCGGCATCAGTCCGAGTCGGACGCTATCGGTCTGGGCATGATCCAGGATCACTACGACATCGGTTCCCGGCGACTTGTCCACAAGGAAACCGAGCGGCTGCTCAAGGTCGTCACCCGGGTGCCCGTCACGACCGGTGCCGCGCTGCGGCGCCTGCTCCAGGTACGCGCAGTCCGCCACGTACAGAAGAAGCTGGGCAACTACTTCAACAACAACCTGGTGCTGTTCCTGAACGGGATGGTCAACTACGACATGGCCCAGACCATGTCCGATTACACTCCCAACCTGAAATTCGCCGACGCGGTGCTGGACACCGGCGCGCCGGCGGTGCTGACGTCGCTGGATCAGCTCGAGCTCTATGCCCGCGGCACCCAGTTGGCTTCCTCGGTGATCCCGACATCGGTCATCCCGACCAGGACGCTGGCCAAACTGCCGGGTCTGACCAAGCTTCGCAAGGAGATCCTGACCCGGGAGGTGGAGAAGTGCCACGTCATCGTCGGCACCTTTGACGACATCGCGATCTTCGGTACGCCGGAGAACCTGGAAGGCAAGACGCTCATCACGTCGGCCATCGATGAGGACCGGCTGGATTTCTTCAAGGAGTGCAACGTCAATCTTGTCGTGGACGTCTCGCCGATGCTGTTCGACAAGGTGGTGGGGCTCAGTACTATCGAAGCGATGGTGCTGGCAGCGCTGGACACCACGAGCGAAGAACTCGGGGATCACGACCTCGAGGAGATCATCGAGGAACTCAGGATCGAGCCAAGGCTGCTGCATCCGACAGGTGAATTCCGCAACATCCGTCGCTTCGCGTTCGTTATCCATCCGTTGAGCCAGGAATACATCCGCAAGGGTTTCCCGCTGCCGAAGGCGACACCGAAGATCGTGATGGACCAGGTAGAGAAGGCGGCCGCGCATATGCCGCCGATGATCTATTGCAAGATGGACAACATCATCTCACCCACCGGCGCCGAGGCGGAAGGCTGGCTGATCCTCGTCGGTGGGACGCCAAAAGAGATGCTCACCCGCAGCCCGGAGTTCACCTATCGGCGGCTGTTGGCGGCGGCGAAGATGGCCGAGAAGATGGGTGCGCAGATCATCGGTCTGGGCGCCTTCACCAAGGTTGTCGGTGACGCCGGTGTGACGGTGGCCAGACGGGCGAGTATCCCGGTCACCACCGGAAACAGCTACTCGGCTTCCGGCGCCCTGTGGGCGGCGGCGGACGCGATGCGACGCATGAACCTGGTCAAAGTACGCAAGAATGGCAAGGTGGCGGCCAAGACCATGGTCATCGGCGCCTCCGGATCGATCGGGTCCGTGAGCGCCCGACTGCTGGCCATGGCATTCGACGAGGTCTACCTCGCTGCCCGCACCCAGTCCAAGCTCGACGCACTCAAGAAGTCGATCCTGAAAGAGACGCCGGACGCCAAAGTCGTGGCGACGACCGACTATGAGAAGTACCTGAGCGACATGGACATGATCGTGACGTCTACGTCAGGGGCAGGCAAGAAGATTCTCGATATCACCAAGGTGAAGCCCGGCTGCGTGATCACCGACGTGGCGCGACCGCTGGACCTGCCGCCTGAAGAGGTCGCCAAGCGGCCCGACGTGCTGGTGATCGAGTCCGGCGAAATACAGATGCCCAGTGAAGTCCGCATGAAGGACATCGGACTGCCCGACAACGTCATCTATGCGTGTCTGGCGGAGACGATCGTGCTGGCGCTGGAAGGCCGCTTCGAGGTGTTCACTATCGGCCGCGATACCGAGTGGCGGAAGGTCAAGGAGATCTACAAGCTCGGGATCAGGCACGGCATGAGGTTGGCGGCGATCTCCGGCGTGAACGGCGTCTATAGTGACGCCGACATCGCCAAGGTCGTCAAGCTGGCGAAGCAGACACGCAAGACCTGGAAGCCGGGCCAGACCACGTCGGCGAAACTGAAGAAAGCGGCGAGTCCGGCGAAGGCCGCAGGGAAGAAGGCTGCCCCGAAGCCTGCGCGGAAGAAGGCTGCTGCAAAGACGATCCCGGTGAAGAAGGCGACTGCCAGTAAGAAGGCGGCGGCGAAGAAGAAACCGGCCGCCAGGAAGAAGCCGTCCAAAGCTGGTACCGCAAGGAAGTCTGCGGCCGGGAAGACGGCCGTGAAGAAGAAGCCGACGCGGAAGGCGCCGGCGAAGAGAGCAGTGGCGAAGAAGAAGTCTGCCAGCGGGAAAAAACCCGCCAGAGCCGCGGCCAGGAAGACCGCCGTGAAGAAGAAGCGGGTCCGTAAGGCGCCCGTGAAGAAAGCAGCGACGAAGAAGAAGCCAGTCAGGCAGCCCGCCGCCAGGAAGAAGGTCGTGAAACGACCGGCCCGCCGGTCAACCGCCAAAAAGCCGGCCGGCAAGAAGGCGCGCTCTAAAGCCTAGGAGCTGCGGTCGATCGGCAGGCTTCCCGGCCTGCCGGATCGGCATCCCGGGTGGGACTGGTGATTACCCGTGATACGGGAAGATCAACGGTGCGATGAGCAGCGTCGCGACGTAGGTCAGCAGCAGCAACGGCACACCTGTCTTGACGAAATCCATGAACCGGGAGCGCCCCGGCTCTACCACCAGCGTCACCACCGGCGTCGACACCGGCGTCACGAAGGCGGCGGACGCGGCGATCAACACGGCGATGGCAAACGGGTAGGGCGAGACCCCGAGCTTGGCCGCTGCGGTGATGGCGATCGGCGCCACCAGGACTGCCGCGGCGGTGTTGGACAGGAACAGTCCGAGGGCCGCGGTGAGAAAGAAGATGAAGCTCAGCATCACGCCGGGCCCGGCGTCGCCCACCGCGCCCATCAGCCCATCCACGATGAGATCGGTGCCGCCAGTCTGCTGCAGGGCATCGGCCAGCGGCAGCATGCCGGCGACCAACACGATGCTGCTCCAGTGGATCGCCCGATACGCGTCTTCCATCGTCAGGCAGCGGGTGAAGACCGCGGCGATGACCGCCATGATGACGGCGGAGACCAGCGGGACCACGTCGAAGATCGCCAAGCCCACCATGGCGACAAGGATCGTGAGGGCCGTCGGCATGCGCTTGTATTCGGGCACGATCTCGGCGTGTTCGGCGGGCAGCTCGGTGACGATGAAATCATGTGTCAGGGCCTGCAGCTGGCGGATCTTCGACCAGGCGCCGAAGACGAACAGGCTGTCCGAGGCCAGCAGTTTGGCGTCGCGAAAGTCTTCCACCGGCTCCTTGCCACGGCGCAGGCCGAGGACATGGACGTTGTAGTGGCTGCGGAACTCCGCGTCCACCAGTGACTTGCCGATAAGCCCGGACTCCGGGTGGATCAGCACGGTGGCGCCGCCGGCTTCCCACAGCCAGCGCTGACGGCTGGCGGCGGTGATGGGGATCTGTCTGAGCTGCCGCTCTGCGGCGAGGTGCTGGCAGGCTTCGCTCTCGCCGATCACCAGCAGTTCGTCCTGGGCATGGATCTCCATGTCGGGACCCGGCGCCGGGATGCGGTTCTCGCTACGCGGCGCACGGCGCAGGATGCCGAGGACACGGACGCCGAAGTCGGTCTCGATGTTGGTCTCCCCCAGGGTGACGCCGACCAGAGGTGAGCGAGGATCGACGACGAGTTTTCCAGCTTCGCCCTTGACCTGGAAGTCCTGCGAGAGTTCGTCGATGCGTCGTCGGCGGGTCTTCGTCGCAGGTGCCTCGACCTCGCCCGGGAGCAGCCTGCGGCCGATGAGCAGTACGTAGCCGACGGCGATCACCAGGACCACCAGGCCCACCTTGCTAAAGCCAAAGAACCCGAAACCCTCGAAGCCGGCGTCCTTGAGTTCCTCATTGATGACCAGATTCGGCGGCGTGGCGATCAGCGTGAGCATGCCGCTGATGAGCGCGGCGTAGGACAACGGGATCAGCATACGCGAGGCGTTGAGATTAGCCTCGGCGGCGATCCGCAGCACGATCGGGATAAAAATGGCGACGATGGCCGTGGAGCTCATGACAGAGCCGAGCAAGGCGGCCGCAACCATCACGACGACGAGCAGCCGGGTCTCGCTGGTGCCGCCCTTTTTCATGATCCAGTCGCCGACTGCACGGGCCACGCCGGTCCGGTCGAGCATCTCGCCGATCACCAGCAACCCTGCTACCAGTATGACCACCGAGCTGCCGAAGCCAGCCAGGGACTCGCCGACCGTCAGCACGCCGCTGATCATCAGCGCCAGCACCACGAGCAAGGCGACGATATCGAAGCGGATCCGGTTACTTGCCATGGCGACGGCGGCGACGACGATCAACACGAATACGAACTTCATCTCACCGGTCATGGTTCATTTGCTCCCTGCAGCAGGCCGAGTTTCTGCGCGGCCCAAAATGGCCGATTGACCGCGAGTTAAATGGTACCGCGGACGGTGTGGCAGTATCTCATGGAGCGGGAGGGGGACCCGGTTGTCCGCTCCCAGCAGACTTGCTAGCGAGCCGGTGGCATACTAAGCCGTTAGGGTGCCCTGCCGCACCTCGCCACGATGCCTGTCAGTCTTCCGGCTGGTTTCCCGACTGGCAAATGCATCGGACGAATGACGCTGGACGACTGCCCGACCACCGGGCCAGTTCCGCACAATAAGAGAAACCGCGTGATCGGATAGTGAACTCCGGGAGGGAGAGTTGATGAAGTATTCCAGAAGCCTCGTGTTACTGATGGCGGCTCTCGCCTCCTGGTCCCTGGCGTTCGCCGCGGGCGGCGGCGCCGGCAATCTGCAGCCTGTGGATCCGGACAAACACTTCCATCCCAAGGGTAAGCCGCCCTCGGAATACACGCTGAGGGCGTTGGAGGCTGCCCGCGGAACGCTGCCGTTCTCGGACAAGCGCGACTTCGACGAGATCGACAAGGGATTCATGGCGGCGCCCGAGACCTGGCAGATCAAGGGTGAGAAGGGCAACGTCGTCTGGGATATGGAGCGATACAAATTTCTGCTGGAGGAGAAGGAGTATCCGAGCATCCACCCGTCGTTGCAGCGACAGTCGACGCTCAACATGAATTACGGCCTCTATGAGGTCGTTCCGGACGTCTACCAGGTACGTGGCTTCGACCTCGCCAACATCTCGTTCATAAAAGGCGATACCGGCTGGATCATCTTCGATCCGCTCACCTCGAAGGAGACGTCGCAGGCGGCGTTCGAACTGCTGGAGAAACACGTCGGCAAATTCCCTGTCAAGGCGGTGGTTTACTCACACTCCCACGGCGACCACTGGGGCGGCGTGCGCGGTGTCGTCGACGAGGCCGACGTGCGCTCTGGCAAGGTGCAGATCATCGCGCCGCGAGACTTCATGTTGCACACGGTCTCGGAGAACGTATACGCCGGCAACGCGATGAACCGGAGATTGTTCTACCAGTACGGCATCCTGCTTCCGGCCAGCCCCTTCGGTCATACGGGTCAGGGCCTGGGCCAGAATGTGTCGATCGGCACGATCACGTTGATCGCGCCCACCCGTATCATCGAGGACGAAATCGAGGAACTGACCATCGACGGCGTCCGGATGATCTTCCAGAATACGCCGGGTACCGAAGCGCCCTCGGAGATGAACACCTACTTCCCCGACATGAAACTGCTGTGGGTAGCAGAGAATGTGACCTCCACTTTCCACAACATCTACACGTTGCGAGGAGCTCCGGTGCGAGACGCACTGCGCTGGTCCAAGTACATCAGCGAAGTCCTCTACATGTTCGGCCAGGAGGCCGATGTCATGTTCGCCTCCCATCACTGGCCGCGCTGGGGCAACGCCCGTATCCAGGAGGTGCTGCGTGGTCAGCGCGACCTCTATGCCAATATCAACAACCAGGTGCTGCACCTGGCGAACCAGGGCGTGACCATCAACCAGGTGCACAACGTCTTCGAGACGCCGAAGGCGATCTCGGATCAGTGGTATAACCGCGGCTACCACGGCTCGCCGGAACACAACAGCCGCGCCGTCATCAATCGTTTCCTGGGTTACTGGGACGCTAATCCGGCGACCCTGATCCCCCTGTCGCCTGCCGATTCAGCGCCTTTGTATGTGGAGATGATGGGCGGAGCGGACAGCATCATGGAGAAAGGCAGGAGCCTGCACGATTCTGGCGAGTACATGCTGGCCCAGGAGATTCTCAACAAGCTGGTGCAGGCCGAGCCCGGCAATCAGGCCGCGAAGGATTTGCTCGCCGACGTCTACGAGCAGATCGGCTACCAGCAGGAGAACCCGGGCCTGCGCAACAGTTATCTGGCCGGCGCCTTCGAGTTGCGCTCGGGGATCCCCGGGGGCGCGCAGGTCAGCTCTGCCGGCCCGGACGTCATCCGCGCCATGAGCACCGGTCTGTTCCTCGATTTTGTCGGTATCCGAATGGACACCAGGAAGGTCGAGGGATTCGAGTTCACTGCCAACCTGATCACGCCCGACAACGGCGAGAAATACCTGGTCGAACTCAGCAACGGCACCCTGACGAATGCCGAGGGCTTCCAGGCGAAAGATCCCGATCTGTCGATCACCATCAACCGGACCGACCTGGAGCCGGTGATGATGGGCCTGAAGACGCTGCGGTCGCAGATCGACGAGGGCGTCGCCAAGGCCGAGGGCGACACGTCGATCCTGGGCAAGCTGGCGGCTGCGCTAGTGACGTTCAATCCGCGATTCGAGATCCTGCCCGGTACCGCCGGTCCTGCCGAGAAGACAGAGCTGCGCGACTTTGAGGTCGGTGACATCGGCGAACGGGGAGAATAGCGATGCGGTCGCCGCTCGATCATCGGGCAGCGCAAACGAACGGACCTTCCACGCTTGCGCGGTCGGACCGCGACAGGGCATTTGTGTTTGGTTCTTGTCCGACTATGGTTGCGGAGGAGAATGTCGAGCAGATATGAGTATCTCTTGTAGTGGCCGGCTCGTCTCGAGACCGGTCGCGTAACGAGGCAGAGGAGCAGATGATGCGGATACTGATGATATTGATTGCGGTGCTGGCCTTCGCGCCGATCGCTCAGGCGCAGGACCTGTTCGTGTTCCCGAACGAGGAGCAGAGCCAGGACCAGCAGGACATGGACGAGTTCCAGTGCCAGCGCATGGCTCGCGACCGGACCGGCTTCGATCCGATGGCCACGCCGACAGCTACGACCCAGCGGCCGCAGCAGCAGGGCGGCGTGGTCGGTGGCGCGGCCCGTGGCGCGTTGCTCGGTGGTGCCATCGGCGCGGCCACCGGCAATACACGGCAGGGGCTGCGTACCGGCGCGGCCGGCGGTGGTGTCCTCGGCGGTATGCGCCGGGCCGACAGTAATCGTCAGCAGGACGACTGGGCGCGGCGCGAGGCACAGAACTACCAGCGCAACCGGGATAACTGGAACCGGGCGTTCATCGCCTGCATGGAAAGCCGCGGTTACACGGTCCGCTAGGAGAACATGAGAATGAAAACAACTGTCAGAACGGTGGTGTTTGCGGCCCTCATGGGCTTCGTCGCCACGGCATCCTCAGCCAGCTTCTTCGATGGCAAGCGACCGTTGCTGTGCTCGGTTTACCAACTGTTCGAGTGCGACGCGCCGAACGCCTGCCTGGCGGTCACGCCGGAGCAGATCGGTGGCGTCAGTCATCTGAATATCGACTTCAAGAACAAGACGATCACCCGGGCGGGCGTGGAATCCAAACAGACGTCGACCATCGACAGTGTGGAGACCATCGACAGCAAGTTGATCCTCTCGGGCATCGAAGATGGTGAGGCGGAAGTCCGCGACGGAGCGGGCTGGACCATCTCGATCATGGATCCGGAAGGCACCATGGTGATGGCGGTCGCCGGTGACGGCTTTGCCGTGGTCGGACTGGGCGCCTGCGTGCCGAAACCTTGACCTGTTACCACTGAGGCTTCTCGACGACCCCAAATCCCGCGCAGCTCTTGAAAAGAACGGCCGGTCCCTACGCCAGGGACCGGCCGATGCGGACCGCGTTATGCGGCGAGCTGCCTGCGATCACCGGGCAAGGGAGCGGACCCGGTAACCGCAGCAGCGTTCCTCTCTCACGCAAGCTTCATCGCAACGAAACGTGAACCTCCGTTGCGTTCGATTCGCAGAAGGACGTGGTCCCGGTCGTCCTCGGTCGCCGCCTCCACCTGCTCACGGACCTGGTCAGGCGATTCGACCGGGGTCTGTCCGACCATGGAGATCACGTCGCCCGGGCGCAGGCCCTGTTTTGCGGCGGGGCTGCGCGGGTCGACGCCGACTACCAGAGCACCGTCGATCTGGCCGGGAACCCGGAACTGTCGCCGCATGTCCGGCGTCAGTGGCGAGAGTTCCAGGCCCAGCTTGCCGCGCTGGGTGTCTTGGGCGCTGGCCAGCCGAAGAGGCTCATCAGCCTGGGCGCCCACGCGGACGTCGCGTTCGCGCCGCTTGCCGTTACGCCACACGCCCACTTCCACTGTCTCTTCGACCTTGGTGGCGGCGACCATGCGGGTGAGGTCCTTGACCGTCTCTATGTCCTTGCCATCGAAATCCATGATCACGTCGCCGGACTCGAGGCCGGCCTCGTCTGCCGGGCTGCCCGATTCGATCCGGGCGATCAATGCGCCACGGTCCTCTTCGAGCCCGAGGCTGTCGGCGATCTCCGGGCTGACGCCCTGGATTTGCACACCGAGCCAGCCGCGTTCCACGGAGCCGTTGGCCTTCAGATCGGCCACGATTGTCGTCGCCACGGCAGAGGGGATGGCGAAACCGATGCCTACATTGCCGCCGTTGGGCGAATAGATCATGGTGTTGACGCCGATGACCTCGCCGTCGGTGTTGAATATCGGACCACCAGAATTGCCGCGATTGATCGGTGCGTCGATCTGGATGAAGTCGTCGTAAGGACCCGCCTGCAGGTCACGGCCGCGGGCCGAGATGATGCCGGCGGTTGCCGTGCCGCCGAGTCCGAAAGGATTGCCGATGGCGATGATCCAGTCGCCGATGCGCGCATCATCGGAATCACCGAAACGGACGAACGGTAGCGGGTCATCGGCTTCGATCTTTACCACGGCGAGGTCGGTCTTCGGATCGGTACCCACGAGTTCCGCTGTATAGGTGGTGCCGTCGTCGGTGACGACACTGATTTCGTCGGCATTCTCGATCACGTGGTTATTCGTCACCACGTGGCCATCGTCAGAGATGATGAAGCCCGATCCCTGGCCCATTGCAGGACCACGGGGAGCCGGACCACGCGGGCCCTGCTGTGGCATCTGTTCGAAGAAGCGGCGGAAGAAGTCGTCGAAGGGCGCACCGGGCGTCATCTCCGGCATCGGATGGGCGCCGGCCCTGCCGTCCTTGTGCGTCATGGTCGTCCGGATGTTGACCACCGCGGGGCTATTGGCCTCGATGAGATCAGCAAACTGTGGCCGATCGGTCTCGGCGTGGACACTCATGGTGCCGGCGAACGGCACGATCGCCAGCGTCGCCACCAGGGCAAGTACCGGTAACGAGCGTCTCAGATAGCTGTTGCGGATGGGCATCGCTGTCCTCCAGTGTCATTGCACTATTCAGTGCTTGCACCGAACAAGATAAGGACAGCGCCCTTGCCAGGACCTTGCGGGAGCATTAAAGAACTTTCATATTGTCCGGCCTGTGGACCTGTCTGCTAGAGTTGCGCCATGCGGGTGTTAGTCATCGAGGACGACCTCGAGGTTGCCAGCTATATCGGCCAGGGACTGCGCGAGGCGGGTCACACCAGTGATCATGCCGCCGACGGCAAGGATGGCCTGTTCATGGCGGCCAGCGAGACCTATGACGCGCTGATCGTGGACCGGATGCTGCCGGGACTCGACGGCCTGTCCATCATCCGCACGCTGCGTGCCTCCAGTAACATGACGCCGGCGTTGATCCTGAGCGCTCTCGGCGAAGTCGATGATCGTGTCGAAGGGTTACAGGCTGGCGGCGACGACTACCTGGTCAAGCCGTTCGCCTTCAGCGAACTGACCGCGCGCCTCGAAGCGCTGACCCGGCGTTCGGGCCCCGAGACGCCGCGCGAGACGACGCTGATGGTCGATGACCTGGAACTCGACTTGCTCAAGCGTGTCGTCCGTCGCGGCGATACGGTCCTGGACATCAAGCCGACTGAGTTCCGCCTGCTGGAGTACCTGATGCGGCATGCCGCGCAGGTCGTCACGCGGACCATGCTGCTGGAGGCGGTGTGGGACTATCATTTCGACCCGCAGACCAACGTGATCGACGTGCATATCAGCCGCCTGCGCTCGAAAATCGACAAGGATTTCGATCGGCCGCTATTGCACACGATCCGTGGCGCGGGATATCGGCTCGGTGGAGACTGAGCGCCCGCCTGCGGCAGACGGTGGGCCGCCCCGGCCGTCTGGCCTGCGCTTGTGGCGCAGCTCGACCTTCCAGTTCGCCGCCCTTTACATGGCGATCTTCGCCGGCTCGGTGCTGATTCTTCTCGGGCTGGTCTACTGGACTACCGCGGGTTTCATGGCCCGCCAGACCGACGACACCATCCAGGCCGAGATCACCGGGCTGGAGGAGCAGTACCGGCAACGCGGACTCAGCGGCCTGGCAGAGGTCATCTCGGATCGCGCCCGGTCGGACCCGGGCGGATCGTCGATCTACCTGTTCGCGTATCCGGACTATCGACCTCTTGCCGGTAACCTGGACGAATGGCCATCGCTGACAGCCGATGCGGATGGCTGGCTCAACTTCTCGCGGACGGACGCCGACGGCGGGGAGGTCCCGGCCCGCGCAAGGCTGTTCGTCCTGCGTGGTGGCTTGCATCTGCTGGTCGGCCGCGACATCCGTGAGCTGGTCCGCACCGAGGCCCTGATCCGCCGTGGTCTGGGCTGGGGCCTCGGTCTCAGCGTGGCCCTTGGACTGCTGGGCGGCCTGTTGATGAGCCGGCGCATCAACAGGCGTATCGAGGTCATCAACAAGACCAGTCGCGAGATAATGGGCGGAGACCTGTCGCGTCGTATCCCGCAACAGGGCACCGGAGATGAATTCGACCAGCTGGGCAGCCAGCTCAACACCATGCTGGATCGCATAGAAGACCTGATGCAGGGCGTCCGTCACGTCGCGGACAACGTGGCCCATGATCTGCGCACACCGCTTACGCGCATGCGCACGCGTCTGGAGATGCTGCGAGCAAGCGCCGGGATAGATACCGGCTCTGGCGAGGTCGAGGATTGCATCGCGGATGCTGATCAGTTGTTGGCAACCTTCAATGCGCTCTTGCGGATCGCCCGTATCGAGTCCGGTGGTCGGACGTTGCGCTCCAACCGGGTCGACCTGGATCGACTCATCCATGACGCTGCGGACATGTACCAGGCGCTGGCGGAAGATCGCGGCATCCAGCTTATCGCAGATGCGGCCCCTGTCGCGGTGACCGGTGACCGGGACCTGTTGTTCCAGGCCCTGGTCAATCTGGTGGACAACGCGCTGAAGTACTCGCCACCCGGGGGCGTGGTTCGTCTCGGTGTATCGACTACCGACCATGAGACCTGCGTCGAAGTCTCCGATCAGGGTCCCGGTATCCCGGACGAACACAAGGGCCGGGTCGCCAGGCGTTTCTATCGCCTTGACAGTTCACGGGGCACGATCGGAAGCGGTCTGGGCTTGAGCCTTGTGGCCGCAGTCGCCGATCAGCACCAGGCAAGGCTCGAATTCGCTGACGGCGATCCGGGGTTGGCGGTGAGGATGTGCTTCCCCCCAGCGAACCCTCCCGGACCTTAGTATGAACCTCAATATGAACCTCGAGTGTCCCCGATCGGCCTCGTGGTGCCGTGCTTCATGGGGTCGATGCCGGGGCATCCGGGCGGCCCATGCGATCGTCGCAACTCTGCTGGCCGTACTCCCCGTCACGCACGGCTCCGCCTCGCCGCCGGAATACATCGCGACCGAGAACCCGGCGTCGGCCTCGGTCGAGCAAGAGAAAAGCCCGATGGAGGGCGCCTACGTGGAGAAGGTGCTTCCGCCGTCGGATTATCCGGAATTCAAGAAAAGATTCGAGGATGCCGATCCATTCTGGCGGGATAGCCGGCTGTACCTGCGGCCGCGCAGCTACTATTTCGATCGCCAGCGAGAGAATACACCCGACAGCGTGGCGGCTGCCTACGGCGGCTGGCTGAGTTTCCGCTCGGGCGACTGGCACGACCGGGTCAGCGCTAACGCGACCCTGTTCACGACTCAGAGACTGTATGGGCCCGACGACAAGGACGGTACGCTGTTACTGGGCGAGGGCCAGGAGGGGTTCTGGGTGCTGGGTGAGGCCAACATCGGCATCCGGCTTACCGATGACATATCGGCGAAGCTGTATCGGCAGACGTTCAACCTGCCATACCTGAATCGAAACGACGGCCGCATGGTGCCGAATACTTTCGAAGCCTATTCACTCAACAAGCGCCTGGGCGACCGATGGGCGTTTGTCGGCGCTCACGTGACGCAGATGAAGCTGAGAAACTCGGATGACTTCGTCAGCATGTCCGAGGCAGCGGGCTTCGATGACGAGGACGAGCCCTTGTCAGTCGCCAGTGCCCGCTACGACTTCAACGACGAGTTTAATATCGGCGCGACCTACCAGTACGCCTGGGAGTTCATGGAGACGTTCTATGCAGAGGCCAACGCGCTGTGGAGGTTTGGCGACGATCTGGCCTTGCGCTTCGGCGCGCAATATACCGGCCAGGAGAGCGTCGGTGACGAGATAGGCGGAGACTTCGACACTCATGTCTATGGCGCAAAAGTGGCGGCCGGCTATCGCAACGCCATCCTGAGCGTTGCCTTCAGCTCCACCGACAACACGCGGATCCGCAATCCCTACGGCGGTTATCCGGGATACCTGTCGCTCATGATCCAGAGCTTCAATCGGGCGAAGGAGGACGGCTGGCTGGTGGGACTGTCCTACGACTTCAGCCGTATCGGTGTGCCAGGACTGAGTGGCTTCATCAACTACGCGGACGGAGATACGCCGGACAACGGGCCGCTGGCGTCACCCGACCAGATCGAGTTTGATGTCACCCTGGACTATCGTTTCCAGTCACGGCCGTTGCAGGGATTCTGGCTGCGGGCGCGCGCGGCGACCCTCGACCAGGAGGGCGACGTAGCCGGCGCCAACGACGTCGACGATGTCCGCATCATCCTCAACTACGAGCTGTCGTTTCTCTAAACGCCGGATCGGACCCGCGTATGATGGGCCGGGCAGAGATCATCTATCGGGAGACTTCATGGGCTGCAGCGATCGACTCGCCATCGTCACCGGAACGAGCTCCGGCATCGGCGCGGCACTGGCGAATGCACTACTGACGGACGGCTGGACGGTTGTCGGCCTGGCCCGGAGGGAGGCCGGTATCGATCACCCTTCATACCGCCATGTTGCGGTTGACCTCGGCGACCTCGATGCGCTGAAACGCGTCGCCGAGAACGATCTGGGGACGCTCGTTACCGACAACCGCTGGACGCGGGTGGCACTGGTCAACAACGCCGCCATCTCCGGCGGCAAGCAGGGGCTGGAAGACACCGATCCCGATGAACTCGCTCACCTGTTAATCGTGAACACCGTCTCACCGATCTACCTGATGGGATTCATCACCGGCACGGTCTTGCCGGCAGTGGCACTGCGTGTCGTCAATATTTCCTCCGGTGCTGCGGTGCGTGCTTTCCCCGGGCTCGGGGACTACTGCACCAGCAAGGCGGCACTGCGTATGGCCGGCATGGTGTTGGCGGAAGAACTGACATCAGAGCTGCGACCTGGCGGCCGGCGGGTAAATGCTGCGGTATTCAGCTACGAACCGGGCGTCGTGGATACGCCCATGCAGACCGCGTCCCGCTCAAGCTCGCTGGAGGAATTCCCCTGGGGACAGCCGTTCAAGGACTTCAAGGAACAGGGATTACTGGAGCAGCCGGGGGATGTGATCGGCGAGGTCGTGGATTTCATCTCCGGCGACGATCAGGATACGTTCGTGGAAAAGCGATTCGGCGGTTAGGTTAGAGAAAGGACTTCAGGGTGACGACATGAGCAATTCCGGCATCGAGATCTGCAGCGCGCGCTTTTCGCCGGGCGAGCTTGTGAAACATCGGCTGTTCGAGTACCGGGGCGTGGTTGTCGATGTCGACGCGGAGTTCTCTCTGTCCGAGGAGTGGTACGAGTCGGTCGCGAAATCGCGGCCGCCGAAAGACGAACCGTGGTATCACGTGCTGGTGCACGGCTCGGAGCAGGCGACCTACGTGGCGGAACGCAACCTGGAGCCGGACACGACAGGCCAGCCGGTCCTGAACCCCATGCTGGGGATGTATTTTCGCGGCATGGAAGATGGCCGCTACGTCAGCGAGTCGCCGGCCAACTAACCAGTCGTGGGATCCTCGCCGTCCGGCACGCCGTCCAGATCACGATCGATGCCCATGCGTTCACCCGAGCCCCAGGGAGTGCAGGTGAAGGTCAGCGGCTGACCGGGCTGAGACGCGATGGCTTTCAGGTCGTCCAGGCTGGCGTCGGGGCCGGCACGATCGGGACGGAACACGCCATCCGTGCCCATGAGCCAGCCCGCCGGGTCACCATTGACGACGCCCTTGACGATGAGTTCGCACTCCGGAATCCCCAGGTTCAGCGAGCCGCGTTGAAGCAGCAGGTCGATCCGCTCGCCGACCACTTCTGCGTTGTCATGCCGGAGAGTCACCTGCTGACCCAGGATCGGGGCCGACTCGGTAGGGAACGCAAACAGGAACGCGCGGATCGCATCGAGGTCTTCCTGCGGCATGCCCAGATCTGCCGTGACGAAATTGCCGCTGGTCGCACCGTTGTGGTTGTAGCCGAAGGCACGCACCTGGCGGCCGGTTTCCGGCGGCGCATTGAAGGCCCAACCGAACATGCCGACCTTCTGGTAGAAGTCGCGGAAGTGGGGGATCTTCACGTTGCGTTCACCGGCCTGGGTGTTATCGGACATCAGCCCGCCCGTCCCGAATTGCAACAGCGGCGGATTGATCGGATGGCACTGGATGCAGACCTCCAGCAGGCCGGTTTGGATACGCACGATGCCCGACCTGTAGAGATCCAGGCCCCTCTGCTCGAGCGAATCCAGGCCATTGTCCAGGGCCCGGATCGGATTGGGCGGGTAGGTCAGCTGCATGGCGAAATCGGTGAACGCCTGCATCTCCCCGGTGGATATCTCACCGTCCCGTCCCATCAGCGAGTCGAATGCCTCGTTAAACTCCTTGAAGGCCGCTTCCTCGAGCGTCTCACCGTTCATCCGGGTTTGCCCGCTGCGGTCGCCGCGCCAGTGCATCGGCCCGTGCCCCATGAGTCCGCGCATGGACTGGGTGGCCATCGGTCCTTTCATCGGGTGGAAGGTCGCCGGGTCGGCCGGCGCCGAGATCGGGATGAAGGCATTGGTGATGGGCTGGACCGTGCCGTTGGGATCTCCGAGGTCCCAGGCCAGGCCGTCAGAATCCCCGAACAGGTGGCAGGTGGCGCAGGAGTCATTACCGTTGCTCGACGTGATGCGAGCGTCATACAGGAGAGGTCGACCGTCTACAACGCTGTCCGGCTCCGGGTTAAACAACTGTTGGTGGGCGATCTCCGTCTGCGAGGTGAGATCGATGACGGACAGGCCGTTGTCGAAGCGTGTCAGCACGTAGGCGCGATCGCGCCGTTCATCCAGGACCAAGCCGCCTGGGCCACCGGCCGACAACTCGATCTGCCGATCGGCATCGGGCTCGAAGCTGTCGTTCTCCAGTTCGGCCGTGTCGAACACGCCGATCTTGCCGGAACCGAATGCGGCGACATAAAGGCGCTTGCCATCGGCGCTCACGGCCATGTCCATCGGTTGAGAGAGGCTGCGATTGCGTTCGTCCGCGGTTCCGACTTCCCGGTCGAAGTCGATGTGCTTGTTGAGGACACGCGGCTTCACTTCGCCGTCGGCCAGCACGGTCACTCGGTGATCGGCCAGGTGGCCGCGGACTGTTGTGCTACCGCGTGTCGGCCTGCCGGCGAAGCGCACGTGATTGCGGGCCTCCATGTTGGAGACGTAAACGGACCCGTCCGCCGGGTTCACAGCCATGTTGAACAGGGTGGTACCGACACCGCGGAAGGTATCTGTCTGCCGCGGCGGGTCGGCCAGTGCATCGAATTCGAACACGTCCAGGTCGGGGAGGGCGAAGGGCACGAACTGGTCATAAGTCTGGCCGAGGTCGTCGACCCAGCTGCCGTCCACAAGCTTGAGGATCAGTCCACTGTCCGGCTGCCGGACGCCGTCCGAGCTGCGGGTCGGTGGCGCTTTGGAGAAATTGGCCGGGGCGATGGAGGTGGTGCCGTTGCCCGAGCGGAAGACCGCAGCATAGACGCGGCTGCCGTCCGGCGTGACTGCCAGCGCCCGAGGCGTGTCACCGAATGGCTGCAGTATCGTGATTGGCGTGGTCTCTCCATCCCGGATGACGGCCGGCGCGTCGAACACCCACACGTTGGCTCGTGAGATGCCGGGTTGATCCAGGGCCGGATCGATCGGGCTGTTCTGGCCGCGCCGCGCTGTGGTCACGAACACGCGGTCGAAGTCTGCACCGGCGACGACGATATCCCGTGGTTCATCGCCCACTTGCAGGGTCCTGACTACCCGCGGCGGATCCATGTCCATGGCGATGATACTGATGCTGTCGGACAGGTGATTGACCACCCACACGGTTTCGTCCGGACCGACCGCTACCGCCACCGGCTCCATGCCGACCGGCACGGACACCTGGTGCAGCGGATCTGCATCAGTTATCCCGAGTGACTCTGACTGCTGCGTAGCCAAGGTGCCAGAGGGCTGGTCTGCCGCGTCGCCATTGTCCAGGGCGAACACTTCCAGTCGGTTATCCGGCGTGTTGACCACGAACAGGGATTGACCGTCCGCGGACAAGGCCAGGGGACGGACCTGTCCACTCTCGAATGTGACGAATTCTCGCGGTGCAGCCATGGGTCTCGGACCGGGGATCACGCTGGCGAAGCTGGGCCCGGTGGGCGGCGGTGGGGAACCGGGTGGCGCCGGTAGCGGTGCGCCGGCACCGGTCGTGCCACCGCCTCCACCGCCCCCTCCACATGCCGCAGCCATGCCCAGGAACAACAGGGCAGCAAGCGCGGTGCGAGCGCGTCGCGGCCACACCTTACGCATTCTGACTTCCTCCATCGGCCCGACTCCGGGTCAGCTTATTCTTCGTCACGGACCTGGCCGCGAGCTTTTATCCTGACCCGGCGGGGTGCCAATATCGACGGGTCGGCAGTCTGCGTCAAATGCCGCAACAAAGTGCTTGGACACGTCTTCCGCGGCTAAATTCCCGTGGATCAATCCAGGGACCGCACGAAGCCCGCCAGATTGGCGATTGCAGTTCGGGCACCCCCGTTCCGCAGATCGCAGCATTTCTTACCGTCGGGCGTGACTCAGTCCACCTGGTGCGCGGCAAGGAACATAGACTTTTCCAGGGCCACGAAGAAGTCCTGGTAGGGTTCCGGGTCATCGATCGGGGACATCTGGTGCTGCGCACTGGCGCGCACCAGCAGTGACGTTTCGTCCCGCGGCCGTACTGTTACCGTCATCCGCAGTTCATAGCCATCGAGCTTCGTGGCGCTGACGGCCCCGAGCGTGGCATCCGCCTTGTCGATGACGAAGCCCAGGTCCTGCAGCGTGGCGATTACGGTCCGCAGCGTCTGTTCCTTGTCATGGCTCTCGAATGAACGGGTCTGGATGCTGCGCAGTGCGACCTGGCTACCTCCCTCCAGGACCGGCCGCGGCGGATTCAGTTCACAGCCGGCCAGCGCTGTGACGAGGACACCCGCCAGCGCAAGTCGCCGCCAGCGGCTCCGGCCGACAGATCGTTGGCTCTCGAAGATCACGCGGCCATCAGACCGGCTTCGGAGGGCCGACGTGCTTGTGGTGGTTTTCATATCTTGTGTCCCTCCAGGAAGACGCTCTTGGACAGTCGGTCGAAGAAGCCCTGATAGAGTTCGGGCTCATCCAGCCGCTCTGTCCGCGAGACCTCATTGTTCGAATTCCAGACGACGCGCTGGAACGTGATCCGCACATAGAAACTGTTGTCGGGATCCTCGGGCGAAAAGCCGTCGGCCGGGCGGGTCACCAGAGAGGCCCGGATCAGCTGTTTTTCATCCGTGTCCATGTCCCAGCCGACGATCTCGAGCAGCAGAGCCGCCGCGATCTGACGGGCGTCGCGGGCCGAGCGTTTCTTCGACGCCACCAGCACGCCCAGCTCCGTTTCGCTCTCGTCCAGGTTGAACCCCAGGTCCTGGAGTACCGCTGCACAGGCAGAGAGAATCTCGGGTTCGGCGATGCCATCGAAGCGCCGCGTCTGCAGCTTCCGTTGCTCCAGCGTTTCCGGCGATAGTTGCAGGGCATTGTCCGGGACACCGCTGGCGCAGCCCGTGATTGAACAGATCACCGCAGCCAGGAACAGCGCGACCCAGAGCGGTCGGACCCATGGGCCCGCAACCGGCGGGCCCTGGGATCGATGTTTGAAGGTATTCACGGTAGATCCTCCTAGAATCTGGAGGTGTGATAGGCGAAGTCCCGAACGCGCTTGTCGCCGTCGAATTTCACAACCACCGTCAGGGTACGTTGGGATCGTGAGTCGGCACCGGACGAATGGGTCTTGAATCCGACGCCGCCCGCACCAACGTCGCCCCCGACGCCGACGATCAGGCCGAGAAGCCCGGTATTGCTCTTCGAGTAGGCGGCGTCAGTGGCGAACTTGTCGTAGATCCAGACCTCGTCGCGGTTGCCGTCGGTGGAGACGATATTGGGTGAGCCCAGGATGGTGGCGACTTCGGCGCCGCTCATGCCCACGTAGATCTCTTTCTGCACGGTACCGACCGTGAGGCGGTCCATGGAGTCATCCTGCACGTCCGCTCGATGCGTGGCGGCGCTGGTGCAGCCGGTAGTGACCATTGCGATGGCGGTCACGGTGAGTAGGGTCTTCATCACGCTCTCCTGTGTCTGTGTTGCGATCTGCCTGGTCGCGGGTCAGGCAGATTTCGCTGCCAGATCCGGATCGGCCAGGTTCAGGTTTAATCTAGGCAGCAGGGGAGTGATAAACAATACTCATGATGATAGTATTGCTTTACGATACCCAGTGACGCTGGAAACCGCGAGGATTGAGTCATGAGCCAGACCAGCCAGCTTCTCGACGCGCTGAAGAAGTGCCTTCGGGCAAAGGGACTGACCTACCAGGATGTTGCCGAGGCGCTGGAGATCAGCGAGGCCAGCGTCAAGCGCGTGTTCTCCCGGAAGACCTTCACTCTGAGCCGGCTGGAGGATGTCTGTCGTTTCCTCGACATGAGCATCTATGACCTGGCGCGCATGACGAAGATGTACGGGGAGGAGGAGTCCACTGTGCTGACGGTCGCCCAGGAAGAGGCGTTGGCGGCGGATTCGAGTCTTCTGACCTATTTCTATCTGCTCCTGCTCGGGCGCAAGCCTGACAGCATCGCTGCCGAGTACGGCCTCGATGAGCTCGCCCAGACGCGGATACTGACCCGGCTTGACCGGCTCAAGCTGATCGACCTGTTCCCGAACAACCGTGCCAGGCTGCTGGTGAGTCGACGCATTGTGTGGCGGCCCGACGGTCCGATCCGGCGCCAGTACGAACGGCAGGTGAAGGCCCAGTTCCTCGACTACCGATTCAAGGATCGCGACGAGTGGCTGAGCCTGGAGAGCACCGAGTTGTCCGAAGCGTCAGTAAAGGTCCTGAGGCGCCAGCTGGATCGTCTGGCTCACGACTTCGACGAACTGGCTGAGCTGGATATGAACCTGCCGAAGAAACAGAAACGCAGTTTCGGTCTGATGTTGGCGTTACGGCCCTGGACCTACTGGCAGATTCTCGAGCCTTCCACCCAGTTGCTCACGCCGCCCGAGGGAAGCCCCGGCTGAGCATAGGCGATGGCGAGCCGGTCATCCGCCTAGCGGGGGCCGTCGGCGCCATCGAACGGACAGTAGGTGCTGCCGGTTGTGCGGAATGCCTTGGCGCCGTACCGCTGCACCGCCGCGTAGAACTGATCCGCGGCCAGGCGGCATTTGGCCCGTTCCGCCAGGCCGTCGACGTCGGTGAGGCCCAGGATGCCGCCGCCCGCCGACCCGCATTGCTCCATCATGTCGCCATAGAAACGGTTGTCACAGTAGCGCTGATCCAGGCCGTAGGTCGCGTGGCCGTGGCGGTAGCAGTAGTCATGCTCGGCACAGGCCTTGTGGAACACGTCCTTGTACCGGTCATGATAGGTACTTGCAGCGGAGATGACTTCCGGCACCGAGCACCCCACCGGTGTGCCGCCGCCGCAGGGATGAGCCGGTTCTTCCCAGGAGCGTATGGCGATCGCGTCGATGTCCCTGAAGTAGACTCGCCGGCCGTCGGCGCTGACGATGGCATCCGCCTCGACAGAGGCGACCTCGAACTCCAGCTCACGCCCGTCCACCGTGGAGACTGCGACCTTGTCCTCCGGCTGCACAGCCGCCGAGATGAAGTCCGGCTCGGGTCGCACGTCGCGCATCGGAGCAATTGACGCGCAGGCGTTGGCCATCACAATGACGGCCAGCACGACGCCGGTTCTTGTCCACCAGAATAATCGCGGTCTCTTCACTTTCCGTTGTCCAGGCTTATCCGTTCGACACGCGCGTTCAAGGGAAAATCTCCAGACACGAATGCTCGCATGGTCTAGGCGGCGACTCCAGACGTTTTCAGAAAGACAGGACAGCGGCATGTCTGCCAGAGCCGGCACGGAGCACGGCCCCCTGGTAACTGGCGAGCCTCGTCCCGGTCCCTGACAATCGATGTCTGGCGCCGGCTGCAGCAGCAGGAACATGAGCAGACCGTGGGAAGAATCGTGATCGGCGCATATCGACCGAAGCCGGGCCGTGCCGCGGAGCTGATCCGGCTGACCGCCGGCGGCCATGCGCTGATGCTGGCCTGGATGCCCGGCAATGTGTCACGTGATGCACCGGCGGGATGCCGGCGCTGATGACCCGTTCTTCAACCACACCGGCGCGGTGCATCCGCTCGGCGCGCATTGTTCAGCGAGCGTTCAGCCGCGCCACCTCATCCTCTGTTCATGGTGGGATGAAAGGAGCGATGACTCATGACAAGATCAATTGCGATCGCAGCGATCGGTCTGCTGCTGGCGGGCGCCGTGGCGTACGCCGACTCCGGAGATGAGGACGCGGCTGTTGCAGGGTCCGCGGTCACCACGGTCGTCTCCGCCACGGACGAGTCTCCGGCCAGCCGTTCTGTATCCGGATTCCAGCAAGGGCGGGGCGGTGCCAGCAGGCGTGACCCGGCGCTGCTGGCGGAGTTCACGAACGCAGACAACGCATTTCCGTTGCCGAAAGGACGAGCGGACGTCGGGCAGAAACACGCGGTCATCTGCTGCGAATTCTGGATCTTCGAGGCCTGGGTCGAGTTGTTCGACGACGTCGATCGTGACGGACACTACACTTACTTCCGCGTCGGCTTCGACGTAGACACGGCACTGACCGAGGCCGACGTCTATACGCGACTGTTCCTGCGTGGCGCCAACGGCGTCTGGAACCTGATCTACGAGAGCGAAGTCTTCCCGATCTTCGGCAGTTCGGGCAGCGATGACTACGAGGTCGAGACCGAGCTGGTGGCCGGCTACCCGACCGGGGACTACGACGTCCTCATCGAGGTGTACGACGCGTACTACGATGAGCTGGTTGTCGAGTATGGACCCGCAGAGGCATCTGCCCTGAGCTACGTGCCCCTGGAAGATGTGGCCCGTGACGGTCTGACTGCCCCGCCGGTATCGATCTCCAGCGGGGGTGGCGGTGGGGCAGTGTCCCTCGAAATGCTGGGACTCATGCTGGCGGCCGCCGCTATTCAGGTTCGCAGGCGCCGTCGCACGGGCTGAGCAGTTGCTCCCGACGCCTTCCGGGCCCGGTGTTGTTCCGTCCAGCCATCTAATATCTGGGTAGAGGTTCCGGAAGGCGATTGCCCCCGGACTGCATTCCGGGTGGGCCCTCCGCCAGGGTATTTAGCTGTGTTGCCGATCGTTCCCCACATAGAAATGACCTTAGATGCCGCCGGGGGGCGGATGGTGCGCAGAGTCGCCCAGCGCCTGCGTCGCACGCATCCGGCGTTGAGGATCGATGCAAGCATCGCAGATCTGCAGCCGTCGCATCTCGACGAGGGACGCGCCCTGCTGATTGACGATCTCAGCGGCGCTGCGCTGGCGAATCTGCATCCGGAGCACGTGATCCTGGAACAACGGGCAGCGTTGCGTGCGGGTGATGGTGATCTGGTCGTCACCTGTACGCCGGCCAGCTCGATCTTCGAGGTCTACTGCCGAGACCATCTGCAGCTGGGGCGGGTGGAATGGCTACATGCGACATCCGCGCGCAACCCGATGCGGGCAGTGATATCCGCCTGGACCGATCGGCCCGTTAGACGCCGGATCGTCCGCCTGCTACGGCAAGGGAAGCTGCACTACTTCCACCCCTATGTGGCCGATTCGCAGGCCTGGACCCTGGCGCACCTGTTTCGTTCGGCCAGCCGGCGGCCGCTCAAGGTTATCGGTCCGCCGCCCGGCCTGTGCCGCTTGGTCAACGATAAGGTCTGGTTCGCAAAGCTGGTCCAGGAACTCTTCGGCCGGCCGTACCTGCCCCGTACTCATGTCGCCTATAACCTGGCGGGCCTGGCGAAGATCATCGGCCACCTTGCCGAGCTCTCCCGGGCGGTCGTGGTCAAACTGCCCGACGGCTCTGGTGGTGCCGGCAACGTCTTGATCCCGGCGCCGGAACTTCGCGGTCGCCCGATTGGCGCCATCCGAAGTGAACTCCGCAGACGCTTGCCGATTGGCGCCTGGGCCGTGCCGCGAAGGATGCTGGTCAGCTGCTGGCAGTCGGACGTGTTGCGCACGCCGTCGGTGCAGATCTGGATCCCGCCGGTTGACCAGGGCGCGCCCGTTATCGAAGGAATATTCGAGCAGCTTATCGATGGTCCACCCACGAAATTCTGCGGCAGCCGCGCGCTGAGGATTCCAGCGCCGGTCGAAGCCGATGTGGCAGTGCATAGTCAGACTCTGGCGACTTTGTTTCAGCATCTGGGCTATGTCGGTCGATGTTCGTTCGACCTGATCCTGACCGGGCGGGACATCGACCGCTGTCGGGTCGAATTCATTGAGTGCAACGGCCGGTGGGGCGGCACGTCGGTACCGATGACGCTAATGAATCGGCTGCTGGGCGACTGGCAGAAACGCCCTTACGTCAGTCAGGTGTACCGGATGCCCGAACTGACCCGTATCAGCGGCGCCGACCTGATGGCCGGCCTTGAGGGCTCGCTCTACGACCCGCAAACCGGTGGTGGCCGGATCATTGTCATGGATCTTGCCGGCGTCGGGACGACCGGACGACTGGATGTGATCGCCGTCGGCGATTCCTGGCGAGATGTTCGCCGGGCAAGCCGCCGTGAGATACCACGGATACTGACCGACATTGTTGGCGCTGCGAAATCAGAGCGGCCGGACGGTCACCGATATCGTCTCGTCCACGGCTAATACGCTGCCCTCCGGCGCGGCATGCCAGGCCTCGTGGCTGGTTGGTTCTGATGCGAGAGTGATGGCGCGGTATTCACGCGACTCGTCGTGGCGGACGTGGGGGATACCGCAGATCTCACAGTCATGGATGCCGTGGCGCTCCAGCCAGTAGAGCGAGTTACGCAGGCAGGTTCCGATGAGATAGCGGCCGTCGGTCAGCAGCAAGTTCAGTTTAGATGCTCGCTCGGTGTCGGCGCGTTGCGAGCGCGCATCCAGTTTCCTCACACAGTCGGATACGACACCGATCAGGGTGTCCAGGTCGGGCTGCGGGCAGAGTACGCCGCCACACGCCTCCCGCAGACGCGACAATAGCCACAGGAACACGGATTCGCTGTCCGTGTCACCGTGGCGCATCCCACGCAGGTCGTCATCCGTCTCGTGTTCCAGTTGCGCGGCCAGCTGATCGAATCCCCGCAGGGTTCCGTTGTGAGCAAACGTCCAGATGCCGTACACAAAGGGATGCGTGTTGGCGATCGAATGCCCGCCGACAGTCGCCTTGCGAACGTGGGCGATGACGGTTGCCGCATACGCGCGCTCGGCCGCGAGGCTGAAGCGGTCGTCTTCGTGGGCGGCTGTGTCCCTTCGGTCGACGATAGGGGCGTGGTTCTCGTAGCAGCTGATGCCCCAGCCATCCGGGTGAGCTTTGCCGCGCCGGTCGGCGATGCTCTGCGCCAGCAGGGCGTTCTGTGCGTAGACCAGGCTGCACTCCACCTTGGTAGGTTCGTTGGCCTTGAATCCATACAAGCGACACATGGCGAGTGGACCGTGATGTCCTGTGTTCAGTTGACGTGGCTATCGAGCGCTCGAGACTCTTCCCGGTCTGCAAGTTCGGACCAGGAGCGTCCGAGTTCCCTGATGTGTTCGAGTCTGGCGAGCAACTCATTTTGCTCGTCGGGTGGCAGGGCCGTCAGATGACTTAACAGCGTGCCGCAGCTCTTAGCGTGTTCCAGCATGGTATGACACCGGTCGACGAAGTCCGCCATCACTGCGCTGTCCGGCGGTGTGCTCCCAGCGGAGATGAGATCCTGGATCAGGCGCAGCCCGATGCCGTGCTCCGCGTACATCATGTCGACGTTAGCCGCGCCCACAATGGGTACCAGGCGCGGATAGTAAACGGTTTCCTCGAACTCGATATGGGGCCCGACGTCACGGTCGATGGCCAGCGCAATCCGACGGGCCTCGGTCCAGTCGCCGGCTTCCAGCTTTTGTCCCAGGCGATAGAAACCTTTCGTCATCTTGCGGTGATCCTGCAGAAAGGCCGCCCGCAGTGAAGTGTGGCGCATATCCATCCCGATCGGCGTTGGCCGTCGAGCACACCTCGGCGGCCAGAATTCACCTTCTCCTATTCCTAGTCTAGACGTCGTGGGCAGCGTGTACGCTATGCCTCCAGATCTGGTTCCCAAATCCGCGTCCGGGCTGCGACGCGTAGACTGATGTTGCATTGCAGATGGACTTTGCCCTTATGTCGTCTACTCTTGCCTGAAAGCCGCAAGGCTTACGGATCTCCGGGGGAGGTCATGAAAAGGGCATTAATATTCCTATATGGAATAGCAGCTTATCTATTCTTCTTCATAACATTTCTATATTTAATCGGATTCGCCGGCAATCTCTTCGTGCCCAAGTCCGTGGACTCGGGAGAGAGTGGCTCCATGGTATTGGCGCTGATCGTCAATCTCGGACTGATCGCGCTGTTCGGGGTCCAGCACTCGGTGATGGCCCGACAGGGTTTCAAGAGCTGGTGGACGCGCATAGTGCCGAAGTCGATCGAGCGATCCACGTTCGTCATCGCCGGCAGCGGGATGCTGGTCATCCTGTTCGCCTTCTGGCAGCCGATGCCAGGGATCGTGTGGGCGTTCGACGGCGGGGGCGCGATATTGATGACAACGTTGTTCCTGACTGGCTGGCTGATCGTGCTGGCATCCACCTTCATCATCGATCACTTCGACCTGTTCGGTCTGCGCCAGGTGTACCTCGAGTTCAGGTCACGCGACTACACGCCGCTGCCGTTTGCGACACGTTACCTTTACCGTTTCGTGCGCCACCCGCTCTATCTGGGTTTCATCATCGCTTTCTGGGCGACGCCGGTGATGACCGTAGGGCATCTGCTGTTGGCCGCCGGGTTCACGGGGTACATCCTGATCGCTATCCGCATCGAGGAGAGGGACCTGGTGGAATTCCACGGCCGCGCATATCTGCGTTACCAGGAGAGGGTGCCAAAGTTGGTGCCCAGGCCCGGCATGTCGGTGCCCGATAGTCATCGGCCGGTGCAGACCACGTAGCGGGTGGGACGCTCGACAGCGCTCAGGTATTGAACATCTGTTGAAGCGTCTTCACCGCGTCGGGCGGCGCCTTGGCCATGGATCCGGCGTCGTATGGAGGCTGCGGATCGTATTCGATCAGTAGCTGGATAGCCTGGGCCGTCGTCGGTCCGGCGATTTCACCGGCCAGGTACAAGGCCATGTCGATACCCGCCGACACGCCTGCGGCCGTGATGAGCTTGCCTACACGGATGAAACGCTCCGCCCTGTAGATCGCACCAAGCGCCTCCAGCTGTTCCTCTGCAGACCAGTGGCTGGTGGCAGTCTGGCCATCAAGGAGTCCGGCGCCTGCCAGCAGCAGCGAGCCGGTGCACACCGACGTCGTCCAGGTCGATGTGGCGTGCGCGTTTCGGATCCAGCGCAGTGTCGCCTCGTCGGCCGCGTCGGTCGTGCCGGAGCCTCCGGGCACGACCAGGATCTCCGGAGACGGGACTTCATCGAGGGTTTTCTCAGCGACCAATTGTAGACGGCCGTTGTCATTACGCACCGGTCCGGATTCTTTGGCCACAAACCACGGTTCGGCGCCTGGCAATCTCGACAGCACGTCGTAAGGCCCGACGATGTCCAGGGCGGTGAATCGTGGATAGAGCAGGAACGCGATCTGCATGTGAATCTCCTGGCCGCTGGGACCGGCGGGGTGGATGCCACCTTCGGGAAATCGGAGTGTCCCAGAATGATGCGAGCACTCCAACCGTTGGACCACCGATGACGCCATGAATTCGCAAGGGCCGGCGGCAGATCGACAAGCACCTGAGGTTTCCCGCATCATTACACCGGTAGCGCAGGAGACCGGCCGCCTTAATGTCTTTCGTCAAGGAACTGCAGCGACGCAACGTCATCCGCATGGCGGTGCTCTATCTTGTAGCCGCCTGGTTGCTGCTGCAGATCACCGATGTCCTGTCGTCGTTGATGCCCGTCCCCGAGTGGACCGGCTCACTGGTCATCCTGCTGCTCACGATCGCTTTCCCGCTGGTGCTGATCTTCTCCTGGGTCTACGAGCTGACGCCGGAGGGCCTCAAGCGAGAGAAGGAGGTCGATCGGGATGAGTCCATCACCCATCAGACCGGACGCAAGGTCAACACCCTCATCGTCGTATTGCTGATCCTGGCGATCGCCGGGCTGGCCCTGGATCGCCTGATCCCGGAGCGTGCGCCGGTGGTGGTCACGCGACCTGCCGAGATGACGAGCGATGAGGCGGAAGCGACCGCGGAGCCGACCCAGCTGGCGGCCAACAAGTTTGCCCGGCCGCCGGACCGCTCCATCGCCGTGCTGCCGTTCGTGAACATGAGCGGCGATGTCGAGAACGAGTACTTCTCCGACGGCCTGACTGAGGAGCTGCTCAACGTGCTGGCGCAGATCAAGGACCTGCAGGTCGCCGGCCGCACTTCCTCGTTCGCCTTCAAGGGCAAGGACGAGGATCTGCGCGTGATCGGCGAAAAACTCAGCGTGGCCCATCTGCTCGAGGGCAGCGTACGCAAGTCCGGTGACCGGGTGCGTGTCACCGCCCAGCTGATCAAGTCGGACGATGGCTACCATCTCTGGTCGGATACCTACGACCGCGAGATCGACGACGTCTTCGCTATCCAGGAGGACATCGCGGGCCAGGTCGTGGATGCGCTCAAGGTCACTCTGCTGGGCGAGGATGCGGCCCGGATCGGGCGGACGCCGACGGCCAGCGCGGAGGCTCATGACGCCTATCTCCTCGGCCGGCACATGTTGTTCCGCTTCAGCTATGACTCGCTCAAACAGGCGGAGTTGAAATTCAAGCAGGCGACGCGTCTCGATCCCGAATACGCTGAGGCCTGGGCGGGGCTGGGCAAGGTGTACGCTGATCAGTCTGATACCGGCGTCAGGCCTGCGACGGAAGCCTATCCATTGGCGGAAGCGGCGCTTGATCAGGCGATCGTGCTCGACCCGGAACTCGCAGAGTCCCACACGGAGATGGGCCTGCTTCACCTGCGCAGACGGCAGGAGGACAAGGCCGAGCAGGCATTCGAAAAGGCCCGGCAGCTGCAGCCGAACGATCCCTATGTGAACTTTGGTCTGGCGCGGCTGATGGCGCGGCGGGGAGACTTCGAGGCGGCCCTGGAATACAACTCCAGGGCGTTGGCCGTCGATCCCATGGGTCCTGAAATCATATTTCAGCGGGCGAACTATCTGACGGCCCTCGGCCGGACGGATGACGCATTGGCGCAGTTCGCGAGGCTCAGAGAAGTGGACCCCAGCTCACCGAACGGCTTCTACGGGCCGGCGGGGATCTACAGGACTGACCTGGGTCGTCTCGACGAGGCGGCCAGGTGGTATGCGAGGTCCGCGGAGGTGGATCCATCGGATTACGAACTCCCGGGCCTGGTCGCCATGGTCTTCCTGGACCTGGGGGATACGCAGGCCGCGCTGCCCTGGGTGGAGAAGGCGAACGAGATGGGACCGGGGCAATCGGTGCCTCACATGGCGAGGTTGATGTGGCTGCGGCGTAGCGGTGATCGCGACGGTGCGCTGGCTATGGCGAGGCAGTACCTCGACATGGGGATGGAGGAGCGCCAGGAGGACATGTGGGTTGTGCTGCGAACCCTCCACGATCACGCCGTCGAGACAGGGGAATACGACGAGGCGCTGGCTGCGTACCGCTCCGCGGTGCCGCATTTCTTCGAGGACCCGATCACCAATGTTTTCTACCGGAATTACATCGGCATCGACGTGATCCCGCTGTTGCGACTGACCGGGCAGGAAGAGCAGGCGACGAGGATCGGCGAGGCTATCCTGGAAGAGCTGCGCCGGCGTGACCCGCGCATGCTCCGGCCCTACAACCGGATCTCGGAGGTCTGGATCCTGACCTACCTCGGGCGGCTCGATGAGGCCGCCGAATCCCTGCGCCTCTACGTCGAGGAGGGCGAACGATCCTTTTGGTGGTTCGGACTGGAAGAAGATCCGTCGATGGCGCCGTTACGGTCCCGTCCCGAGTATCCGGAGCTGATCACCGCCATCCGCAAGGACATCGCGGCCCAGCGCGAGCGTGCCGCCGCCCTCAACCTGGTGCCCTGATCTTCCCGGACTGCACGCCTGAACGACCCCGCGAGAAAGCTCGACCATGACGCGGCGGATCCGAACCGGATGTCGGCGGGGTGCTGCGGCCACCTTCCTTCAGGGCAGGGGAAAGGCGCCAAAAAAGACGGCGCCGGTGTCCTCAATCGCGATGTATGGCAGACCGGAGACGCGATTGTCTTTGGACCGGACACCGGCACCAATTGGGATCCAGTCGGATCCAGGGAGATTATTCAGAGGCGTTCGAAGCGGATGATTTTCAGCCGGCCGCGCTGGAAGCGGACCCGCATCTCGCGCTGGCCGTTGTCGTCGACGACGTTGCAGGGACCGGCGCCGCTGGTCGAGCACCGATAGACCCATTCAACCCGGACAGGGTTGCCTTCGACTTCTTCGATGGCAACGGGATCACCGGCGATCTCGCGGACCTCCGCAAAGCTCATGCCTTCGGAAACGGTCTGATGGTTGATCGTGTAGTTCGAGATCACGCCGCCGTACACCGAGGCCGCCACGGCCAACATCGGCAACCAGCCCGCCAGTCTCAACACTCTTTCCGCCATGATCAGCTTCCCCGTTCAGCAGGCCCGGGAGGCATGCCCGCGATTCGCTCGCCTGTAGACATAAAGACCGGGATGACGGTGAATTCATTACAGACCCGGATCACCCATTGACCCGGAGGTGTGAGGCCTGCCAGCCGATCGGCCTGCGCTTGCGTTCGCCATGCGTGCGCTCCATTGTTGTTACCTCAGCATCTACTCCGCACTCACATCCGGGAGACAATTCGGTGTCCAGCATGCAGGACCCCTGGCGTGGCGGTTCAGATTACGAAGCCTTCATGGGCCGTTGGAGCCGGCGACTCGCCCCGCGGTTCGTCGCCTGGCTGGACGTCCCCGACGAGGTTCACTGGCTGGACGTGGGTTGTGGAACCGGTGCGCTGACAGACGCGATCTGCAGCGAAGCGGCTCCCGCGTCCGTGCTGGGTTGCGATCCTGCAGAACCCTTCGTCGAGTATGCCCGCCAGCGCGTTGAGGACCGTCTTGCATCGTTCGCCGTAGCCGCTACGGGCGGCCTTCCGGGGCGTGCGGACGGCTATGGATGCGTCGCATCGCTGCTGGCGCTCAACTTTTTCCGGGACCCGGCGACCGCGATCATCGAGATGCGTCGGCTGGCCAGCGACGGCGGTACGGTCGCCGCCTGCGTCTGGGACTACGCAGGCGGCATGGAGTTTCTGTGCCACTTCTGGGAAGCGGTCGCCGCCGAGACACCCGGTGCCGACGGGCTGGACGAGGGCATGCGGTTTCCGATCTGTCATCCCGACGCGCTGACAGATCTCTTTATGGCGGGTGGTCTTGGCGACGTGCGCTGCGAAGCGTTGCAGATCTCCACCCGATTCCAGAGCTTCGACGATTACTGGGCCCCGTTCCTGGGCGGCACCGGGCCGGCTCCCTCTTTCGTTGCCGGGCTCGACTCGGATGGCCGTGCCGCCCTGGCCCGGAGACTCGAGACGACCCTGCCGCGAGGCACCGACGGGACTATCGAACTGGTCGCACGCGCGTGGGCGGTGTGCGGGACAGCCCACTGAGGAGGCTACGGGTCATAGCCGATGGCGACAGAGACGAACCGCCACCCGCCGCGAGAACTATTTCAGACGGAGCGCCTGCGTGTCCGTCACATCGATTACGGTGATCTGGACGCCATGTACGCGGTCTACGGCGATGCGGAGGCGATGCGCTGGGTCGATAACGGCCTGCCGATGGAGCGATCGCTGTGCGAGCAGTGGATCGGGATCACTCACAACAATTACACGAGCCGTGGTTACGGCATGTCCGCACTGGAACTGATGCCGTCCGGCGAGGTGGTCGGGTTCTGCGGGATCGTGCACCCGGATGGGCAACCCGAGCCGGAGCTCAAGTACGCGGTGCTGCGTCAGTATTGGGGGCAGGGGATCGCCACGGAAGCTGCGCGCGGGATGCTCGATTACGCGGCTACAGAGCTCGGGCTACATCGGATCATTGCCACTGTCGCGCCCGAGCACGCCGTGTCCCAGAGGGTGCTGAGCAAGGCGGGCATGTCTCGCGGCGAGCCCATGATTCATGCGGATGGCTCCAGGACCGAGGTTTTCAAATGGCTGAACGAGCGCGGCGATCCAGGGGGCTGAGTTGCAGGCGTCCACCGTGTTTCGGCGATCATCGCGGAGAGGATTCTTGCGGAGATTCTGAGGATGGGGAACAGGACAGCATCGAGGATCTATCGACTGTCAGCAGTCTGTGTCTTCATGGTGGCGATGTCGCTGATCGTGCCCAGGTTCGTGCCCGGCACCGGCGAGGGCCTCGCCGCCGGCGCCTCGGCGGTGATGACATTTCTGATCATGTTGGCCGTGGCGTTGTTATTCTCGCTCTACCTGTTGGCGGTCACCATGCGCCGGTTCCGCGAACTCCCGATGCTGGCCAGGCTGGCAGGGGTCGGCCCGGGCGTCGTGCTTGCGCTGGGGCTGATGGGGATCATTAGTCTGCTGCGCTTCTAGCGTACTCTTCGCAACCTGAATGCGACGACACGGCATTGCCCGCAGGAGGGCCAGTCATGCTTCCAAAACTGAACGGCATTGATCACATCCACGTCTACGTCAAGAGCTGGAGCGAAGCGGAGCCGTGGTACCGGGACGTGCTGGGCTTCACTCGCCTGGAGGCTTTCGAGGTCTGGGCTGTGGACGGCGGGCCGCTGACCCTCGAGGACCAGTCTGGCAAGGTGCACCTGGCACTGTTCGAGTCGGCTCAGGCGCCGACATCCACCATCGCATTCGGCGCCAGTGGCGAAGAGTTCCTGGCCTGGAAGACGCACCTGGAGGACCACTCGTTAAAGCTCAGGATCTCCGATCACACCCTGGCGTGGTCACTGTACTTCCATGACCCTTTTGGCAACATGCACGAGATCACCACTTACGATCACGCCCATGTCGCGCAGCATCTGCAGCGAGGAGACTGAATGACCGACTACGCTCCGCTCAACTTCAGGGACAAGTTCGCCTGTTTCAACGATCGCTGGTCGCCCCGTGTCATCGCCGAGATGAACGACTATCAGTTCAAACTCGTCAAGGTCGAGGGCGAGTTCGTCTGGCACGACCACAAGGACACGGACGAGGTTTTCGTCGTCATCGAGGGGCGGCTGAAGATCGAGTTCCGTGACGGCGCGGTGGCGCTGTCCGCCGGGGAGATGTTCGTCGTCCCTCGCGGCGTTGAACACAAGCCGGTCGCCGAGCAGGAGTGTCATGTGCTGCTGATAGAGCCAAGAGGCGTCAGGAATACCGGTGACGCTGGCGGCGAGCTGACCGCCGAGGGTGACGTATGGATCTAGACTCAAGAGCAGGCATCGCGCCCGCACAGGCGAGGCGCGAGCACTCCGCCACCGGCATCTCATGAGGATCTGGGTCGACGGGGACGCCTGTCCGGCCGTGATCAAGGACATCCTGTTCCGCGCGGCTGAGCGTACGCAGACGGACCTGACGCTGGTGGCCAACCAAGGCATGCGCACGCCGCGATCCCGGTTTATCAGGATGCTGCAGGTACCGGCCGGATTCGATGTGGCCGACAACGAGATCGTCAAGAGGCTCGCCGAGGGCGATCTCGTGATCACCAGCGACATACCGCTGGCGGCAGAGGTGATCGAGAAGGGCGGCCACGCGTTGAGCCCCCGCGGCGAAATGTACACCGTGAACAACATCCGTGAGCGGCTGAACATGCGTGACTTCATGGACACGCTGCGAGCCAGCGGCATCGACACCGGCGGCCCGGCGGCATTGAGCCAGACCGATCGCAGGAATTTCGCGAATCACCTGGAGAAGCTGCTGACGAGTCGCTCGCACGACAGCTAGAGCGCGACAGATGCCGGCCCCGAAGACGATGAGTGGGTTGACGGGAAGAAGCTGACCATCGCGATTGTCTGTCGAGACGTTAAAATCCCCAGCCCGGTCAACATAAAGAACCGCCGCCGTCCCAGAGGGGATCGGTCGCCAACAGGGTCGCCGCAGACTATGGACAATCTCGTCAAACGCGCTCAGAAGTTCGCCATACACGCACATCGCCGCATCGACCAGCGACGCAAGTATTCCGGCCAGCCCTACGATGCCCATCTCAAGGCGGTAGCCGAGATCGTCCGTACGGTGAGCGACGATGACCAGGCCATCGCCGCCGCGTGGCTACACGACACCATGGAAGACACGACGGCGACCTACGAGGAACTGGAATCCGAGTTCGGCGAGGAAGTGGCCCATCTGGTATCGGAACTGACCGATGCCAGCCGACCCAGCGACGGCAACCGGGCGGTCCGCAAGGCGATCGACCGCCAGCATCTTTCGCGCGCGAGTACCCGGGCCAAGACGGTCAAGCTGGCGGACCTGATCGATAACTGCCGGGACATCGTCAAGCACGACCCCAAGTTCGGTCGGGTGTTCGTCACCGAGGCGGCGGCGCTGCTGGAGGTGCTCGAAGACGGTGACGCCAAGTTGCTTGCGCGTGCGCGCAAGCTGATCGCGAAGAGCGCCGACAAGCTGGGGCTGCCGCCGCTGCAGCCGGCCGCCCTGGCCATCGACGAGGATGTCGAATCTCCCGTTGAAGCGTTGTACTACCGGCCCAGGGTCGCGCGCCTGTTCGCCGACGCCTTCCGGGCCTCCGATATTGCAGAGCCGTTGCGATCCTTCGACTCGATCCGCAACCCGGAAGACATCGGCCGGCTGTTGGCCGACTACGATCTCCCTGTGGCCGGGATCCGCATCGACGGCGTCGTCATGGGCTTCACGTGCAGGACCGACCTGGAGAAGGGCGTCGAGCACGCCAAGCTGCGGACCTTCAGCCGGGACCAGGTGATCGACGGTAACGGGTCCCTCACCGACGTCATTCACATACTTAACCGTCACCAGTTCTGTTTCGTTGGCATGCTGGGCGACGTCGTCGGTTATGTCTCCCGATCCGACATCCAGAAGCCGCTGGTACGCATGTGGCTGTTCGGCATCGTGACCCTGGTCGAGATGGAGATCACGGAACGCCTGGCGTTGCATTGGCCGGAGGACAGCTGGAAGCCGCTCTTGCCGAAGACCAGGGTCGCGAAGGCAGAGACGCTCAAGGCGGAGCGTGAGCGGCGAGGGCTCACCAGCCGACTGGTGGATTGCCTGCAGTTCACCGACAAGGCCCAGCTCCTCACGCAGCAGCCGGGGTTCCTGGCCGAGATGGGCTTCAGCACCAAGGGCGGGTTCAAGCGGGCTGCCAAAGAATTGGAATCCCTCCGTAACCACCTGGCGCACGCCCAGGACTTCGTCTCCCACGACTGGGCCCAGGTGGTCCGCATGGCTGGTCGGATCGAGGAATTCGCCAGCGGTTACGATTAGACCCCGGGGCCGACGCGCTATTCGTTGGCGGGAGAGGACGCCCTGAGCCGGGTGAGGATACCCTCCCAGCGGGGATCGGTCCGCAGCGGGTCGGCGGCCGGGTCGGCGGCCAGGTAGTACAGGCCGTGGGGCTGTTCGTCGAGCGCCCGGTACAGGTATTCGTATGCGCGGTCCAGGTCGCCCAGGGCGCCATACACCAGGCCCACTTCCGGCAGCGGCCAGCTCTCGGCGTCCGCACCGGCCAGTAATGTCCGCGCCTCGTCGGCACGGCCGGCCAGTGCGTAATGATAGGCGACACCCGATCTCAGGTACGGCGTGTCGGGGTCGAGTTCGACTGCTTTCAGCGCAGCCTGTATCGCCGCTTCGTAGTTCCCCTTCCAGTTACTGGCGAACGCGATCCAATACCAGGTCTCCCCGGAATCGGGCTCCATCTCCAGCACCTGTGTCGCTTCTTCCAGCACGGCATCCCACTGCCGTCCGAAGTACAGGTTCTGCAGCAGGGATTCGCGGATACGCAGCATGCGGGGGTCGAGTTCGATAGCGCGGCGCGATTCCCGCATCGATGCCTCGAAGCGACCGGCATCCCGCAGGACATCGCCATAGCGCGAGTGTCCGTCCGCGCTGCCGGGGCTCAGGGCCAGACCTCGCCGGAAGGCTTTTTCCGCCTCGTCGAATCGCCGTTCCATGCGCAGCAGATCGCCGCGGGCAAAGTATCCCTGGGCCAGGTCAGGATCCAGCTCTATCGCCTTGTCCGCTGCGCGCCAGGCCTCCGGCAGCGTGTCGCCCGGCCAGTAGAACCAGCCGACCAGTTCGCCAATGGCCTGTGCCAGGCCGGCCCAGGCTGGTGCGTAGCTCGGATCATTGGCGAGGGCCTCACGGAACTTGGCTACCGCGCGCTCAAAATTGATCTGGCTGCGCTCTTTGTCCAGCAGATAGCGACCGCGAAACTCGAGCTGCCAGGCATCCAGGTTGTCGGTTGGCTTGTCGTCGATCCGTGCCCGCACCGACGGCGAAAGCTCTGCTTCCAGCGCGGCGGCGATGGCTGTCGCCAGCTGACTCTGGATCAGAAATATATTGGAGACCGTCAGCTCCTCGTCATAAGACTCGGCCCACAGGTGCTCGTCGGTGATGGCATCGATCAGCTGGGCATTGACCCGGATGCGATCGCCGGCCCGCTGCACGCCGCCCTCGAGTACGGTTGCCACGCGCAGTTCCTCGGCGATCTGCCGCATGGTCTTGGTGGTTCCTGCGTACTGCATCACCGACGTGCGCGAGATGACCTTGAGGCCATCGATCTTGGCCAGTTGGGTCAGCAGATCATCGTGTATGCCGGCGGAGAAGTACTCGTCCTGGGGATCGGCACTGCGGGTCTCGAAGGGCAGCACGGCGATAGAAGGCGGACCTTCGGGAGAGAATTTTTCCGCGACAATGCTCTGCGTGACGGGTGATACGTCGGCTGCCTGCTGCACGGCAGGGGTCGTTTGGTCCGACGGGGGCGCGGACTTGGGGACAAGGCGGTCGAGAACCAGCCCGCCGATGGCCAGCAGGAGCAGGATGACGATAAGCCCGTCGATACGCCTCCGCCGGGGCCGTCGCCGACCGGCTTCGGCGGCCGGCTGCTCCCTCTTGAGGCCCTCAGGGGTGACGTCGAAGACCCATGAGAAGACCAGCGCCGGGATAAAAAAGAGCAGCAGCAGGCCAAGGACTAGCTTGAAGGCCCAGTCCGGAGCGCCGAGATTGGGGAACAACACGTCGGCCACCTGCAGTATCAGCCACGAGGCGACGATGTAGAGCAGCGCGACGCGGATGACGTTACGTCGCTTGAGTTCCTCGATGAACGACATGCCTGATTTGATACCTTTGCCGATGCTCGCCAGATCATGACCGAACGCGGTTGTTTGTCAATTTGTGGGGATTCGGCAGCCCGGTCATGCCGCGAGTCTCCCGGAGCGATATAATGTCGCGTTTTGAATAACCAACCCGAGGGACAATAGATGTCCAATGCAAAGTTGATCGGTGGCCTGGTCGTGGGCGCCGTCGTGGGCGGAGCGATCACCTCCGCCATGATGAAGCAGGAGACCCCGACCGCCGCCGGGACGGTGGCCGTGTCTCTGGAGACCCAGGAACAGAAGTCCAGTTACGTCATCGGCACCGATATCGGTGGCCGTCTCAGTGCCCAGGGTATGGAGATCGACCAGGCGGCGCTGGCCGCCGGACTCGAGGACTCTCTGCTGGGCAGGGAACCGCGCCTCACCGAAGAGGAAGCCCAGGCGGTCATCGAGGCGCTGATCCAGGAACAGCAGGCGAATGCAGCCGAACAGCAGAAGGCGGCTGAGGAAGAGCGCGCCGCGCAGTCGGAGAAGAACAAGCAGGAAGGCGCTGAGTTCCTCGCAGCCAACATGGCCAAGGAAGGCGTGATGACGACCGAGAGCGGCCTGCAGTACAAGGTCCTGGTCGAGGGAAGCGGCGAATCACCCACGGCGGAAGATACGGTGCAGGTCAATTACCG
>CALDWW010000059.1 GCA_937924335.1 uncultured Gammaproteobacteria bacterium
GCCTTGGTCGACAGATCGTCGGAATAGAAGACGGCGATGATGAGGATAGCGGCGATATCGTCGATGATGGCAACCGCGGTGAGGAAGACCTTGAGCGCTATGGGCACGCGTGAGCCGAGCAGTGACAGGACGCCCAGGGCGAAGGCGATATCCGTAGCAGTGGGGATCGCCCAGCCGTTGATCGCGTCGCCGTCATCATGGTTGAGCCAGACGTAGAGCAGCGCCGGCACTGCCAGACCGCCCACGGCGGCGATCGACGGCAACACGATCTGATCACGGCTGGAGAGTTCTCCTTCCAGCGCCTCGCGCTTGATCTCTAGGCCGACTAGCAGGAAGAACACGGCCATGAGGCCATCGTTGATCCACAGCAGCAGCGGCTTGCTCAGACCGAACTGACCGATGGAGACCGTCATCGGCGTGCCGAGGACCCTCAGGTAGACGTTCTCCAGAGGCGAGTTGGCCAGGATCATCGCGATCACGGCGGCGATCACCAGCAATATGCCGCCAGCACTCTCCAGCTCGAGAAAATCGAGCATGCTCTGTCGGATCCGGCCCGTATTCTTCTGATTATTCATATCCTTGCCCTCGTTGGTGCCTTCACCCACACGCGATAGCCCCCTTGTTCAGACCCTCGTAAGCTCGAACTTCGTATGCGGCCGTCCTGTCCCGTTCCTTCAACAGCCTCAGGACGTATTCGGCAATGCATTCTACGGTGGATTCCGTGCCCAGCAACTCGCTGCGTCCGGCCTCCAGCAGCAGCTCGAATTCGCCCTGGGGCGCCCGGTAGGCGAAACGCAGGTAGTTGACCCCATCCAGCGTCACTTTTTCCTTCAGATCCTGGTCGCATCCGAGATAGATGTCCCGCCAGCGGTCTGCGAGCCATCGCTCGGTCGCCTCGCAACGCTGCCCGTCCCTCAGGATCCGGACCCTCGAGCGATGCCCGTGAGCAATGCGCTGGCAATTGCCCTCGTGCTGACGCAAACCGTGTGCGTATCGATACCAGGGGCCGTCGATCGACTCTTCGCGCAGTCCCACACGCAGCCGTGAGACGTTGCCGGGTAGCGCTGGCAGCACAGCAGACTCCAGGTGCCGTCCGACAGCATCCGCAGAGATTGTGTCGGAGTCGATCAGACAGACCGCTTCCGGTGGCGATCTGTGGCGCAGCATGCGATCACCGTAGCGGAACAGCAGGCGGATCTCTCCTGTGTCCCGTTCTATCTCCAGCCCCGGCGCACGAAGTGGTACGAGCAGCCGGTGATCGACAACATCGTCGACAACTTCCTTGATGGCGGGTTTGACCTTCGCGAAGTCGAAGATCATGCCCTGCTCGTCAAGATCACCCTCGAGATCCGCATCGACGATCCAGGTGTCTCCCAGCAACCCGCGATCGTCATGGAGCCAGGCAAAGTCGATAGTGCAGAGCTGTTCGACAAAGAGTCGCGGCATGTCAGTTCGGTGTGTCCGCTGGGAAGTCAGGGAACGCTATTCTATCCCGCCCGACGAAAGAGGCAGGCGCGACACCGGTTACGTCCATATGCTTGAGTGTCACCCGACCGCCATCGCGGTTGACCGGGAAGACTCGTCGATGATCTTGTTCGCACGACCCTCTTCCCCGCTGCACCGGATTGCGGCGGGTCAGCCGGCCGGAAAGTAGTGTTTCGAGCGGCGCCGAGTGGTGGCCACAGGACCCCACCCCTGCGGAACTCAAGCGACGACGAAGGGCGTCAGCAATCGGACTGTTGGGCGACGGAGACCGCTGTTGGCGAACTTGATGTGACCCGGAGCAGCGGTTACTGTTCGCGGACTCATCATATCCCCCAAGGTACAACACCACCATGAAACCCAATGGATTCAATCAGTTAGGAAGAATTCTCTGGATTGGCGCTGCGCTCGGCATGCTGGCCGCAGGTAACGCATCCGCCAAATCCGCTCAGGAGATCGATATCGAGGTCAACGCGACCCTGGAGGCCTTCGCTTCGCAGGTGAAAGGCGGCAAGGAGTTCCTCGAGAAGTCCAAGGGTGTCCTGGTATTCCCCAAGGTCGGCAAGGCAGGCCTCGTGATCGGCGGGGCCTATGGTGAGGGCGCAATGCGGATCGGCGGTCAGACCGTCGACTATTACAGCACTGCCGCTGCGTCGATCGGCCTGCAGATCGGTGTACAGACCCGCTCGGAGATCGTCGTCTTCCTGGAGCAGGGCGCGCTGGACAAATTCCGGGCCAGCAAAGGCTGGGAAGCCGGTGTGGACGGCTCGATCGCGGTCGTACAGTGGGGCGCCGGAGAAGATCTGGGCACCGTGGAGATCAAGGACCCCATCGTCGCCTTCATCTTTGGCAACAAGGGCCTGATGGCCAACCTGAGCCTCGAGGGCTCGAAGTACACCAAGCTGAACCGGTCGGCCGCCAAGGAAACCGCCAGCGAGACGGAGACCGAGACCGAAACCAAGTAGTCGGTAACCTGGTTCTGAATCTGTGTCCCGCCGGATCTCGGCGGGGCGCGATCCGGCGCGGCGTTTCAATAACCCTTCAAGGTGTCTACCACCGATAGCATCGGTTCGCCGGCCGCATAGCGCCTCAGGTTTTCCCGCATGACGATCCACAGCCGTTCGCTGCGGAGATCGGAGCCCGCCGCGACATGCGGTGTGATAATCACATTCGGCAGCTTCCATAGCGGGTGACCGTGCGGTAGCGGCTCCGGGTCCGTGACATCGAGTCCCGCCCCGGCCAGTTCGCCACTTCGCAGGGCCGACACCAGGTCATCGGTCACCACGCTGCCGCCACGGCCCACGTTAATGAAATAGGCCGTGGTCTTCATGGCGGCGAAGAAGTCTGCGTCGAATAGATCGTCAGTCGACGGAGTCAGCGGCGCCGCATTCACGACCACGTCCGCGTCCGGCACCAGTTGCGGCAACTCGTCCGCCAGCCCGACGTGGCTGACGAATTCCGGGCCATGGCGAGAGCTGTTCCGGGTAGCGATGACACGCATCCCCATGCCGTGACCCAGCCGTGCGACCTCCGTTCCGATGCCGCCAAGCCCCACGACCAGGAGAGTCTTGCCCTCCAGTTCCCACAGGTTTTCTTCAGCGACCAGTCCACGGTCCCAATTCCCCTGCGCCTGCTGGGGGATGTATTTGTGCAGTCCACGGGTGAACGACAGGATCATCGCCATCACGTGCTCGGCGATCTCCGGGCCATAGATACGCTGGGCATTGGTCACCAGGATGTCCCGCTCACGGATCGCCGGGATCGCGAGGCAGTTCTCTGCGCCGGCATAGGGCAACTGAAGCCAGCGGATTCCGGTCCCCGCAGTGAGAAGCTCTGGCGCACAGAATCCGATCACGCCGTCGGACCCGGCGGCGGCGGCTACCGCTTCTTCCGCAGACGACGCAGGGACGAGTTCGACGCCCGGGGCCGCCGGCTGCAGCCACTGGACGCGATCCGCGTCACCGCGGACTACGATCCTGGAAGGACGCCTCCAGCCGGCTATCTCACGGACCGGTTGCCGGCTCTCACGCAACCCCAGTCGTTCGATCACCGGTCGAGCTTGTTCCGCCAGTGCTTCTGTGTCGCGGGCCTGGACTCCGGAATGCGCCAGCAGCGCGACAGACAAGGATATGGACCAGGCCCACCACTTCGTGGGTAGTTGATGAAGATAACCGGCTATGCTCATGAATTTCTTGCTCCGCCTTGATGCTGGTGGGGGACGCTGGCAGAAGAGAATACATCAGCTTGCAGCGCTGCTACTGGCCAAAACACCTCCACTTGGGCTACATGTTAGGTAGCAGCACCGGTCTGCCGCCGGTGTCCGCCAGACGGACGGGAGAAACAAACATGACGGTGACCTGGGTTGTAACTGCGGACAGTTCGAAAGCGGTTTTCTTTGAAGTCGATCGTATCGGCGGAGAATTCAGACCGGTGAGATCCCTTGCTCACGAGGAGGCGACGCTGAAGGGACAGGATCTGACGACGGACCGGCCCGGCAGGGCGTTTGACAGCTCCGGGCAGGGCCGCCACGCCATGTCCTCGCAGGTCGATCCCAGGCAGCACGAAGCAGACGTCTTCGCCCGCGAGGTCTCCGAGACCCTCGAACTCGGCCGCACCCGGGGTAACTTCGGACGCCTGATCGTGCTCGCGCCGCCGGACTTTCTGGGCAGACTCCGCAAGACCATCACCTCCGCAGCGAACAAGCTGGTCGTCGAGAGCGTGCCCAAGAGCGTGGTCGGGCTCGGAGCCGAGGAGATCAGGAAACGGCTGAAGACGCTGATCTGAGATCCGTTTCCGGTTCACTCGCGAGCATCGCGGTCAGCTCCGGCGAATCGGGTCACGTGCAGGGGGCGCGCGGCGCTAGCGGGCGTGTCGACGTCAGACTCTCTCAAGGCAGGGAAATGGTGGCTATGGGTGGACTTGAACCACCGACCCCGAGATTATGAGTCCCGTGCTCTAACCAGCTGAGCTACATAGCCACGACCCGGATCGGGCAGGCGCCCGTGAGGGGGCGGAGATTGTCCTCGGCCGGTTTTGCGCTGTCAAGGCAGAGCATCGGCGAACCCGTCTTGATGTCTCTCCTGCCCGTCCTTCAAGCGAACGCTCCCAACAAGCCCATCGCACCTGCCCGAACGACAACTGTGACTGCCCACAGAGGCGAGGTAACCGACTGTAATACATCGAGTTTCCTCTGCTTTTTCCGACCGGCATATGGTCTGACCGTGCTATGATCCACTGATGCAGCCACCCCACTGGAAGTCAATGTGAACCAGTCCGCCGAAGCATCTGCCCCCAAGCCCCTGACTCCTTCACAGATCGGCCAGTTCGGCAAAGACGGATTCGTGGTCGTCACAGGCCTGTTCGGAGCGGATCGACTCGCCGAGCTGCAGGCATGGACGACCGAGATCCAGAACTGGCCGGAAGTACCGGGCGCCCACATGATGTATTTCGAGACAGCCCTGGACGATCCGGGCCGGAGAGTGCTCAACCGGGTGGAGGACGTTGTGTCGCATCACGCGGGCATGAAGGACCTGATGACTTGCCGCGAGATGATCGGTGCCGTCGCCCAGCTGTTCGGTGAACCGGCGATTCTGTTCAAGGACAAGATCAACTTCAAGATGCCGGGCGGCGACGGGTTCGCGGCACACCAGGATGTCCAGGCCGGCTGGGATCGCTACGGCAGCCTGCACATCACCGCGATGGTCGCCATAGACCCATGTACGGAGGACAACGGCTGTCTCGAGTTCGCGCCTGCGGCACACGACAGGGGACTTATCGGCAGCCAATGGACGCCGCTGTCGGACACGGAGTTGTCGGACGAGGCTTACCGAAAACTGCCGATGGCACCCGGCGATGCGGTCTTCTTCGACTCTTACGCGCCGCACCGGTCTGCCCCTAATCACACGGACAGACCCAGACGCATCCTATATTTCACCTATGGCAGGGCCTCGGACGGTGACCAGCGCGAACGCTACTACGCGGATAAGAGAGACAGCTACCCGCCAGACATAGAACGCGAGCCCGGCAAGGAATATGTTTTTCGTGTCTGACTTACGGCATGTCCGCAGAGTCGCAAGGATAGTGGCTTGAATAACGACACCACGGCATCAGGTGACGACCGGCTGGTGGGCGATACCGATTCAGTCCGCAGGACGAGCCGCTTCAAGGCGCTGTTACTGTCCGGTCAAACTGACTTCCTGCTCGAGGCCCACAACGGCATCAGCGCCCGCATCGGCGAGGAAGCCGGATTCAAAGGACTGTGGGCCAGCGGCCTGTCGGTCGCCGCACAGTTCGGCGTCCGCGACAGCAACGAGGCAAGCTGGACGCAGGTGCTCGAGATGGTCGAGTTCATGGCCGAAGCCACGCGCATCCCGATCATGCTCGACGGCGACACGGGTTACGGAAACTTCAACAACATGCGCCGGCTGGTACGCAAGCTGGAGCAGCGGGACGTCGCCGCGGTCTGTATCGAGGACAAGCTGTTCCCCAAGACCAACAGCTTTATCGCGGGGGAGCGGCAGCAGCTCGCAGACATCGACGAGTTCTGCGGCAAGATCAAGGCCGGGAAGGACGCCCAGAGCGACGATGACTTCTGTGTCGTGGCGCGGGTCGAGGCGCTGATCGCGGGCTGGGGCATGGAAGAGGCCGTGCGGCGGGCCGAGGCCTATCATGCCGCGGGTGCCGACGGCATCCTGATCCATAGCGCGATGACTACCAGCGATGAGATCCTGGAGTTCATGGATCGATGGGAGAGTCGATCTCCGGTCGTCATTGTTCCCACCCGCTACTACGCCACGCCCACAGATGTCTACAGAGACGCGGGCGTATCCATGGTGATCTGGGCCAACCACATGCTGCGCTCCGCGGTGAAAGCTATGCAGGAGACGGCCGAGCACCTGTTCACGCACGAGAATCTGCTCGCCCTGGAGGACCGGATCGCCCCGGTGGGCGAGATCTTCCGGCTGCAGGGCGCGGCGGAACTCGAGGCGGCCGAGCAGCGATATCTGCCGGACGATCAGGGAGATTCGAAGGCCATGGTGCTGGCCGCGTCCCAGGGCAGCGCTCTGGGATCACTGACCGAGCACGCGCCAAAGGCGATGGTCGAGATCCGCGGCCGGCCCCTGCTGCAGCACATCGTCGACGCCTATCGCGGGGCCGGGGTTCGTGACATCTCCGTGGTGCGTGGATTCGGCAAGGAACAGGTGTCTATCCCGGGACTGACTTACGTCGACAACGACGCCTACCGGGAGACCGGAGAGCTCGCTTCGCTGTCCATGGGGCTGACCGCGGACCCGGACGACGGTCGCGACCTGACCGTGTCGTTCGGCGACGTGATATTCAACCGCTATATCCTGCAGCTGCTCGAACTACAGGATGAGGACTTCGTCATCGCCGTGGATACGAACTGGCGCGCGTCCGCAAACAGGGACCGGGAAGCCGACTACGTATCCTGCTCGGAGGCCCACGGCCGCGCGAGTTTCTACCGGCGGGTGTTGCTTGAAGCCTGTGGAGAGGATCTTCACACGGATAAGATCGATGGCGAATGGATGGGGTTCCTGCGGATACGCGGTGGCGCCGTGGCGCGGCTGCGCGGGCACGTGGATCGGCTGCTGGGGCAGCCGGCAGGGCGGCAGATGAAACTGCATCACCTGCTGGATGCGATGGTGAAAGCAGGCGAACAGATCCGTGTTGTCTACACGACCGGTCACTGGCTGGATGTGGACACAGTCGACGACGTGGTCTCCGCCGGCAGGTTCGGCTGATGATCCCCGCGACGGCCTTCGTCGAGGCTGCCCGAGGCCGCGGATTCGGCCTCTACACCGGCGTGCCCTGCTCATTCCTGAAACCGCTGATCAACTTCGTCATCGATGACCCGGGCCTGCGTTACGTCGCCGCCACGAATGAAGGAGATGCTGTGGCAATCGCAGCCGGCGCCGAACTCGGCGGTCTGCACTCCGTCGTGATGCTTCAGAACTCCGGCCTCGGCAACGCTGTCAGCCCGCTGTCGTCATTGAACTGGCCTTTCCGCCTGCCGGTGCTGCTCGTCGTCACGCTGCGCGGCGATCCGGACGGATCACCCGATGAGCCGCAGCATCAGCTGATGGGACAGATCACGGCGCCGCTGCTGGAGATGCTCGACATTACCTGGGAGATCTTTCCGGACGATGTGCAGCATGTGGGAGACTGCCTGGACCGCGCCCACAAGTCCATGAAAGAGCGCCGGCGGCCGCACGCGCTCCTGTTACGGAAAGGGACCGTCCAGCCCGTGGAACTCGGTCGGCCCGCCGAGGACAGGTGGCCGGTCGCCACCACCGCAGGACCGGTCGCGGCAACGCATCCGCGACGCGCGTTTCTCCAATCGATTCAGTCGGCCCTCAGGCCGACCGACCTGGTCATCGCCACGACCGGATACACCGGCCGCGAACTCTATGCGTGTGACGACCTGCCCTGCCAACTCTACATGGTGGGCTCGATGGGTTGTGCCTCGAGCCTCGGCCTGGGTCTCGCGCTGGCGCGGCCGGACAGGAGAGTCATCGTGCTCGACGGCGACGGCGCCCTGCTCATGCGCATGGGCGCACTGGCCACGATCGGCAGATGCCGGCCCGACAACCTTTTCCACGTGTTGCTCGACAACCAGATCCACGAGTCAACCGGCGGCCAGGTGACAGGCTCGGCGTCCGCAGACCTGTGCGCGGTGGCCGCCGCCTGTGGCTACCCACGGGTCGTCTGTACCGGCGATCCCGGCACGATATCGGCCCTGCTCGCCGCACCCGAGGAAGGCCTGCGCTTTGTCAGGGCGATGGTTCAACCCGGGATCCCGGCGGATCTCCCGCGGCCCGAGATCAGGCCGGAAGATGTCGCCGAGAGATTCATGTCCCACCTGGGATCGGGCGATGCGCGGTAGGACGCTGCTGCTCAATCCCGGCCCGGTCGTGCTGAGCGACAGGGTTCGGGCCGCCCTCGCAGCGGGAGACGCCTGCCACCGCGAACCGGAGTTTGCGGCCCTGACCAAAGAAGTTCTCGGGCGGCTGCGCGATGTCTATCCGCACAGCGGCAGACTGCACGCCGCGGTTCTACTTGCAGGCTCAGGCACCTGTGCGGTCGAAGCCATGCTTGCGACCCTGACCCCCCGCGACCGGATCACGCTGGTCGTCAGCAACGGCGTCTATGGTGACCGGATGGCGGCCATGCTGCGCGCCCACGGCAAGCCTGTGTCGGAGCTCAGTTTCCCCTGGCTCGAGGGGATCGATCTCGAAGCGGTCGAGGCGCGGCTCCAGGAGGAACCTGCCATCAGTTACGTGGCATCGGTTCACCATGAAACGACGACGGGGAGGCTCAATGACATCGCCGGGCTGGGTCGATTGTGTCGTACCTATGATCGCCCGCTGCTGCTGGACGCGGTGAGTAGCTTCGGGGCCGAGTCCGTTGACGTCGATGCATGGAATGTCGCGGCCCTTGCAGGCACCGCGAACAAGTGTCTGCATGGGGCACCCGGTCCCTGCTTCGTGCTGGCGCGAACTGATCTGCTGGAGGCAGACATCCCGGATGTCACCAGCGTGTACCTGGATTTGCGCCGCTACTACGGGATCCAGAGAGACAGCGGTTATTCGCCGTTTACCCCGGCAGTGAATTCCGTCTACGCGCTGCGCGAGGCCTTGCTGGAACTCGACGAGGGTGGCGGCTGGAAATCGCGGCAGGCGCGCTACCAGGAGCGGTCCGAGCGGGTCACGGCGTGCCTGCGCGATACAGGCGTAGACACGCTATTGCCGGTGGAGAGCTACTCCTGTGTTCTGCGTTCCTACCGGCTGCCGCAGGCCATCAGCTATCAGTCGTTGCACGACCGGCTGCGGGAACAGGACATCGTCATCTACGGTGGTCAGGGCGACCTCGGAGGCGACATTTTCCGGGTCGCCTGTATGGGCGAGATCTCCGACGAGGACATGAATCGACTACTGAGGGCGCTCAAGGACTGCCTTGGCCGGACGCGGCCATGAACCAGGGTGTGGAACAAGCCGTCATCCTGGCGGCTGGCCGCGGCATCCGACTCGGGGATCAGGGAGCGCGCATGCCCAAGGGATTCCTGAGGCTCGGCGATACCCCTATCATCGAGGAGTCCCTCCGTCGTCTGCATGACGCCGGCATCCGCAAGACGCTGATCGTCACCGGCCACCTGGCCGAGCGGTACGACGCCCTGGCGAAAACGAGCGGGGGTTTCGTAGAGACAGTACACAACGAGCGCTTTGCTGACACGGGCAGCCTCCTGTCTCTGCTCATTGCCATCGATCGATTGAACGGAGACACCCTGCTGCTGGAATCGGATCTCATCTACGAGCCCCGAGCCCTGCGTGCCGTTCAGGACGGACCGGCCGACGCCATCCTGCTCTCCGGTGCCACCGGTGCCGGCGACGAAGTGTTCGTCGAGACCGATGATCGCGGCCGCCTGATGGCCATGTCCAAGGATCCGACGCAGCTCGGCGATATCGCCGGCGAACTCGTCGGTATCTGTCGGCTGACCAGGAAGACACAGCTGAGGCTCAGGCAGTGGGCCGATACCGAAACAGCCCTCGATCCGGGACTGGAGTACGAGGTGGACGGCCTGGTCGCGGTCGGCCAGCGATCGGCGCTCTGCTGTACCGTGGTGCCTGACCTGGTCTGGGCTGAAATAGATGACGCCGTGCATCTGGAACGTGCCCGGACGATCGTCTATCCGCGGATTGCATGCCTGGACTGACCGGAGCAACAGCGGGTTCTGATACCATCGCGCTGACCGCAACCACACAAGATCACGGTGCTTCGCTCTTGCGAAGTCTGGCCGGGAACACAGACTCCTCGCGGGACGCTGCCAGTTCATGAACAACCCGAATCTCACCCGCTCGCTGATCCTGCTCGCGATCCTGACTCATTCGCCGACCGCGCTCGCCTACCTGGACCCCGGGACCGGCAGCATGATCATGTCGGCCATCATCGGCCTCTTCGCGACGGCCGCGCTGGCCATCAAGACCTACTGGTATCGCCTCAAGCGGCTCTTTGCCCGCCGTCCGGCGGAATCGGAAGCCGGGCAGGAGGGTGCGCGACCGGACGAACAGGAACAGGCCGGCCGCGACAGCGGTTGAGCGGTTGTCCGCGGTCTGGCATGGGCGTCCTGAAACACTGGAGAGCCTTTCGTAGTTTCCGGCGATTGCCCGCGTCGGCCAGGGCAATCGTCTTCTACTCTGAGAGCGGCCAGGACTGGCACCACTTCGCGCCGGTGATCGATGCGATCACCTCGGGATTCGGGCGTCGACTGTGCTATGTCACTTCCGACCCCGACGACCCGGGGCTTTCGGGTGCGATACCGGCGGTCGATGGCTTCTGTATCGGCGACGGTGTCGCGCGGACGACGTTGTTCCAGTTCCTGAAGGCCGACGTCATGGTCATGACCATGCTCGATCTTCACAACCTGCAGCTCAAAAGATCGATCAACCCGGTCCACTACGTGTTCATGTTTCATTCCCTGATCAGCACTCACATGGCGGACTTCGAGAACTCCTACGACCACTACGACACCATACTGTGCGCCGGTCCGCACCAGCTGCGTGAGATCCGCAAACGGGAAGAGACCCAGGGCCTGGCCGCCAAAAATCTGGTACCGCATGGCTACCATCGCATCGAACAATTGATCGAGGAGCGCGAGCTCAGGCCACGGCATGAGGCCGGAGATCCTCCGCACATTCTGCTGGCACCGTCGTGGGGCGAGAATACGATCCTTCATACGTGCGGCGATCGCGTCATCAGTGCGTTACTCGACGGTGGCCTCGTCGTCACTCTGCGGCCTCACTGGCAGAGTCAGGTGGTGGTCCCCGGCGTCATCCGCGAATTGCTGGACCGATATGGATCGCATCCGCGGTTTCGTTTCGAAGGCCGGATGAGCGACAACGAATCCCTGTTCGCGAGCGACGTCATGGTCACGGACTGGTCTGGTGCGGCGATGGACTACGCACTCGGCCTCGAGAAGCCGGTCGTCTTTGTCGATCTGCCGCCGAAGTCACGTAACGACTCGTGGCCTTCGCTCGGTATCGATCCGCTCGAAATCTCTATACGTTCGAAGATAGGACGCATCGTTGGCATGCAGCAGATCGAGCAGATGCCCGACACGATAACTTCACTGCTGTCTGATCCGGATGCTTTCCGCAGGCACATTGCCAGCCTGCGATCCGAGTGCGTCTACAACCTGGGCCACAGCGCCCAAGCGGCTGCCGAGGCCATCGTAGGCCTGGCTGACCACAGCGGAAGCGCCGGAGACCCCGACTCGTGAGCGAGACCCGAGCTGGAGGATCAGGTGCAACGCCCGCGGGATGGCTGGCCTGGTTCTGCATTCTCGCCAGCGCCATCGTCTCTTTCGTCGGCCTCAGATATGTCGTCGAGTATCGGTTGCCCTCCACGCCGGCCGGTATTGCGTTCCCGTTCGTGGCGACGGTGGGCCACCTGTCTGCTGTCACGATCATGGTCCTCGCGATCGCCTGGCTACCGTGCCGGCTACTTCCGCCGTTGCGGTTGATGGCGCGTCCGCTGACGATCCTGGCGGCGGCATCGTGGCTGACGCTACTGGTGATGGACAGCATCGTGTTTGCGCAGCACAGGTTCCATATCGACCCCTTCACGGCGGCGCTGTTTGACGCATCGACATGGGCGCTGGGCGCTGTCCTGTTGCTGGTCTTCAGCGCTCTGTTCATCGTGCTGTCGGCCAATGCCCGCCGCCTGGCCGTGACGCGGAGCGCCGCGACCAGGAGAGTCCTGATCGCCGTGCCGTTCATATTGCTGCTGCTCGGCCACGTCATGCATGCCTGGGCGGACGCCCGCTACGACGGCAGAGTCACGGCCTATGCCCGCTATCTGCCCTTCTACTATCCCCTGACGGCGAAGCGTTACCTGGCAAGGGCCGGATGGGTGGATCCGGAGACCGCGAGGAAGGCGCGTCTGGCACGCAAGGTCGGCGACGGGGATGGCGGAGAACTGTCTTACCCGCTGGAGCCACTACAGTGCGTGGCGGATCCTGCCCGGCGGAACGTCCTCATCATCCTCCTCGACGGCCTGCGCTTCGACTCAATCACTCCCGACCAGATGCCGTTTCTGTCCGAGTACGCCTCCGGCTCCCTGCAGTTCCTCACTCACTACAGCGGAGGGAATTCCAGCAGGATGGGCCTCTTCTCGCTGCTCTATGGCCTGCCTTCCAGCTACTTCGACGCCTTCTACAATATCCAGCGCCCGTCGGTACTGACCGAGGCTATGCTGGAGAACGGCTACGAATTCAGCGTGATCGCCGGATACACCCTGCGCAGCCCGGCCCATCTGGATCGGACCGCCTTCGCGGAGGTGGCCGGATTAGCGCAGTTCGAGGATCACGAAAACGAAAATGATGCTTCGCGAGACCTGAGGGCAGTAGAGGCATGGGAAGACTATCTGCGGGACAGGCGCTCCGACGCCCCGCTGTTCGGCTACCTTCAACTGGACCTGCCGACACTCAATGTCCCGACCAGTTTCCCGATGCCGGCGGGTCTGAGCCCTGATGATCTCGACAGACTGGAGAGCGACCGCCAGGCCTTCCATCGACTCGAATATCTTCGCCGGATCTATTTCGCGGACCACCTCGTCACACGAGCGCTGGAGGGCCTGGCCGGCGCCGGCCTCAGTGAAGACACCGTTGTCGTCGTGACCGGCGATCATGGACAGGAGTTCGACGACTCCGGTCAGGATCTGTGGTTCCACGGGTCGGGATTTACTGATTTCCAGGTCCGGACCCCGATGATCATCCACTGGCCCGGCCGTGAGCCACGGACGTTCTTCCACCGGACCTCGCATTACGACTTCGTCCCGACGCTCATGCAAGAGATCTTCGGCTGCGAGGGACCGGCCGGCGCCTATTCCGTCGGCAGCAACCTGTTCGGAGAGCAGGACTGGAACTACCTCATCCTGGGGAGCTACTACAACCGGGCCGTGCTAACGCCCGATTACGTCATGGTCAGCTACCCGGGAGCCGTGTTCGAACTCCGCGACAGGGGTTATCGACTGCTCGATGACGTCGATCTGGATGGCGATCTGTTGCGCAGGGCACTCGCTGACATGAGCAGGTTCTATCGCTGATGAAGACCGCAATCATCGTTGTCGCGCTGATGGGCGCATTAGCGTCCTGGGCCAGCGATGCCACGACGACGCTGGTGGAGACCGAGTCAGTGCGGATCCGGTTCGACGCCGTGGGGCGGCCACTCGAGTGGGTCGCCTGCCTGCGTGAGCGATCCGGTCGGCCGACCGGATCACTGTGCCGCCATTTCCTGAGCGTCGTCGACGCAGATCACTCCGGGGTGCCTGCGGGCCTATTGGACCCGGGCGAGCCGGTTCGCCACTGGCGGGAAGACGGTCCCGAACGGATGCTGATCGGCTTCGAGTCTGTCAGGTCATCCGGAGAGCGTCTTCGTCAGACCTACGAACTGACCCCCGGCACCTACGGCGTGCGCTACGCGGTGGAAGTCTCGGGCGTGGCGGGCTCGGGCAGCGGCCTTCACTACAACCTGTCCACAGACTCTGCCTTCCGCCCCTCACCCATGCCCGGCTTCAGCGCGGGCTATGCCGGCGTACGACGCGTGCGGATCGACGCAGCAGGCGAAACCCGGCTGGATGACAGTGAAGACTGGCCTGCCGCCGTCGAATCGGAGCAATGGGCCGGCGTCCGCAGTCGTTTCTGGGCCTTGCTGGCGAGCCCTTCTTCCGAGTCCGGTGGATTGACGGGCGCCGCCGGAGAGCAGACCGGCAACCTCACCCTGACCCCACGGGACTCCGCCGCCACGAGCATGTCGCTGACACTCTATTCCGGGCCGGTCGACAGGCTTGCGCTAAGCCAGCAAGGAGGCGGCCTGTCCGAACTGTTGTTCGCCCACCTGTGGTGGTGGCTCAAGCCCGTGTCCTCTGGCCTGCTGCTCATGCTCGATGCGATACAGCGCGTAGTCGGCAACGCGGGGCTGGCGATCATGACGCTGTCCGTGGCCGTCAAGCTACTGATGTGGCCAGTCACACGCCTGGCGGAGAGACTGCAGGCCCGGGTCGACCAGCAACGCTCGATCCTTCAGCCCGCCATCGACAAGGCAAAGGAGGGCTTTCGTGGTGAGGAACGTCACGAGCGGATTCTGGCGGTGTACCGTGACCACGGCATCAGCCCGTGGTATCCGATGAAGAGCCTGATCGGATATGCCATCCAGATCCCGGTCTTCATCGCCGCATTCGCGATGCTCGGCGAAAACATTGCCCTGAGCGGTGTGCCCTGGTTATGGGTGGAAGATCTGGCCAGACCGGATGCTCTCGTGCCGATGCCATTCCACATCCCGTTCTTCGGCGGAGACCTCAACCTGCTGCCCTGGCTGATGACGCTCCTGACTGTGGTCGCGGCGGCCATCCACCAGGACCCGCATCTGAACCCGGTCATGCTCAAGGGGCGACGTCGCCAGCTATATTTCCTGGCCGCCCTGTTCCTCGTCCTGTTCTACACGTTTCCGGCAGCGATGGTGCTCTACTGGACGACCAACAACCTGCTCCATCTGGTCGGGTCGCTACTCGGCCGGACAGTGGCAGCCGGTCGCGCCTGATCAGCGCTCACCGGCGACGGAGGCTCTCGTGGCACTCATCTCCTCGAGCCGGCCGACCAGCATGTCCTTGAGGATCGTATAGGAGGGGCGGTCCAGCAGGTTAAGCGCCCGAATACCGGTGAACCGCTTCACCAGTTCGACGGCGGCAGTCGTGTTGGCCGCCGGCCCCGCCACCAGGTCCGGCTCGATGCCGAACGCCTCTTTCACCCCGATAACGGCATACGGGTCGGAAGCGCAGAGGATAGTGAATGCCGTAACACTCCTGATCATCTCCATGCCGATAGTCCCGTTGTACGGCTCCATGGGAGACGCGCCGGCCTCGGCTACCAAAACATCTGCATCGGTCGACTGAATCTGCGACAGCAATTGACCGATCGCAGAACGGAACTGGGCCGGCTCGCAGACCGTCGAGGGCAAACCGACGTCGACGAAATCGAAAATCGCGTCGGCTCCGGAGTCCCTGAAACTCAGGATATCCCGGTAGCGTGCGGCTCCGGTCAATTTGGCGGCGACCACCTTAAAACCCGCATGCTTGAGCGCCCGGATGGCCACCCGTCCGGCGCTGGTCTTTCCGGCAGACATCGAGGTACCGATCATCAGGATCACCGGCATGATCAGCTTGCGCTCCGGCACAGGAGTCACAAAGTCACCCATCGTCAGTTTCTTGCCTTCACGTACCGCGTGGCCCAGGTAGGTCAGCCGCATCAGATCGGGGAGCAATGGAGACACGGACGTGGCCTTGCCGAACAGCCCGGCGCTGGTAAGCGCATCCAGCTCCAGATCCGGTCCGATTTCACGCCAGTCACCGACCCCTTCCAGTGTGGCGGCCCGCCTGCCGAGGGCACCGACCAGCACGTCGCCCCGGACCATCTCTGCGTTGCGGCCTGTCTTGGTTTCACACTGGTGCAAACGGTTGTGGGTGCCGGCGACGCGACCGAGGACAAAGTCCCCGGTGGCCCAGTTCTGCCGCGGCAGGATGTTGACGTCGAACGGGTTCATCCACAGGTCCGACTTGCGGGTGACCGACGCGAAAAAGCGGTAGGGGGCCATCATGCGACTCCTGTTCTCTGTCTCTCCTCCATCTCCAGCGGATCGGCCATGAGCAGCGTGGCAAGCAATGCGGCTCGCTCCAGGCTGGGCCCGATGAGCAGATGCTCGTGAGGCGCATGTGCGCCATCACCGATCGCGCCCAGCCCATCCAGCGTCGCCGTGTACAGGCTGGTAGTGTTGCCGTCCGAGCCGCCGCCGGCGAGACCCTGCTCGAGATTCATGCCGAGTTCCCGACCGAGATCCACGGCGAGTTCCCAGAGCCTCCGATTGGCCGGCGTGCGTTCGAGGGCGGGCCGCCCGAATCCGCCCTCGATCGCCAGGCGTGTACCGGGCGTTGTTGCCTGCAGTTTGAGGATGGATTCCTCTACTCGTACGGCATCGGCCAGGGTCTCGACCCGGACATCCGCAACCGCGCGACTTTCCGGCGCCACCACATTCGGCCGCAGTCCGCCGTCGATGGTGCCGACATTTACCGTGATCCCACGCTCGTGATCGTTAAGCGCGAACAGTTCCTGGATGACGTGCGACAGCTCGAGTATGGCGCTGGCGCCGCCACCGGGATCCAGCCCTGCGTGGGCGGCCTTGCCCTCGACGACCACAGTAAACCGACCGATACCCTTGCGAGCAGTCTTTAGCCGCCCGGCCTGGCCGAGGGAAGGCTCGAGAACGAAGACCCGGTTCATGCTACGGGCCAGGCGGTGTATCCAGCGGCCGCTGTCGCGGCTGCCGATCTCTTCATCGGAATTGGCGAAGAACACCGGGGTGACGGAGACAGCGACCTCGAAGTGCCGCAGGACGTCGAGCGCGATCAGCGTCTGGGCGATGCCACCCTTCATGTCATAGACACCGGGTCCACGCACGCAATCGCCGTCGACTTCGAACGGCATGCGTTCCAGCGTACCGATCGGCCAGACGGTATCGTAGTGGCCGAGGACGAGTTGTAGCGGCCGCCCTCTTTCGCGGGCTGCAGGCGCCGCCAGCAACATGCCGCCGCTCGTCCGTCCGGCCACAGAGCGCACTCGCATGTCACGCCGCGCAAACTCCGCCGCGATGACCTCACGGATCTCGTGTTGCGCTTCGGGCACGACCGAGGGTGACTCCTCCAGGGTCATGCATTTCAGCAACTCGATGAAGTCGTCGCGTCGTGTATGAACGTAGTCGAGGATTTCCTGTGCTCCCGGGCGTGAGAATGCGTCCATCTCACTTCCTCATGCCCGCCGGAAACGGAAACGAAAGCGTGTCCTCGATCCGCGCGAATCTGCCCGGATGCAGGTAAGCAAGCAGAGGCGCCGACCGCAGCAAATCCGCATCGTCTCCGTCCGACACCCGCAGAGCATCTTCGGCGGCGCGGGCCGCTACCACCTCGCCGACGATCAGGCTGTTCTCGCCGAAACCGTCCACCATACGCTCGAGTCGACACTCGAGTTCCACATAGCCACCTTCAACAAACTGTCCGTCGATAATGGTGGCCGGGTGCTGCGGCAGGGCGGTCAGGATGCGTTTTTCACCACCCTCCTCACGCGGCGATGCCGCCAGGCTGGCCTCTACCAGCTGCCCCGGTCGCGGGTAGCCGACCGTAAAAGCCTGTTCCCTCACGACATTACTGTAGGTCCCGTGCCTTGGGGTACAGACGAATCCGAAGTAGTTCCTCCAGCCCATGGGAAACGCCATGTGTTTGGGGGCGAGATCGTATCCGCCATCGGCCTCTCTGGAACCCACGATAACCAGCGGCGCGACCCAGAAAAACCGATCCCATACCGGCTCCCGTACGCCGATATCGACCATTGCCGGAGCACCGATTTCGCCAGTCATTTCTGTTGCCCCTCTGACCCGCGCAAGACCCGCATCAATCTAAATGTAGTTCATCCGCAGAGGGGATTTCGGGCCTGGCAGCGCTTCTGCCCCCTTGGATTCCAAAGCCTGGGCCGGGGCTGCTCAGACACTGCTGAAACCTCGTTTCCATGTAAAAGGACAGGCCTCAAGCTTGTGTGGCTGGAGGCGCCTTGCCACGGCGTCGATAGTGGTTGAACTCGGGTAGAACGCGGTCCGTTCCTTGCGGGTGGTCTCCGCCCATTGTCGGGCCCGCTTCCGGCCGGAAGCGGACGTTGAGATTTTGCGGGGGACCAATTAGCTTATTGGCCCCAACCTCATGGGCGGGAGCAACTGCACGAATGTCCCAAGTCACCCTGATAAGCATCCCGGGCCTCGCGGCCATTGTGGCTTGCTGGTCCCTGGCAGTCGTGCTCTACCGCGTCGGATCCGCTGGCAGCGCCGCGCGAAAGCTCGCCCTGCTGCTCGTCGTCGACCCACTTTCGGAGCCACAACGAGGGGTCCCCTGATCATGGCGACAGATGCCGTTCAATACCGTCTTGATGACCGCGTAGCGACGATCCGCATCGACGACGGCAAGCGCAACGCCTTGTCGCCAGCAGTCCTTCGCGAGATCTACCTGGCATTGGACCAGGCCGAGTCCGATCGTTCGACAGTGATCATCACTGGTCGCGAAGAGGTGTTTTCGGCCGGCTTCGACCTCAATGTGATGAAACGCGGCGGCATGGAAGCGCTGAGCATGCTGAAATCGGGTTACGCCCTCACGGCTCGTGTGCTCGCCTATCCGCACCCCGTCGTCGCGGCTTGCAATGGTCACGTGCTGGCGATGGGCGTGTTCCTGATGTTGTCAGCCGATTACGTCATCGGCACCCGCGGGAACTTCAAGGTGTCGGCGAACGAGGTAGCCATAGGCCTGACGCTGCCACGTGTCGCTGCGGCTATGCTGCGCCACCGCCTGAACCCGGCTGCATACCAGCGCTCGGCGATCCTGTCTGAGTATTTCGACGCCGAATCTGCCCGCCGCGCCGGCTTCTTCGACGACCTCGTCGATCCTGGCGAGCTGATGTCCAGTGCAGAGACCCGCGCAGCAGAACTCTGCGAACTCAACCAGCGAGCCCACCGGGCAACAAAGAGCAGGATCCGGAGAGGCCTCATTCGCCGGATCCGCTACAGCATCCCGCTCGACCTGCTCGATGCCATGATGATGGGCTTGCGGGGTGCACGCAGCCCGGGCAGTGCCCGGTAACCGTAGCGCTTCTGAAATTCGAGTTGATTCTCGTTTTACCGATAGACACCGAGTGGTCAGCTGCTCACCGAAAGCAGACGCCCAGTGTCAGATCCGGGCTCGCGGTTCATGACGTTACGAATTCTGAACTTTTCTCGACTTCTACACCGACAGGCACAGGCGCATCAGTGAGTTCCGTGCGGTCATGAGAACTCCTGACAAAACCACGGGGTGGTTAGGCGAAGTCATTCGCCTAACGCTTCAAGGCGGCCAATACTACTCATCCGTATGGAGTACACTCGGACCGGACCTGCGACAAGTAATGATACGGCGGGTATCAGAAAAAACTGTCTATGCCGTGCGGTCGCTGGTTTTTGTTACTCATCGATGGGAGGAGTTGGGGTGAAAAAAATACTATTAACAGCGCTGATGTTCATGCCGTTTGCAGCATTTGGCGACCACCTGGATGTCATACAGCTCGAACTTAAGGAAGGCTGCAGTCTGGCCGACTATCGTGCGATTGCGGACGACTTCAACGAGCAGTGGGGCAAGAAGAACGCTTACCACGCAGAAGTCGCTGCGCCGATCCAGAGTCATGACATGAAGAGCCACTATTGGCTTGGCAGGAGTGCGGACACCGCAGCATTCGGCAAAGCCTATGATACGTGGCAAAAAGAATCAGCCGATCCTGATTCGGTGGCCGGCAAGCTCAATGCTCGATTTATCAAATGCAGTGTATCTGTCGGCCGAAGAGGCTACAGCCTTCACTGAAGACAAATCTTGTGACAGCAGAGGGCCCCGCCATCTTGGCGGGGTTTTCATTGCCACACTACTTCTGTTTCCAGCCGAAAACAGCCGTTTGGCCAACTCCTGACTGCCTTTCCAGGGCGCCCACTTTGAGCGTCTGCTTCCGACCCATTGCAGACAACCGCCGGCGCGGTTTATGGGCAGCCGTTTCCTGACAATCGTTGCCTTGGCGAGTGCTGGATCGTGTATGGGGTAACATGTCGTGGTACGCGAAAATGATCCGTCTGGAATCAATCTCTAATCCCCAACTGGCTATCCACTGACGCTTGGTAAGGCTGCTGCTGCGATCAAGCAAGCTACGAGGTAAGCATTAATGTCTGGTTTACGTGTGCCCTCGGGCTTTTCGGCGATGCTGCTCGGACTTGTTTATATCGCCGCCTTTGTCTATTTCGGTGCTTTCTTCTCCTATCCAGCAAGCGGAACCCCGGGAGAGAAAATGCGCTTTCTCGCGGAGCACCAGTTGGAAGTGTCGATCGTCTACTTCTCGATTTACGTACTGTTCGGAGTTCTTCTGGCGATCCTGGTCGTGGGCGTGCACGAGACACTGAAAAACGCCTCGCCGCCAATGGCTTCCCTTGCCTCGATCTTTGGTGCGGTCTGGGTCGGCTTGGTTATCGCGAGTGGGATGATCTACACCGTCGGCCTGGATCAGTCGGTTCGCTTGCTGGACGAGAGTCCCGACACTGCTTTCGCCTTGTGGAGAACTGTTTCGGTAGTCGCCAACAGCCTTGGAGGTGGCAACGAGATAGTGGGTGGCCTCTGGGTCCTGTTGGTGAGTTTTGTAGCGCTAAAAGCCGTGCTTCTATCTCGGACGCTCAACTACCTTGGGTGTTTCGTTGGTATCGTGGGAATAGCCACCATTTATCCCGAGGAAGTACTTGCCGAGATTTTTGGACTGTCGCAGATAGCTTGGTTCATCTGGCTCGGCGTGGTGATTCTGCGCTCGGACGCTGAGGTTAATCCTGAATAGCTGGAGCGATCGCTTGTCGCCATCCCACCGGCCATGGCCAGAGATGTGGCGCGGCATAAGCCTTTGTTGCTA
>CALDWW010000060.1 GCA_937924335.1 uncultured Gammaproteobacteria bacterium
CGATCTTGAGCTTCATGTCCTTGCCGATCAGCTGATCCGGCATCGAAGTGAGATTCAGGTCGGCCGCCCAGTCGCGCCGCAGGTTCTCGGGGATGGAAGCGAGGATTCCGATCTCCGGGAATCGCGTGCCGTGGCCCTGGATCTTGGCGTCGATCCCTTTCAGATCCTTCAGTGAGCCGAACTTGCCGTCCGCATCCAGCTGGAGATCCGGCGTGACGACCCCGAACTTGCCGCTATAGCCGGTCGACTGTTTGAAAGTCAGGCCTCCGGTGAACTTGCGGCCGGCCAGTTGAATATCAGCGTCGCTGAGCTGGTAGCCCTCCTTGTCGCCGGAGAGCTTGAAGTCGGCCTCCCACTCGCCGCGGAATCGGTCAGGAATCTCCGTAATCTGTGCGATGGTGGGCAGACGAGTGCCCTTCCCTTTGAAATGCAGATCGACCCCTTCCAGGCCGGTGAATCGTCCGTATTGCCCGATCGCGCGATATTCATAGCCGGGTCGCGTGACATGAAGATCGCCGCCGAAGCTCCCGCCCAGCAGGTACTGGTCCAGGTAGGTCGTCTCGCCGGTCACCGCAAACGGCTTGTCGTTGAGTGTCCCCTCCACGTCGACGTCCACTGCGCTTCCGATCACTTCCTCGTGGAGTAGCGCCTTGTGCAACTGGATCCGCAGTGGCTCCTCGCCTGCCGCCAGGTAATTGATCAAGACATCATCGGCTTCGATGGTCTTGAGATAAGGCAGAACATCGCCCCAACCAAACCCGCTGCCAGAACCGTCCCCGAATGCCCAGTTGTCTTGCCCCTCGTCGTTCTCCTCAAGAGTCAGCTTGACCCCGCGCATGCGGAGGAGGTCGGTTCGTGGCGATCCGATGAGCAGCGGCAGCGGTTGGAAAACGAAGGTGACCTCCTCCGCCTCGAGCATCCTGGGTTCCGAGGCCCAGTCGACGTTGGCCAATTCGAGGCCGCCGGCGGTCAGGGTGGGTCGGGGGAACAGGGTGAAGTCCAAGTCACCCGTCAGCTTTAACTCGCGCCCGGCCAGCTCCGTGACGGCCTGCTCCAGACGTGTGCGATGAACGTTCCAGTCGGTGTTCTGGATGGTGATGACGCTTGCGCCGACGAGCACCAACAGCAGCACTCCAATCCAGGTCAGTATCTTGATGAAACGCATCCACCGCGCTCCCGGCGAAACCCAATAGCGCACCATATCATCAGCCGGAGTGTGGGCAAACAATCAGCTTGGGAGCATCTCCGGGAACACTGCCAACGCCTTCGATTGTGACCAGGCGGCAGTTGTAAGCCTGGAATCCAGGCTATCCGCCGGCGCTCCGGGCGGCAAGCCGACGGGCCAGAATCCCGTGTGCCCGGCGATCCAGCGGATAACGCCAGGCCAGCCAGATCATCGGCAGCAACAACAGACACGGCCAGCCGACGAAGGCTGTCTTCAGACCAAGCACCGCTGACGAAGTCAGCTCGCCCTTGCCGGAGAAACCGAACAGGGTCGGAATTGAGAGCGCGATCGCGCCGCCGACGCCCTGGTTGAGCTTGGTCACAAGCGCCTGGAAAGAGAAGAAGATTGCGGCTCGATCCTTGCCATTCTTCCAGATGTCGTAGTCCACCAGGTCGGCCAGCAACGATGGCAGTGCGATCGATGACAGACCGAGGAAGAACCCGAAACCGGACATGGCTGCGATCATCGGTACCAGCGCGCCGGATCCCGGCGTCAGAAGCAGGACACATCCCAGCGTCGCGATCATGCCGACGGCGGCCGCCGCCCACGCCCGGTGTTTGTCCACCCGTTTCATCACCTGCAGCCACAGCGGCATCCCCAATGCCATTGCCAGGGTCATGGGCATGGCGATGTGCGGGATTTTTTCGGCCAGTCCCAGGTACTGACTGGAATAGATGACGAACAGGCTCATGACCGCACCGGTGGCCAGGCCGAACAGGATCTGCGTGACGAGGAAGTACTGCAGCGGTGGCGTGTTTTTCAACGCCAGCCACAAATCCGCGGGTCGGATCGACCGGGTCCGCAATCCCCGCCTCGGCTCCGGCACGCACCTACACATGCCGACGACGGTGACCGGCAACGCGATCATGATGAAGAGCGATATCACCCTGAAGACTTCCGGCGTAAACGCCGTCGTGCCGCCGATCAGCAGCATGGGTGACGCCATGAACAGGATGCCACCGACAAACCCCAGGAGCTGCCGATAGAGCGCGATGCGGGAGCGCTCATGATAGTCGCCGGATAGCTCCGCGGCCATCGCCGTATGCGGGATCTCGACGAGCGTCCATCCGAGGGTCACCAAGAGATACCAGATCAGCAGGTGCCCCAGACCGGCATCCGCGGCGGGGTTGTACAGAAACCACGCGCTGGCGGAGACCAGCAGAGCCCCGGCTACCATCCACGGCTTGCGATTGCCGGCCCGATCCGACAACAGGCCGATCAGGGGGTCGGTGATGCCATCGAACAGCCGCGCCACCAGCGTCGCGCTCGCCAGGCCCGCCAGGGTGACGGCGCTGTACTCAAGATAAAAGTTCGGCAGCATGGCCGCGGTGGGCGACAACAGCATGGAAAGGGGCAGGTTGACGAGCCCGAAGATGATCAGCAGCGGAGTGGCGATACGGTTACTGGTCGGGGACATGTTCAGGTGTGTTGAAAAACCTCGTGGGAATCGTCCGGAACTCTATTCGCGGGCCAACGCTCGGGGCTTCGCGGAAGCCATCATAACCGCGTAAGATACCGGCCGACGCGGAGCCCACCCTCTCAGTCGCTCGCCGAGGTACGCCCAGGATGTTTGTCTGTTCGCGCTTAGCCGGATCTCTGTCACTCGCTTCGCTTGTGCTCGCCATATGTCTGGCAGCACAGCCCGCCTCCGCGGCGACTGCGCTGCAAACCTGCAGCGGTGAGCCCCGGACCCACGGCGCGGACTCGGGCGTGGACCTGATGACGCCACCGAACGCCGATGGGCCCACCGAGGTCCTCGCCGGGCTGTTCGTAGACGAATTACGGGATATCGACCCGGTCCAATCTTCGTATCAGTTTCGCGGCATCGTCACAGTCAGCTGGTGCGATCCCAGACAGGCCTTCGATCCTCGCGACGAAGGTATCGAGGAGAAAGTCTTCTATGGACCGGAGGCGGCGGCCCAGATCGAACGCGGATGGACTGCCCGGGGGTTCCCAGTCAACCAGGTTGACGATCTCAAGATCACCGAGCGGGTCATCCGGATCCGCAGCGACGGCATGGTGAGCGGTGATATCAACATCAGTGTGCGACTCTCGGCCAACTTCGATCTGCGACGGTTTCCCTTCGACAACCAGCAGCTGACCCTTGAGATTGAATCGTTCACCTGGAACGCCGAGCAGGTAGTCATGGTGGCCGATGCCTCGAAGACCGGTTTTTCGGAAGACTTCGAGATTCCGGAATGGACCATCACCGGGGTCCGCGCCCACGAAGAGCGGGTCGACGTGATCCGCAGCGCCGAGCCCTTCTCGCGCTTCGTGCTCACCATAGACATCGAGCGCAAGTCAGGCTTTTACCTGTGGAAGGTGATGTTGCCTTTGCTCATCATCGTGGCCTTGTCGTGGTCCATTTTCTGGATGGTCGACGAGAAATTCGGCATCCGTGTGCGCACGTCCGCGACCGGTATCCTCACGATCGTCGCCTACCAGTTCGTCGCCTCCCAGAACCTGCCGCGAGTCGGCTATCTGACCCTGATCGACAAGATCATGGTCATCAGCTTCCTGCTGCTGGGCATCACCGTACTCGAGAGCTATGTCGTATCGCGTTACCAGGCGACCAACGTCGATCGCGCGCACCGTATCGACCGGGCCGCCCGCTGGGTTTTCCCGCTCACCTATGCAAGCTTGATCGCAATAGTAGTGCTCGCCGCACCGACCTGACCCGCCCCGAGACGGGTCCCGATCTGAATCAACGGCGTCCCGAATCAGTCGGTCCGAATCCTCAGAAGAATCGCAGGACGCTGTCGGGGTGCGCCCTCTTGTAGGAGCGATACCAGCGACAGCACGGGTACAACGCCATGAGCATCGCCAGCGACACGATCATCGTCGTGGTGAGGTCACCGAAACCCTGTAGCCCGAACCAGTGCGCCGAGACGTCGAAGACGAATCGGTGGACGACATAGAAGAAGAACGCGGTCTGGCCGAATACCAGCAACACCCCGTTGTGGCGAACCGTGATCAGCGGCTCGATCAGCATCAGCACCCCGAGCGTGACGAACAGGACGCCCAGTTCGAGGCCCATGAATGACATCGACGGCGGATACTTGCTCACGTGTAGCCACTGCAGGATCGATCCACCCTCACGGTAGAGGAACATGTTGCCGTATTCGTTGGCGTAGCGGACAACAAGGAAAACGGTCAGCGCGATCCCACCCCAGAGCAGCATCGTAACCGCCGGGCTGACACGCGCCTTGCCCTCTCTTGCGTCGAGCAGATGACGGCCGAAAACCCAACCGAGCATCATCATGGCGAGCCACGGGAACAGCGGATACAGGACCTTCAGATCAGGCGTCAGGTACCACGCCGTGACGAAGGCTGCCGGGATACTGGACGAGCCCTGGCCTGGATCCCACATCATGCCGGTCGGAATCTCGCCGAACGCTATCCAGGCCAGTGACAGCGCGACCAGGGCGCTGGACGGCAGCTTGCGGAGAACAGCCATCAGGATCATTGCCGCGCCGATGGCATACATCACCTGGAAAGTTAACTGCCGCACGCCGAATGAGATCAGGATCGGGTCTACCAGCAGGATGATGACGCCACGGATCACGATGTCGCGATCCACCTGGCCCGGGTCCATCCCCTTGGCAAGCCGCCGCTCCACCATGATGGCCAGCGCCGTGCCCGCCAGGAAGACGAAAGTCGGCGCGCACAGGTGAGTCAGCCAGCGGACGCTGAACTCCAGCGGTGGGAGAGCGGTCCCCGGCGTCCAGCTACCGGCAGAATCCAGCGCGAAGCGGTTGCCGTTGAAGGCCAGCGACGCATGATCGACGACCATCAACAGCATGACGATGCCGCGCATCCAGTCGATGCTCGCGTAGCGTCGCCGCGCGGTGGATGTTGAAGGTTGCCCGGTCGTCATTTTCACAATAGTCGCACACCGATATGGGAGGGGGCACCCTCTCCTGCCCCGCGCAGATCGTATTGTGCCCGCGGATCGACAATCCCCGCTGCTTGCCCCATGATTTGTCGGGCGGAGAGCAGCCGATAGGAAGACAATTGTCAGTCTTCGCTGAACTGAAACGTCGCAACGTCTTCCGCGTAGGCGCGGCCTACGTGGCCGTGTCGTGGCTGATCATCCAGGTCGTTGAAACACTCTTTCCGGTTTTCGAGTTGAGCGACGCCGCGATCCGTGTCGTTGTCATCGTCCTCGCTATCGGGTTCTTCCCCGCACTCATCTCGGCCTGGGTATTCGAGCTGACACCCGAGGGTTTCAGGCGGGAGGCCGAGGTCGATCACGACTCGGCGGTCAGCCGGCGGATGACCCGCCGACTTGACCGTCTGTTCATCGTGGCGCTGGCGCTGGGGTTCTTCGCCGTCGACAAGTTCGTGCTGGACCCGGCCCGGGACGCCGAGGAACTGGCGAGTGCGACAGAGCAGGCAAGGGAAGAAGGCCGCACCGAAGCCAGAGAAAAGGTGCGCGATAGCTCAGTCGCGGTGCTGCCCTTTCAGGATCTGTCGCCCGAAGGCGACCAGCAGTACTTTGGCGACGGACTCTCCGTGGACCTGATCAATCAGCTCGGCAAGACCCCGGACCTGCGCGTGACCGGCAGGACCTCGGCGTTTGCGTTCAAGGGCAAGGGCGTCACGATCCCGGACATTGGCGAGACCCTGAACGTCGCGCATGTGCTCGACGGCACGATAACCAAAGCCGGCAACCGGGTCAGAATCTCCGTCCAGCTTGTCGATACGCGCCAGGACACGCAGCTATGGTCCGAGACCTACGACCAGACGCTGGGCGATATCTTCGACATCCGGGACGAGATCACCTTGGCGATCTACGACCGGCTGACCATCGAGTTCGACAGGCTCAGGCGGCAGAGCCTCAGGACTGAGCCCGAGGTCTACGACCTGACACTCCGGGCCAGGGCCGCTTTCGAGCGTTCCATTTCGCCCGACGACAACAGGGAGGCCGCGGACTTGCTGGCCCGCGCGCTGGCGATCGATCCGGACTACGTACCCGCGCTCCTGTTTCGGGTCTACGCCACTAACGGCCTCAACAGAGATGGCCTGATCAGCGATGAGGAGACCAGTCGACTTTATGACGATTCGGTCAACAGGGTGCTGGCGATCGATCCTGACAATGGCACGGCATTGGGGATGCTCGCCTGGGACGACTGGGAGGCTCGTCTGGATCTCGAGTCGGCGGGACGACGATTCTCCGACGCGCTGCGGACGGCACCGGGCGACCTCGAGCTGACGCGATTCGCCGGGACCTACGCCCGCTCCATAGGGCGTCACGCAGAATCAATCGCGCTGCTCGAGCGTTGCGTCGCCGCTGATCCGCAGAAAAACAATTACCTGTTCCAACTTGCTCAGTCATATCTGTGGGCCGGTCGCTTCGACGACGCCCTTAGAATGCATCACCGGAGGCATCTGCAAACCGGGAGGAAGGATGCCGCCTATCACGTGATGCTGGCTCTGCTCATGCAGGGTGAGCCGGCGCCGGCATTGTCCCGGCTACAGTCGCTTACAGACGAAAGCCAGGACCATCCGCAGATGCTGGCGGCCCGCGCCATGATCATGCATGACCTGGGGCGACGCGAGGAGTCCGAAGCGGCTCTGGCGAACATCGTCGGGCAGATGCAGGGCGACTACCGTGACCATGCATACCTGGTCGCGGAAGCCTATGCGTGGATCGGCGACAGGGAGTCAGCATTCGAGTGGCTCGAAAGAGCCTACGCCTGGGACGAGCGATTCGGGATTCATGGCTTCTGGTTCCACCGCATCATGTTCCTGCCGATCTGGCAGAAACTCCATGACGACCCGCGCTGGGACGAGTTTCTCGAGCGCATGAACATGTCGCCGGCGCGTCTGGACGCGATCGAATTTTCTACCCCGCCATGGATCAAGGGAACCGCAGCGACCTGAATCCCGTCAACACGCAGCTAAGCCCGAGCAGAACTCCGCACACGGACGACAGGCTCAAACCCACACGATTCTCGCCAGACAGACCCGGGGCCGCCATGGGGCATGAGTGGCTCGTGTTGACGTAGCTCCGGCCGCCCGAGAGGACCATCGAACTGGTCGATGACCGTCATCTCCGCGAGCATCTGCTGCGACCGTAACTGGAGACGATCACGGCGACAATGGGACTTCGGTGCCTCATGATCCTCGCCGCGACGATCGGCGCTTTACGCACGCCATGTCGATACCGGGGAGCTGAGACCCCGTATGGTCGGCTGGCGGTCGGGAATCGGGTGGTTATTATGAGTGCTGAGTTACTAAGTGCAGTTCGTGACCATGTCGCGGGAGGAAAGTTGTGGATTCGGCAGCTCTGAGAGACTTCGCAGGACGTTACACAAAGGCCTGGTGTAGTCAGAATGCAACGAGCGTCGCCGCCTTCTTCTCGGAAGCCGGCTCCCTGAGGGTCAACGATGGCGAGCCGGCGGTGGGCCGCGACGCCATTACGGCAATCGCGCAAGGATTCATGACCGCTTTCCCGGACCTGGAAGTGCTTATGGACGACGTGGAGGAGCATCCGGACCGGACCGTCTACCGCTGGACTCTCGTGGGCACTCACTCGGGCCCGGGCGGCAGCGGTCACCGCGTGCGGATCAGCGGCTTCGAGGTGTGGCGGTTCGGTGCCGACGGGCTCATCGCCGAGTCCCGGGGTCAATTCGACAACAACGAATACCAGCGCCAGCTCCAGCATGGTCTTCAGTCAGCTGGTGAAGAATGAGCGAACGCGCGCGACTGAGAGTCTCGGACATCGCGGAGATCGTCGGTGCGATCGGCCTGGTGGAACAACGGATCTGGCGCGGTTTCGAACGCCAGATCAGGGAAGTCTCTCAGCTGCCCGGTGTTCAGCAATGGTGGTCAGTGCGCTCAGACTGGTTCAGCGGCGACTTCCAGGACTACGTCCACAGCCACATCGCCGATGGGGATGCGGCTGCGCCGGTGGACTATGCGGGCACGGAGTGCTCGACGACAAGCTGAGCCTGAGATCAATTCGTCTGTCCCTGCATGGATCGGCAGATGCGAGACCTCTGCCCCGGACTTATCCGGTCGCGAGCGTGCGGGAACGGTCGACCAACGCCTGGCGGATCTCCCGCAGCTTGACCTTGATTACCCGGGCGTTATCGGGGCCCATGCGGACAAGGACCTTCTGCCCTGCGGAGAGCGCCTCCAGATCGGGATCCGCGAACTGGTAGAGGGCGCGCGGACGGACCAGGTCGATGGGCGGCCGCGGCTCAGGTGCGCCAAGCAAGTCATCGATCACCTGGATGACGCGGTCGTTGAATTGCCGCGACGGGTAGCCGAGCTCCTCATAGGCCTCCTGCAACAGCGGATAGTAACGGGCGTAAACAGCAGTCGCCTGATCGACGTCGATCGATTTCACCATGCGCACGAAAGCCTCGTAGCGGGCGTAGTTGTCGGGGCTCAGGGTAAATCGCCCGTCGTTGACCGACACCTGGAACCCCCCACCCGTCGGCCTGATCGCCCGGATACGGGTGGCCACGATCTCGCCCGGCAGATTGTCCATCGTCACGACGCCCTTGCGTACCACCTGGTCCGGGATCAGGAAGCCATCGACGGCCCCTCGCCCCAGGGCATCGGTCAACGCGCCCAGGACCTCGGCGTCACTGTCGTCCAGCGCGGGAAGCGGCGGCGCCTGCTCAATCGGCGGCTCGGGCACGCTGGGCGCCGGTGGAACCGGCTCCACCACAGGCGCGGGTGCGGGTTTCGGCTCTGGCCCGGGGACGGTCGGTTCTTCCATCGCGGGAGCTGGCGGCGCCGGCTTGCGCGGATTGAATATCGCCACGGCAACGACAAAAAGGAGCGCCAAAGCGACGGCGATGATCGAGTTACGGTTCATGGCGTAAAGAACTCGCTGCAGGGAAATCGGATTACTATAGTATGACCTCCTCGGGCGGCATTGTGTCCGGATGACGATTGTCAGGTCCGGCGACGCCCGCGATCCTGGGCGTGTGGCCTCAAGAAGGGGGGCGAAGCCATGCACAGAGGTCTGGCGATTGATAGAGACCGGTGGGTCGACGATAGCGCCGCCTGCACCTCTCCTTGCTTTCAGACCGAGGACGGGACCATATCTTGTCGTTCTCCGGATTCGGAGCCGGTGTCCGGGATTGTGAAACGCTTCAAGGTCTTTCCACTTGCCGAACGCGTAGAATTTTTACCAATGATGCGCCGGAGCCAGAGGGGAACCGCGCAGGGCAATCGCGCCGTACCCTGCAGGTCCGGTCGTCTGCGAGCCGACGACCGATGTCCGAGGCCCCTGGTGCAAATACTTAGTCCGCAGGAGTATAGGGTTCCGAGATGAGGGATCGCCTGCCAGAAAATAGATTGGGGCAGACTTTATGGCCTATTGGTGGGTAAGCCAGGGCGAAATGTACAAACAACAGCGTCAGGGGCACTACCTCTGGGCGCCGAAACACAATGCGTCCCGCCAGAGCTACTTTCACTGGCGGAACATGGCGAACGTCCGGCCGGGCGACGTGATCATCTCTTACGCTGACAAAGCGTTTCCGGCAGTATCCATCGCCCGGTCGGAACCCTACGACGCGGTACGTCCTGCTGGCCTCGAGTTCGCCGAGGGCACCCAGGATGGCGTCAAGATCGACGTCAACTTCAGGGACGTGGTGCCACCCGTCACGCTAGACGGCGTGCGGGAGATTCTGGCTCCCTACCTGCCCCGCAGACATGCCCCGCTCTATCCCGACGGCAGCGACTACCCGGGCTACCTGTTCGCCTTGAGCGGCCGCGCCGGCCGCGTGCTGCTGGATTACATCGGCAGCCCCGTCGGTCAGACAGGTGACGAAGCGATATCGGCCGTGGTCCTGTTCAGCGGCAAGGACATCGAGGAGCGGCGGGATCTCGCCGGGAGCCGCTTGGGGATGGGAGAGTTCCGCAGGGCGGTGTTCAGGCTCTGGGAGGGCCAGTGCGCGGTCAGCCGCAGCACTATGACCGAACTCCTGCGGGCGAGGCACATCAAGCCCTGGCGCGACTCGAACAACGAAGAGCGGCTGGATCCCTACAACGGGCTGTTGTTGTCGCCGCTTTACGACACCGCATTCTCGAACGGGCTCATCTCGTTCGACAACACGGGCCGGCTGATCCTTTGTTCAGCTATCAGTCCTTTCCAGTGGGACCTGGTGGGTCTGCGGCGAAAAGCCTGGCTGGAGCACCTCAAGGAAGAACATCTGCCGTACCTCGAGTACCACCGGCAGCATGTCTTCCTGGGCAGGGACGCGACCGAAAGCGGCATCGACCAGCTGGCACCGTTTGCGATTAGCTGACGGCTAAGCGCTGTCACTTCCCCGGATTGCGACGGCGAAGCCCCGGGGCTCAACCTCGAGGCTCCAGGAAACTGCTCGTCGGGCTAGAGCAGGAACACGCGCTCCATCCTGGCGTTCCCTTGCGACATCGAGCTGGATGATGTCAGGCCAGCCACACAAGGGGGAAGCTGCTAACATCACCTTGACACCGCCTGTGGCAAAGCGCCATGCGGTTCGGAAAACGGTGCCAGCCCGGAAACGACTGACGTGCTGTCGACCTGACGGAGATTCCTCGATGACCTCAAGACAGACCACCCTGATTTTCATATCGCTTTTCGTGACCGGCTGCGCCGCCACGGATCCCGGAACCGGCTCCACCCGCGGCGAGGTGATCTCGGTGGAGTACGGTACGGTCATGCAGATCGAACAAGTGCAGATGGATCCGAAATACGGGACCGGGGCGCTGGTAGGCGGCGGCCTCGGACTGGCGGCCGCCAGTCGCCGCTCCGGCACCACTCAGGCAGGCGCGGCGATCGCGGGGGCCCTGATCGGCGCGATGATCCAGAAGTCCCAGGCCGGCACGGCAGACAAGTACACGGTGCGCCTCAACAACGGCGGAACGATCCAGATCGTGACGGAGCACCACGACATCCGATCGGGTGACTGCGTCTCGGTCGAGCAGGGCAAGCACGCCAACATCCGGCGCGTCTCGCCCATCATGTGCGGCTCTCCGCAGGCGCATCCGGACTATCAGGACATGCATGAGGCCAACGTGGAAGAATCCGAGGAGTGCCTGGCAACCAAACAGGAACTGTTGGCCGCCACCACGGAGACAGACGCGGATCTTGCTTACAAGAAGATGCGCGCCTTCTGCGAACAGTGAGTGGCGACTGAGAATTGACGATGACTTCGCGGGACTGACGTAACCGATGGAACTTCGCAGCGACTTCCAGCAGCGCGCCGTGGTGATCGCCGGCGAGGAAAAGTGGACGGCGTCGCCGATGCCGGGCGTGGACCGGCTTATGCTCGATCGCATCGGCGGCGAAAAGGCACGCGCCACGTCGGTGGTCCGTTACGCGCCCGGCAGCCTGTTTCCGGAGCACATCCACGATGAAGGTGAGGAATTTCTCGTGCTCGAGGGGATATTCTCCGACGAGCACGGCGACTTTGGTCCGGGAACATACGTCCGCAACCCGCCGGGATCCTCCCACGCTCCGGGCAGCGCGCCCGGCTGCACGATTTTCGTCAAGCTCCGTCAGTTCGATCCTGAAGACACGATCCACGTGGTGATCGACACGACCGCCGCGGCCTGGTCCCCCGGACTGGTTCCCGGGCTCGAGGTCCTTCCGCTGCACAGCTTCAGCACCGAAAACGTCGCCCTGGTGCGTTGGGCAGCAGGCACTGTTTTCGATCGCCACAGCCACCCGCAGGGTGAGGAAATCTTCGTCATCGATGGCGTCTTCGAGGATGAGTTCGGCCGCTATCCGACCGGATCCTGGCTTCGAAATCCGCCCGCCAGTTCACATGCTCCCTTCTCCGCCGAAGGCTGCCTGATCTACGTCAAGACAGGGCACCTGCCCTCGCCGGGCTGATCCCGTATGCCCCGGAACCGGCGCACTAGTCCCCGGCCTCGTTCGGCTGACCTCAGACAGCAACGACGATGAGCCGCCTAAGACGCAGATTGATCATCGGTGGTACAGCGCTCGTCGTGCTGCTAACGGCCGTGGGTGGCTGGTTCTACTTTATCTACTTCGGCTCCACCGGCGCCGCGCTGCATCGGGCCGAGAGCTTCATGTTCCGGAGGATGACGGTCGCCCAACTCGGTGAACGTGGGGTCTATCGGTTTGCCTACGTGACCAATCGGGTCCCGGCTGATCAAGCGGGTCCGGTGGAGGAGCGGTTTGGCAGCACACGTGGGGAAGAGCTGCGATTCGGTTTTTTCGATACCGAGATCGAGCCATCGCTCGGGCTCGGCATGCTGATCAATCCGACCGACTGGTTCCAGAACGAGGAGATCCAGGTACGCAACGTGGAACCGCTGGACCGGCAGCTGTTCGTCGAACGGATGCGGAGCCTTGTCGAAAGTTCTCCGTTCCGGTCTCTGCTGGTCGTGGTCCATGGCTTCCGAGAGCGTTTTCCATCTGCGCTGCGCAAGACCGCGTTTCTCGGCCATGTCCTGGACATCAACTCGCCGGTCCTGTTGTTCGACTGGCCTGGCGACCAGGGCTCATCGCTGGCTGGTTATCGGCGCGCCCACCAGATTGCGTCGGAGTCAGGAACCGAGCTGGCGACGACACTGGAATTGATCATCCGGGAGATCCAGCCGGAGAGGCTATGGGTCGTTGCAAACAGCATGGGCGCACAGGTCGTCGCTGACGCCTTCAGCGTGCTCCACCAGCAACCCGATCTGGCCGACGCCGAAACCGAGATCGAGGACGTCGTGCTGACGGCGCCTGACGTGAGCCATGACGAGTTCGACGAGCGATTCAAGCAGGAGATCACTGCCCTGGCCAAGGACCTGACCGTCTACGTCTCCTCGAATGATCGTGCCCTTCTCGTCAGCCGACTCGTGAATCGGGGCCGGCGCAGGGGCGAGAGTTCGCTGAGTCCCGACCAGCTGGAGGAAGCCGCCCGCATCTCTGAACTGATAGAGCCGGACAGCGACCTGATCACGCTGGTGGACGTGACGCCGGTTAACAGGACGCGGAATTTCCACAATTTCAGCCTGGAGACACCCGAATTCTTCGACGATCTCTATCTCCGGCTGGGTAACCAGTTCACGCCATATAGCCGGCTGCTGTATCGCATCGAGACACCCGACAGACAGGTCTACTGGATCCTCACCCGCGGCCGCTGACTGCCAGCCAACGCGATCCCCCGACCTGCGATCCGGCAGGGGCCTGGGTGCATCGGGAGGCTTCCAGGTTGAGCGGCATCCTGTGCTTGATCCGGACCGGCTAGCCGCTGACCGGGACGGCCGGCAAGACCGGCAGCACATACCAGACGACGGCAAGGAAGTGACAGATGCCGCCGGCCAGCACGAAGACATGCCAGACCGCATGGTTGTAGGGCAGCCGCTTGGCCGCGTAGAAGACGGCGCCGAGGGTATAGCTCAACCCGCCCGCGACCA
>CALDWW010000061.1 GCA_937924335.1 uncultured Gammaproteobacteria bacterium
AGGTCACAGAACGACAGCGCCGTCGTGTGCAGCCTGACGGTGATGCCACGCGCGACCAGCGTCCGGCGCACCATCTCCGCACTCTCCTCATCGAGCATCCGTGGCATCACGATCTGCTGCTCGATCACGGTTACGTCGAGCCCCAGTTCATTGAGTAGCAGGGCGACCTCGACGCCTATGAATCCGGCGCCTACGACAATGGCGCTCCTGACCTCTCCAAGGCGCGCCCGTTGCACCAGCGCCTTGGCAGCCGTCAGCGATTTAAAGTTATAGACACCGCGGAGATTGTTGCCCGGCAAGGGGGCATAGAGGTGGCTGCCGGTGGCGAGCACGAGGCGGTCGTAAGGGAGCAGGGTGCCGTCGGTCAGTTCGACGTGCCGGCTCTCCGCATCCAGGCGTTTGGCCCTTGCCGCGGATCGATAGTCGATGCCCAGCCGTCCACAGATGCCTTCACCCTTCCAGAAGAGACGGTCGCTGTTGCCGCTCAGGAAGTAGTCCGCCATCGCCGGCGGTGAATAAGGCGGGAAAGGTTCGGCCGACACCATCGTGATATCGAACTCCTCGCCGCGGTCGACTGTGAGTTCACGCAGGCGCTCGGCGACGGTCAGGCCGGCGGGGCCGGCTCCGAGAATCAGGACACGCATGACACATGTTCCTCGGTCTTACTAGAAAATTGCTGCTCGGGTACGCCAGTACCGGGTGGTCGCCCGGCAGCCGTCCCGACGCCTCCTTCCTGCTCGCGGATCAGTTCTGCCAACAGGGGTGCCAGCGATTTGGCGAGGCTTGAATCCGAATCGTCGATGAGCGGCGCGACGGACGGTTCGCAGCGCCGCAGGCTCTCGTCGTGGGGCAGCGAATGGATGCTGGCGAAGCGGAAACCGCCTTCGGCCTCCAGCCGCTGCAGCGTCCTTTCGAAGTCGTCCGGTTGGCGGACATTGTTCACCACCAGGTGGATAGCGCCGATATCCAGTTGCTCCGCCAGCCTGGCCGCGTGCAGCGCTACCTGCAGACCGTTGAACGTTGTATCGGTCACTACCACGGCGTGTCGGAAGCCGCGTGCTAGGGCGCGTCCGAAGTGCTCGAAGCCCGCCTGGGTGTCCATCAGAATGGCCTCGTCCCGGCGCAGGGCGATGGCGTTGACCACCGCTGCCAGCAGGGCATTCTCAGGGCAAAGGCAGCCCGCGGCCGGCTGCACGGTGTTGCCCATAACGAGCAGACGCACCGTGTCCGGCGCCATGACGCCAAACCGCTCGACGACATCGTCCACGTCCGGGTTGAGGCGGAAAAATAGTCCCCAACCCTGGCCGGGACGCGCTCCGGTTTTTTCCTCCACGTAATCCGCGTTCTCGCTCAGGGGGACGAGCTCGCGGGCGCGCTCGGTGGGGAGACCGAGCGCATAGGGGAGGTTCATTTGCGGATCGGCGTCCAGCGCCAGAACCCGCCAGGACTGGCGGGCCAGCGACCGGGCCAGCAGGGCGGTGAGGCTGGTTTTGCCTACGCCGCCCTTACCGGTAACCACCACCCGGAAGTCGTCCGGGCGGGCATTGTTGACCAACTCCGGGCCATGATGATGACCGTGCTTGTGGCCCTGGTGTGACTCACACATTGTGGCTCCTGTACGGGACCGGGACCGCCTAGGCGGCTGCGGTCTCGATTTCCCCGGTCTCGACAAACGGCAACCCAAGGCCCTCGCGCTTGGCCTCGATATGTCGCCGGATCAACAGCGCCGCTTTCTCGGGGTCCGCCTCCACCGCGAATTTGGCACCGACGACGTCGTCAAGGCCTGCGGCCAGGAGGTTGACAACGTTGGGGCTGCCGAAGATCGCTGGTTGGACGCCGAGCACGGTATAGATACCGCTCGCGACGACGTAGGCGCCGATCGATACGGCTTTCTCCGAGTACCATTCCGGCGCGGCGCCGGCCAGCGGCAGCTTGTCGATGTCCGTGCCCAGGTACCTGGCCAGGGCCGCGGCCAGAGTCAGGATCCTTGTGTTGTCTACGCAGGATCCCATATGCAGGACTGGTGGGATGCCCAGAGCCTCACAGACCTCTTTGAGTCCCGGTCCTGCCATGTCCGCTGCAGCGGGCATCATCAGCCCGGCCTTGCCGTTGGCTACGGCTGAACAGCCTGTCACCAGTACCAGGATGTCGTTCTCTATCAATCGTTTCGTCAACGTAACGTGGCCGAGATCCTGCTGGACCTTGGGGTTATTGCAACCGACGACGCCGACGGCCCCGCGGATCTTGCCAGCCTTGATGGCCTCGACCAGCGGCTCGGGCGTCCCGCCGAGGGCGCCGAGAATGGCCTCCACTGAGAACCCGGCCATCATCTCGACCGTGCCTTCGGGGATGCGCACCCTGTCCGGATTGCGATTGGCGTAGGCCTCGATGCCGGTGCGCACGATCTGCCTGGCGATCTCGTATCCGCGATGCGGGTCGAAGGAGATGTGCGTCGCGCCGGTGAACTTGGCCTTGTCCGCGGTGGAGATTACTTCCGTGTGGAAGCACTTCGCCACGTCCGTCACCGCCGGCATGATGCACTGATAATCGACCACCATGGCGTCCAGGGCGCCGGTCAGGATCACCAGTTCCTGCATGAGATGATTGCCCGCCATCGGGATGCCCTTGCGCATCTGCAGTTCGTTGCCAGTGCAGCACAGCCCGACGAGGTTGATACCCTCAGCGCCTTTTTCCTTGGCGAGAGCCACAAGCTCCGGATCTTCTGCCGCCTGCATGATCACGTCGGATAGAAGCGGGTTGTGACCGTGAAGGGCGATGTTCACGCATTCGGCCCGAAGCGCGCCCAGGTTGACCTTCGAAATGTTGGGTTTCGGCGTTCCGAACATGACATCGGAGAGTTCCGTGGCGACCATGGAGCCGCCCCAACCGTCGGACAGGCTGGTGCGCAGGCCGTGGAGCAGGGTATTGACGTAGTCATTGTCCACGCCCATATGGGTACGGTGGAGCATCTCCACGTTTTCCCGGTCGATGCCGCGGGGCGTGATGCCGAGTTTTTCCCAGAGTTCCTGGCGTTGTTCCGGCAGACGATCGGAGAAGCCGAGGCGGCTCTTGCGCGACCCGTAGTCCTCCATCATCGCGTCCGCCAGCTCCAGGGCGATCTCCTGGCTATCGCGCCCATCGACTTCGATGCCCCATTCCTCGGCCAGGGCCTTGAGCTTGGTCGTATCCCGTAGCTCGTAACCCGACGTTGTGCCCTCGGCAAGCTCGCCAAAGACCTCCAGGATGTCGCGGCCGTGATCGGAGTGGGCTGCGGCACCGGCTGCGATCGTGCGACCGAGATTGCGGGCGACGATAATGTCGGCGTCAGCGCCACAGACTCCTTTCTGTGGGCCCTCACCGAACGGATCGACCCGGCAGGGTCCCATTGAGCAATTCCGGCAACTCACTCCCAAGGCGCAGTAGCCGCACTGGGGCTCCTGTGCCGCGAGCCGGTCCCAGACGGTCTCGATCCCTTCTTCTCTCGCACGGACGATCATCGCCCGGGCGTCATTACAGCTGGAAAGCTGACTTACTTTCTCAGTGCCGGCCATGATGCACCCCCTCGTTCAGTTCGGTAGCGGTTGCCCCCCAGGTCCTCCAGCCCGTGACATTCTCGGGTGGCCGGGCGGACAGGGACTCGCCGGCGGCGGCTGAGGTCAGTACGACACTGGCTTCCTGTGCGCGGCCCTCGGCGATCAGTTCGTTGAGTTCTCCGTAGACGAGACCACCGGTCTTGCAAGCCTCAACGCATGCGGGTAGCCGTCCGGCAGTCGTGCGCTCGATGCAGCCGTCGCACTTGAGCGCGACTACCCGGGCGGGCATACCGTTGGCCTTTTCATGGAACGTGATGGCGTCGAATGGACACACCATGGCGCACATGGCGCAGGCGATGCATCTGTGGGCATCAGACAGGACCAGATCGTGTTCCGTGTCCCGTGTGATGGCCGCGGTGGGGCACACCTGCTGACAGGGTGCCGGATTACAGTGTCTACAGCGATTAGGAAAGGACGTGTTGTACGCACGTCCAGGCATGACGTGGATTCTCGAACGGGGCGGCGGGCTCTCGAATACGGCCGCAGCCGCATCGCGACTGAGGGCGTGTTCGACCGCGCAGGCGAATTCGCACTGGCGGCACCCGATGCACCGCTCGGGGTTCACGAAGACGGTCTTCATGGGGCACCCCCGAGTCTGCCGGAAAGCCAGAGTTCTTTCCGCAATCAACAGGCCTCAGCCAGACGCTGAAGGCTCTGCTCAAAGAGTGGTTGAGGGCCCGGGAATTTGTATCAGGATAACTACTTACCGGCACCGCGGACGGACCGGCCGGGGTTCTGGCGGACCTGATGTTCGGTGCGATGCTCAGTGGGGGAGTGACGTCTCCGGATCGGGCCCCAGGGTTTGTCTGTCCTCGGTCTGAGCACCAGGCGCCCGGCGGGGGAGAGCGGGGTCCGTCATCTACAAGCATAAGAATATCTTATGAGATAGATAAAGATTACTGATTTCATATTATTTAAGTATTCGCTAATTTCAAGATAGAGACGCCGCTTGCCGTCGTGGACACTCCCGACTGCGATCAGAGCGTCGACGGGGCGGGGCAGATAAGGAGAACAGACTATGTCGGCATTACACCCGGTCGTGGCAGTGACCGGATCGTCGGGGGCGGGGACTTCAACAGTCAAGACGGCGTTCGAGCACATCTTCAGGCGGCTGGAGCTGACGGCCGCGGTGATCGAAGGTGACAGTTTCCACAAATATGATCGGGCCGGCATGCGCACCGCAGTCAAACAGGCCGAAATGGCCGGTACTCATGTCAGCCACTTTGGCCCGGAAGCGAATCTTCTGAGGGATCTGCAGAGTCTCTTCGAACTCTATGGCCGCTCCGGTGGCGGTCAGCGCCGCTTCTATATACATGACGTTGATGAGGGCGAGGCGCGCGGGAGTGAGCCGGGTACGTTCACCACCTGGGAGGACCTGCCAGGGGAGACCGACCTGCTCTTCTACGAGGGGCTTCACGGCGCGATGGTCAATGACGACGTCGACATCGCGAAGCATGTCGATCTGAAAATCGGCGTCGTGCCGATCGTCAATCTCGAATGGATCCAGAAGATCCACCGGGATACGTCACACCGGGGTTACTGCGAGCGGGCCGTGACGAGCACGATCCTGCGCCGGATGCCCGACTATGTGGAGCACATCGCTCCACAGTTCTCACTCACCGATATCAACTTTCAGCGCGTGCCGACAGTCGATACTTCGAACCCATTCGTGGCACGGGACATTCCTACGCCGGACGAGAGTTTCGCGGTGATCCGCTTCAGCAATCCGAAGAAGTTCAACATCGATTTCCCCTATCTGATGTCGATGTTGAAGGGCTCGTTCATGTCGAGGAGGAATACCATCGTCGTGCCGGGGGGCAAAATGGGACTGGCCATCGAAGTCATCGTCATGCCGATTCTCGAGGAGATGATGGTCAGGAGAGACGAGTTACGCGCGCGCGGGGCCCAGGACGCAGCCTGAAGATCGTGTCAGAACTCCACCTCGCCGGACAGTATGAAGTCCGAGAATGCCCGGGCAGCGACCGAATAGCGTTTGCTCAACGGGCGCACGATGTACCACTGCCGCAGCAACGGGAATCCGCGCACTGGCAGTTCCGCCAAGCTGCCGGCCTTCAGTTCCAGCGCGATAGTGTGCCGCGAGACGATGGCGACGCCCATGCCCGCTCCGACGGCTTGCTTGATCGCCTCATTGCTCGACATGAACAGCGTGTTGGACAGCGAGACTTTCTTGTGTCTCATGAATCGTTCGATCGCCTGGCGGGTCCCGGACCCTGTTTCCCGCAGCAGGAACGTCTCGCCCGTTATTTGCGCCAGGTTGATCGCCTTGCGTCGACGCAGGGGATGATCCGCGGCGGCGATGACGACCAGCGGATTGTCCATGAAGGGGATGGATTCGAACTGCCGTTTCTTCGGCGGGAATCCCATCAGGATGATGTCTGCATCATTCTGGTCGAGCTGGTTGAGCAGCGACTTGCGGTTGGTGACGTCGAGACTCACCCGGATGCCCGGGTAACGCTTGTGGAATCCGGCGACCGCCTGGATTGCGTACTGGCTGACGGTGGTGGCGACCGCGATAGAGAGAGCGCCTCGATGCAGTCCCTTGAGTTCGTCCATGACCTGGACGACCTCGTCCACCTTCGCGGAGATCTCCTTGCTGTAGCGATACAGCTCACGACCGGCCTCGGTGAGTTGCAGACCTTTCCCCGAACGATCGAAAAGAGGCATCCCGACTGCGTCCTCCAGTTGCTTGACCTGCATGGAGACGGCGGGCTGGCTGAGATGGAGGTCTTCGGCGGCTCGCGTCAGGCTGGAGCGGCTCGCTGCCTGGGAGAAGATCTGCAGCTGGCGGAGGGTCAGGTGCATTGAAGAGTGCTGTATGACATAAATAAAGCTGATCTTATCGATAATTAAACATTAGTTCCACTTATAGCTTTACAAGCCTATATTGGCGCCAGTCGCCTGCGGTGAATGGAGGAACGAAACATGACTGACAAAACTTATCAGGCCGGCGTGAAGGAATACCGGGAGACCTACTGGGAGCCCGACTACACGATCAAGGACACTGATCTTCTTGCCTGCTTCAAGGTCACGCCTCAGCCCGGCGTGCCGCGCGAGGAAGCTGCCGCGGCAGTGGCCGCGGAATCATCGACCGGCACCTGGACCACGGTGTGGACTGACCTGTTGACCGATCTGGACTACTACAAGGGTCGCGCCTATGCCATCGAGGACGTACCGGGTGACAAGGAGTGTTTCTACGCGTTCATCGCCTATCCGATCGATCTGTTCGAGGAAGGGTCGGTCGTGAACGTGCTGACTTCCCTGGCCGGCAACGTATTCGGCTTCAAGGCGATCCGCTCACTGCGACTGGAAGACATCCGGTTCCCACTCGCCTATGTGATGACTTGCGGCGGTCCGCCGAACGGAATGCAGGTTGAGCGTGACCGGCTGAACAAGTACGGCCGGCCATTACTCGGTTGCACGATCAAGCCGAAGCTGGGGCTGTCCGCCAAGAACTACGGTCGCGCCGTCTATGAGTGTCTGCGCGGCGGGCTGGATTTCACCAAGGACGATGAGAACATCAATTCGCAGCCGTTCATGCGCTGGCGCCATCGCTTCGAATTCGTCATGGAAGCGGTACAGAAGGCGGAAGCCGAGACAGGCGAGCGCAAGGGGCACTATCTCAACGTGACGGCCCCGACGCCCGAGGAGATGTACAAGCGCGCAGAGTTCGCCCGGACTCTGGGGTCTCGCATCATCATGCATGACTTCCTCACCGGTGGATTCTGCGCCAATACCGGCCTCGCCAACTGGTGTCGAGACAACGGCATGCTGCTGCACATCCACCGCGCCTTACACGCGGTGCTGGACCGGCACCCGCGCCACGGTATCCACTTCCGCGTGCTGCTGAAGTGCCTGCGGCTGTCTGGCGGGGATCATCTGCACACCGGTACCGTGGTCGGCAAACTGGAGGGCGATCGCGAAGCGACGCTCGGGTGGATCGATCTGCTCCGGGAATCCTATGTCAAGGAGAACCGCGACCGCGGCATTTTCTTCGACCAGGACTACGGGGCCATGCCCGGAGCGCTGGCCGTGGCCTCCGGTGGCATCCATGTCTGGCACATGCCGGCGCTGGTCACGATCTTCGGCGATGACGCCGTGCTGCAGTTCGGTGGCGGGACGCTCGGACACCCATGGGGCAACGCGGCCGGCGCTACCGCCAACCGTGTCGCCATGGAGGCCTGCGTGGAGGCCCGCAACCAGGGTCGTCAGCTCGAGCGCGAGGGCAAGGAGATCCTCACCGCGGCGGCTGAGCATAGCCCCGAGTTGCGCATCGCCATGGATACCTGGAAAGAGATCAAGTTCGAGTTCGACACCGTCGACAAGCTGGACGTCGCCTGAGGCGGTCGACCCGACATGGAGGAATAGCAGGATGACGAATATCACGGAATTCCCGGCCAAACGGGCAAGTCTCGAAGGCCGCAGGTACGGGACATTTTCCTATCTGCCGCCGATGGACGCGGACCGCATCCGCCAGCAGGTCAAGTACCTGATATCGAGAGGCTGGAACCCGGCCATCGAACACAGCGAGCCCGAGCAGGCGGACAGCGACTTCTGGTACCTGTGGAAACTGCCCCTGTTCGGCGAGAAAGACGTAGACGCTGTGCTGGCGGAACTGGAGAACTGCCACAAGGCCTTCCCGCGGCACCACGTCCGCCTTATCGGCTATGACAACCTGCGGCAGACCCAGGGCACCGCAATGGTGATCTATCGGGCGGCTTGAATAGTCATCGGATTCGGGCCCGGTGCAGCCGGGCCCGGAGTCTGCGCGTCTTGTCGCGTCGCGCCCTGTCAGCCGGGCCGATCGCGGCGTCAAGCCTGCGCCCGGTCGTCTGCGCGGGTCGCTGCGCCTATTCGTCTGGTTTCTTGAATTTCAGCAGGAAGCGATCGGACTCGCCGATGGCCAGGTACTTCTCCCCGTCAGCGTCGCCCGAGGCCAGGCTGGGAGGCAGGCTCCACACACCTTGCGGATGATCGTGTGTGTCTTTCGGGTTGCGCAGAATGTCTGACTCGCCTGCCAGTACAAATCCGGCGGCTTCAGCCAGCGCCACGGTTCGCTCCCTGGAGATGTAGCCATTCTCCGCGAGAGGGTCCTCGTCCGCCGCATCCGGCCAGCGGTGATCGACGATGCCCAGGATGCCGCCGGGCTTGAGTGCGTCGTACATGGCCTGAAACCCGAGATGGGCATAGCGACCGCTGCCATAGCCTTCGCTTACCCAGTTGTGGACGTTGCGAAATGTTACGACCATGTCAGCCGAACCAGGTGGCGCGATCGTCAGCTGGTAGGGGAGTGACAGGTGAGTGACCTTGACCTGCCTGTAGAGATTCGGATTCTCACCGAGCGTGGTGAGGAATCCGCCAAAGTATCGACGCTGGTAGCCGTAGCGCGGATTGGTGCTGTACTGGGCGGCGTAGAAAACTCCTGCGTCCTTCAGCGCCGGCGCCAGCACCTGGGTATACCAGCCGGTGCCTGGCCAGACTTCGACGACCGTCATGTTGGACTGGAAGCCCAGGAATTCGAGAGTCTCACGGGGCTTGCGGTAGCGGTCTCGCGCCTTCGCCTTGTCATCGCGGTGCTCTCCGCTGATGGCTGCGTCCAGCGCTGCCGCCGTCGCTGTATCAAATGCCGCGTGGGCCGGCCCGGTTCCCGCCGCCAGTAGGACGATCGCGAGTACTGCCGGCAGCTGTCGGGCGGCGTGTCTGAATCGTGGACGCATGATCCTTGCCTCCTGTTGTTTGATCGAAATCCGCGCCGCATGACGAAATACCGAGCGAACACGCGCGGTCGACATCGGCCGGGACAGGCACTCTAACGCATCCCTGCGGTCGAGGACGCAGCCCGGTGGCATCGACATGGCGTTGCCTGCGGCAATTAGTGGTCGGACACTGTGGCGTCACGGTGTGCTTAAATCGTGTTTTCTGACCCGACGATTCCCGCGAGGTTCCGATGCCCGCCAATTTCCGTAGCGACAACGAGAATCCCGTAGCCCCCGAGATCATGGAGGCACTCACCCGCGCCAATGAGGGGACGGCCTACTCATACGGTGACGATGCAATCACCGAGCGAGTGAAGGACAGGTTTTGCGAGGTATTTGAAACCGACCTGGAGGTCTTTCCGCTGGTCTCCGGTACCGCAGCCAATGCCCTGGCGGTGGCCCAGACGACGCCGCCGTATGGCGCAGTGATCTGTCACCAGGACTCTCATCTGCACACGGACGAGTGCGGCGCACCGGAGTTCTATAGTGGCGGCGCCAAGCTGCTGACGCTCGCCGGTGCCAGCGGCAAGCTCGAGCCGAAAAGCGTCAGGGAGCGGATCGCTGAGGCTGGCTATGTGGGTGATCACGCCAGCAAGCCCTGCCTGCTGAGCCTGACCCAGGCCACCGAGTTCGGCACAGTCTATAGCGTTGAGGAAGTCGGAGAGCTCGCTCAGGTCGCCCATGAGGCCGGCCTGGCAGTGCACATGGACGGCGCGCGCTTCGCAAACGCTCTGTGCAGCCTCGGCTGCTCGGCGGCGGAGATGACCTGGCGATCGGGTGTTGACCTGTTGTCCTTCGGGGCCACGAAGAACGGAGCGATGATGGCTGAGGCGCTGCTGGTTTTCGACGCCGACGATGCCGGTGAACTGGGGCGCCGTCGCAAGCAGGCGGGCCATCTGATCAGCAAGATGCGCTATGTGTCCGCGCAACTCGATGCCTATCTGGCAGACGATCTGTGGCTGGAACTCGCCGCTCACGCAAACAGGATGGCCACACGCCTTGCCGAGGGTCTCGAGGACGCACAAGACGTCGAGTTGGTCTATCCGGTGCACGGCAACGAGATATTCGTGCGCATGGAAGAGGGATTCGCCGAGTGCCTGCGAGACGATGGTTTCGAGTTTTACGGCTGGCCGGGACGACCGGGTCTGTACCGGCTGGTGACCGCCCACTGCACCGCCGAGTCTGAAGTGGACGAGTTCCTCGACGCGATCCAGGCGTTGGATGGGGACTAGGTGGGCGCCGGAATTCGAAGGCCGGGGAGTCTGCCGATCGCTGACGGCGCAGCCCGGAGAGCGGCTGGCAGATGAATACAGATCGAACGCTTTACTACGTGCATGACCCCATGTGCAGCTGGTGCTGGGGTTTCGCGCCCACGCTGGACGAATTGCTGGCTGCTCTGCCTGCCGAGCTGCATCTGTGTCGCCTGCTCGGTGGGCTTGCTCCGGACTCCGATCAGCCGATGCCAGAGGAGACCCGCCAGTATGTTCAGCGTCAGTGGCGCAATATTCAGGAGCGCATACCGGGCACCCCATTCAATTTTGACTTCTGGACACTGTGCGCACCGAGGCGGTCAACTTATCCCGCCTGCCGGGCGGTGATCGCGGCCCGTCAGCAGGGCGAAGACCTGGATGCCCGGATGACCCGCGCGATCCAGCAAGCCTACTATCTGCAGGCCCGCAATCCATCGGATCCGGACACGCTGGTCGCGCTGGCCGCGGAGTTAGGGTTGGACACTTCGGACTTCGCGACTGCGCTGTGGTCGGAAGCTGTCCAGCAACAACTGCTTGACGAGATCCGTCGTTCCCGGGAACTGGGGGCGGAGGGCTTTCCCAGCCTGATCCTGGAGGAGGGTGGTCGTCGCAAGTCCCTGCGCATCGACTACGTCGATCACCGGTCCATGCTGGATGATTTGAGCCTCAATTGAGATCGCAGCGACCTGCTACCGGACGACGGCCGGCGCGTCAGTCCGCAGCCGTATCTGCGCCTTGCAGGAACGCAGCCAGTCGGACCAGGGCCAGCGTATCGTAGGCACAGTACTCGATCAGCTCTTTGCGTAGCCTTGCGCGCCTTGTCATGTCCGTGGCCGGGTCCATGATCTCGAGAAATGCATCTGATGCGGCCGCGCCCTCGCGGATCTCACCGAGGCTGTCATAGTCCATGTCCGCGGCAATGGTCGGCAGAACCGCCTTGATGGACCAGGATCCGAGCATGTCCGGGTGGTAGTAGTGCTTGCGGGTCACGGGATACAGATCGAACAGCCGGGCGATGATCGACTCCAACGCCGGCGCCAGGTCCGGGAACATGTGGGCCAGCCTCTTCAGCACGATCTCTTCATAGCTGGTGTATGTAAAGACAGGTCCGGATTCCCCGAGCGCAGCGATCAGGGTGATCGCACAATCGCGCATGGGCGGGCCGTCTCCCTGCGCCAGCCATTCACGGTGCTCGAGCTCACCGTTTTCGGTCTGGACATGGCAGGACCACTGAAACGGCAGGGCCTGATAGGGCCGGGTGCCTTCCCACACCGGCACCGCGAAACCCACGGTCTCGAAATCGAAGTAGTAACGCGGCCAGGGGAGAACCAGCAGCGTCTTCGCCGCGGCAGGATCGAGTTCGGGTCTGCCCCTGGCAGTCACCTGACGGACCCGGCGCTGCGACTCGCTGGTCAGCCGGTCTGGCGGAATGTCACGGATATCCTCGATGCCTTCCTCGAGCAGCTGCCAGACGATCTTGCCGCCGCCCGGCAGGCTGCGTACCGGATAGTCGGGCTGGCGCGGCGTGCAATATTCGAGAAACGCGCACTCGTAGGGGTTGCGGCAGTGCGGGCCGATACGGATAGACGGCATCTCGCCGGCAAGCGTTTCACGGTACTCGATCAGCCATCGCGGCACGTGTTCCAGCATAGGGCTGACCCGGTCAGTTACGTCGACAAATGAGAACAGACCGCCGTACTGTCCGTCACCCGGGTAAATGAACTGGTTGTTGATATGGGCCAGCTCCACCCGAGCCGGATGCCAGCCGACACCGGCCAGTACCCAGGCCTGGACGGCGCAATCGATGTAATTGACCGGCTTGACCCGGGTGGATGCTTTCACTTCGATCAAGCGGATGTTGTCTACATCGTCCCGGATCAGGACATCTGTCCGAACGAGAACGCCCTCGTAACTGAGCGTCGCTTCGAACAATGTGAGGGGTCCGGGCTCGGCCAGACGGCGGGCGGTCTCGTCCAACGCCAGATGCAGAGAGTGATCGTGTCCGATCAGTACGCCGTCCGGAAACACCCGTCGTGCAATCTCGCCGACTTCATGGCCCACCTGGAAGGCGTGCTCGGTCGCTGCAGACACCCTTGCTTTGTCACGATCGTGAACTTCGAGCCACAACCGCTTGTGGCACTGCCAGCCGGAAAGGATCTTGCTCTTGGAAAGGTAGTATCCCGACGTCATGTGTCCCTGTCAGGCGTTGGCCTCTATCCTCTCCCGGTAAGATACACCGTCTGGATGCAGTGCGCCGGCCTGACGGGATCGGAGTACGCGAAGTTTGAGCAGTCCGGAATCGACCGCATCCGCATGCCGGCTGCAACGGCTAGACTCCAATGAATGACAGACCCCTGAACCTGGTGAAGGCTATGCTCCCGACTCGCATCACTCTGTTGGCCCTGGCCCTGGCGATACTTCCGTCAGCTTCTGGCCACGGAGCCACCGTCTCCTTGTTCTCCTCCGCCATTGCAGGACCGACGACTATGAAATGGATGCCCGCCGCGACCGCCGCCCTCGAGACCGAACTCGTCTCCCGGCATGGCGAGAGCCAGCGCGCCCGCATCCACCGCGGCCTGGAGCAGGTGGCAGACTACTGGCGCGCTGGAGACGGTGAACGTGCGATGTTCGAGGACTTTGTTCTCGAGAATTTCGCCAGTGACCAGGCGACCCTGGATACGACGTTCGAGAGATTCGAGTTTCTCCTGGAGAAGCTGTACGGACATGCCAACGAGATCCGCCTGGCCATGCGCAGCCAGACGGACCTCGATCTCGGGCCCATCCTGCCGATGGACAGGATCTCGGCTGCGTACTCTGTCGCCGATCATTTCCGCGAGGATTTCTTCGCCAACAAGCTGGCGTTCACCGTGCTGCTCAATTTTCCGGTAACCACCCTGGAGCAGCGTCTCGCCGAGGGCGACGCGTGGAGCCGGCGGCAGTGGGCGGAAGCGCGCCTGGCGCTCAGGTATGCACGACGCCTGCCGACTGAAGTCGAGCAGGCGTTGTCGCGGGCAGGCGCGGAGGCGGATCAGTACATCGCCGATTACAACATTTACATGCATCATCTCGTGGACGAGAAGGGCAAGCGGTTGTTCCCGCCGGGTCTGCGTTTGCTCAGTCACTGGAACCTGAGGGACGAGATAAAGGCGGACTATTCCGATTCGGAAGAGGGGCTCGCAAAGCAACGCATGATCCAGCGCGTCATGGAACGCATCGTCGATCAGAGCATCCCCCAGGTCGTTATCGACAATCCTCACGTGGACTGGGATCCCTTTTCGAACAAAGTCACGCCCGCAGCGGTTTCGGACACGGACGATCCGGTTCCACTGGACCTGCAGATCGCCGAGGCGCCCGAACCCGACACCCGCTACCGGATCTGGCTGAACAACTTCCGCGCCGAGCAGCAGGTGGACAGGTATTCGCCGTCTGCCCCTACCTACATCGCCAGGGTATTCGACGAAGGACGTGAGATCTCAGAGGCCGAGGCCGAGGCCATGTTCAGGCAGATCCTCTCGTCACCATTGCTGGGTCGGGTGGCGGAAGTCGTCGGGAAGCGTCTCGGCCGTCCGCTGGAACCCTTCGACATCTGGTACGTGGGATTCCGACCTCGCGGCGCTTACACCGAAGTGGAACTCAACGCCATCACGCGAGGGCGCTATCCCACTCCCCAGGCCTATGACGCCGACATCCCGCGCATGTTGGAGGCGCTGGGTTTCCCGGCGGACCGGGCGCGGGAGATCGCCGCACAGATCACGGTCGATCCGGCACGAGGTTCCGGCCATGCCTGGCCGTTGGGCATGCATGGCGCCCAGTCACACCTGAGGACGCGGGTCGGTCCGCAGGGGATGGACTACAAGGGCTACAACATCGCGGTGCACGAGATGGGCCACAACGTCGAGCAGGTGATCTCCCTGGAGGAGGTCGATCACTACCTGCTTCGCGGGGTGCCCAACACGGCATTCACCGAGGCTCTGGCATTCGTATTCCAGGACCGCGATCTCGAGTTGCTCGGGCTGGCCGATGCGGATGAGGAGAGTCGTGCGCTGATGGTGCTGGACAGCTTCTGGGGCGGCGCCGAGATAACCGCCGTCGCCCTGGTCGACATGCGGGCCTGGCGCTGGATGTACGAGCATCCCGAGGCAACGCCAGCACAGTTCAAAGAGGCCGTGCTGCAGATCGCGAAGGATGTCTGGAACGAGTCATTCGGCCCGGTCACAGGGGTCCGGGACGTGACTTTGCTGGCGGTCTACTCGCACATGATCAGCAACCGACTCTATATACCCAATTACGCCATCGGCCAGATGATCGCCGCCCAGATCGAGGGTCACATCACACGAGTCGACGCACTCGGCGTCGAGTTTGAACGTATGTGTCGCACCGGAAACGTGACGCCGGACATGTGGATGAAGGTCGCCACTGGCGATCCGGTCGGGCCGCAGGCATTGCTGCGGGCGACGGAGCGAGCCCTGAAGGCGCTGGGCACGCCGTAGGGTATGGCGGGCCTGGATGGAAGCTGAGGCCCCGCAGGCCAATGTGAACGCGCGATCAGGCAGGCGGTCGTCAGGCCCTGCCGATATCGACTAACGAGGCGCCGGTTCCTCGCCCGAGGCTCGGAACTGCGCCAGTTGCCGGGCCCGGTCGGCGCGTATCTCGTCCATAAAGCTGCGCCACTGCGGTGTGTCGCGAATCGGATCCAGGGTAGGTCCGATCGGATAGGCCAGCGCCAGCCATTGCTGGTCGAGACGTTGTGCGGCCCGGCATTCTCGCACCGCTGCTTCCGCGCGCTCAAGCATGGCTTGTAAACTGCAACGCAGGAGTTGGGCGGCCCGCGGCTGAATCTGGCTCTCGTCGGCGGCATCGACCCATTCCAGCAGCTGCGTCACCCGTTCGTCGCCTGCCGCCCGCCCGTCGCGTTTGCCGATCAGCAACGCGGCATGGGCCAGATCAGTCGCCTGCCCCCGTCGCAGTCTGACCCCCTGCTGCGGCGACTCCGGCAGTGTCTGGTCGTCGAACTGGACTGCGATCGCCCGCTCGAAGGCGCCCGTCGACAGATAGTGCCCGAACAGGATCGGTGACGTGAATCCGGGCGCCGTCTGTCCTTCAGGCTGTGCGGCGAAAGCCGCCTCGGATACCGCGACGGCCTCGTCGCGATCGCCCTGATGCCACAGCAAGGCCGCCTTGGTGGAGGCAATCATGCCCGCCCGCCCCTGCATTTGTTCCGCGATCCCCAGCCAGGCAGCGGCGCGTTGCAGATCGCCCAATTCGACGTAGTCGCTGGCGATGACCAGCCGGCTGAACGTGTCGGCCGGGTCCCGGTCGATCACCCTGACCTGCCACTTGATGGCCTCGCCGTAGTGGCCAAGTCCGCGCTCGATAAAAGCCATGCCGTCAGGGGGCTGCGGATGATCCGGTGCCAGTTCCATGGCGGACAGGAATCTCTGGCGCGCAGCTTCAAAACGTTCCAGCGAGGACAGTACCCGGGCCAGGCTCATCTGCAGATCAGCGGAGAGCGGATCCCGGGCGAGACCACGCTCCAGCGGTTCGAGCGCCTCCTCATTCCGGCCGGCTTGCTGGAGTGCGTTCGCGTAGGCATCGAGGCTTTGCACATCGTCCGGGTCCACGGCCAGCGCTTGTTCAAGGGTCTTGAGGACGCGGGGATCCACTTCGTTATTCAGCCTCGAGACGAGTATCGCCGTCGCGTGGGCAGTCAATGCCGTGGGCAGGTCCGGGTCCAGGCCCATGGCCCGGTCGGCCGCCGTCTTGATCGGGCCGATCGCCTCGTCACGGTCGATGTTCCCCCACTCCAGCTGGTTTGCCCATGCCATGGCGATACCCGCATGAGCCTCCGCGAATTCCGGGTCCAGCGTCACGGCTTCCTCGAACGCCTCGACTGCCCGCTTGTATCCATCGGTGCCACCCGCGTGGAGATGCTGCTGCCCGCGCAGGTAGGCGAGATAGGCGTCCATGTTTTCGGTGGGTTTCTCGACCAGGGCGTCTTCCTCGCTCAGCAGGGTGACCTTCAGCGCGCCGGCCACTTCGCGGGAGATTTCGTCCTGTACCGCAAATACGTCATCTAGCTGGCGATCGAAGGTCTCGCTCCACAGGTGATAGCCGTTAGTCGCGTCGATCAGCTGCGCGGTAATCCGTACCCTGGTGCCCGCCTTACGGACGCTGCCCTCCAGGATATTCCTCACCTTGAGTTGCCGGGCCATGTCCCCCACGTCGCCGGTATGCCCCTTGAAATGGAAAGACGAAGTGCGGGCGGCCACGAACAAGCCGTCGAGTCCGGCCAGTGCATTCAGAAGTTCTTCTGACAGCCCATCGGAAAAGTATTCGTTCTCCGCATCGCCGCTCATGTTGACGAAAGGCAGAACGGCCACGGATTGTTCGGGTGCGGTATTCAGGAACATGCCGGCCGCGATCTCGGCCGGTTCGGCCACGGTGCCCGGCTCTTCGGACGAGGCCTGCCCCTCGTCACGCGTTGGCGGCGCAGTCTGTGTTGTAGATGAAGCCGTGTCATCGTCGTGGCTTTCGGGGACCAGGCGATCGACGGCCACGACGCCGATGGCGACTAGCAACAAGATCACGATGAGAGCGTTGATCTTGTGGCCGGTCGTGTGGGTGATGGACTCCGAGCGGTCGATGTCCCGCTCACGTTTGATCCCCTCAGGTGTCAGCTCGTAGACCCACGAGAAGATGACGACCAGGGGGAGCCCCAGGATCAGGAGGCCCAGGATCAGGTTGATCCCCCACTCCGGAATATCGAGCGCGGGGAACAGTATGTCGGCGACCTGCAGCAATACCCAGCCGGCCACGAGGTAGAGAATCGATACGCGGAAAACGTTCCTGCGCTTTAGCTCTCCGAGTAGAGACATCCGGGATCCCTCGCCGACGACCGCGCCTAGGATACCGGAGCAGGGCGGGTAGTCGATACACAATGTGTTGTCCGGTGCCGCCACTGCCACGCGAGTCGGAAACACGTGGCATGATCGAAACGGCTCGGCGCCGGCGGTTCCGGGCTGCGTTACCGACACTCGGAGTTGAGCTTTTGTGTTGCAGCTGATAGTCGCAACGCCCGTCCTGTGAGTGAGTACTGTAGACGGACGCTCCATGGCCGGTGAGTGGCGGTGCGACAGTGACGGGGCTCTTGTCGGTACCGCGCTTCATATCTTGCCGCTCGCGGCCGAGGTTGCTCCGGAGCTGTCCAAGTCACGTGTCAGGAGATCTCATGGGTTGCATATATGAGAATATAAAATAAATAAATATAATAAGTTAAACCATATATCTAGATATAACATTACATATAATCATGGCTACGGCATGCGATGCCGTGTGGGCCGGAGGAGGGTGCTGCCACTCGGTCGAGAAGGCGTTCGTGTAGCAATTGCGCCCTGGTGATGTCTGGCCCGCCTCCCGTGGCGCGGTATGGGACGCTACACTCTGTCTCCGTACGGATATGTTTGTCCCTTGCCGGCAGGCCCCGCCGGCTTCACAGTCAGCCGCGTGTCACAAACGATGCAATGTCCAGACTGCAGTTTTGATAACCCTGACGATGCAGGCTTCTGCGGTCGCTGTGGTCATGCGCTGATCGAGGCCGTCCACTGTGATCGTTGCGGCGTGGCGAATCCTTCGGAGAATGAATTCTGCAATCACTGCGGCGCGCCCCTGCTGCCCATCTTCGGTCAGGCCGGCAATTCCACGCGACCCTATACGCCGCGCCACCTGGCAGAGAAGATACTGACCACGCGATCCGCACTGGAGGGCGAGCGCAAGCAGGTCACCGTGTTGTTCGTGGACGTCAAGGGCTCGATGGATCTCGCGGCCAGGGTCGATCCCGAAGAGTGGCACCGTATTCTGGACCGTTTCTTCCAGATTCTCGGTGACGGCGTCCATCGTTTCGAAGGCACGATCAACCAGTTCACCGGTGACGGCATCATGGCCCTGTTCGGTGCGCCGGTGGCCCACGAGGATCACGCGCAGAGAGCGTGTCTGGCCGCGCTCTATCTGCGTGACCGACTGCGGGTTTACGCGACCGATCTGCGCTTGCGGCAGGGTCTTGATTTCGCGGTCCGCATCGGCATGAACTCAGGCGAGGTCGTCGTCGGGCGCATCGGCGATGACTTGCGCATGGATTACACGGCCCAGGGTCAGGTCGTAGGCCTCGCAGAGCGCGTCCAGAGCATCGCCGAACCGGGCACGATCTATCTGACGGCGGCTACCGCCAGCCTGGTGGAGGGTTATTTCGACCTCGAGCCGCTTGGACCTTGTCGGGTAAGGGGGATGGAGGATTCCATCCAGGTGTTTCGCCTGCGGACCGCAGACCCCACGCGGACACGCCTCGACATATCACGCGCCCGCGGCCTGACTCGCTTCGTGGGTCGGGCGGCGGAAACGGCAGCTCTCGAGCAGGCCCTTGGCCATGCCCGCGACGGGCAGGGCACGGTCTTGGGGATTGCCGGCAAAGCCGGCACGGGTAAGACCCGCCTGTGTTACGAGTTCGTATCGACCTGCCATGCCAGACGGACAAACGTTATCGAGGTCTACGGCGTGCCACACGGGGTGCACATCCCGTTGTGGCCGGTCGTGCGGCTGTTCAGGCGTTTCTTCGACATCGACGAGTCCGCCTCGCCGCAGATCGTACGCAGGCGGATCGCCGGGCACGTGGCCCTGCTCGACGGGCGGCTGCTGGACTGCCTGCCGCTGGTCTTCGACTTCCTCGGCGTCCCGGAGCCTGACGCAGTCCCGGTGAACATAGACCCCGAGGCCCGGCAGAGACGCCTGTTCAACGCGTTGCGCAGTCTGCTGCTGGCGGAATGCCGACGCAGGACCACGGTTATTCTCATGGAGGATTTGCATCGCATTGATCGGGGCAGCGAGGAATTCCTGAGCAAACTGGTGGACTCGATTCCGGCCGTGCGCGCGCTGCTGATCCTCACATTCCGTCCGGAGTACGACGTCGCCTGGTCGGGGCGGACCAACTACGCCCAGGTGACCCTGGGGCCACTAGCGGATCCCGAGGTCAGTCAACTCCTCGAAAATCTCATGGGCAACGACGGCAGCCTCGATGAATTGAAACGCCTGATCGGCGAACGCGCGGGAGGAAATCCGCTCTACCTGGAGGAGATCGTCCGTTCGCTGGACGAGGAGGGCCGGCTGGAGGGGAACCGCGGCGCCTATCGGTTGGTGGCCCCGATTACGGAGATCGGCGTACCTGCCTCGATACAGGCATTGATCGAGGCGCGGATCGACCGCATGGATGAACAGGATAAGCGAGTGCTCATGCTGGCCGCGGTGATCGGCCGGCAGTTCGCCATTGATGTTTTGAGGCGCGTGACCGATCTCTCGCCCGCGGAGGTGGCCGAATCCATCCGCGCGCTGTCGGAGGCGGAATACATATTCCCTATATCACTTTATCCACGCGAGAAGTACGTCTTCGCCCACCCATTGACCCAGGAGGTCGCGTACGCGGCGCAGTTGGCGGATCATCGCCGGCAGATTCACGGGGCCGTGGCCAAGGCGATCGAGGCGCTAGCGGGCGATCGACCGAATCGTAAGGCATCCGTGATCGCCCATCATTACGAGCAGAGCGGCGAGGTTCTGGAGGCTGCCAGCTGGCACCAGCGCGCAGCCCGCTGGGCCGGTCGCAATGACCTGCCCGCAGCCTACGAGCATTGGGAGAATGTGCGTGACCTGGTGGCCACGCTTGCGCCATCAGCGGAGACCGATGAACTGGCTCTCAGGGCCCGCTGGCGGATGCTCAACCTGGGCTGGCGTCTCGGTATCGCGGAAGAGGATGCCCAGCAGTTGTTCTCCGAAGGAATGGAGCTGGCGACGCGCCTGGAAGACGTGCCGAGTCAGGTGGCCATCCGGCTGTTCTTCGGTGTCACGCGCATGATGGCCGGGCGTATCGAGGAGGCTCTGGATATCTTCGCCGAAGCCCGCAAGATCGCCGAGGCCACGGGCGATCCGGCCCTGGTTCTGGAGCCTCTCGGCCCGCCTATCCATGCGCTCATCTCCACCGGCCGCCTGTCCGAGGGCCTTACCGCCGCCCGGCAGGCGTTGACCGCACTGCAGGGCAAACCCGAAGCGGGCAGGGAGTTCTTCGAGTTGACACCTTCCCTTTATCTTCGCTGTTGCAGGGGAGAGATACTGCTCCTCCAGGGAGATTCCCAGACGGGTGGCGAGGAACTGCGACAGGTGGCCCGCGAGGCGCGCCGTAGCGGTGACCCGGAGATCCTCGGTTGGGCACTCGGGAGCCTGGCGCGCACCGCGGCTCTGGAAGGTGACGTCGATGCTGCACGGGCCCGTATCGGTGAGTCGATCGAGATCGCGGAACGCGTCGGCGCCCTGTCGTCCCGGGTGCGCGCCGCCGTCAACCTGAGCCTGGTGCATCTTGCGGGCGAGGCCTTCGAGGAGGCGGCCGATGCCGCCAGGTCCATCCTCCCGCTGGCAAGGGAGCGGCGTATCGGACTGGATCATGAACCCATCCTGCTGGCTTGTTTGGCCCAGGCGCTGGCGCGACAGGGTGATGCAGCCGAGGCGGTCACCACGGCGCGCGAGGCTTTCGCGAAGGCACGCCAGTACGGGACCCGGCTCTGGGAGATCCCGGCCTGTCTCAGCCTGGCGTGCGCACTGGGGGCCGAGGACCGGTCGGCGAACGAGGCCGAAATCCGGACGGTCCTGGATGATGCGCGCAACCTGATCGATGAGACCGGCGCGCGCGCATTCATGGGCTGGTTGGAGGCTGAAGTGAAGCGCAGCGGCACGGCGGAGCCGGCCTGAGCCTGGGCCGCCAGACGACGGGGGCGGGGTACCGAGCCTGCCACCAGGCGAAACAGGCCTGCCTGGCTGGCTTTCCTGTGGCATGGCTTACACTAAAGATGCCCCGTTCCTTGTGAAACGACGGCTCGAGGATGTCGATGGAAGATTACGACTACGACTGGCTCGTCATCGGCTCTGGTTTCGGCGGTAGCGTCTCGGCCTTGCGATTGGCGGAGAAAGGCTACAGCGTCGCCGTGCTGGAGAGCGGCCGGCGTTTTGAGGATGACGATTTTGCAGCGTCGGCCTGGAATCTCCGCAGTTTCCTGTGGGCGCCGTTCGCCGGCCTGCGAGGGATACTCCGGCTGACACCGTTCCGGGATGTGTTCATCGCCAGCGGCGCCGGTGTGGGTGGCGGCAGTATCGTCTACGCGAATACGCTGTATCGGGCCAGGCCGAGCTTCTTCTCTCACCCCCAGTGGGCAGACATGCATGACTGGGACAGCGAGTTGACACCCCATTACGACACCGCTGAGCGGATGCTCGGCGTACAGGAGGTTCCGTTCGAGAGCCCCGGCGACGCGCTGTTGCAAGGCATCGCCAAGAACGAGGGCATGGGCCACACGTTTCGGCGCACGCCGGTCGGCGTCTTCTTCGGCGAGCCCGACGTCGAGGTGCCTGATCCGTACTTCGACGGCGACGGGCCGCCGCGCACCGGCTGCACACGCTGTGGTGCGTGCATGGTCGGTTGCCGCGTCGGCGCCAAGAATACGCTGGTAAAAAACTATCTCTGGTTTGCGGAGAAGGCGGGTGCCGAGATCCATCCCGAGTCGCAGGTGGAGGACATCCAGCCAGCCGGAGCAGAAGATGGCGGTGATGGATATGTGGTGTCCATCCGACGCCCGGGCGCCTGGCTCAACAAGCGACGTCGAACACTGCGGGCCCGCGGTGTGGTCGTGGCGGCTGGCGCCCTAGGTACCAATCGCCTGCTGGGCGACTGCAAGCATCGTGGTTCTCTGCCCGGGTTGAGCGACCGACTCGGCGAACTCGTGCGCACGAACAGCGAATCGATCCTGGCGGTCACTCTGCCCGACGACTCGATCAAACCCTGGAACAGTGTCGCGATCAGCGCCAGCATCGACGTGGACAAGGACACCCATATCGAGTTCGTGACCTACGGGGAGCGCGGCGATTTCATGGGCAATCTGTTCACGTTGCTGACCGGCAAGGGCTCGCGGCTTACTCGTCCGTTCATGCTGTTGGGCAACGTGTTCCGCCATCCTGTCCGCTTCCTCAAGACGCTCTGGCCCTTTGGCTGGGCCCGGCGCACGTTGATCCTCCTGGTGATGCAGACACTGGACAACGCCATTGCGTTCAGGACCAAACGCCGCTGGTTCGGTCTTGGCACCAGCCTGAAGACAGAGCAGGATCCGGAGAAACCGAATCCAACATACATCGATGCCGGCAACAGGGCCGCGGCCTGGCTGGCTGAACAGACTGGCGGCGTGCCGCAGTCGGTGATCCTGGAGGCCACGGCCAACATCCCGATGACGGCACACATCCTCGGAGGAGCCGTCGTGGGTCACGACGCCGGCGACGGAGTCATCGACGAGGGGCATCTGGCATTCGGCTATAAGAATCTGATGATCTGTGATGGCTCAGCCGTGCCGGCGAACCCGGGCGTCAATCCATCGCTGACGATCACCGCCATGGCCGAGCGGGCCATGAGCCTGGTGCCGGCGAAAGAGACAGCCAGAGCCAGGGAGCCGGCCCAGGGCGATCTATTCTGAAGCCCGAATCGAGAATTGCCCGCGGCGTCGGGCCTGACTCCGCGCGGGACCGCGGATCAGGTGTGCCTGTCCAACAGCTGTGACACTGTCGGTTTAGCGACCGCGCCGACCAGGCTCTCCTGCGGTTTGCCGTCCTTGAACAACATCAGGGTAGGTAGACTACGGACGCCGAATCGGGCCGCAACCCGGGGGATTTGGTCCAGATCCGCCTTGCGGAACTCCACCCTGCCGGCGAACTCTTCGGCCAGCTGTTCGACCATGGGCGTGATCATGCGGCAGGGCGCACACCAGTCAGCGTAGAAATCGATCAGAACCGGACGCTCGGCATCCAGTACATCGGCCTTGAAACTCTGCTCCGTGACGGATTGCAGTTTGTCGGACATGGTGATTGCTCCGTTGTGTTATTCCGTATCCGCGGCTGTTGAGATCGCGGTGAAAGATGTCAGTAGCCCAGCTTGGTCAGTTCGGGAAGTCGATGACTTCACCGCGGGCCGGATAGTCGTTGTTGAGGACGAAGTCCAGCGCCTGAAGCACCTCTGAAAAATTGGGCCGCGCAAAGGGCATGGTCTGAACCGACGCGAAGTAGAGGGTTCCATCGGTCCGCACCAGAAACAGCCCGGGTTCTACAAAATATGGCGTTTCCTCTACGCCAGCCGATGTCATGCCGCGACCACTGGAAATGTACAGGCCCCAGTCACGCGCCACATTCAGGTCGAGGTCGTAACCGATCGAAAGATCGTCCACATCCCACTCCGCCTTCGCCCTCTCAGCTCGATCTTCGGGATCGTTGGTGACGGCGATGACGTCAACGCCGAGGCCTGCGAACTTGGGAAGCTTGCGGTTCAGATCCCGCAAATAGCCCGAACAGATCGGGCAGTGCAGTCCGCGGTAGACGACGATCAATGTGAAGTGCTCGGGCTGCTGCTCGGACAGTCTCCAGCGGCCGCCGCCGGCCAACGGCAGTTCCAGTTCGGGAACCGGTTGGCGTGGAGAGAGAGGTCGGGGAAGACTCATCGAATCGCTCCTCGTTTGGGATCGGGCGCCGTATCGGCAGCCATTGGCGACCGATACCCTACAGTTAACTGACAGCGGGTGGGCCGCGAATATCCCGTCCTTTTGATGCTGTGGAGTTGGATTGATCGGGCAACAACACCGCACGCCGTCCGTATTGAGTGTGACACGGGTAGTTTGACCCTCTCCCGGCGCGATCGGGCGGCAGCGCCATCCCCCGGAGTGAACTCCCTCCCCGGTTGCGATCCACCAACCGCTGTGGGCCGGTTCGGGTAAGCTCTGAACTGGAAAGTCTCGCGGAGCGATGACATGGCACTTTTGATACTCGGCGTCTTGTTGTGGGCCGTGTCCCACCTGTTCCCGGCCGTCGGTGTGGATCAGCGAGCGAGGCTGGTTCAGCGACTGGGAGAAGGGCGCTATCGCGGCCTCTTTTCGCTGGTCATCGCCCTGGCGGTGGTCCTG